>CP133159.1:2766000-3475500 GCA_030913385.1 Cytophagaceae bacterium ABcell3
CTGTAATTTGAGCAGTAAAAGTCACAAGCTATGCCTAACTTTTTGAAGTCTTAAATCTTTAAATAAGACCACAAGTATGTGTAAAAACAAAACTTGGCTTGTGGCTACACACACACTTGTGGTTTTTCAGCAGGTTCATTAACATGCTCTTATCTTCTATTGTTCTTCTACCTCATTCTCCTTAGGCACACTATCACCTGCGATAATCATTTCTTTAAATAAGTCTCTCATTTCATGGTGAGAGGCAATATTGTTTCTTGCCACGGTAGGGCTGAATCCAACTTTCAGTGTAAATGAAGACTCCGGCATTGCTTCAAAAGTATCTTCGTCCGTCCAGTCGTCGCCTGCTGCAAATATGAAGTCGTGTCCTTCTTGCAGCCAACGTACGGCCGCTTTGCCTTTATTGATGCTTGCGTTCTTGATTTCAATGACTTTGTTGCCTTCGAGGATTCTTATAGGCATATTGGTCGTTATATATTGAAGGTGATTTACCAGTTCCCTAGACCTTAGTTCACCTAAAGTGTTGTCAGCTTTACGGTAATGCCAAACTAGCGAGTAATCTTTTTCTTCAATAAAAGTACCTGGGGTTCTGTCGACATATAGTTCTAGTATAGGACGTATTTCATGCTTCCATTCGTCAGTAATGTAGTCAAACAAACTCCAGTACATCCTGTTCTCCTTCAGCCAAACACCATGCTCTGCGATCATGTCTACATTTAGGTCTCCTAACCACTTTTCTAGCGTATCCTTGTTGCGGCCACTGACGATAACGATTTTATTTTTCTCATCCTCAGACAGTCGCTTTAGGAGGGCCTTGATTTCCTCATCTGGCTTTACTTTTTCAGGGTTAGAGCTAAATGGCATTAGCGTTCCGTCATAGTCGAGCAACAAAATACGTTTATCGGCGCTTATGTAATGGTCTATGAGGTTCTTTTGCTTGTCTGCGGTAAGTCTTTTTACCGACATCTCTTTTTGTTTCTCTTTTACCGTTCTTAAGCTTTTCATGAATAGTTGTACCCAGTTATGGATATCATACCGTTCTATGATGTGCTGCAAATCGTCATTTCTTCTTATTTGCTCTTCCTTCGGCATTTTTAGGGCTTTGTGAATGGTGTCAGCCATTTCCTGAATGTCATTAGGGTTGATGATCAAAGCTTCGGAAAGCTCCCTGGCAGCCCCAGCCATTTCACTGAGTATTAAAACCCCGGTTTTGTCAGTTTTACTGGCAATGTACTCTTTGCACACCAGGTTCATTCCGTCCCTCAATGGTGTTACAAGTGCAATGTCAGACATGTTATAGAATGCACATAGGGTGTGGAAAGGGAATGAGCGGTAAAAATAGTGGATAGGTAGCCAGTTGATCCGACCATATTTTCCATTGATTCGCCCTACCAGTTCATCAATTTCTATTTTTAATTTTTTATAAAGATCTACCTTGTCTCTTGACGGAACAATTACCTTTAGAAATGATATTTTTCCTCTGTACTCAGGGTATTTCTCAAAAAATAAGTCAATAGCTTTTAAGCGCTCAGGAATTCCTTTTGAATAGTCCAAGCGGTCTATAGAAATAATCAGTTTTTTATCGCCTAAGATCTTTCTATAGTTTTCTACTTCTATTATGGACTCCTCAGATTCTGCAGCTTTGGCAAACTTTTCATAATCTATACCCATAGAAAAAGAGTCGACTTGGCACACCCGGTCGTTGACCCTGAGTTGCCCCATTTTATTGTCTATCCCTATAATTCGGTTTACAGAACTTAAAAAGTGCCTAACATCATCATAGGTATGGAACCCAAGAAGGTCAGCGCCAATCATTCCGCGCAAAAGTTCTTTTCTCCAAGGTAGTGCCCTGAAAATTTCGTAAGAAGGAAACGGTATATGGTTAAAAAAGCCAATAGTTGCATTGGGGAGCTGTTCTCTGATAAGGTTAGGCAATAACAGCAACTGATAGTCGTGTATCCATATCACATCATCGTCATTGGCATACTTCAGTACCTCGTTGCAGAAAAGAATATTGACTTTTTTATAGGTATCCCAATAATCGTCACTGAAAATAGTATAAGATGGGAAATAGTGAAAAAGAGGCCATAATGTACTGTTGCTAAAACCTTCATAAAACTTTTCAATATCGTTTTTGGTAAGGTAAACAGGTGCCATGCTTTCTTTGGCCAACTCCTTGCGTACCTCCTCTTTTTCTTCGGTTTTGTTTAAATATATGCCTGGCCATCCAATCCATACATTATCTCCTTCTTTATAAATAGAACCCAAACCAGTTGCAAGACCTCCCGCACTTGTTGCATAAATCAGCTTGTCGCCTTTTTTCTGAATACTCAGAGGTAATCGGTTTGAAACAATTATGGTTTTTGACATATTCAAGAAAAATAATAAATCGGGTAAAAATTATTAATAAACTACTAGGTTATTAATCTTGCTAATAACCCTAAAACTGTAGAATAGTTTTGCTTTGATGAGAATAGTTAGCTATTGCAAATATAGCATTTTTTAGAAAATATGAAACCTGTAAAACTATGTCTTTGATTACTAGTGTGTAATGGTGGTAGTGATGTAAAAGACTAAGTTTTGGGCAATTTCATTATCCTGAATTATGCGATAGTTTCGTCACGTATTAGAAAGTTCTATTGTTTATTTCAGGTTTATGCAGCTATAAATCCTCGCAACTACTTATTTATATACTCCTATAATGGATATTGGGTTGTGTAAAAAGTATACGGTTTTGATAACAATTTTTCGCAATTTGGATTAATATTAAAAACAATTTTTATGATATGAAATCTGAAGTCATTCGCGACGTGCTTGCAATTTTTATGGAAGGTATATTTGAAGAGCTTTCTGTGCACCATAATGATATAAACTTCAAGATCGAATGTTCATATCTTGCCAATATTATTGACCCTTGTTTTAAAAACTTTTATGGAACCTTAAAAAATGTCCAGGATATTTATTTTATACCTTGGGACGATGAAAGCATTGTTTTGACTTCTATGAAAGAAATCGCCAGGGTGAAACCTGATATATTAAGTGTAGAGATTGAAGAAGATGGATACATTAAAATATATGGGAACTGTTTGAATGGTTTTACTGGAGGAAGCTTGTTTTTTAAAGCAGACCATATAAAAATTTATACAGAGGAGTTTGAGACGATCTCGCATGAAGCTTTGCTGGAACTTACAGACCGTTTTTGGTATTCTGGCGATAGGGCCGGACATATTCCTTAGCTTTTTAAAACCTACTTCAGATAATAACTTAGCTGGCTTTTGATTTTAATTTAGAAGAGCTCATAATCTTAGTCTTGAGTGAAACCTAGTTTTTTTAGGACATTTTCTTTGTGTCTTGTTGTTCTCGCATAGTTTTTCTAACCCTCTTTTCCATAAAGCTTAAAAATACTCCAACAATAGACTATCCTATAAGTTTAAGATAGTAGTTAACGCCGTTTGCGGATAAACTGTACAAGATTTTTGTTATAGATATAAGCGTCTTGTGATTTAAGTTGCAATGGTTTGTGTTTTAGGATTTATCAATTGGGAAATGGAGATAGTATGGATGGAAATATTAAAAATTATACATTCGGAACATTGTCTGTGGGCAAGCCGTTGAGCAATCCTGCAAATGACCATAACCTCATAGAAACGGCCTTGGAACATGACTTGTGGATTCATGCTTCCAGAGACTTTCAGGAGGGTCGGTCTTTCCAAGTGCTAGGAGAGGTGTTCGCTGGGTTGGGAGGCGATATTCCTGGATGTATTGTGCGCATTCGTGCCGACGACCCTGAAATTATGGAACAGGACGTTTATGAAGCTCTTAAAGTCCTAAATCTGAAATTTATTAATGTTGCACAGCTTTATACCGAAAGGGAAGATAAATCCCCATTTGTATTGGACTTTGAACAAAATGGGCCTGTGGCTGAAAAGTTCAATGATCTGCAAAGAGAAGGCTTGATTCGTGAGGCTGCTATGGAGGTTTTTTCTTCTTTTGCAGAAAGTGGCGTCTATGCAGTTAGGAAGAGGTTGTTTAAAAATTTTGTCTTTTATTATAACCTTGTAGAGCGGCAGGTTGACAATTTGCTTTTTGATGAAATTGAGCAATATGAAGAGGCCAGCATTTTTGCGCTCCGCCCAATTGGTAGTTTGTTCCCAGAGCCCTATGTAACCAATATGAGAGATGATGTTACCTGTACGCATACAGTTACTTATGACCAGAAAGAAGTGACTAAAGTATTAGATAAGTCTGATTGCAAAAACCTCTTGGAGTTAAGTGTTCGTTTTTTACTTACTCAGCCTAAATGTAAAACTATTATCGGCG
Source organism: Cytophagaceae bacterium ABcell3 (assembly GCA_030913385.1). Taxonomy (NCBI): domain Bacteria; kingdom Pseudomonadati; phylum Bacteroidota; class Cytophagia; order Cytophagales; family Cytophagaceae; genus Natronocytophaga; species Natronocytophaga cellulosiphila. Next base: position 2,770,321 of record CP133159.1, read on the forward strand.
GAACTAGCTCTTTGAGTCACTTAGATGACTTTATTATGTACTCGGAACAGTACTTGCCTCTACAGCAAAACCTTGTAGATGATATAAAAGCTTTGCACAGAAGATGGTATAAATAAACTTATTATTGTTAAAAAAATACCTATTTTCACAGCATTAAAACCATTTCGTACGTATAGATGAAGTGGTTTTTTTAGATACGTTTTTTTACGATAGTTTTTTTGAGATGACAATTGAAATAGATAAGCATGTAATTCAGGATTTCGAGAAATCCTCCTTAATAGAATGGCTAGAAACTAATGGTTTGGGTGGCTTCATGAGCAGCTCTATTACATTAAACAATACCAGGAGTTATCATGGCCTTTTTACAGTAGCGACCAAGCCTCCGGTTGAAAGAACAGTATTGCTGTCTAAAATAGATGAGTTTATTTCCTTTGGTGGGAAGAAGTATGATTTGAATGTCAATCTTTTTTCGGGTAAACTTTGTGACGAAGGGACGCAGTACTTATATAAGTTCAAAAAAGATATTTTCCCAGAGTTCTATTATCGCATAGATAATTTTGAAATAAAGAAAACAATAGCTTTCATATATGGAACAAATACGGCTGTTGTTACTTATGAACTGCACAATGCCCCTAAAGATCTAGAATTTGACCTTAAGCCTTATGTAGCTTGTCGTGATTACCACAGCTTGGTTCGCGCCAACGACCATATTGACAAACACCCTGTAGTGGGCAATGATACCTTAATGATGAAAGGGTACCAGGGGTGCCCTCCAACCTATGTTCAACTTAAAAATGCTTATTTCCGATTTGATCCCAGGTGGTTGGTAGATTTTGAGTATAGCCAGGAAAAGGATAGGGGGATGCAGTATAATGAAGACCTCTTCAGTTATGGGAATTTTCTGTATAAAACAGATGGGAAAGATAAGTTTTGCATTATTATTTCTACAGAAGAACCCCAAGGTTTAGACGGTTTTGAGCTTATTGAAAAAGAAAAGAAAAGAAGGTTGGGGCTGCTTGATAAGATGCCAGTACGAGACAGTTTGGCTGATACCTTAGCACTTGCAGCAGATCAATTCCTTGTTAAAAGAGGGACTGATTTAATGACCATTATGGCTGGTTATCATTGGTTCTCTGACTGGGGGCGCGATACTATGATTTCTTTACCAGGCTTATGTCTCGTAACAGGGCGGCATGATGACGCTAAAAAGATATTGAAAGCTTTTGCTTCGTTCGTAAACAAGGGCATGATCCCAAACAGGTTTCCTGACTCAGGAGAAGAGCCGGAGTATAACACTGTTGATGCCACGTTGTGGTTTTTTGTGGCCATTAAAAAGTACCTTGACTATACTGGTGACAAAGACTTTGTTTATAATGACCTTCTGCCTGTATTAAAAGATGTTGTACAGTATCATGAAAACGGAACAAGATATAACATTTATGTAGATAAAGACGGTCTTCTTTATGCTGGCGAAGACGGCGTGCAATTGACTTGGATGGATGCAAAAATCGGGGGATGGGTAGTTACGCCTCGTATTGGTAAGGCTGTGGAAATAAACGCACTTTGGTACAATGCACTAAAGATCTTGGAAGAGTTGACTTTAGGGAACGGGGAGTATGAAGAGGCTAAGGTCTTTGAAGAGAAGGCTCATAAAGTTAAAAATGCTTTTCTTGATACGTTTGTGTCAGACGAAATACCCTATTTATATGATTATGTAAATGGTGAAGAAAAAGACAAATCTTTAAGGCCTAACCAAATTTTTGCTTTTAGTCTTCCATATACTTTGTTAGAAGACGACCATGCCAACCAGATATTGACAATTGTTGAAGAACATTTGCTTACCCCTCTTGGGTTGAGAAGTCTTTCGCCAGAAGATATACAATACAAAGGGTTATACACAGGTGATTTGCTTGCTAGAGATGGCGCCTACCATCAGGGGACAGTGTGGTCATGGCTATTGGGGCCTTATATGACCGCTAAGGTCAGGTTGCAAGGGGAAGAAGGCAAAGAATATGTTAAGGACTTGCTAAAGGTTTTTGCTGCACACCTTTCTGATGCTGGCGTAGGCAATGTTTCTGAGATTTTTGATGGCGAATATCCTTATCAACCAAAAGGCTGTATTGCCCAAGCATGGGGCGTGGCAGAGGTTTTGAGGGCGTATATAGAAGACGTTAAGCCTGAACAAGGGTAGTAATGGTTTGAGTTGCTATTCCCAACTTTTAATATTTGTTTAGTTAGATTTTTATACACAGTAAATGAGTAAGCAGAAAGAGTCAGAACACAAATTACATCTCCGCAATATTACTATTGATGATTATGATCAAATACGAGAGATCATGGAAGTGGTATATTCCAATGCAGGCGGAGCATGGACTAAAAGAGAGTTGAAATCTCAATTAAAATACTTTCCAGAAGGTCAGATTTGTATTGAAGACAATGGGAAGCTGGTAGCGGCAGCCTTTAGTCTTATTGTCAATTATGCTGACTATGGAGATAAGCATACATATAAAGAAATTACGGCCAATGGTACCTTGAAAAACCATGACCCAGAAGGCGATACTTTGTATGGTATAGATGTGTTTGTGCATCCTGCCTACCAAGGTATGCGTCTTGGCAGGAGGCTGTATGATGCACGAAAAGAGTTGTGTGAAAACTTGAATTTACGTGCTATCATTGCAGGAGGGAGAATTCCGGGGTATAAAGAGCATGCCCATGAATATACCCCTAAGCAATACATAGAAAAAGTAAAGAACAAAGAGGTTTTTGACCCGATCTTAACTTTTCAGTTGGCAAATGACTTTCACGTTAGAAAGGTTTTGACCAATTACCTTCCAGATGACAAAGAATCAAAATCTTATGCTACACTGCTAGAGTGGATCAATGTTTACTATGAAGAAGGTGAAAAGCTGATAGGTGGGGAGAAATCTGTAGTTAGGGTAGGAGTCGTGCAGTGGAAAATGCGCCGCGTAAATTCTGTGGAAGAGCTTATGCAGCAAATTGAGTTTTTTGTGGATACAGTTTCTGGATATAAAGCCGACTTTGTTATTTTTCCTGAGTTTTTCAACGCACCTCTTATGGCTGAGTTTAATCAGGAGGTAGCTTCTGATGCGGTGCGTGCCTTGGCCGAATATACTGAGCAAATTAGGGAGGAAATGATTAACCTCGCTTTGTCCTACAATATTAATATTATTTCAGGTAGTATGCCTTCTTATGATGAAGATGGACTATACAACGTATCATACCTTTGCCGTAGAGACGGTACTTGGGACGTTCAGTACAAGCTTCATGTTACTCCTGATGAACAAAGTTATTGGGGGCTGCAAGGTGGAACTAACTTGAAGATATTTGATACAGATTCTGGCAAAATCGCCATACTTATCTGTTATGATATTGAATTTCCAGAACTCGCCAGAGTGCTTGCAGAGCAAGGTGTCCAAATAATCTTTGTCCCTTACTGGACAGATACCAAAAATTCTTATCTCCGTGTCAGGTACTGTGCACAAGCCCGGGCTATTGAAAACGAGTGCTATGTTTGTGTCTCTGGAAGTGTAGGCAATTTGCCAGGTGTTGAAAATATGGATATTCAGTATTCTCAATCTGCTGTTTTTTCTCCTTCAGACTTCTCATTTCCTCACGACGCCATAGTGGCAGAGTCTACACCTAATGCAGAAACCACATTGGTGGTGGACTTGGATTATGACCTTTTGAAAAAACTAAGGACGCAGGGTACGGTTACTAACCACCAAAGCAGGAGAACAGACTTGTATAAAATTACCTGGTTGAAAAAGTGATTAGCTGATTAGGACCGGCTAAAAAAGTCACAACTATGTGTAGCCATAGGTATGACTTGTGGCTACGCATAATTTAGGGCCTGCTGAAAAAGTCACAAGTGTGTTAGATAGGCATGGCCTTACATAAAGACGTATTGGAATACTTTGAATGTAAGGCCATAAAGCAGATTGTGCGCTTGTGGCTAGCCCCAAAAAAATATTGGGTTAAAAGCTTCTGAATTTACTATACACAGAAAAACAGGAAATAACCGAAAAACCCTTGCACAAATACCTCTTGTTTTTTATGCAAATATAAACAGATCAATATTTTGGGCGTTTTTCAGCGCGCCCTAATTTATAGATTTACATGTTGTAGAGCAATGGGATAACAATGGTTGCTAGTATCCAAAACATTAAGTTGAGCCCAATGCCAACTTTGGTAAAGTCTGAAAACTTGTAACCACCCACCCCATAAATCATGGTATTGGTTTGATACCCTACCGGTGTCATAAAACTCGCCGAAGCAGCCAGCGTCACAGCTATTAGAAAAGGCATGGCAGACATTTCTAAATGGTGTGCTGTTGAAATGGCTATTGGAGCTATCAGTGCGGCACTGGCGTTGTTGGACATGATTTCAGTGAGCAGTGACGTAAGGAGGTAGAGGGCGGATAGTATGGCAATGGGGCCTAAAAAGCCTACCGATTCTACTACCGTACCTGCAACTATCGTTGACAGACCCGTTTTTTCCATGGCTAGCCCCAAGCTTAAAGCCCCTGCTAAAAGTACGATTACCTTCCAGTCTACCACATCATAAATCTCCTTCACGGGAATACATCCTGTTATTACAATAATGGCGGCTGCTATTAAGGTGCCTCCTAGAACATGCATAATATTGAAGCTAGAAAGAAGGACTATGCCTAGTAAACAGCCAGCAATGATGGAAAAGTTTTTCCAGTTTACTGAGTTTGTTTTATGTTCCGTCAGCAACAGGAATGGTTGGTTTTGCTGAAACTCTTCCTCTTTTAATTTGTCAAGCCTATTGTTTTTGATTTCTACCAGTACAATATCACCAGCCCTGAGCTTGGTATCCATTAGCCGATCGTGAAGAATATCCTCTCTATGCTTTATAGCCAAAGGAATAGCCCGGTACCGCTGCCTAAAGTTAACCTCCTGCATCGTTTTGCTTTCAAACCTGGAGTTGGAAGTGATGATCAGTTCAACCAGGGATGTATCTTTTGAAGCAAAATGGTAGTTGCTTACTTTGATAGGAGGGTGCAGTTTGATTTTTAATTTATCTTTTAGTTTTTGAAGCCTTTCCACATTGCTTCTCACCTTTAAAATGTCGCCAGACTTTAAGATAAAGTCTCCAGACGGGAGGGAGAATACATCTTCTCCGCGTATTACCTCCAAAATGTCCATTTCATACTCAGTCACAAGAGGTGCCTCTCTGATCCTTTTGTTGGACGAGCGGGCGTCTTCAAAAAGCTCTATTTCGATAATGTAGTCCCGTAAGTGGTAGTTGTTGCTGTCAGAATCTTTTCTGTCCGGTAAAAGCTTTCTGCCGGCAAACATCATATAGAGCATGCCTGCAAATAGTAAAGTGACACCGGCAGGTGCTAAAGTAAACATTGTAAAGCCCTCTTCGCCATGTTGCCTGGCAACGCCATCTACTAAAATATTGGTAGATGAACCTATCAAGGTGCACATGCCTCCAAAAATAGAGGCAAAAGACAAAGGTATCAGCAGTTTGCTCGATGAAATTTTAGCTTCTTTGGCGGTTTGGATTAATATAGGGATAAATAAAGCAACGACAGGCGTATTGTTAATGAAAGCCGAAACCCCAGCTATAAACAACATCATAGTCATAAGGCCAATGGTATAGTTTTTTTTGAACATGCGGGCAAAAAAAACGCCTACTTGAGTGAGCGCACCTGTTTTCAATAAGGCTGCACTCAAAATAAACATAAACAAAACTGTTACTGTTGCCCTATTGCTAAAGCCTTCAATAGCCTCTGCTGGTGATAAAACCCCTGTAGCTACCAGTGAAGACATAATAAGAAGGGCTATTACATCGACACGAATGATTTCGCTGATAAAAAGTATTAAAGCTCCTGCTATAATGACCGCAAGAATAATGGCATCCATAAAACCTAGGTTATTTGGCAAATATCATGAACGTGACTAATATATTAAAATGATAGAGTAAATATATTTTATAAAAATGTTAGATATGGCCTGCTGAAAAAGTCATAAGTGTGTGTAGCTACAAGCCATGCTTTGTGGAGGAGAGGGGGAAAACACTGATAAAACAAAAAAGCCTAACAAATTAACTTTGCTAGGCTTTTTGCGGTCCGGACGGGACTCGAACCCGCGACCCCATGCGTGACAGGCATGTATTCTAACCAACTGAACTACCGGACCAATAAGTATAATATTTATGAATATTTTTTACCATCAGACGTTTTCTGAAAGTGTATTTTTCTCTTTTCGAGATGTTGGCGGTCCGGACGGGACTCGAACCCGCGACCCCATGCGTGACAGGCATGTATTCTAACCAACTGAACTACCGGACCAACTTTTTTATTAGCAACTTGAAATACGACTCTTGATTTTACTCAAGATATCATGTTAAATCAAGCTATTAAATACTTCTTAGAACTGTTTTCGGATACTTTTGTTCCGAATTGCTCTGCAAAAGTAGACGGGTTTTTTATTATTTGCAAATACTAATAAGTATTTTTTTTGTGTATTTTTCTAACCATTTGCAAAACATGTGGTTAGTTATGGTCAGACTGGTGTTTTTTACTACTTTCGATAGATTTATTTGAGGATTTATTGGATTTTTATTTTATGAAAATTTTTAATTCATAAATTTGTGGTGAAAGAGCATATTCAATCTGGTAAAATGATATATCTTGATTTCGAAAAACCAATTGCTGAGTTAGAAGCAAAATTGTTTGATATGAAGCAGCTTGCTGAAGATAACAATGTAGATGTAGAAAGTGCAGTTAAATCGCTTGAAGAAAAAATAAATAGCTTGAAAAAGGACACTTATGAGAATTTGACCCGTTGGCAAAGGGTACAACTTTCTAGACATCCTGACCGCCCTTATACCTTAGATTATATCTATGACATCACTGATAAGTTTATTGAGTTACATGGCGATAGGTGTGTCAAAGATGACAAAGCCATGGTTGGCGGTATAGGTGAAGTAGGTGGACAAACAGTGATGTTGATCGGTCAGCAAAAAGGAAGGAATACCAAACAAAGGCAAATGCGTAATTTTGGTATGGCTAACCCTGATGGATATAGGAAAGCCCTTCGTTTGATGAAGATTGCAGAAAAGTTTCAGATCCCCATTGTTACTTTTATTGATACCCCAGGCGCATTTCCAGGATTGGAAGCTGAAGAACGCGGTCAAGGTGAGGCTATTGCCAGAAACCTGAAAGAGATGTTTATGCTGACGGTGCCTGTTATTTGCATCATTATTGGTGAAGGCGCTTCTGGAGGTGCTTTAGGCATTGCTATCGGTGACAAAGTGCTTATGTTGGAAAATACATGGTACTCTGTTATTTCGCCGGAGTCTTGCTCATCTATTTTGTGGAGAAGTTGGGACTATAAAGAGCAGGCAGCAGAGGCTTTAAAACTTACTGCAAACGATATGCTGAAAGCCGGCCTTATCGATGGGATTATCAAAGAGCCATTAGGTGGTGCCCATACCGATGTTGCAGGTATGTCACATAAGATGAGGCAAGTTGTCTTGGATAATATTAAAGAGTTAAGCGCTCTTTCCCCTGAAGAAAGAATCAATAACCGTATTGAGAAGTTTGGCTCAATGGGAGTATTTGTAGAATAGTATTGAGTGGAGCTGTTTGTCATAAATACCGGTTTCTTTAAACTTGATGGTGGTGCCATGTTTGGTGTGGTGCCCAAATCTTTGTGGAATCGGTTTAACCCGGCAGACGAAAATAACTTGTGTACATGGGCCATGCGTTGCCTTCTTCTTAAAGAGGGCAACAGGCTTATGCTGATAGATACTGGTCTTGGAGATAAACAAGACGAAAAATTTTTTAGCCATTATTATATTTCTGGTGATTCACTAGAAACCTCCCTAGGCAATGCTGGCTTTCATCCTGACGACATAACGGATGTTTTTTTAACCCATCTCCACTTTGACCATGTGGGCGGTGCTACCATGTACGATAAAGATAAAACTTCAATCGTGCCTAGGTTTAAAAATGCTACCTATTGGTCTAATGAAGCACATTGGAATTGGGCCAAATACCCGAATGCCCGTGAAAAAGCAAGTTTTCTAAAAGAAAACCTGGAACCATTAGAGAAAAGTGGACAATTAAAGTTTTTGAAGAAAGGGGAAACTCCTTGGGAAGGTATGGAGATTCTTTATGTTGATGGACATACAGAACAGCAAATGCTTCCTATTATCCACTATAAAGGAAAAGTTTTGGCCTATGTAGCTGACCTATTACCTTCATTAGGTCATATACCGCTTCCGTGGATAATGAGTTATGATGTCAGGCCGCTTGAAACTTTGAAAGAGAAAAAAACGTTTTTAGATATAGCTGTAGAAAACAATTACATTGTTTTTTTCGAACACGACCCGGTACATGAATGCTGTACATTAAAAGTTACAGAAAAAGGTGTAAGGGCTGATAAGACATTTTCGCTTAAAGAAATTCTCTAATGACAAGAACAGGACTAGGTCTTTCTGGTGGGGGAGCACGTGGTGTTGCTCACCTAGGGGTTATTCAGGCACTTGAAGAGGTAGGTGTCAAGCCCACCCTCATATCAGGGGTTAGTTCCGGTGCTATTATAGGGACACTTTACGCCTGTGGGATGTCTCCTAAAGAAATTTTTGACACCTTAGTTAAAACCAACCTTTTTAGATATTTACGTCCAGCGTGGAGCAAGTTCGGTTTTCTTAACATGGAAAGGTTTATCAATATTTATGAAAAATATTTGCCTTGCACGGACTTTTCCCAATTAAAGACCAAACTAGTAATTTCTGCAACCGATATAGTAGAAGGAAAAACCGTTTTCTTCTCCGAAGGCCCTATACTAGAGCCGCTTTTGGCATCTACATGTATGCCCGTCCTTTTTGCGCCTATGCAATACAAAGGGCAATTGCTTATTGATGGTGGTGTGTTGAACAACTTGCCAGTAGAACCCTTGCTAGGGTACTGTGACTTTATTGTAGGTTCCCATTGCAATCCGACCAACCGCGATTTTCAAACGATGTCTATGAAGTCTATGGTGGAGCGCACTTTTCATCTGGCAGTTAAAATGAATGTTATTGACCGCATCAAGTACTGCGACCTCTTTATAGAACCTCTTGACTTGATCAATTATGGTATTTTTGAGATTTCAAAGGCTGAGGAAATCTATAAGATTGGATATGACTACACCATTAACATGCTGCGCTCTTCTAAAGATATACTTCAGAAATACAATTTTTAGACTGCTGCGACTTAAACCTTTTATGTGATATGAAGTTTTAGAGAAAAACTTTAGCACAATGAAGTCCGCATTCCTTTCTTTTTTATTTATAGTCACCTTTTATGAATTTGCCTGTGCCCAACGTGTTGCATTGGGCTTTCGGATAGGAGCTGCTTATAACATGTACCGCGGAAGCGATTGGATTGCTTTTCGGGATTTCGAAGGCGAAGGAGTCACTTCTACTAAAATAGGGCCTGCGGCAGGAATTTTTGTTAATAGCATGCTTTCCGAATTCTTCTGGATTAAGACTGATTTTATGTATATCAACAGAGGGTTCATTCATACAGTAGATCATATTCGGCTTCAGCAAAACGAACATTATATAGACGCATACCCTTTGAGCCCTACGTTTCACTTTCGTGGCTTTCAGTTTTTTGCAGGTCCTTCCATAAGTGCTTTTTTCTTCAACTCATACCAGAAATATGATAGCGATGCTGAAAAAGTAAAGACCGATAGAAGGCGAGATCCTCACAGAAGGCTATTAGAGTTTGGGTTAATGACTGGAATAGAGTATGAGACTGATTTCGGGCTGAATTTTGGACTGAGATATGTCCACCCGTTTACTTCTATGTATAACCGCATAAACGATATTTCAATACACTGGTATAACCAAAGCTTAATTTTGTCTGCAGGGTTTAGCATTGGTAGGGATAAGTGATGCTCAATGTTTATGAAAGGTGCTTGACGTTCAGTTTTTCAGTAGATAGGGGAGACCGAGGGGGTTGTTTAAAGTCATTAAAGCAATTCTATTTCTCTTTTTAAGTTCTGTATTGCTTGGGTTTCAAAGGTGTTGTAAAAATAGTCAGTTTTAAAAATTCTGTCTATTGTTAAAAAATGGTTTAATACTTTTTTGCGCGCAGAGTTGTAAACGAAATCTGGGAAAATGGAATATTCTTTTCTTACATTTTTGAAATACTGTGTGTATGTTTCCCAACTTTGTCCCAATATAGAAAGGTCGGCATCTGTAAAATAGTTTGTATCGCTATCAGTTGACTTGATGTGTGATTTAGATGCTAATATTTGCTTCTTACAAAGCTCTATGTTGATGTTAGGGACTGAAACTTGTCTCATCCTTTTTTCAGCGAGTGTAGCACTTTTTTCTTCATTATCTGATTTAAGTGCGTTATAAACTATGTCGTGGTAGTAGAGCGTAAATAGGATAGTTTCCCAATTTTGTATTTCTCTTTTAACTTTTGTCAATTGCTCTAAAAGGTTGCCAAGGTGATTTAAAGTGTGGTAATATCTTTTTTTGCTTGAGTGTTTTTCCTCGATTTCTACCCATAGTTTATCCACCAGACGGGTGTTGTCTGTATAGTTTGTTAAAAGTTCTATAAATGTTTCTTTTAGCACTGTCCGTTTTATGTCAATGTGTTGAATGTATTCCATCGTGCCTCTATGACCCATTAGGTAGGAGCTTTCAAGTCATAAGTTCAGACGGTCAACTGTTAAAATACTATATACTTTAGTACGCCGTCAGGTCCTCCGACGTTGACGGGTACAAACTTTAGTGAACGCAGGCAGGCCTACCTACGGAAGGTAAACCTACCTACGGCAGACATGGGTGCATTCTTCCATTTCTAGCTGGCAGAGCCGTCAACTTCATTACGTCTTGTTGTTCTTGATCTTTTCTATTTGTTCTTTTGTCAAGCCGGTAATTTTCATAATTACATCCAAAGACAAGCCTTCTTTAATTGCATTTTTTGCAACAACAATTTTTCCTTCCTCAATACCTTCTTCCTTAGCAGTATCCAAAGAGTTCTTTAGGTCACGATAATATTTTAAGCTGTCTTCATATGACTGTATTTGGGCAGGAGTGAATTTTGCTATCTCTGCTGTTTCAAAGAGCTTTTCAAAAATATGTTCCCGCAGCTTGTCTGGTATCCTGTCAAGTTTGTTCAGGTTCCTTAATACGAATAGCCATTTGTCAAATCTTGTTTCAAGTTCATCAATGGTTTTGTTGAACTTTGGCATTTCAAGGTATATGAAGGTCAGCTTATCGTAAAATATTTTTTTTGTTTCAATATCAGATAACTTTATGTCATAACGATATTTAGTAGGCTCATGCTTGTCTTCGTCAAATACAAAATCGAGAATGGCTATTGTGTAAACAGCTTTTAATTCATAATTCCAATCTGCTCTTTTTGCCTGCTCACGTATAGGGAAAGTTGAGTAATAGATAGTTCTGTCCTTGAAAAAATTCTGCTTGGTTTTTTGAAGCTCTACGATAAACTTTTCACCTCTTTCATTTTCGCAGTAAAGATCAAAGATGGCTTTCCTGTCCACCTCATTTGTTCCTAATTGTTCTCCTTTTAAATAGGTTAAGTCTTAAATTTCCCCTTGTTCTTCTTGCAAAAGCACATTTAAAAAGTCAAGAAGCAAGTCTTTGTTGGGTTCTTCCCCAAACAAACGCTTAAATCCATAATCGGTAAAAGGGTTTATATATTTTTCTGCAAAATCAGCCATTTTAACTAACTTTTTATAAAGATACTATTTTTTGAGGTCGACTGTTTCTTTTTCTTCTATAATGAGACGTAAGTTTGTGTATATGGAGTTTGTCAAGTCCTTTTCATGCGATAGCAAATAAAAGTAAAAAGGGTAAATGGTTGAACTAAACCCTGTTAAGGCTTAGGGAAGAGGGTATGAATCAATGCATGACTATTGAAATACCGCCCCTCAGATCTGTCAATTTTAGCAAGCAGATCCGTCTACTCATTGTTTTACAGTAGTATTTTATTTTCTAAATTAGTTATTGTCTGGAAACTCTTTGTTATACTGCTCAATCTGGGATTTTACAAACTCAATCCATCTTTGATCTTTAAACTCAAACCATTTTTGTCTGTATTGACCTGAGTTATCAATCTCCCATTTGAAGTTCCGAAATGGCTTGGGTTTATTCAGTGCATTAAAAAGTCTTTCCTGCAAATCTTGGTTTTCAACTGTCTCTACGAAATCGGCCATTATTTCGAAACTTTCGTGTGAGGTCATTTTCTCAAATTCGAAATAGTAACCCCAATTTTCCTCTACCTTGTCCATTTTCTCCTGCCATAGTTCCATGTCACAACCATACCAGCTACTATCGTCAAAATCCGGGATTGCTTCTATTTCACCAGTTTTCAGATGGTACAAACAACGCATTCCCATATTAAGATCTCCCGCTATTTCTTGTATTTGTATTTCCGATAATTTCATGTATTGTTGTCTTTTGTATAATGTTAATGGGTTTTAAGCCAGTGTCGGTTTGCTTTGTGCCATCAAAGGAGCACTCTGCAAGTTTTTTTAGCTGGCAGAGCCGTTTGCTAGATTAGTCCCAGTTTTTAATAGCATTTTACCCACTTTTCCAAGTCGCTATTAGGGTTAATTTTTTTTGCCACAGTAAAATCTTTACATGCTTCTTCTGTCTTTCCAATTTTATATAAAGCATGAGATCTATTGTAATAAGCTGCTTCATTCATTGAATCAATACTTATTACATAATTTAAATCGTTTATACAGCTATCGAAGTCCTTTAGCATTGCATAGTAAGTTGACCTCTCGACAAAGTATTCTAGTCTCTTGTCAATTTTAATTGCTTTATTTATATAAATTAAAGAAGAATCATATTCTCCAGCTGCACTATAAACAGTTGCAAGTAAATCATAAACATCATTATCCTCAGAATTGAGGAGTTCAGCTTTCTTTAAATAGTGGTAAGCATAATCATACTCTTCTAAATCATAGTAGAACAATCCTAAATTGAAACATGATTGAAATAAGTTAGGGTCTTTTTTATAAGCTAATAAGCCAACGGATACAGCAGAGTCAAACTTTTCATCCTTATAGTATGAGTCGGATAAATTAATTAATAGCTCTACGTTAGGGTCACAATTAGTTTTTGCGGATTCAAAATGAATAATTGCATTTTTATAATTTCCTAAGTTTTGATAACTTGCTCCAAGAAAAGCATTCCTGTTACAGTGTTCATAAACTGAATCTACTTTTTTGAAAAATACTAAAGCATTTAGGTAATCCTTATTGTTAAAGTGGTACAACCCTAATTTATAGTATTTTTTGTTATCGCTATTTATGCAGGATGTAAATAATATTAAAATTATTATAACTAAGTTTTTCATTGACTTCCTGAAAGTTTATCTAGGGCCTGCTGAAAAAGTCACAAGTGTGCAAGATACGCATGGCCTTACATGAAGACGTATTGGAATACTTCGAATGTAAGGCCATAAAGTAGATTGTGCGCTTGTGGCTAGCCCAAAAAAAGTATTGGGTTAAAAGCTTGTCACTTTAATGTGCACGGAAAAACAAGAAATAACCGAAAAAACCTTGCACCTATACCTCCTAATTTTTATACAAATATCAACAGATCAATGTTTTGGGCGTTTTTCAGCGCGCCCTATCTATTGATAACCAGATGTTTTTTTTTATTCATCCTTTTCTTCTTTAGAAATTAATTTTCGATAATTTAGCAAATTATTTATCATTGTTGCTTCTATTCCACTACAAAAACTATGATGATAATCAACAGAATAAAAAAATGAGCCAACTCTTATATATTCACTTGAAGTACAACCTCCGTATTCATCTTTTCCGATTTTTGCTTCCAAATAATTTTTCAGTGAGTCCATTTTAGCTTGTGATATTAAATGACTTTTTCCTGTTTCCTTTGACTTTAAAATGTATTCGTTATTCTTCTTTTTTACCGTAAAATAATCTGCAGTCCCGCCAAAACACCCCCAATTCTGGATTTCAATATCAAATTCAGACATACTGAATACTTTTTCAAAAGTTTCTGTATCATTTTTTATTCTCGGCTCACAAGAATAAAGAAAAGCAAGTAATATTATCAGGAACAGCTTTTTCATATGTGCTACAACTATCTGTTAAACCCATCCCCCTTCATTTTTCCCCCTTTTTCTTTTCAATTTACAGCAAAATCTGATAGGTTCAAATACTTTGCAGGGCTTTGGATAGCTTTTATATATCGAAGGCTTACACCTGATGTATTGCGTTAAGAAAATCTCCGGTGGAGATTTTTAGCGATGAACTGGCATGTCGGGGAGGACATGACGCTCTTATATCATCTGAGGCGGACGCTACCAGCCTCTATCTGGCAGAGCCGTTTAGATTATATGCTGTGCTTCTTGTCATTCTTTTAATATTTTGTCCGCTAAATATTGTTTCCACTTTGTTCCGGGACACTCACAATTTCCACTGTTAATTTAGCGTTAGGTAAGTCTGAAAGAATCAGTGTTAAATCGTCCCAAACATTTTTCAACTCTCCATCTTTGTTTTCAAAATGCAGACTCAGTTTCTCGTTTTCTAATTTTAGATGCTTTAGAAAAATGCCTTCCTGTGTTGAGTTTATTCTGTCTACAAGTTGTATGTAGTAACCTTCATAGCCAGGATACGGAACTTGTTCTGGTTGTCTTTCGCTACCTGCGTAATAGCGAAACAATACTTGGTGACCATACTTGCTTAATTCCTCTTTCCAAAATTCAGGTCTTGGAATTTCCGAAAGGTTAGTTGTCAAATGCATTTCTGTTTCGCTTGCCCAAGGCTTAAAAGTCGTTTTTATTATATCTTGTTCTTCAATTACAATATTGTCCGCTACAAGTCGAATAATCGCAGGAGTGGAGAACTCCAAGCAAATTCCACTTTCAACCTTGATTGCTTCAATATATTCTATGTAGTTGTTGTCCCCGATATTTACCACTTCTTTGTTAAAATGCCATTCAATAATTTTAGATGGTATTATTTTAAAAGGTAGAATATGTCTTTCTGAATTTGCTCTATAATTTGCTTTTACGTTATAACCAACAATAATTTCAAACGGATTTTCCTTGATAGCCAAAACGTGTCCGTCTTCAAAATGAAAGTTATCTGACAACCATTTATCAAGGTCTTTGAATGTATGTATGGTCTTTTTTAGCATGGCATATATTAGGTATTAAACACAGCATTTCCTTTTAATCAGAGTATATACGCCAGTCACAGTAATCCATATGCTTAAGCAGTTATAAAATAAATGTTTTAGATTCCAGCCAGAATTCGGAATTTCATTTCCTCTCAACCAAAATTGGGAATAATATGCATATGGAAATCCTATATCTAATCTATAAAGTTCATTTTTTGGGTAATAATGCAAAGGGTTAATCTGAAACAATACGGTTAAAAATGATATTGAAAAAAATATCAAGATTGAAAGACCTGTTCCTATGATTATCTTTTTTATCATTACTTAGTATTTACCGTAAACTTTTGTCCATTTCCCTTGATTAGGTTCTTCATGACTTATTATAAAGTTATTAAATTTTAAATCCACGTAAGAACTATCTTTTTCTGTTGTATATATCCACACCATTAAAGTCACTGTTAAAGCTGTTAACCACGAATAGAAATTTCTTTTCTATGTTTATGATATGCTCTGCATTTGACTTCCTTAATAGAATTGAATCTATTTTACGGCTCTCGTTAAATTTTTTAATTACTAATTCTGCCTTTTTAATATCAAGCTCTTTTTTAAGCCCATAATCACATCCTGTTAAAAATAATGTCAATATGAGTAATACTTTCTTCATTTCAATTGTTGGCAACTATGTGTTGTACTCAGCCCCCTGCATTACCCCTTTCCTTCTCAATTTACAGCAAAACCTGATAGATGAGCCGGCTTGTAGGGCAGGACAAGACGCGCTTATATCATCTGAGACGCACGCTGCCAGTTCTCTAGCTGGCAGAGCCGTCTGCTCGATTGTGCAATCGTGCTTTCCTTTTCTGACCTTGCGTTGACTTGAAAGCTCTTTGCAACTGCACGAACGAGGATTGCAATGTGCTTGAACTTAAGGCTGGCATACGTCTACTATTTCATTTTTCTTGTACAAGTCAGGCAGAAACTTTGATTTAATTCTGAACTGACTTCTTTTCTTTATTTTAGGCTTAGTCGACATGTTTTCGAGTTTAATGCCTGGGTCATAGTAGATGTTTCCTTTCGCCAATTCTGCAAGGAAAAGTTGAAAGTCCGTGCCTGTTCCTAATACCACATTATTTCCGTATTTATACTTCCTGTTCCCTGTTGTCTCTGAAAGTGAGGGGACATAACAAGCTTTGTCATGTTTACGATTCCATTGAAGTAGCATTGAAGCAAAACTCCATGAAGCAGTTTCATTTCCTTTTGTATCTAAAAGTGCTATTCGCCCATTGGAATTTCTGATTTTTCCTGATTCAATGTCAAAGCCCAAAAGCGTCATTTCGAGGCTTGTGGTTTTATGAACTTCTCCCACTTTATGAACACCACCAAAGTTCATTCTGTCAGATCTACCTCTTTTATCGGGATAGCCATAGTTTCTGATAAAAAATTCAGTTCCTTTGGTTTTGTATAGTCCGTCTGTAGGCTCAGGAGTCATAAGGGTAATAACCGAAGCATCAATTTTGTCAAACCTGTTTACTCCAAACTGTTTAATCTCCCAACCCATAAAGTCAGGTTCAGAATACCCATTTGGAGTTACTCCAAGTTCAGCTTCTAGAGTATAACCACCACAATTAGAAGATTTACAAGGAAGAATATTACTTGCTGAATCAAGCCTTTTTGAATCAATCCAACCAAGACCATGAATTCTGCAAAGTTCATTCAAGAGAATACTTCTGTTATTTTCAACTTGGGGGAGTTCAATTACTTGGAAAACTCCATGTTCTCCTAGTTTCTTTAATTTATTGAACTCATTCGCAATGTCTGAATCTGGGGCAGCGACATAACCTAAGACCCTGCCACTTTTGTCGACTGAAATGAACAGAAGTCTATCTGCGATTCTGTTTGCCATCAAGTCAGATGGAGCGTTTTGACAACTTAGAAGAAACCCTGAAAATCGAACTTCTGGATATTTAGGGTATAGAATTAATTGAGCATGAGGAGCAATCGATTTTTGGCCTTCATCATTAAGCCAAGCAAAGTCTAATTTGGCTTTGAACCTTTCTCTTTTCCAATCTCCTGCTTCAACAGTCTCGATACTTAAAATAGGCAGAACATTGACTATTTCAAAATTTCCACCAAAATAAACTTGGTTTTTAGAATTATCATTAGCCGCAAGCGACTTTACGTAAATTTCAGTGCAGCCATTATCAGCAAAAAGCGACTTTAGATTGTTCAGGTTCATTTATTCTCTGTAATTCCTTTATAACATTTTTTCCTACCGCTTGGATTAATGGAACAGCCACTGAGTTTCCGAATTGTTTGTACCCTTGGTTATCAGAGACAGGTATTTGGAAAGTATCAGGGAAACCTTGAAGTCTAGCACATTCTCTTGGTGTTAGCCTTCTTGGATTTTTTCCTTCTTGAGGGATTAAAATTTCAGCGCCATCCTTATAGTAACGAGCGCTTAAAGTTCTTGAAACACCATTTAAATCAGTTAGTCCAAAACCAAAACCGTTTCCTTTGGCTTGATGTTTTTTCTTATAGTCTTGAAGGTAGTGCCAAAGTTTATCCGAAAGTGTATATTTGTCATCTACATAAGGTTCTAAAATATCTTTAATTCTTAATTTAACATCTTTAGGTTCAGGAAACTTGAATTGCTCTTGCTCTTTAAATATTTCTTTGGCGAAACCAACTATAATGATTCTTTCTCTATGTTGAGGAACGTAATATTTTGCATCTAACACTTTGTAGTGAACCGTATAGCCCAATTCTGTCAGAGCTTCGGTTATTACTTTAAATGTATTTTTCTTATCATGAGAAACAAGATTTTTTACGTTTTCAAGCATAAACGTTTTTGGCCGTTTATGCCCTATAATCCTAGCTATGTCAAAGAATAATGTCCCTTGAGTTTTGTCTAAAAAACCATGCTGCCTGCCAAGTGAATTCTTTTTAGAAACTCCTGCTATTGAGAATGGCTGGCATGGAAATCCGCCAAGCAAAATATCGTGGTCAGGAATTTCAGTTTCTGAAATTTTAGAAATATCTCCAAAAGGTACTTCTCCAAAATTTGCCTCATAAGTTTTCTTTGCAAATGAGTCCCACTCACTAGAAAAGACGCATTTGCCACCAATGTTTTGGTAGGCTAAGCGGATTCCGCCAATACCTGCGAATAAGTCAATAAATTTGAACTTTGGGTTTTTAGGTGTTGGAAACGGAATATCCCATTCAAAAGGCAGATAGGATTGGAAATTAGGTTCTTCAACAATACCAAGTTCCTCGTGTAGGTGAGACAAATATTTTTCAGCAGAAGATTTAAAATACTGTGAAATCCCATTTTTATGATTATGGAAATAATGGGTCAAATGAGCCATTTCATCTGTTGTTTTTTTATCAATGATAAAATTCAGCTTTTCCCGTATCTCAGAATATTTCCGTTTCATTTGAATTCGATTTGACCTTGAGTTTCCTTTTTTGTTTAATGTACTTCACGTTTTGCTCCGCTACAGTGAAAATTGTTTCAGAACAACGGTACTGAAAGGCTTCTCTTGCAAATTTATCAGCGAAATACAAGTCCTTAATGAATTGCTCATCAATATTAAATAGGTCACTTAAGGCTTTTAGTTTTGATTTTGAGAACCTTTGCGAATCATTTTCAATTCTACTAACAGCACTTATGTTGAGTCCGATTTTTTCTCCAAACTCAGACTGTGTCCATTTACGTTTTTCCCTCTCTGCTCTTAAAAACTGTCCAAAACTTGACATAGTTAACTTGACCTGTTTATAGCAAAAATAATTATAATTTGCGAACTTACCGTCAATATTTGCAACTAATTTTGGGGTAGGAAAAAAGTAGTGTGTTTGATAGCGTGAACAAGAATTCCTCCTACCAGACAAAATTTCACTTACAATTCTCTAGACATAACTACCATAACTCGCAAAACATAAAACCCCAAAAACTTCCCCCGTTCTGGCATATGCAAATCCTTGTTCAACTCCCAGAATATACCACAAAAGCAGATAACTTAAGGCGTTATGTATGCGAGCTTAACCAACCTTTATGGAGAAAGAGGTTTTCCCATAAAGGTTTAGGATTTAGCGTCAGTAGCTTTTCATACAACACTCAGGCTACACATTTTCCAGTGCTTGCGCTAAGTCTTCTTTGATATCATCGATATGCTCAATTCCGACTGATATTCTTAAAAGCCCTGGTTCTACGCCTGCTTTTATTTGCTCTTGCTCATTTAACTGTTGGTGGGTGGTAGTAGCAGGGTGGATGATCAATGTTTTTGCATCTCCTACGTTTGCCAAATGGCTGATTAGCTTTAAGCTGTTGATTATCTTTTCGGCTTTTTCGGTACCACCTTTTACTTTAAATGACAATACACCTCCATAACCCCTTTTTAAGTATTTCTTGGCAAGGTTATGATACGGACTGCTTTCCAGTCCAGGGTAATTAACGTGCTCTATTTTTTCATGAGACTCCAGCCACTTGGCCAGTGCCAGGGCGTTTTCTACATGTCTGTCCATTCTCAATGACAGAGTTTCCAGTCCTTGTATGAGCAGAAAAGAGTTGAAAGGGCTAATGGCAGGGCCAAAATCTCTCAAACCTTCTACTCTGGCACGGATGCTAAAAGCAATGTTCCCAAATGGGCCATCGGTTCCGAACACCTCCCAAAACTTCATCCCGTGGTAGCCCTCTGACGGTTCGGTAAATTGAGGGAATTTCCCATTGCCCCAATTGTAGTTACCGCCATCCACGATTACCCCGCCAATGCTTGTTCCATGGCCACCAATCCATTTAGTTGCGGATGATACCACAACGTGCGCGCCATGTTCCAGTGGACGAAACAAATAACCTCCTGCACCAAAAGTGTTATCTACAATCAGCGGTAGGTCATGTTTTTTTGCCACCTGAGCTATCGCTTCAAAGTCTGGTATGTTAAACCCAGGGTTGCCAATGGTTTCTACATACAATGCTTTTGTTTTACTGTCTACCAGTTTGTCAAAACTTTCAGCCTTGTCGCCATCTGCAAACTTAACTTCGATACCTATTCTTTTAAAAGCTACTTTAAACTGGTTGTACGATCCTCCATACAGAAAAGAGGTAGATACAAAGTTTTCTCCAGGTTGTAAAATATTGTTTAGGGCAATGAACTGTGCCGCTTGACCAGAGGCTACTGCCAGTGCGGCAACCCCGCCTTCTAAAGCCGCTACTCTTTTTTCAAAAACATCGGTGGTTGGGTTCATTATCCTTGTGTAGATGTTCCCAAACTCTTTCAGCGCAAAAAGATTGGCCCCATGTTCTGAGTCTTTAAAACCATATGAGGTGGTTTGGTATAACGGAACCGCCCTGGATAGCGTGGCCGGATCTATTTCCTGGCCAGCATGTAATTGTAATGTTTCAAATCTATGGGTTGACATAAAAATAATTATTTATTGTTGCACAAAAATAGCAATTCTGTAGACCTTCTTCTTTTCCTTTTTATTAATTAATGTATAACGGATTCTTTTAGCGGCTTCTAATATTTATAGTTAATGTTTATTTAAGTATTGCCAAAAAATATTCTGTCAAATATATATGTTGTTCGTTTATGTAGAAAATAATTTTGCAAAATATTAAATATCGAAATATAATTTTGTATATTTGTTCTATACAAGTTGCTCCACTTTATAAATATTATCACTATGCAAGCAGTAATAAATAAAACCGATGTAAAGCCAACAGGTTTAGGTCAAGTAAATAAACGGTTTGTACTTAGCTTTATAAAAGAATGTAATCTAGTAACAGAGGTGGAAGAGGTTGTTTCTGGTTATGATCAACAGGGGCAACAAGAGCAAATGTTTATTCGCTTTAAGCTTTGGGATAATCATTTTAGTTATGCCTTGCTCAAAGGGCTTTTTGCGCTTGGCGGCAGACCGGATGGCTTTGTGATATTTGTGAACAATAGAACAAAAGACTTCTTTTTTAGCTATAATGAAGAAAAAGCGGACGAAGCGGTAAACTATCTTCAGTCCCTCTTTGGTCAGCTTAACAATGAAATGGTTTACAGACTCTATCTGACTAGAAAACTAAAACTGGAATCTGAGTTTTCAGAAACCCTGGAAAAACTAAAAGGGAAAATATAATAAGTGTTTTTCATGCCAAAGTTACAGATATACTAGCGCTGCATTGGCTGTGTATCTGTAACTATTTTTATGATTACCCATTTAAGCCTCTAGCGAAGTATAAGTTTTTTACTTGTCTAGCAATATTTTTTAAGTTGTCGTCTTTAAATGGCTGTATGTGCCAATATCTAAATGGGTCACTCCCTACTATTTTTATGTTACCGCTCCTTTATCAAATATTCAGATTCTATTGGGTAATGGTCTGAATGCTTGTTGTCTTTATATACTTTGAAACCTATCGGTTTAAAATACTTTTTACTGTAAAATTGATGGTCTATCCTTATTAGCCATGGAAACTTATTATAAGTAAAGCCAAATCCTTTTCCTGCTTGTTCAAAGGCGTTGTTATAAGACTTTTTAAGGCGCTTGTAAGTGTATGAATAAGGCGTATCATTCAGGTCGCAACAGATGATGATTGGATACGGTGATTTCGCTGCAAAATCCGCTATCTTATTGATTTGCTTTTCTCTGGTAATGAATCCTTTTTTTAGTTTCTTATAAATGTCCTTTTGGTTTTCAAGGATGGTTTTGGGCTTATGTATGGAAATGTCTGGGTTCAATCTTATTGACATGGATTCAAGGTGCATGTTAATTACCCGGATGGTGTCAGTGTCAATCTTGATATCGCTATATAATCCTCTGTTGAGGCTTTTTTTGCCTGAGAATTCAATAGAGCCTCCATTTACGATAGGATGTTTGCTAAAGGTTATCAAGCCAAAAAAGCCCTCGTAGTTGCTTAGTTTGACAGGGGAGGTGTGGTAGTAGCTGTACCCTGCATTTTTTATTTTTTCAAGAGATGATTCAGCGGATAATGCATCATTATTGTAAAATTCTTGAATGCACAGTATGTCAGAGTCTATCTTTTGCGCAATCCATCGTATGCTTTTCTTTGAAGTTGAGGTGTCTTGTTTGTTTTCCCATCTATAGTAGTAAAAGGTGCCAGCATTATAGCTAGTCACTTTGAGGGTTTCTTCTTCTGGGTTGGTTTTTTTGAATGAGGTTCCTATGGTTTCTGTTATCTGTGGGTATGATACCAGAAGGCTAATGACTGGAACTACAGACATTACCGATCTCTTTAAAAAGAGAAAGAGGCAGGTAATGAGGTTGGTCAGTAATAAAACCGGTGTCAGAAGGTAGGCAAAACCTATGGCCCAATGGCTTGAAAGCAAGAAAAGCTGGTGGATTGAGACTAGTAACGTTATTAAAGGAATAACAAAGCAGAAAAACACCCTCACACAACCTTTCATCATACACTCCTTGTTCTGGTTTTGTTTTACCCCTGTTGACTGCATTGTTTATGCTTGCAGGGCTTTATATATATAACAGGAAAGTATGCCAACCTTCTAAAATTTGAAGCTGAATTATGCGATAGGTTTCGTCATGAGGAGCATAGCCCCAATAAATCAACACTTTTGGTCGCAAGCATAGCAGCCTATGGTTAAGATACAAACGTGAACGAAGGGACTGACTTGGAGTTATTTTGCTACGTAATAGAAAGTTCTATTACATATTTCAGGTCTAACCTAGATTGTGTCGAAAAGGAGGTAAAGCCTGGGTTTCTAGCTATTGGTCCAGGTCTTTCTGCTGTCGCTTGATCAGTTTTTCTTCTTTTTGTATCACATCGGCCAGGGAGTTGTTTTTAAGTAGCTTTACAGTTTCTTCCCTGACTTCGCTAATGACGTTTCTGATACCGCAGGTTTCTTCATCAACACATTCTTCGCACTTTTCATAATATTTGTAGCTGACGCAGGGAAGTAGCGCTATGGGGCCGTCAAATAGCCGGATGACATTGGCTAGGTTTACTGTTTCTGGAGATTTAAGCAGGTAATAACCTCCACCTTTGCCTTTTTTACTGTTTAATATTCCAGCTTTTTTTAGGTCTAACAGTATAGCTTCCAGAAACTTTTTAGGTATGCGTTCTTTTTTTGCTATGTCTCCTATAAGAATAGGGCCTTGGTTATATTCTCTTGCGAGCATGACCAAGGCTTTAATAGCATATTTTGTTTTTTTGGAAAGCATCTGTTTTTCACTTTGCCTAGTGCTACAGTATATTTTTTACTTGAAGGTTGTTATTTGAGATTAAAACCTCTAAGTTTTATTTCTGTAAGCTTTTTCTTCGTGTTTAAGGAGAAGTCTCCTTTCATCATCCAGTCATAGTAGGAAGGATCCCTTTGAAGGACATCGCAAACACGTTGGTTTTTATATTTTCCAAAATTGAAAATCTCTTCGCCTTTGTCGTTAAAAGCTATTCTTCCTGCAAGGTCTGCAAATTGAGAAGCGGTCAGGTTGTGCAGTTCATCAATGTCATTGGTAATAGGGACATATTCTTTGCCCTTTCCGTCTTTTATTTTGCAGTTTTGATATCTTTCAATTTGCGCATACAATACATCAACCGTCGCTTTTGTATCAGCTTCTGCGCCGTGCGCTCCTTCTAGTTCTTTGTTGCAATAGAACTTATAAGCTGCGGTCAAGGTCCTCGGCTCCATAAGGTGGAATATCCTTTGCGCATCCACTATTTTGCGGTTGCAGATATCAAACTCAACCCCAGCTCTCAAAAACTCTTCAACCAATACTGGAATGTCAAACCTTATGACATTAAAACCTGCAAGGTCACAACCTTCTAAAAACTTGTTTAGAGAAGCTGCAATGCTTTTAAAAGTAGGTTTGTCCTGTACATCTTCATCATAAATGCCATGGATCAAACTTGATTCCAATGGTATAGGAATGGTAGGGTTGATCCTGGATGTTTTGGTAATGCGCTCCCCATTGGGCATAACCTTGATAAAAGAAAGTTCCACTATCCTGTCATTGGTAATATTGGTACCAGTGGTTTCCAGGTCGAAAAACACCAATGGCTTTTTTAGTTTCAGGGTATCGGGAACAGATGGTGTCATGATGAGAAAGTTTAACTTTTATAAAATTGATTGTGCTAAGGTTTTAGAGTTTATTCCGCCAAAATCAGAAGGGCTCATTAGTAACAGAGACTTCTGTTTCCAATTTAGGCTTGCTAAATATTCTTTTAAAGCATTGGCTTCATTGAAAACTTTTAACTCCTGTTTGTTAAAAACTTTTTTCAATTCATCCGAAGATGTAGCTGCTTTTTTAGAAATGAAAATTACAGGCAAATCAGTTCCCTTCAAGCAATCTTTATATTGTTTGAAATACTCACTGTTCTGCTTGTCTTCAGGATTTAGTTCGTACACAGCCACATGCTGGTATTCAGGATACTGTTTGTTTACAGCCGTGGTTGATGCCTTCAAGGTGGCAGGGGAGTGTGCCACATCTTTCACTACTACAGTTTCAGAAGTTTTCCCCAGAACCTCCAACCTGTCTTTTACACCTTTAAAGCTGCCAATCGCTTGGTTGAACATCTCTTCGGTAATGCCCATTTTAGCGCACAAAGCCCTTGCTCCGCTTAGGTTCTTTATGTTTAACTTTCCAAAAATGTTAAGAGCGATTTTCTCTTTGCCGTTAATCAAGGTAGTTTGGTTGTTGTTTATTTCGAAGTCCGCAGTTTTATACTCTACCCTTTGTACATCCTCCCTTTCTTTGCGTCCTATTAAAGTAGCAACATCGTCATTTTCGTTAAAGACAAGTATACCAGCTTTAGGTGTAGCATCCGCAAATTTTTCAAATTGCTTTACATACTCATCAAAAGTGCCATAAATATCTGCATATCTCCATTCCACACCACTGATCAGGCCAATGTGGTGGTTGTAATAAAGGAACTCCGGAGTTGGGTCTATCGGAGTAGCAGGGCATTCACTTCCTTCAATGATAATGATTGGGGCAGACTTGGTCAATTTTGCGTGGCTCTCAAACCCTTCTGGAAGCGAGCCTACCAAATAATCAAAGTCTTTGTTAAAATGCTTTAATACATGCATAATCATGGCAGTGGTCGTGGTCTTGCCATGGGTACCGGTAATGACTATGCGTTGTTTATTAATGGATTTTTGAAATATAAATTCAGGAACGGAGCATATCGTTAGACCTAACTTCTGTGCTTCTTGAAGCTCGGGGTTATCAGCACCTAACTTTTGGTCAGGAATAACCATGTCCAGTTCTTTAGATATTCTTTTGGTATTCCAGTCGTTATGTATAGTCAACCCTTTATGGTCAACTGTTTCGTTAAGAGAATTATCAGACACGGATACGCTATAGCCTATTTGTTGCAGGTTCAAGGCCAAATCATGGACTATACTGCTGCCATTAGCTATAAAATGTACTTTAGGTGATTTGTCAGACATTTTTACACATTTTAGCCATGCAAAAATATAACAATTATTGTCAGCAGCAAATAAAGGATGGCAACTAGCACGTATCTTGTTGATTTTAATGATTTTTATGTGGTGTTAATAAAGAGTGAATAAATAAACCTAGAATATTCTCTGCCTCGGGTATATCGGACTTTAACTTTTTTCGTAAATTTGGGTATGGATAATGAGAAATCGCCTACTAGGAAACCTAATAATACCCGTAGTAGAAATACCTTCTATGAGTTGAACCAACAAATGGGGAAACTGCCTCCTCAGGCCACTGATGTTGAAGAAGCTGTTCTAGGAGCACTGATGCTTGAAAAGGACTCTCTGAACATCGTGCTTGAAATATTAAAGCCAGAAAGTTTTTATAAAGAAGCCCATCAGCTTATTTACAAAGCCATTGTTGACTTATTTGACCGTTCGGAACCTGTAGACATCATTACAGTTAGTCAGGAACTGAGGGCTATGGGTGCTTTGGAAAAAGCTGGAGGACCATATTATGTAACAGAACTAACAAACCGGGTCAACTCGGCTGCTAACATAGAGTTTCACTCGCGTATTATCGCACAGCAGTCCATCAAGCGTGACCTGATCAATATCGCTACTGAAATCCATCGTGAAGCTTATGAAGAGACTTCCGATGTATTTGACTTACTGAATAAGACGGAGCAATCTATATATAAGGTATCAGAGGCCAATATCCGTAAAAATTACGCCGATATGCGCAGTATTATGCATCAGGCGCTTAAAGAGCTTCAGGATAAGAAAGATACCGACGGTATGCTTACTGGTGTGCCAAGTGGTTTTAGTAACTTGGACCGGGTAACTTCGGGTTGGCAAAAAAGTGACCTTGTTATCCTGGCAGCTCGTCCAGGTATGGGTAAAACAGCATTTGTTGTATCTGCCATGAGAAACGCTGCTGTTAACTTTGATATACCTGTTGCTATTTTCTCACTGGAAATGTCTTCAGTACAGCTTGCTACCAGGTTAATTTCGGCTGAAGCCGAACTGGAAAGTGAAAAGCTTAGAAAAGGTAACCTTGAAGAATATGAGTGGCAGCAACTTCACCACAGGATTCCTAAGCTTACAGATGCCCCTATATACATTGATGATACGGCAGCGCTTTCTATTAGGGAACTTCGGACCAAGTGCCGTAGGCTGAAAGCAAAGCATGATATTCAAATGATTATCATTGACTACCTTCAGTTGATGTCTGGAGATGGTGGCGGCAAAGGAGGCAACCGTGAACAGGAGATTGCAGGAATTTCCAGGTCATTGAAGAATTTGGCAAAAGAACTTGAAGTGCCTGTAATCGCACTTTCCCAGTTGAGCCGGGCGGTGGAATCTAGACCAGATAAGCGTCCTCAACTTTCTGACCTTAGGGAATCGGGTGCTATTGAGCAGGATGCTGATATGGTGGTTTTCTTGTACAGACCTGATTATTATGGTATAGAAGAGGATGAAATGGGTAACTCATTGAAAGGGGTAGGTGAGGTTATTATAGCTAAACACAGAAATGGTAGTCTTGAAGATGTTAGGTTGAGGTTCCTTGGTAAGTATACCAAGTTTACAGACCTTGACGACCCTGAGTATTCAGGTGGTGGAAACTTTGCCTTCGATGCAGGAATGAGTAGTTTCTCAACAGATGTACCAGGAGGGGGAGGCGCCCAGACTTTCAGCAGTAGGATCAATGATCTAGGAAAATCTGACAGTGGCGGAAAAGAAGACCTTGATCCTCCATTTTAACTCATCTGTTTTAGCGGGACAGTAGGGGTTCCGCTAAAAGGTTGACCTTACTATGAGTAGCAAAACTTAAGATTCTGCTACTCATATTTTCTAGGTTTGGTCAAAAATCTTCGTCATTTTCAAAAAGAAGTTCATTAAGGGCATTCTGAAGCTCTGATGCGGTTTTTAAGTTGTTTTGTTGCCGTGCTTTTAAAATACCTTTATTAAAAGCCGCTTTTGCCTCTGTTATTTGTCCGGTTTTTTCATAATATTTGCCGGCATGGTAGTAAGTGCCTAAATAGTCTTCATGTTCTTTAAGTAATTGTTCAAAATAGTTGCCGGCTGTATCTAATTCACCGGTTTTTTCGTATTCAAGAGCAAGGGCATATATTGTAAAAGGGTCGTTAGGATCTTCTTTTAAAAATTCCAGAAGCTGGTTTATTCTTGAATGATGCATCTTATTTTGATTTTTTAGTGAAATATGTAACTTCACAGCAAATTTACAGTTTATAAAGAAAAAATTTTTTTATATATGAAAATACTTGTTTGTATAAGCCATGTGCCAGATACCACCTCGAAGATTTCTTTCACCGATAATGATACCAAGTTAAATACTTCGGGAGTTCAATTTATTATAGGCCCCTATGATGAATATGCTTTGTCTAGGGCCATTGAACTAAAAGAAGGATCAGGAGGAACGGTAACTGTATTAAATGTTGGAGAGGCAGACACAGAGCCTACAATAAGAAAAGCACTTGCCATTGGCGCTGACGATGCCATTAGGGTAAATGCTGCTCCTAAAGACGGGTACTTTGTGGCACAGCAAATCGCTGCTGTCGCAAAAGATGGCAACTACGACATGATACTCATGGGACGTGAATCTATTGATTATAATGGAGGAATGGTTCATGCCATCGTAGGGGAGCTGTTAAACCTTCCGTCTGTTTCACCTGTTATGAAACTTGATGTAGAGGGCAATAAGGCTGTGATGAATAGAGAGATTGAAGGTGGTAAAGAGACTGTAGAAGTTGAGATGCCTTTTATTGCAGGTTGTCAAGAGCCAATAGCTGAATGGAAGATTCCTAACATGAGAGGGATTATGTCTGCCAGAACGAAGCCTCTAAATGTTGTAGATCCAGTAGGGACGGACGATGTGGTTTCTTTTACTTCTTATGAGCTTCCTCCGACAAAAGGTGAGTGTAAGATGATAGATGCTTCAGAACCAGAAAAACTTGTAGAGCTTCTAAAAAATGAAGCAAAGGTTCTTTAGTATCATATTTGTTTTTAATAATTTCAATTTTTAAATCTTACTTTTATGGCAATATTAGTATATGTAGAAGGATCGGAAGGGGAAATTAAAAAGTCTTCGCTGGAAGCAGTTTCTTATGCTGCTGCTTTGGCAAAAAATTTGAACACAGACGTAACAGCTTTAGTAATGGGTAGCCTACCTGCTGACCAGGTTGAATTGGCTGGTAAGTATGGCGCTTCGGTTGTATTGCATGCATCAGATGCTAAACTCGACCAGGCTCAGGGTGAACCGTATGCTTCTGTTATAACAGCGGCTGCTGAAAAAGCTGGTGCTGATATAGTTTTAATGGCCAAGTCTTCTTTGGCTGACTCTATGGCCGGAAGAGTCGCTGCTAAACTTAAAGCAGGTTTGGTGACTAATGTGGTAGATTTACCTTCTACCGATGGTGGTTTCAAGGTGAAGAAATCAATTTTTACAGGTAAGGCTTTTGTGCATGCAGAGGTCAAGTCTGACAAAAAAGTACTTACTGTTAGTAAAAATGCTTTCCCTGCTTCAGAAACTGGTGGACAAGCAAATGTAGAAACTTTTGAACCACAGCTTGACGATTCTGTTTTTAGGGTAAAGGTAACCAATACTGAAAAAGCATCAGGTGATATATTGTTGACAGAGGCAGATATAGTGGTTTCTGGAGGTAGAGGACTTAAAGGGCCAGAAAACTGGAACCTTGTGGAAGATTTGGCAAAAGCACTAGGCGCTGCCACAGGTTGCTCTAAGCCTGTATCAGACCTTGACTGGAGGCCGCACCATGAGCACGTTGGTCAAACTGGTGTAAAAGTTGCCCCAAATCTTTACATTGCATTAGGAATTTCTGGCGCCATTCAGCATCTTGCAGGCGTAAACTCTTCAAAGGTCATTGTAGTTATCAATAAAGACCCTGAAGCCCCGTTTTTCAAAGCTGCTGATTATGGTATTGTGGGGGATGTTTTTGATGTTGTACCTAAATTGACAGAAGCTGTAAAGGCCTTAAGATAAATAGATTAACAGCGTGGATAAAATTAAATTAGAAATATTAGGATTATCTTCTAGTCAGTCGCAGTCTGGATCTTTCGCTCTTGTTTTGGGCGAAGAAAGTGGAAATAGACGATTGCCTATTATTATTGGAATGTTCGAAGCTCAGGCTATTGCCATAGAAATTGAAAAGATTATCCCAAACCGTCCTATGACTCATGATCTTTTTAAATCGTTTGCTTCTGGATTTAATTTTACGGTAGAGGAAATTGTTATTTCGGATCTTAAAGAAGGTGTCTTCTTTGCTAAAATCGTATGCTCTGACGGCATTAAGCAGATAGAAGTTGACTCTCGACCTTCTGATGCTATTGCTATTGGATTGAGATTTGATGTGCCAATTTACACATATGAATCATTGCTTTCTGAAGCTGGTATAGACTTGAGCGATTTGGGAGAAGAAGAACAAGAAGCTGCTGGTGGTGCTCCTAAAAAACAAACAGAAGAAAAAACAGCCTCGTTTGGCGAATCTGTGAAAAACAGCTCTTCTGAACAGTTGAAAACGATGCTTCAGCAGGCGTTAGAGAACGAAGATTACGAAAAAGCGGCTAGAATTAGGGATGAGCTTAATAAAAGGAATTAACTTTAAAAAAAGCCTTCGAAAGAAGGTTTTTTTGTTTTAACTATATTGTTTTACAATGACTGAAACGAAAAGACTGGCTATTATAGCCCACGACGGCAAAAAAGCTGATATGGTGGGTTTTATAAAAGACCGGAAAGAAATGTTTGGTGATATGGAGCTGGTAGCCACAGGGACTACAGGTTCTTATCTGACACAGGCAGGGTTGGAGGTAGATGCAAAACTTTCCGGCCCTATGGGTGGTGACGCCCAAATTGCTGCCATGGTAGCGGAAGGAAAACTTAATGGCGTAATCTTTTTTAGGGATCCTTTAGGAAAACATCCGCACGAGCCAGATGTGTTGATGCTTATGCGTTTGTGCGATGTGCACAATGTGCCATTGGCTACTAATCGCGCTACCGCTGAACTTTTACTTAAAGGGATGAAGGAGGGTTAAGAAGCTCTTGTCTTTTAGTGCAGTAAAACAGTTTTGGCTTTACTGCACTTTTCTATAAAAGCCAACTTTTTAACATGGGCGCTTATACAGTTTCAGCAGGAATGCTCACAGTTACTTCTGTTCCAGCCCCAAACGCACTATCTACTTTAAGCTTTCCCTGAAGCTTTTGGATAGCATTTTCTACCAGGTATAATCCCATTCCAGAACCTTTGCTATGCATGTTTCCCCTGTAAAATAGATCAAAAATTTTAGGGAGTTTCTCTTCCTCAATCCCTGAGCCATTATCTTTCACCCTTACTTTAAGCAAGTCATTCTCTATTTTCGCTTCAATGACCACTTCAGGTTTTGGTAAGTTTCTATTTCTAAAGACTATGGCATTTTCTATTATATTTCCAAAGACTATTTGAAGTACATTGATGTCTTGAACCACTTTTAAGGTGTCATCTACATTAACCGTGATCTTTACATTTTCGGCATTTTCCTTGTCCTTGATATGTTCAGCCAGGTCAATAAAAAACTCTGGGACTTGTATTTCTACCGGGTTAGATTTAGTAGTACGTACAGTAGTTAGATCCTTTAGATCTGTCAGTATTGTGTCCAGCTTGTCGGCTAGTGTACTCATCATTGAAAAATAACTAGAAGCAACAGGGTCTTCTACCTCCTCTTTTGCTAAGTTGACCAAGCCCATCATAGACATTAGTGGCCCTTTCATGTCATGAGAAACTTTATACAGGAACTGGTTGATTTCGTTTTTCTTGCCTTCCAGTTCTTTTTCGGTGTATTTCTTTTCTGTAATATCAGTAAAAGTGTATAGGCTACCGTTTACTTTCTCATCATTATTTGTTATAGGTACTGCACTCGCCAATACATTTTTTTCATCCGCTCCCTTTGTCTTCAATACGGTTTCAAAAGCTGCTCTTCTGCCATTAACCTGTATGTCTTGTTCTGGTAAAAGCGCTGAAACATGCGTGTTGATGAGCTCTTCTAAGTCATAGTTGCTCATCTCAGAAAAGCGTTTGTTGCAAAAGACGATTTTGTCTGAGGTGTCTGTATATAAAACACCATCGTTCAGTGTCTGGAGCAGTGTTAAATAGCGTTTTTCCCCTGCCTTTATATTTTCTTCGGCTAGCCTTTTTTCTGTAATGTCTCTACCATGTACAATGTAGGCTTCACTATTGAAATACCAACCTTTTCTAATATATAATTCTTGAAGGAAAGACTCCCCCGATTTCTTGCGTCCCCACCATTCAAACGGCTTTCCATCGTTTTTCCAAGCTTTTTCTAAATAGCCGCTCAATGCATTTTCTTGCTGTTTGTCTGTGTCTGTCAGAAAATTGACGGTATTGCCTATAATCTCCTCTTTAGAAAACCCGTGCAAGTTTAAAGCTGTTTCATTAATGTCTGTGAAGTAGCCTTTTTCGTCAATTATGTAAATCATCTCGGAGCTTTTATTGAAAAGCTCTTTATAGTGATTCTCCGATTGCTTTAGTGCTTCTTCTGATTTCTTTTTTATAATGGCAGCAGACAATAAATTACAAATGGACTCTGCAAATGAAGTAACCTCTGGGTTTTCTTCCACAGGGTTTGTCCAGCAGATACACAAAACACCATAGGGTTCTGGCTTTCCTGGAACCTGTACTGTCAATACACTTTTTACCTTTAGGGTGTCGAGTTTTTCAGGATAAACAAAAGCTTCGTTATCATGGAAATCTTTAGTGAAAACACTCGTGCCGGTTTGGAAGGTATAATTTGCTTGTCCAAAAGCAGGTTTAGGTACTAAGTCCTCTCCGCTAAAAGAGCTGAAGCTTCCTTGTTCGGCAATAATTTTGAATTTGTCATCACGCATATTGCAGAAAAAGCCAGCAAAGCTTATATCGAAGTACAGTTTCAGGTTGATGACAACTTGTCTAAGTATGGTGTCAATATCACTGCTGGTAAAGTTTTCTTGACAAATAAGAGAATATAAATCGTTTTTATGCTGGGATTTTTTTTCTTCGGTATCAGTTGATACAAACTGATTATTAGAAAAATTTGAACCCTGCTTATGGAAATTTGAATTAGATTCGTTTTCTTTAAAAGACATACAGAAGGGATTAAATGAAAAAAAATCCTGTATTACAATATAATCCATATTATCTGAAAATGTTTAGAAAAACAAACAAATGGACAGCATTCCTAGCTTTAAGTATCTTTTTTAGCGTTATCCAGTCTTTACCGCTCCAATGCCAAGAAGTCTTAACAAGGATCCAAACAAAGCTTGCAGCCCTTGAGAATGACCCAGTGCTTCAAGATGGAAGGGTAGGCTTTTGTCTGTCTAGTGCAAAAACCGGTGAGGTTTTGATTGAGTTGAACAGCCAAAAAGGAATGACACCCGCCTCCAACATGAAGTTGTCTACCACAGCGGCGGCCTTAAAATACCTCGGTGCTGATTACAAGTTTGAAACCCGATTAGAATACGATGGAAGCATCAAAGACGGGGTTCTTCATGGCAACCTATATATCACAGGAAGCGGCGATCCCACGCTGGGCAGTCACCGTTTTTCTGATGCTGACTGGGAAAAAATAGCCAGTTCATGGATAGAGGTTTTAAAAAGCAATAAAATAAAAAAAATCAACGGGAATATTATCGGCGACGGTACCAGTTTTGATAACAACCCTTTGCCCGATGGGTGGGTATGGTCTGATATTGGCAATTATTATGGCGCTGGCACTTTTGGGTTGAATGTTTTTGATAATACATATACCATAACTTTCAAACCCGGTAAAGTCGGTAGTAAAGCTGAAATATTAAGAATAGAGCCAACACTTCCTATTGAGTTTATAAATGAAGTTACCACTGCCCCTGCTGGAACGGGTGATAATGCTTATATTTATGGCTCACCTTATACCAATATCCGTCAAATCAGTGGAACCATTCCAGCGGGAAAAAAAGAGTTTACCATCAAAGGTTCTATTCCAGACCCACCCGGATACTGCGCAAGATCGTTTGGAGGGTTTTTAAAAGATGCGGGAATTGAGTTTACAGGCAAAGCTGACAATATACTTTTTGTGAAAGAAAAAAAAGAAAGACGTACCAAGCTGACAAGCTATCTTTCTCCTCCGCTTAAAGACATTGTATACCAAACCAATATGTATAGCATTAACCTTTATGCAGAAGCATTGCTCAAGTCCATCGGCAATAAGGTACACCAAGAAGGGAGCGTTAGTGCAGGACTTCAGGCCGTTAATGAATACTGGGGGATGAATAAAGTAGTGGGCTGTATAAAATCTGCCGATGGTAGCGGTTTGGCAGTTACTAATATTGCTTCACCAGCCTTTTTGGCAAATGCTATGGCATCCATATCCTCAGAAACCTACTTCCCTGATTTGTTAGAATCACTTCCAGTTGCGGGCGTTTCAGGTACATTGTGGAATGTCTGCAAAGGCACACCATCAGAGAAAAAGCTACGGGCAAAAAGTGGCACATTAAAAGGCGTTATCTGTTATACCGGCTATGTTCCTGATAAATCCGGCAATATGATGGCTTTTTCTTTTATGGTAAACAATTACTCCGGCATTACCTATACCGTAATGCGTAAAAAGATGGAAGAAATCATGGGCTTATTGGCAGAGTTGTAAGGTGTTAATACTAGACCTGACGATGAGATTGCTTCGTCGTTACCTCCTCGCAATGACGGTGGAGGGATAATATGTTGGTTACCTGTCAGCGTCCCTTGGACCTGACAGCGTAAGTGATAGCAAGGTGTGCCGATAAAAAATCGGCACTACATTTTTCGCTCCTCGGTGTGACAGGCTATTATGAAGGATGTAATTAGCAGAAACCCAAAGCTTAACCGTCATTGCGAGGCACAAGATAGTGGTCTGTTAAGCTCTTGGTTAAAAACCTAAGCCTTTAGTTTCTATTAAAAAATGCCGCGGCAATCTGTTAGGGGTAAGCTGTGCTGTTTGGCTTTGTTTGTGGGAGAATAATATTAGACCTTACGATTAGATTGCTTCGTCGTTTCCTCCTCGCAATGCGGTGGGGAGGGATAATATGTTGGTTACCTGTCAGCGTCCCTTGGACCTGACAGCGTAAGTGATAGCAAGGTGTGCCGATAAAAAATCGGCATTACATTTTTCGCTCCTCGGTGTGACAGGCTATTATGAAGGATGTAATTAGCAGAAACCCAAAACTTAACCGTCATTGCGAGGCACAAGATAGTGGTCGGTTAAGTTTCTTGGTTTAAAACCTAAGCCTTTCGTTTCAATGAAAAAATGCCGCGGCAATCTGTGTTGGTTGATTTGTAGAGTGTATATTAGACCTGGTGATTAGATTGCTTCGTCGTTACCTCCTTATAATGAATTGGTTGAGTGAGTTGTAATTAGGTTGTTGTTATCTGGTAGGTTGTAAAAACATCTTCCCTTTAATCCTGTCTATCCTTTAATCCTGCGAATCCCGGTTCAGACAGTATAATACTAGACCTGACGATGAGATTGCTTCGTCGTCCCTCCTCGCAATGACGATGGGGGATAATATGTTGGTTACCTGTCAGCGTCCTTTGGACCTGACAGCGTAAGTAAAAAGAAGCAGTGCCGATAAAAAATCGGCACTACATTTATAACGGTTGTAATTAGCAGAAAACCAAAACTTTAACCGTCATTGCGAGGCACAAGATAGTGGTCGGTTAAGTTCTTGGTTTAAAATTTAAGCCTTTCGATTCTAAGAAAAAATGCCGCGGCAATCTGTTGGCGGTAAGCTGTAATGGTTTATTTTTAGGGTGTTAATACTAGACTTGACGATGAGATTGCTTCGTTGTTACCTACTCACAATGAAGTGGTTGAGTGAGTTGTAATTAGGTTGTTGTTATCTGGTAGGTTGTAAAAACATCTTCCCTTTAATCCTGTCTATCCTTTAATCCTGCGAATCCCGGTTCAGACAGTATAATACTAGACCTGACGATGAGATTGCTTCGTCGTTCTTCCTCGCAATGACGGTGGGGAGGGATAATATGTTGGTTACCTGTCAGCGTCCTTTGGACCTGACAGCGTAAGTAAAAAGAAGCAGTGCCGATAAAAAATCGGCACTACATTTATAACGGTTGTAATTAGCAGAAAACCAAAACTTTAACCGTCATTGCGAGGCACAAGATAGTGGTCGGTTAAGTTCTTGGTTTAAAACCTAAGCCTTTCGTTTCTATGAAAAAATGCCGCGGCAATCTGTTAGGGGTAAGCTGTGCTGTTTGGCTTTGTTTGTGGGAGAATAATATTAGACCTTACGATTAGATTGCTTCGTCGTTACCTCCTCGCAATGCGGTGGGGAGGGATAATATGTTGGTTACCTGTCAGCGTCCCTTGGACCTGACAGCGTAAGTGATAGCAAGCCGTGCCGATAAAAAATCGGCACTACATAATTACCCTTCAGCGTCCACCGGGTTTGATGGCGTAGTGTTTAAAATTTCCTTCTTGCTTCTGGTAGCTTCTTCACCCAGGTAACGGTCTATTAAAAAATGGGCAATGTAAAGTAGTGGCGACAGGAGTATAGCCATAAATATTTTGAATAAATAGTTGTTGGTACCTACTGATAGGATCATGTCCATACTCCAGGGATTTGTTCTGCTAAACAAATTGAAAGCAATATATAGAACAACAAAACTATCCACCAGTTGAGAAACGAGCGTAGACCCTGTAGCTCTGAGCCACAGGTATTTTTTGCCCGTTGCAGACCTTATCATATCAAAAACATAAATGTCTAGTAATTGCCCCAGTAAAAAAGCGGTAATGGATCCTACAATAATACCTAGCCCCTGTGTGAAAATTATATTGTACCAATAATCAATGTTATATTGGCTTGATTCGCCTTCTGGTGCGTTTACATCCAGCCAGAATTGGGCAGGAGGGAGGTAAGTGGCAAACCATATGATCAGAAAGGAGTAGGCAATGAAAAATGCGGTAATCCAGCTTATTTTTCGAACTCCTGGCTTTCCAAAATATTCATTGATAATGTCTGTAGTAATAAAAACGATAGGCCATATTACCGCACCTGCTGTTAGGGTAAACTTGAGGTAGAAACCTTGCCAAAGCTCTATGCCTTCAGGGTCAGCGCCCACTAGTGGTTCTGCCGAAAAGATCTTGACTCCAATGATTTCTGCTATAATGGCATTGGTAAGGAATATTCCACTTAAAATAATAAATAGGTTTGTTGCTTTTTTACCTTGCGGGTTAATAAGTCGCCCCATTTTTATAAGATTTAAGCCTATTCCTCAATATAATGAGATTCTCCTTCTATAGAAAGGTAAGACTTAGGAAAAACAGTCCTTGCTTCTTCTTGGAAAGGCCTGAGGTCTTTGTATCTGGCAGAGTAATGCCCTAAGAGCAGTTTGCCTACCTTTGCTTTTTGGGCAATCGTAGCTGCCTGCAGCGCAGTGGTATGATAAGTAGCTTCTGCCCTTTGTAACATGTCATGCAGAAAAGTGCTTTCGTGGTACAGGACATCCACGCCTTGGATTAGCGGTATTATGCTTTCATTGTATATAGTATCAGAACAATAGGCATAAGACCTGCTTTTTTTAGGGGGAAGAGTAACTTCTTCATTTTTGATCGTTGAGCCATCTTCAAGCTGGAGGTCTAAGCCTTTTTTTAAGTTGGCTATATTGAGCAAAGAGAGGTTTTCTGGCAGCTTTTCTTTATCAATCCTCCTTTTCTTAGGCTTTTCTTGGAACAGAAAGCCACAGCAGTGAACCCTGTGTTGCAGTGGGATCGTACTGACAGTAAGCTTGTCCAGATCCAAAACAGTATCAGGAGTAGCTGGATCAAGGACTTGAAAAATGATTTTGTAGTTAAGGTTGGACTCAGAGTATTTTAGCTGCAATGTGATGATTTCATCAAGACCGGCAGGACCAAAGATGTATAAGTCTTTAGTCCTGCCGTGCAGGTGCAAAGTACTTAAAAGGCCTATAAGGCCAAAAAAGTGGTCGCCATGAAGGTGGCTTATGAATATATAGTTAATCTTTCCGGACTTAATGCGGAACTTCATTAACTGAACTTGGGTAGATTCTCCGCAATCGATTAGGAAATGTTCACCGTTAATAGTGACTATTTGTGCAGTTTGGTTGCGGTTGTAAACTGGCGTTGCAGAACTTGACCCTAAAATTTTTATTTCAAAAGACAATCTTACTCCTCTTTATCTTCAGCTCTAAGATTTCTTTCTAGTTCATTCATGAAAATGGCGTCTACACCTTCTTCTACTGTTGGCAGTAGGTTAAGAATGGAGTCCAACTGTGAAATTTTGATCATCTTCATTACGTGGTCTGATGTTTTAGCTAGCACAAACATCCCTTCTTCATTTTCACACAACCTATTTCCAACTAAGATGGAGCTTAGACCTGAAGAATCTACATATTTCACATCTTCCATATCCAGAATGATGTTCTTACAACCTTCTGCATTAAGTTTTACAATTTCTGACTTAAGATCTGGTGCAATCACAGATGTCAGTTTATCTTCTTTTAACTTAATGAGACAATACTTTTCGTTTTTTTCTACTGAAGACTGCATTGATATAAATATTGATAATAGTTTATTAAATATAAAATTTTATTTCAACTCTGGCAAAAAGGCTGTAATATTTTTGTTAATTCTTGAAAGCGGTTCACTGCTTTCGTCTTTTTTGAAGGTTTCCCCCGTTACTTTTTCATACAGCTCAATATACCTTTCAGAAATCATTTGTACCCGTTCATCGGTCATTTCTGGCACTTGCTGCCCTTCTTTTCCTTGAAAATTATTTTCAATCAACCACTCCCGGACAAATTCTTTGGAAAGCTGCTTTTGTTTTTCACCTTTACTTTGACGTTCTTCATAACCTTCGGTATAGAAGTACCTGGAAGAGTCTGGGGTGTGTACTTCATCTATCAAGTAGATTCTCCCGTTTTTCTTTCCAAACTCATATTTGGTGTCTACCAATATAAGCCCCTGTGCTGCGGCCATTTCTGTGCCTCTTTTAAATAAAGCTCGGGTATATTCTTCCATCAGCACGTAATCTTCTTCAGGAACCAGCCCTTTTTCTAGGATTTCTTCTCTGGAAATATCCTCATCATGTCCTTCTTTTGCTTTTGTAGTAGGCGTAATGATTGGTTCGGGAAGTCTGTCATTTTCTTTTAAACCTTCTGGCAGAGATACACCACACAAAGTCCTTTTGCCAGCTTTATATTCACGCCATGCATGACCTGCCAGATAACCTCTGATGACCATTTCAACGGGTTGGCCTTCGCAGTTGTGACCTATGGTTACACATGGGTCTGGTGCGCCGGTTACCCAATTGGGCACTATATCGGCAGTGGCTTTTAAAAACTTTAATGCAATTTGGTTAAGTACCTGTCCTTTGTAGGGGATAGCACGGGGAAGTACCACATCGAATGCAGATATACGATCGGTTACTACTACAGCGATTTTATCGTTAAAAAAGTAGACATCTCTGACTTTGCCCTTATAAAATCCTGTTTGGCCTGGAAAACTAAAGCTGGTTTCCTTTACTGCATCCATATTTTTTTCTTTAGAATCGACAAAATTAACAATTATTGAGAAGCTCCAAAGCTAATTGGTGCAAACATAATTATTAATTATGTAAGGATATAAGAAAATGATGGGTGTTTTTTTATTAATAACTATCTTCTGAAAAGCAGATGGTTAATTTTCAGCAGATTCTTCTATTGTTTTTTCTGAGATTTTTTCTCCGTTTTTATATACTTCTTTCTTGATCAGATCTCCATTTTCTGAATAATGGTTCCACTTTCCTGACTCTTTCCCATTGATATATTGCCCTTCTATGGCCAGTGTTCCATTGCTGTGAAACTTTTTATAGTTTCCATAGGGGGTATTGTTTTTGTAATTGGTTTCTGTTTTCACTGTTCCGTCCGGATAGTATTTTTTCCAAATACCCGTTTTTATTCCGTGAGAATAGCTTTGGGTTTCTGTTAAATAACCATCTTCATGATATACCTCCTTTTCTTCGTGCAATTTATCTTTTATATAAAAAGCTTTCTCCTTGATGTTTTTATTTTCATGATAAGATATCCACTCTCCATTTTTCTTACCGTCTTCAAAATGTTGGACTTCCTTTAGGTTGCCACTTTCATAATAGCTTTTTATGGTTAGCCTTTTTTCTTTGCCAAAATCTTGAAGTTCCTTAACCTTTCCGTTGGGGAAGTATGTGTAATTCTTGCCGGATTTTTTACCATGTTCATAATTAAGTTTATGTTTTATGGTGCCATCGTCATACCAGCCTGTGTTGGGGCCGTGTAGCTTTCCATTTACTTGATGGCCTTCAAGAACCAATGTTCCTTCGCGGTTATAGTTTCTAAACCGACCTGTTTTTTTGCCTTCTACTATGGAAGATTCTGTTTCTATTCCTCCATCTTCGTAGTAGGTTTTGAAGTACTCATGAAGTACACCTTTTTTGTATTTCTCTTCTGTTTTTATATTCCCATTTTTGTAAAAAGTACGTGTTATCCCGTTGGGCTTGTTGTTTTTGTATTCAGCCTCCGATTTCAACGTTCCGTCTTTGAAAAATTCTTTCATAGCTCCTTCCACATTTCCATCTATATAATTGGCTATTACTTTTTCTTTCCCATTAGGGAAATAGGTTGTTATTTCACCTATCAGCTCACCTTCCTCATAGTTAGCTTTTTGCAAAAGGTTGCCATTTTGGTCATAAACAAGCACGGCTCCATCACGGACGCCGTCATTGTAGGTGTATTCCGCTTTTGTGTTGCCATTGGGATAGTACTCTTTATAGGTGCCGTCAAGATTTCCTTCCTTGAGGGTTCCTTCGGCAGCCAATTGCCCGTCTGCATAAAACTTGGTAAACTTATTTTTGTGCTTATGGTCGAAATGCTCACGGTGCAGTAAATTGCCAGAGATGTCAAAGTATTTAAACTCCCCAGTTTGAACACCGTTTTTGTATGCGCCTTCTGTCTTTACCTGCCCGTTTTCGAAATATTCGGTATATTCTCCTTCTAACTGTCCGTTTTCATACCAAGCTAAGACAACGGTTGTTCCTTCTGCAGAAAACTTACGGTACTCTCCATGCATAATGGGGTTTCCTTGAGAAAGGATAGAATACTCCTCTTTTACCTGCTCGGTTCCTTCGAAATAAGTACGGACCACCTCTTGTGAAAAGCCTATGGTGGATATAAAAATAAAATATATTGACAGTAGAAACTTCATAAACTGAATTTTCTGATTAACGATAAAAAAATGATCTTTAGTTTATAAATAGGGGTGTAACTGACATTTTGCAAGAAAAACCCCTATTTGTCTATTGGTTTGCATTGCCAGCACTTCCCTAATTTGCCAGCAATGCAGTGAGTGTAATGGTCACTTAAACAGTTAATTATGTGCTTTTCAGGAGAATAAAAACTAAACCTTTTCAAAAACAAGGGCTGATGCGCCGCCTCCGCCATTGCATATGCCTGAAACGCCTATAGCTCCCTTGTTACTTTCCAGTACATTGAGCAAAGTAGTGATTATTCTTGCCCCTGAGCAACCTATTGGATGGCCTAAAGCCACTGCTCCTCC
Source organism: Cytophagaceae bacterium ABcell3 (assembly GCA_030913385.1). Taxonomy (NCBI): domain Bacteria; kingdom Pseudomonadati; phylum Bacteroidota; class Cytophagia; order Cytophagales; family Cytophagaceae; genus Natronocytophaga; species Natronocytophaga cellulosiphila. The sequence goes on from CP133159.1 coordinate 2,811,531, forward strand.
CCAAATATTGACTTGGTCTGGTTGTAAGTCAAGAAGCTGGTTATTGGCAAGGGAAACTACAGAAAAAGCCTCGTTTATTTCAAAATAGTCTACATCGCTTTTATCTAATCCTGCTACTTTAAGGGCCTTGGGAATGGCCAGGGCAGGGGTGGTGGTGAACTTTTCAGGGCTTTGTTCGGCATCTGCAAAACCAATGATTTTAGCAATAGGTTTTAAACCAAGCTGTTCAGCTTTTTCTTTGCTGACCAGCAATACAGCTGACGCACCATCATTCAGAGAAGAAGCATTGGCAGCGGTTACTGTTCCTTCTTTTTCAAATACTGGCTTTAGGGCTGGAATTTTATCAAAGTTTACTTTAGAAATTTCTTCGTCTTCTTCAACAGTATTGGTCTTGCCACGTGAAGTGATTTCTACAGGGACGATCTCATTTTTGAACTTTCCTTCCAAGGAAGCACTTGTTGCTCTTTTGTAAGACTCTATGGCAAAATTATCCTGCATTTCACGGGTAATACTCATTTCTTTGGCAGTAATTTCTGCTGCATTTCCCATATGGAAATCTTTATAAACATCCCAAAGCCCATCTTTTATGATGCCGTCTATAACTTGTCCGTGTCCTAACTTTTGCCCAAACCTGGTTTTGTCAAGGTAGTAGGGTACATTTGACATGCTTTCCATGCCTCCTGCTATAACTACCTCCGCTTGGCCTGTCATAATAGATTGTGCGGCCATCATTACTGCTTTAGAACCAGATGCACAGACTTTGTTTACGGTAGTGCATTGTACACTTGGGTTAAGGCCTGCAAATATGGCCGCTTGTCTTGCTGGTGCCTGGCCTAAGTTAGCTGACAGCACATTGCCCATAATTACTTCCTCTATTTCCGATTGGTCTATTCCTGCTTTGGTTAATAGACCTTTTATGGCAACAGCGCCTAGTTGAGTGGCAGATAAAGCAGCTAGTGTGCCCCCAAAGCTTCCGATAGGGGTACGGACGGCTGAAACTACATATACTTCTTTCATAAATGTCTTTTTTAAAAGTGAACGATAGGACAGACCCTTTGAAGCAGGTGATAATCCATTGGAAACAAACCTCTATATGTTGGCTTGTTTTTCATTAACAACTTTTCGCTTTGAAATATAGTTGCCTTCTTTTGTTTTTACTAACAATTATCTATAAAGAATAATTGAGGCGCCGATTTAGTTATCTTAAATGTTATTAGCTGACCAAGGTTCGCTTAGTTACTTTTTGCCTCGCCGGCAGGGCCTTACTTTTTTTCTTAGACAAAAAAAGTAAGCAAAAAAGTCAAGGCCTGTGATGAAATTTGCTAAACTTTATAACCATTACGCTATCCCGATAGCTATCGGGATGAAACTCACCCTCCTTGCGTCGGGCTCAAACAGCAAATTTTTTGGCCGCTTCATGCTTAGAAAGTTCTTAACGCAATTTCATCAATGGCCGCCTTATTTTCTAACAATTGCACATACCGCCATTTAAAGAAGACAGCTTAAAGGCATAATATCATACAAGTAAAAAACTAATAGGCTCAAATGGGTAATCCTAAAGAATAATTTTTTGAAACTAGTAAGTAATATACGTTTTTGCTGACACGCGGTTAATGGCTGACAACTGAGACGGTTACATTTGGTGTGCGATTGGACAATGGTCCTTTTAGCTTTATTGGAGAATATTTTTTAGAATTTTTTTTAAAAAGGGCTTGTTTCGTAAAAATAAATAATGCTATCTTTGCAGCACTTTTTCGGGGAAACGAAAAGGGAATGTTCTAAAAAAGGAGAGGTGCCTGAGAGGCCGAAAGGAGCAGTTTGCTAAACTGTCGTCCGGGGTAACCCGGACCGCGGGTTCGAATCCCGCTCTCTCCGCACAATTTTCATAATTTATTGATTTTAAAAGCTCTAAAAAAAAGTAAAAAAAGAGTAGCAAGTTTAAAAATAATCACTACCTTTGCACAACAATTTTCAAAAGGGCTTTTAAAGACTCTAAAAAGAGAAAAAAATAGTAGTTCGGGGTGTAGCGTAGCCCGGTTATCGCGCCACATTTGGGATGTGGAGGTCGCAGGTTCGAATCCTGCCACCCCGACTAATTTTACAGCTTAGCTGTAATGGACCCGTAGCTCAGCTGGATAGAGCAACTGCCTTCTAAGCAGTAGGTCTCTGGTTCGAATCCAGACGGGTTCACGATTAAAAACATTGAAACCACTTATTCTTTAATAAGTGGTTTTTTTATTTAGCTTCAACTAAAAAAACACTTTCTTTAACCTAGATTATGCAATAGAAAGTTCTAATGCATAATCTAGGTTAAAACCCCTATTTGTCATGATTGGCAAACATACTTAAACATAGCCTTTAACTCGGCTTAATGTCGCTTTGATTTATGCTTTTGCCTGAATTACTATTTAGGTTTATTATATTAAATTATTCTCTTGTTCTTTCTGTTACACCTACATGAGTACTTTATCTGAAATTGAAAAAAGGAAAACCTTTGCAATTATTAGTCACCCTGATGCTGGAAAAACTACCCTTACGGAAAAGTTTCTTTTGTTTGGAGGCGCCATTCAAACAGCCGGTGCGGTAAAATCCAATAAAATTACCAAAGGGGCAACCTCTGACTTTATGGAAATAGAAAGACAGAGAGGTATATCTGTGGCGACTTCTGTAATGGGTTTTGAGTATAACGGGTCTAAAATTAACTTGTTGGATACGCCAGGTCACAAAGATTTTGCAGAAGATACCTACCGTACATTGACTGCGGTGGACAGTGTAATTCTTGTCATAGACTGTGTAAAGGGTGTGGAGGAGCAGACTGAACGCTTGATGGAGGTGTGTAGGATGAGAAATACACCTGTTATCATTTTTATCAATAAAATGGACCGTGAAGGACGCGACCCTTATGACCTTTTAGATGAGCTAGAAGAAAAGCTGAATATTAAGACCAGACCGCTAAGCTGGCCGGTAAGCATGGGCAGCACTTTTAAAGGGGTCTACAATTTGTACAATCAAAGCCTTTACTTGTTCAACCCAAATAAAACGAATATAGAGAAAGATGTAATGGCTATCAAAGACCTGAGCGATGAGGTGCTTGATGAGAAGTTGGATAAATTTGCAGATCAGCTTAGGGAAGATGTAGAACTGGTAGAGGGTGTATATGAACCTTTTGATAGGGAAGCCTACTTGAACGGAAAGCTTGCGCCGGTTTTCTTTGGTAGTGCTATCAATAATTTTGGTGTTAAGGAACTGCTCGAAACCTTTATTGATATTGCCCCTAGACCAAGGGGAAGGGAAGCCAATACGCGTAAAATAGAACCTTTAGAAAAACCTTTTACGGGTTTTGTCTTTAAAATTCACGCTAACCTTGATCCAAGACATAGAGATAGGATTGCTTTTGTGAGGGTTTGTTCTGGGAAATTTGAACGTAACAAGTTTTTCCACCATGTTCGGCTAAATAAGAAGCTTCGGTTTGCTGCTCCGGTAAACTTCATGGCCCAGGATAAAAGCATTGTTGAAGAAGCATACCCGGGAGATGTTGTTGGTTTGTATGATACAGGTAATTTTAAAATAGGAGATACATTGACCGAGGGGGAAGATTTAATGGTGAAAGGTATTCCAAGTTTTTCCCCTGAGATATTCCGGGAAGTTATCAATAAAGACCCGATGAAGGCTAAGCAACTAGACAAAGGTTTGATGCAATTGACCGATGAAGGTGTTGCGCAGCTTTTTATACAACAGCCAGGTAATAGGAAAATTATTGGCACGGTCGGAGAGCTGCAATTTGATGTGATCAAGTATCGCCTGCTGCATGAGTATGGAGCTTCTTGTGATTTTTATCCATTAAACCTGTACAAAGCATGTTGGGTAGATTCTGAAGATAAAAAAGCACTTGAAGAGTTCGTGTCTTTTAAAGCTTCTAACATTGCCAGGGACAAAGACAACAAATACGTATTCCTCGCTGACTCTAAATGGACACTGGATGTAGTGGTGGAAAACCGTCCAAATTTAAAATTTTCTTTTATTTCTGAGCATAATAGTCATTTGGATGGTTAGTATAGCGGTAATGAATGACTTCCGATTTATAAACATACTAATTCTCGGGGTAATTTATTCAAAGTAAATTTCATTAGAAATATCAGAAATGGCTTGGGAAGACAAAGTTTCTAATCAAAAGACTTATATAATACATTCAGTTTCGGAAGACGGACTGGCAGAAGGTTTATTAGATCTTTTTTCTGAAATTGAGGGACATGAATTTGAAGCTAGTTCTGAATTATTAATTTTTATTGATGCGACTAACGGAAGTCTTTTTATTTCAGCCTATAGTTCTAAATCAGAAGAAGTCTTTGATGAAAAAGGTATATTTGTGTTGTTGGAAGAGCTTTGGGAATCAATTGAATCTTATGATTTTGACGAGATTGTTTTACAAGCTTTAAGGACAGCTTATAGCAAAAGTGAAAACTCCGTTTTGAGGTCAAAGTTCAATGTTTTTTACCAAACAGAAGAACAATGCTTGGCAATGCCGCTACACTAAAATTTTAAGGTTTATTTTTTTGTCTTTTACCTTCTCTTATTATCCCCAAATTTTTTTGGTTAAAGTGATAAATGAATCAGGATATTATAAAATGCTTAATTTTAAAAGCTTGTGGTTTTCTTATAAATAATTGTATAAAAAAAAGATGATTGTAGTGTAACCATGGGTGATGTGTTTCGTAAAATTCAATTCAAGTCACTAATATTTTAGGAACTTTAAATGTCGAAAACAATACTTCTATGAAATCCAGATCTATATTATATTTAGTGGTAGGAATTCTTCTAGCCTTCTCGTTTGTGTTAATAGTTGATCAAATGGGTATGTCAAAATCATCTGGCGAAGTATCCCACAGACAAAACTCTTCCGTAATGCAGGTAAATGGGGTTTGGATATACACAAAAGACAAACCTTGGTTTAGTCAGTATACTATTGGAACCATTGATAAAAATGATTTGCCTAACAATGCAGACTTGCAAAGTGGCAGCCTTCATGGTCAAAAAATATTTAACAAGCAGTTAGAAGAACTTATCTCTCAGACCCGCCTCCAATTAGGAAATAAAAATTTTAATGCTATCGTGATTGATGAAAACCTGTCATTTTGTAAAGTGATGGATTTTACTGAAAAAAACTAGGTTGTAACAGTTGTTCGTTTGGTTTAGGCACTACTTCCATATGGGGCGGTGCTTTTTTTTGTAATAGGGGGTAGTATATAATTATACCTCTTCGCTTTCGTTAAGTGGCTGTACCCATATGTTAAGCCATGAAAAGTAAATATTTTATTCTTCTTCTCATCTTTGCATGTATCTCTTCTGTTGTGCATGGTTCGCCAGACCCATACCCTAAAAGAAAATATAGGGAGCATGACATTCTTTACCGGAAGCATATTGTAAGGAGCATTAACTTAAGCAAATTTGATAACAATGAAATTTTCGGCAACTCTAATGCCTTGGTAGAGATTTTATTGGATGCTGTTAAAAATGGGAAATTGCAACCTTATGAAACACCACATTTGGAGAAAGCACTTTCTGTAGATGAATTTTGGGAACGTTTAAAAATCCAAGAAGAAAGCGACTATAGCGATTATTCCGGCTATTGGGCTGAAAGCGATATAGAAAAATCAGCTTGGGAAGAGGTTTTGCCTGAGGCTCCTTCCGGGGAAACTATTGAAGATCAATATTACTTGCCTTCTCAACTTTTTAGGATCGAATATGGTGAGGATTTATTGGTTGACAAAATCGTATCTGATGTTGTTTATGACCCTAAGTACATTACATTGTTCATACCTGCCAGTATCAGTCCAAAAGGTATTCATGAACCTGTGGCCAGTTTTAGTTTTTATGATTGTGCAAAAGTTTTCAGAGCAGATAAACGTGCAGTCGCAGAGAACCCTCTAATGAATGGCCGAAACATAAACTTTACTGAAGTGTTCTTGCTCAGGCTTTACAATTCTTATATAGTCAAGCTTGGCAGAATTGACGATCCTTATTTCGACCAGATGTATAGCAAACCTATGGATGCTTTTATGGCTTCTAAGAAAGCAGAGCACAAAGTGATTAGCTATTTGTATAAACTTTTTAATCCAGAATAATAACAAGGTAGGCTTTTGGGAAAGAGCAAGCTGTTGATCTACAGTAGCTCCTCATGTAAACTAACTTACTGATGGTTTTGTTTTAAATGTAAGGTTGTTTCGAAAACTTTAAAACAAATTGTGTTATGGGATTTACAAGAAGAGGAGACAAGTTCGCTCAAGAGCACCCTTTTGCCATATTTGCGGTACTTAGGGTGTTGTTAGGTGTAATATTGCTCGTAAAAGGCGTGTTCTTTCTATCAAATACAGATGCTATTACCTCCTTGATTTCTTCAGGCGAAATAAGGTGGGGGGCAGTGTTTTTAGCCCATTATATTGCTTTGGTACATATAGCAGGAGGTTTATTAATTGCTGCGGGAGCACTTACCCGGGTAGCCATACTGTTCCAGTTGCCGATTTTGATAGGGGCTTTGTTTGTTGGAGAAGGCCCTTTAGGAATGGTTTCTGAATGGTATCTGGCACTTATTGTGTTAATAGGCGCACTGTTCTTTTTATACTATGGATCTGGTGTACACTCCTTCAGGACTAAGCTTGAGCAAGAGCAAAGATATAATGAACATTATTATAGTTAATAAAAATAGGGTTCCTTACTAGGTTCCCTATTTTTTTTACCCTTTATTTTAAAAATGAAGGAGTTTTTCAAGGTCAGATAACCTACCAAAAAGCACAAGAATGTCATTTTCTTCAATTTTCATATCTGGCGTGACTACCCCTAAAACTTCACCTTTGCGATGGTCTTTTGACGCTGTGGTATTCATGCGTATAATGGTAAGTACGTTTATTTTATATCGCGCACGGAAATCCGTTTCCGCAATGGTTTGTCCAATATATCTTGTAGGGGCTTTGGCTTCAATAATATTGTAGTCCTCTGTTATGTAAAAAGAGTCTATGACTCCTCTCATTTCTAGTCTTTTGGCTAACCGCTCTGCAGAATCCTCTTCAGGACTGATAATTTCATCTACTCCAATAGCTTCTACTACAGTTCTGTGCAATGCTGATATGGATCGGCTGATGAGGCGCTTTACCTTTAACTGTTTTAAAGTGGCGGTAGCCATCAAAGACGATCCTATATCTTCACCTATACCTACTATTACGACATCTGTATCTTTAAGAGGTAGGGTGCTTATGGCATGTTCGTCTGTGCAGTCCATATTGATGGTATGGGTAATTTTATTCTTATAAGCATCAACTTTTTGCATGCTTTTGTCTACTGCAATGACCTCATGTCCAAGTTCGGTTAGGCGCATGGCCAGCGAAGAGCCAAAATTCCCTAATCCAATTACTATATATTTCATATGATATGTTTAGTTGATAAATACATTTTCTTGCGGGTATTTATACCTTAAGCTTCCGGTAATGGTGACAAAGCTGATAATTATAGTAAGTGTCCCGACTCTTCCAAGGAACATTGTAATTATTATAATAATCTTCCCCCATAGGTTAAGCTCAGAAGTTATACCAAGAGATAGCCCTACGGTACTGTATGCTGAAAAACATTCAAATGCTACGGAAATAAGAGGCTTTTCTGCATCAGTTATGGTAACAAAAAGAATCGCAAGGCCAATTACCATTACTGATAATAATATAATTGCAAAAGCACGTTTTACGGATTCATCAGAAATTTCTCTTTTGTAAACATCTAGCCTGTTTTGACCTTTGGCAATAGCTAAAGTGTTTAATACTGCTACTGCAAAAGCACTGGTTTTAATTCCGCCTCCTGTAGACCCAGGAGAAGCTCCAACCCACATTAAGAAGATGTATATAAGTACAGTGCCTGGCAAAAGTATGCTTGTGTCTACTGTGTTAAATCCTGCTGTTCTTGGAGTGACTGCACCAAAAAATGCCGTAACTATTTTCCCATACCACGAATGTTCGACCAAGGTGTTATTATACTCAGTTATAAAATATAGTACAAAACCTAAAGCTAATAAACTGCTTGTTGTTAGTATTACTATTTTGGTATTTACATTAATAATTCTTGGCTCATGTTTGTAAATCTTTTTTAGAATTAAATGCCTGTATTTGTTGGAAAAATAGTGTTTTAGGTATTTATAAAGGTTAAATACTATTGGAAAACCCAAACCTCCCAGAATTATAGTAAAAGCTATTACTAACTGCATATTGTAGTTATAGCGGAAGTTTATATCATAGAGTCCATCAGATAAAATTGAAAAACCCGCATTGCAAAAAGCTGATACCGCATGAAAAATAGAAAAAAAGGCTCTTTCTGTATTGTTTTGAAATAAATAGGGGTCTACTGATAAATAAATGAATATAGCCGCTATAAACTCTATGCCTAAAGTTATTGCAATAATTTTAAATATGGTTTTAAATATTTCTCCCATTTTGTCTTCATTGACCATGTTTTGGAGAAATATTTCATTTTGAAAAGAAAACCCTCCTTTAAAAAGGAAACCAAAGAAACTTGTAAATGTCATTATGCCTAATCCCCCAGTTTGGAAAAGAAACATAATAATTATCTTACCCATTAAAGTAAAGTCCTTGGCGGTGTCCAGAACAACAAGGCCTGTTACACACACTGCGCTAGTCGAAGTAAATAAAGCGTCAATTAAGCTTATTCCCTCCACTGTAGATCTAGGGAGAAGGAGGAGACCTGTGCCCGTAAATATTAAAAGAAGAAAACTGTAGATGAATATCCTTGCAGGGTTAAGGTTTTTTGTGAAAAAACTGAGACTTTGCCGAGATACTTCTATGAAAAATATAGCTGTAATGGATATATAGAGAAAGATATTTTCATTTAGGAAATCAATCCATGGAAGGGTTTGTGTAAACCAATTGGGGAAAAATAACCTTACGCTGAGTATGGCAAATACAAATAGGGCTAACAGATACTCTGAAAAAAGTTTGTTCAAGTTTGTTCGGGTGCCAATACCGGTTAATAGTCGGTATAGCAGGCATAAGAACAATATGACCAGAGAAATTTCAAAAAAACGGATTAACCTGAGATCTGTAGCCAATGGTTTTTCAAAACCAAAGCGGTATACTATAAGTAGTAGGTTTACTAACGAGAGATATAAGATGGTGCGATTTATAACAGATAACAGAACTTGATTGGTCCTTTCAATAAAATCAGCAAGCTTTGCAAAGTATACTTTGTATCCCATGTATAATGGTAAAATTTAGGGGTGCAATTTAATGATTAAGATCAAAGTATGAAATGCCTCTTTAGCAGATATTGGGAAGGTGAAAATGTTTTAACTTTATAATAAGCTTAAACAATTACAGTATAGTGAGTTATTTATAAGGAAGGAAAACTTCAACTTGGGATTAACTGTTGGAACATTAATGAAAAAGAACGTTAAGCGGTTATACAGAAAAAGTCTTGCCGTACTTGCTTTGTTTTCTTTAGAACTTGCGCTTGTCACTCTTATTTTTTCTGTATCCTTATATATATTTTACCTGGTATGGCGGTATGTGATTTTTCAAGGTGAGGAGCTGGAAGGCTATACAGTTTTTGACAAAAGAGTCTTTGAATGGATAGAATCATGGTCTGGACCAGGTATGACTACTTTTATGGAAATTGTTACAGTTCTGGCTAATCGGAATTTTATTATCGCAGCTTCGGTTATACTTATTCTGTATTTCTTGTTTATTAGAAAGCACAAATGGTTTAGTATGAAAATTCCAGTGGTGGCACTGGGGTGTATTACTTTAAATATTATTCTGAAAGAAATGATAGGGCGGGCCAGGCCTACTATGCCCCTGATAGAAGCCTTTGGCCTTAGTTTCCCTAGCGGACATGCCATGATGGCTTTTTCTTTCTATGGTTTGCTTATTTATATTTCATATAGAAGTATCAGTAATAAAATTTTAAGGTATCTGACGTGTATTTTCTTGTTTATCTTAATACATTTGATAGCCCTGAGTAGGGTATACTTGAGGGTACACTTTGCTACTGATGTAGTGGCGGGGTTGGCTTTGGGGGCCGCATGGCTTTTTCTATCCTTGTTTGTGCTTGTTAAAGTTGAAAAGTTTTCTGGCAGGAAAATTGAACCTGTATTATAAATTGTTACAATATGAAGTTATCACTAAAGTTGTTTACTGTGCTAGTTGCACTAGCAGTAATTTTTTCTACCAATGTACTGGAAGCCCAACACAGTAAAGATGATGAAGGCTTTACCTTAAGGGATATCGATGGTAAAAACGTTTCATTGAGCGATTTTAAGGGGAAAGTTGTTTTTATAGACTATTGGGCTACTTGGTGTATGCCTTGTTTGGTTGAAATCAACAAGTCAAAGTATCTTAAAGAGCACTATGCTGATGCAGATGATGTGGTCTTTTTGTATGTATCTATAGATAAGGATGAAGAAAAGTGGAAGAAAATGGTTGAGAAGAAGGGAATAGAAGGTACACATTTAATATCCTTAGAGGGCAAAGAAGATAATTTGTTGCAGAAGTTTGGTATAGAAGCCATTCCTCGTTTTATGCTTGTAGACAAATCGGGAAAAATAGTGGACTTTGATGCTAGAAACCCATCTGACAAGAAGATTATCAAAGATATAGATAAATTAAGGAACTAAGTTGGAACGAGAACAAACTATAAAAGGTAGCCAAATGGTTACCTTTTCTTTATTTACCTACCAAAGTTCATGGTCCAAATTTTTGGCATTAAGCATGATGGGGCTGGCCAGGCCATTTTTATTCTTTAGGAAGGGGCTGGTGTTTTGGAAATTGGTTGGCTGTGGTGCAGGTATTGGTTTTAGCCTTAAACCTGATTATGGCAGATATGGCCTCATGGCGGTTTGGGAAAGCAACGAAGCTTTTGACAAATTTCTAAACTCAACTTTATATGCCATTTATAAGAAATTATCTTCAGAGCAGTATCACCTCAAATTAGCTACCATACAAAGTAAGGGTGCCTGGTCGGGTGTAAACCCTTTTGAAAATATACATAATGCAAACCTGAAACCTAGCCCTATAGTGGTTTTGACCAGAGCTACTATACGGCTTAGTAAGATCAGGGATTTTTGGAATCATGTGCCCATTGTAAGCGAGTCGTTATTAGATGCCAAAGGGCTTATTGCATCTATAGGCATTGGAGAGGTACCTGTGTTTAAACAAGCGACACTTAGTATCTGGAAGGATTTAGAGTCAGTAAAGGAATATGCCTATAAGATGGAGCAGCATAAAGATGTGGTAGTAAAGACTAGAACACGCAACTGGTATAAGGAGGAGCTTTTTGCCCGTTTTGCAGTAGTAGATTCTTGGGGGACCTGGAATGGGGAAAATCCTTTAAAATCACATTAAACTTGGTATTTGAAATAGGGCAGTCGGGTCTTGGAAATAACTTTTAAAAGCTTTTAAAATCTATTTTACATGAGGGATAAAAAAAGCCAAGCATTTGTTGATGCTCGGCTTTTAATTGTTTGTGGTTATTTTTACCTGAAATAAATTACAGTTTTTTTAGATCTTCATGCCTTAAACCCTATTGTTCAAGTTTAGAAAACTTCAGTTATTTTAATTTTTTGGTTTCTAAAGGTAAACTCATCACCTTTTTTCTTGCCTTCCATTACTTTATAAATTGGAGATTGGCTAGAAATAGCAAAATATTTTGTGCCATCCACATCTACTGCTCCAAGGCTTATAGAAACATAGTAATTATGTTGGTTGGTATGTATTACAGCACCGGTTTCTACCTTATCGGTTTCATTTACAGGGATTCTTTTCAGTACATCAAGCTCGTTTTGTGCCTGAAAGTATCTTTTGGCAAACATGTCTCTTGTGTTTTGCATTGTTTCACGGAAGGAGTCTGTCATTTCCTCAGTGGCATGCTGTGCTTCATTGGCACTTTCTTGTGCCTCGTCCATTGCTTTTTTTGCATTTTTTACAACCTGTGTCTGCATATCGACACATTTTTTCAGTAAGCCAACTTTTATATCTTTTTTCTCAAGTACTTTCATAATTTTAAATCATTTTTAAAAAGTAATCCATCTTCTTCTTTAACCAAACCAAAAGGCTCATTTCCCACAACAAAAAAGCCATCCAGATCAACATAATCTAAACCAGATGCGAGGTTCAAAGCAGAAGAAATTCCTAAGGTGGTTTCAATCATACAACCGACCATGGTTTTCATGTTATGCTTGTTCGCTTCATCTAGTATCTTCAACCCATTCAAATATCCACCAGCTTTCATTAACTTCATGTTGATACCATGAAACATTTCGCTAAAGCCTGGAATGTCTTCCACTTTATCAGTTATCGATTCATCTGCTATAATGTCAAAGTCCGAATTTTTCTTCAGGTATTTATATTCTACAACCAGTTCATGGGGAAAAGGTTGTTCAAAAAATAGAATTTTGCTGTTTTTTACCTTTTCCATAAGCCTTAAAACGTCATCTGGGTTTCTCCATGCTTCATTTGCATCAATGCATATATCCCCATCATAAATGCGTCTAACCTCTTTTATCAACCCTTCGGCATTTTCGGCATTTACTTTTAATTTTAGTGGTACAAATCTTGAAAGTTTGTATTCTTCAATAAACCTACTTACCTGTCCTAGGTCCATTATCGGAAGGGTGTATGAGGTTCTGATGCCTGAAGCTGGGCGTAGTCCCCAAGTTTCTAAAGGTCTGCCTTGGCTTAATGATTCAAAATGTAAGGCAGCTGACTCTATGGCAAATCTTAATGAATTGCTTATGTTCATCAACTTTAAGTCAACCGCTAACTGTTCTATAGAATTAATGGCTTTAGGAGCGTTTTGCTGAAACTGTAAAAACTCTTCCATGAGCTTTTCCGGTGATTCGCCGTACCTGATATTAGGGGCAGCCTCACCACGGCCGTATATTTTTCCATCGCTGACAGTAACTATAATATTGGTTTTCTCAGAAGATTCATTTCTTGAAATTTTCCAGCTATAGAGTAGCTTTAAATTGATTTTTTCGGCAGACCAGGTAAGCATTGTGTTCTTCTTTTTAGTAAGACTTTTATTGAGTTATAAGTTATCAATATTTATCGTCAGTAGAAAAAAAATGGTGTAATCTAAACATCTGCGTTATTATTTAGTTAACTTTAAACATCTGATAACTTATAAATACTTTTTTTAATGAAAATTACCAGAGACAAAGTAGTAGCCATAGATTATGAGCTCAAAGTAAAAAGTGAGGGTGGAGGTCTTGAACTGGTTGAAAAAACTGAGGGGCAAGAACCTATGGTTTTTCTTTTCGGTCAAAGTGGACTTCCTGAAAAATTTGAAGAAAACCTTGATGGAAAACAGGAAGGTGATGCTTTTGAATTTTCATTGACTTCAAATGAAGCCTATGGAGATATTGATGAAAATGCTATTGTTAAATTTCCATCTAATGTATTTGCGCAAGATGGCGTAGTAGATACTGAAACTTTTAAGCCTGGAGCAATCATACCTATGTCTGATCCTGATGGCAATGTATTAAGGGGAAGAGTTTTAGAAGTAACTCCTACAGAAGTTGAAATGGACTTCAATCACCCTCTTGCTGGATATGACCTTCACTTTGAAGGAAATGTTAAAGAAGTTAGAGAGGCTACTGAAGAAGAGCTTTCTCATGGCCATGCCCATGGGCCTGGAGGCGTTCAACATTAATGAACACCGAAAAACTTATAATCCCGCCACACCAGCGGGATTTTTTTATAATCTTTCCACAAAAAAAGCGTTCTAGCCAGTAAGCCTTACCTGTAGGGTAATTGTTTAGGTGGCTTTATTTCTTATTTTTGTGGTCCTTGAGAATGAAAAAATTATTACAGATACTGCTTTGGGCAACGATAGTGTTGCAAGCCACGGAAACCTTGGCTCAGGATCCACAATTTTCGCAATATTACAATGCCCCTTTATTTTTAAATCCGGCTTTTGCGGGTACTGCACAAAATACCAGGGCTGCCTTGAACTATAGGGTACAGTGGCCTAATGTGACTACTCCATTTGTTTCTTATGCAGCATCGGCTGATCACTTTATAGAACCTTATAACAGTGGTATTGGGGTGGTTTTTCGCAGAGACCAAGAAGGGGATATTGGTTTTCGAACCAACAATATTGGTTTGATTTATTCATACCATGTAAATATTACAGACAAATGGAAGTTTGTGCCTGCTTTACAGGCTTCTTATATGTCTAGAGGTGTGGATGCCGGAAATATGACTTTTGGAGACCAAATAGATGACCGCGGATATACTGGTGCGCCAACCGGAGAGTCTTTTGGAGGGCTTAATACCCATAACCTAAGTTTTGCCACCGGTGGTTTGGTCTATAACCCTAACCTTTGGGTAGGTTTTTCTGCTTTTCACCTCAACCGCCCCGACCTGTCTTTTTTTACTGACGGATCAGGACGCTTGGACATGCGCTATACTGTTCATGGTGGCTACAAATTCAATCTGACAAATTCGATGCCGTCGCAAAGGCATAACCCTCAAGAAATAAGCATTACGCCTACTTTTCTTTATATGAGACAAGGTGTGGCTGATAGGTTTGATGTCGGTGCCTATGCAGTAATGGATCCGGTTTTATTCGGTTTTTGGTACCGCGGACTACCGGTAAAGAAATATAATGAGTCTATACATAACCATGAATCTTTGGTTTTTATGGCAGGCTTTCGTCACGAGGGACTTATGGTCTCGTATAGTTATGATGTGACAATTTCTAAGTTTACTCCAGCGAGCGGTGGGGCGCATGAACTATCTGTCATTTATTCATGGGAGTTGCTTTACAATAAACGGAAAAGAAGAAAGCCAGGGAAAAGCGCGAGAACTCCTTTCCCTTTTTTGCATCAACCTGCAACATTCTAAAAACTTAATTTTTATGCTATGCAAGGAGCAGTAGAAGAACTGAACCTGTTACTTGAACTTTTACAGCTAGAGCAGGAAGAAGACCGGAAGTATTACGAAGAGCATGTTTTAAATACACCACTAAAGGAGCGTAGAGAAGCTGGGCTTTCTTGTTACCCTGTAGTAATTAAAGAATCGTTTTATGGCACAGGCCAGCGGCTTATTTTGGAACTGGAAAGAACTTCTTATACTGATATACCGCATCAGTTTCAGGCAGGACGGGTTGCCTCCTTGTTCAGTAACACTTCAAGTGATAATAAAGATTTGCCGAGGATATCAGGCGTTGTTTCTGCATCGAGACCTGATATAATAAAACTGACTCTTTTTGTTGATGAGCTTCCAGACTGGATTGATGATGGTAAACTGGGGCTTGACTTGCTATTTGACGAAAGTAGTTATCGAGAGATGGAAGCAGCCGTTCAACTTGTCAGGAAAGCGCGAAACTGTCGTTTGGCAGATCTTCGAGATATACTGTTGGGGGATAAGACGCCAAGCATCAGGGAAGACGTGCACCCTGAAAAAATCCCTGCCACACTGAACGATCGTCAGAAGGAGGCTATACATTCCGTTGTTTCTGCTAGTGATGTAGCCATTATACATGGCCCTCCTGGTACGGGAAAAACGACTACTTTGGTAGAGGCTATCGTGCGAACCCTTCAAGATGAAAAACAGGTGCTGGTTTGCGCTCCTAGCAATACGGCTGTTGATCTTTTGACAGAACGTTTGGATGCGCAAGGTGTCAATGTATTGCGCTTAGGAAACCCCGCTAGGGTCACAGAAGAGATATTAAGCCACACCTTGGATGTACGTATAGCTAAACATCGGGACTTCAAGCTTATTAAGGAACTAAAACGCTCGGCCATAGAATATCGAAATATGGCTTTGAAGTATAAGCGTAAATTTGGTAAGGAAGAGCGGGAACAACGCAGGCTAATTTTGTCAGAAGCCAGAAGGTTACAAGCCGACGCTGAAAAAATTGAAAAGTTTATTACAGACTCTTTGGTCAATGAAGCGCAGGTGGTTACCTGTACCTTGGTGGGTGCCGCCGGTCACTTTCTGAAAGGCAAAGAGTTTTCAACTGTTTTTATTGACGAAGCTGCACAGGCACCAGAACCCGCATGTTGGATCCCTATTATAAAAGCCAATAGGGTAGTGCTTGCAGGTGACCACTGCCAGTTGCCTCCCACTGTCAAATCTGAGGAAGCAGCAAGAAGGGGATTGTCTGTAACACTTTTTGAAAAATGCATAGAAAGACAAGAGGTTGGGGTAATGCTTGATGTGCAATACAGAATGAACAAAAGAATAATGGGTTTTTCAGGTGAAGCTTTTTATAAAGGCGCTTTAAAAGCCCATGATTCAGTAGCAGACTGGTCTATTTCTGACCAATCTCCACTTTTGTCAGCGCCTATTGAATTTATTGATACTGCAGGCTGTGGTTTTGAAGAAGCGTTTGGAGAAAATACCAGGAGCCTGATCAATGAGGGGGAGGCGAATATTCTTTTTGCATACCTTCGTACGATTTTAAATGAAGTGAAGCAATATGTAAGTGTAGCAGATCAGCAAAGGTTTAGGGTAGGGGTTATTTCTCCGTATAAGGCACAGGTGCATTTGCTCGAATCTATGAAAGAAAATGATGAGTTTTTTAAATCTTTTGGGAAGAATTTGTCTGTAAATACAGTAGATGGGTTTCAAGGCCAAGAAAGGGATTTGGTGCTTATAAGTTTGGTTCGTTCTAATGACAGGGGAGAAATAGGTTTTCTTAGTGATATTCGCCGGATGAATGTAGCCATGACGCGCGCAAAAAAGAAATTAGTGGTAGTAGGCGATAGCGCTACCATTGGACAACATGATTTTTATGGGAAATTTCTTGAATATTCCGAAAAACAGGGCGTTTATAAAAGTGCGTGGGAATTTATGTAACTCATATTTTGCACTCTCAGATTTCTTCCTATATATTGTCAGGATTAACAAGATCCGTTTTTAATAAGCAGTTTTTATAAATGGCATTAAACTATATTTGGGTCTCATTCTTTGTTTTAGGCTTTTTAATGGCTGTTGTTCGGGTAGTGGGGTATTACTTCCGGGAGTTTTTTCTCCAAAACTGGAATATCGTTTTTACCACCGAAGACCTGAATATCTTTAACACCATTATTGGCAGTGTTTTCTCATCGGCACAAGCCAGTGTGACTTTGTCTATCGGGCTTATCGGCGCTATGGCTTTGTGGTTGGGAATCATGAAAATTGGAGAAGAGGGTGGCGCGGTCAATGTGTTAGCACGCCTGATGGGGCCGTTTTTTCACCGTTTGTTTCCTGAGGTTCCCAAGGAACACCCAGCCAATGGTTCTATGTTGATGAATTTTTCAGCCAATTTGTTGGGGTTGGACAATGCGGCGACGCCATTAGGGCTTAAGGCCATGAACCAGCTTCAGGAAATTAACCCAGACAAGGAAAAGGCTTCCAATGCCCAAATCATGTTTTTGGTACTTAATACCTCTGGGCTGACACTTATTCCGGTAAGCATCATGGCACTACGTGCGGCAGGGGGATCCGTCAACCCTTCGGATATTTTTATACCTATTCTGATTACTACTTTTTTCTCATCTATCACTGGTTTAGTTGCAGTTTCAATTATTCAGAAAATAAATCTTCTGGACAAAGTGATTTTGGCTTACCTTTTAGGTGGTATAGTGTTGATGGGCGGTATAATTTATTACTTTGTTAATCTTCCCGATGAGCAAGTAGGACCTATTAGTAGTCTATTGGGCAATGGTATTATCTTCTCAATTATCATTGCTTTTCTGTTGATGGGGCTGCGTAAAAAAATTAATTTATTTAATACTTTTATAGATGGCGCCAAAGATGGTTTTGGGATTGCTATAAAGATTATTCCTTACCTGGTAGCCATGCTAGTAGCTATTGGTGTTTTTAGGGCTTCAGGCGCTATGGACTTACTGCTGGCCGGAATAGAAGGAATTTTCAATGGATTGAATTATGTGCTAGCAGCAGTAGGCTTCACATGGCAAATCAATACCGACTTTATACCGGGGTTGCCTGTCGCACTGATGAAGCCGCTTTCAGGCAGTGGTGCTCGTGGGCTTTTTGCTGAAACAATGGAAACTTATGGTGTAGACTCTTTTGTTGGGAGATTGGCAGCAACTTTTCAGGGAAGTACAGAAACCACTTTTTTTGTACTAGCTGTTTATTTCGGTTCTGTTGGAATAAAAAGAACACGCTACGCATTAGGGGCTGGTCTTATCGCTGACTTTGCTGGAATTATAGCTGCCATATTTGTGGCTTATATCTTTTTTAGATAATGAAACTTTCTAATGACTTCTACCAGCGTGACGATGTATTACAGGTTAGCCAGGACTTGCTGGGAAAGCAATTGCTAACTTGCATTGACGGTAAGGTAACAGGAGGAGTTATCGTTGAAACAGAAGCTTACAAAGCACCAGAAGATAAGGCTTCGCACGCCTTTGGAAATAAAAGGACTTCCCGAACAGAAACTTTTTATAAGGCAGGTGGGGTAAGTTATGTTTATATGTGCTACGGAATCCATTTCCTTTTTAATATTATAACTAATAAAGTTGACGTGCCCCATGCAGTTCTGGTAAGGGCCATAGAGCCAATAGAGGGACTCGATATTATGATGGAACGTAGGAAGAAGAAAAAACTGGACTACACTTTAACTGCCGGCCCCGGAGCATTGTCTCAGGCTTTAGGAATAACTAAGTCGCACAATAACCTGTCTTTACAAGGTGATGCTATATGGATTGAAGACCAAGGCAAAGTTGTTGATGCCAATGATATCACAGCACGCCCCAGAGTCGGGATTGCTTATGCAGAAGAGTATGCTTTGAAACCATGGAGGTTTAGTATTAGTGGCAACAAATGGGTTAGCAAAGCAAAGTAATTTAATTTTTTTAGCGTAAATATTACCTAGAAATAATTATATTCATTCCTTAAATGTTTGTAAAATTTTCCGCTTGTTATTAACTTGTTTCCGGTTTAATCTGGGAACATGAAAAATCTTTATCTCACTTTTTTCTTCGTTTTGTTTTTAATAAAACAAGGTATAGGGCAGGAGTTGTATGTGACTCCTGAAAATGGTCTAAATTTGCGGAGCAATGCCAGTGTTGGGAACAATGTAGTAAGCAAGGTGCCTCATGGTACTAAGGTGGAAGTGTTGGATAATAGCAATCCTGAGTGGTACAAGGTGAAGTATGAAGATAGCGAAGGTTTTAAAGTCGGTTATGTTTCTTCTCAATATTTAAGCGAGGATAAGCCCAGAGGCAGTGGCAGAAGAAAATCCTCTTCTAGGTCTAGTAACAGGTCGTCTTCAAATTCTAATAGGAACGATTCTTCTTCAGGTTCAGGCAATAGTGGTGGGGGAGGCTCTGGAGATGGAGATCTTGGTATTGGAGTTCGGGGTGGAGACCCAACGGGGATAACTGCGAAAAAGTATTTTGGAGATCGTGCCATTGAAATTAGCATTGGTCGCCCTGCTGGTTGGTGGTACTCTGACCGCTATTATCATAATCGTTTTAGAGATTACTATTATGATTATTATAACTATAATCATCACCATCATTATAGTTACTATTATGACGATATTGAACGTCATTTCTCTATAGCGCTACAGGTACATTATTTAATTCATAAAAATTTATTAGAGGGAGAGGGAATTGAAGGGCTTCAGTTTTATTATGGAGGAGGAGTACAATTAAGAAATTGGAGTTATAGCTATCATTATCGTAGGTGGGTTCCTTATCCTTATGGAGGAGGAAGATACGTGCATGAGCGGTCCCGAGTCAATGATGTAGACTTGGGAGTGGACTTTGTAATCGGTCTTGAATATACCATTCCAGATATACCATTATCTTTCTTTTTAGATGCTAACCTGTATACGGTCCTATACCGTGATATTGGTTTTATCGGACAATTTGGAATAGGAGGACGGTTTAACTTTTAAATTAATGGGTTTTCTTATAAAAAAAGCAGGTTTGGGGTTTCTGAACCTGCTTTTCTTTTTTTTCGAGGGGTGACTAGGATCAACTGTAGCCCTGACTATCATCATTATAAATCGTCGCTTCATGCTGTACTTTTGATGTTATAAAGTAAATGACACAAATAAAAGCAAACAACTATGGCAACAGCAACAAGATTAGCGCACGGTACTAGTATCAACACTTCTGAGGCAGTACACAACAATTCTAAGTTTTCTCAACTATGTGAGGTGCTTGAGAATTATCGGTATCTGGCGGTTTCAGGAATATTGTTTTTTCAAGGATGTATCTTGGTTCCAGTTCTATTGCTTATGACTCAGTTCTATAGTATTGGAATTTCTGATATTACCGCATTAGTAGCTTCGCTCTCAACTATGGCTGTATTGGTTACGAATATCTCAGGCTTGGGAATGAAAACAAATATGATTGTTTTTGGACTTAATTTAGTGGCAATGCTTTCTTTAATTTTGATTCACCTAGTGAATATATAAAGTGGTTAATTTTAAGTGGTTAATTCTGGATGCAGGTTTGGGGTGGTTCCCAGCCTGCTTTTTTTTTGCTTAGATTATGCATTAGAAAGTTCTAATGTATATTTCATGTTTATGACTTCTGTTGTTTGACAAAGTAAAAAACTGGCAAAATCAGGCAAATTATAGCAGAAATAGTCATAACAGAAGCATATGGCCATCTCATCAGATTGGCATATAGGCCAGAAAGGAAAAGTAGAAGGAATATTGGTTTACCATATTCTACATTTTTGATATTGCTTCTCTTAAAAAACTCAAAAAAATAAACGCTTGTAAAGCCTATTAAACCAATAGCGATAATTATTTCGGCATATGGCCAATTTAGAACAGTAAATGATGTGCCTATCATGAATATAACTAAACCTATGCCTGCATAAGGAAATGCTTCGCTTTTGATAAAAGTACCATTTTTAAGCAATGCATAAGTTCCTGATAGAATGAATAAAGCTCCTGAAACACCCGCTATACTTCTTAATAGTGCTTCATGAAAGAAAATTGACAGAAACAGTCCTGAAAAAGTAAGGAGTAATGTTATGTTTATTATTCTTACCAGGTTTGTATTACTCATCGGCTAGTGTTTTGTATTTACAGAAACAGCGCAAATGCCATGATTTGCGCTGATGGATAATTTATCAGATTGTAATCCTTTATAGTTCGTTGGTTAAATTCTAGGTTTTTCACCCCATATCTTCACAAGTATGAAACCAAATATCATACCACCAAGGTGAGCAAAGTTTGCCACATTATTTTCTTCAAAAACCCCAACATAAAGTTCTAGCGCCCCTAAGAAAATGACGAAGTATTTTGCTTTGATTGGGAATAGGAAATAGATATAGACTGGTTGGTTCGGGAAAAGAAATCCAAAAGCCAATAGTATACCAAAAACAGCACCTGATGCACCTAAAGATGGCCTGTTAATGTGGAATTGAAGGTAGCCTTGCATAAGCTCTTCTGAGCGTCTGGCGTAAGCTTCATTTTCTGGATCTTCAGCCCATTTTTCTTCTAGTTCATGCATTTCCTGCAATACACGTGCCTGTTGTGGAACGGTTTCTGGCAGTTCTCCAATTTCTTCATGGACAAACTCTGAAAATGCTGAGTAGCTTGGGTCTTGTTTGTAATCGTTTACTTCAGATTCTAGCTGGCTAATTGTAAACATCGTTACTGCACCATGGAGAAGCGCTGCACCTATACCTGTGAAAAAGTAATAAAATATAAACTTCTTAGGTTTCCATACATACTCAAGAGCAGATCCGAACATCCATAGGATGAACATGTTTAGAAATAAGTGCAAATACCCTCCATGCAGAAACATATGGGTAACTAATTGCCAAATAGCAAAATGTTCGGATTCAAAACTGAACAGTGCGAATGTTTCTGTAATCCCAAAGCCATTGTTGTCAAGGTAAAGCTGGGCAAGAAATACCAAAATGTTAATAATTACCAGAAATTTAACAACATCCGCTAATTTTTTTGGTCGTACTTCACTTACTCGCTCTGGGTTCTGGTAATTTTCTTCTTCAGACATGCTATTCAAAAATTGCTTAAAAATGTTAACTATATGTAATTATAATGAATTATACGCATATTTTGTTACTATCATGTACGTATCTTAAAAATGCTTGTTCCGGTTTTTCTAAGAATTATTCAATTGTTGCTCTTAAGACGAAGTCACCCTTCGGTATTGCCTTTTCGCTTTCTGTCCAGATATTGATCTGCCATTATGAATAACCTATAAGGTTCATAAATCCTCATTACCGTATAGGTTTTAAAGCTCGCCTCTAGCATGGCCCTGGCCAGAGTTTTGCCATGAATAGGACGGTAGCTTTTTAATAAACCTAGTTTGTTGACTAGTTTCATGAACCTGATGCCCAAGCTTTCAAAGAACCTATTTTCTTTTCTGTCTCCTTCTAGAATGCTGGGATGCAAAATATGTATACTTTTAAAGTCTAAATCTATGACTTTTTGCTCTAGTTTTCCTTTGATTTTAGAATAAAAGAAAATGGAGGAGGGGTTTGCTCCAGGGGCAGAGACCAATACATAAACCGGTACTTTGTTCTCTGCTGCTGCCTTGGCAAACTCATACTGATATTGGAAGTCTACCTTAAACTGATTTTCTTTGCTCCCAGCTTTTTTTAATGTAGTTCCTAAAGTAGAAAAAAGGACATCGCCTTGAACAAGATGCTTCCATTCATCTGGCGAATCAAAATTTATGATATGTTCTTCTAGCTTTTGGTGCTTTGTGCCAGTCGGTCTCCTAGTAAAAACCCTCACAGTTTCGAAATGCTCGTCTTCTAGTATCTGGTTTAGAAGAAAGTGGCCGGTTAAACCTGTTGTTCCGATTATATTTGCTGTCCGCATAAAGTCTTTTCTTTGTAAAACCCTCCTTTTACTTCAGGGTTTAGGGGCATAGGCAAAATAAGTTTGAAATATGCAATAGTGATTCTATTACCTCAAAATATCTTTAAACCGTCCTAGCTCGCATTTGTGCCTTAACCACAGCGCTGCTGCTTTGCCGTTCAAATGCTGATTTATTGTTATTTTCTCCTCATGACGAAATTTATTGCCTATGCAGAAAAAAAAAGGCGCAGCTTTGGAAAGTGCGCCTTTTTATAGTTAAGCAAGTTTATGTATTATTTTTTAAGAACCATTTTCCCGTCACCAACTTTCTGGCCTTCTGAGTAGAACTCAATTCTGTAGGTGCCAGGCTTATATTTACTGCCTTTATCGTAGTAGAAAGTAATGGTTTGGTTGGTGTTGTCAAAGTCAATGGTTTGCTTGTCTGTGTAAACCAACTCCCTTCCGTCAACTTCGAAGGACTTTTGACCGGTAAACAAGGTTATTCCTCCTGGTTCAATTAGTCGCATGTAAATGTCCTTTTTGCCTGGCTGCGCCACTTTGTTCTCAGCTAATGTCAATGAAGCCTTCACTCTTTTAATATACTGTGATTTGATAGAACCAGGCTTCACTTCTTTTCCTGCTGTATTAAAAACAGCAACATCGATATTTTCAGCCTTTAGTGCGGATGCTACAGCGACTTTTTCAGAAAGTTCTGTTTTAACTTCAGCCAAAGCTTTAATAGAGTCATTTTGTGCTGCCATTCTAGCTTCTAAAGTGTCTTTTAACGCTTTTAGTTTTTGGTTTTCCTCTTCTAGAGATGACATGTTGGCCTGTGCTACATTGTAGTTCTTCTGATAGTTTGCCAGTTTATTGTTCAGGCTCCTGATCGAGATGTTTTTGTTTTGGATTTCAGCTTTTAGCTCATCAAGTTGGGCTAATTTCTGTCTTTCCTCTGCCAACTCCATGCCTAGCGCTTCTTTTTCTCTAATAACCATCTTGATGCTGTCCTGTAGACGGGATATTTCATCCAGCTTGTTTTTAACATCAGATTTGTATGATGCTGACTTTTGCTCTTCCTGTGCAAGTACTGTTTCTGTTTCCTGTTTTTCAAATAACAAGAAGCCTATAACACCTCCTAAACCTAGAACCAATAGACTTAATACTATAATGGCTCCGGTACCACTTCTTTTGGTTTTTTCTTTTTCTGGTTTTGCAGGTCTTTCTTTTTTCGCTTTAGACTTTAACTCCTCTTTTTTTGTAGGAGCCTTCGGTTCTGCTTTGACTTCTGCTTTTGTTTCAGTTTTTGCAGCCGCAGGCGTAGGTTCAGCTTTGGCAATAGGTTCTGACTTTGCTGCTGGTGGAGTGGCTGGAGCCGGTGCCTTCGGTTCTGTAGCCTTAGACTCCTGAACCGGTTGTTCCGCTGGTTTGGCAACTTGAGGCTCTTTTTTTACCTCTGGTTTAGAAACTGGGGTGCTCTGGGGAGCAGGATCCGGCTTCTTTGCAACGGAATCAGAAGCTTCTGGGTTTTTCTTGACAGTTTTCTTTACAACCTTTCTGACAACAGGTCTTGGACCTTTTATTTTAGGAGGTCTTGCCATAACTATACTTATTTAATTTTTGTAAAATTTTGTACAATAGTTAGTTTTTTAATAAATATTATTCTAAAGAGAGTCTAATTTACTCAAAGAATATTAATATTCAATAACTTTTTGTCAAGTAATGTACTTTTTTATAAAACCTTGTTGACTAAATTTTCATTAAGAAGCTATTTTAAACTTGTAACTCTATGAAAAATATAATACTTTATACAAAAAAGTTCCCTCTTGTTTTTGACGATAATGCTGTTTGTCAAATAGATATATCAAAAATGGTAGAAGAGCTTTCTCAAGATTATAATCTTTTAGAAAAAAATCCATCGATTACTGTTGTCGGAGACTTTCAGTACGTAAGTTTTGCTCTGAGTAAGAAAGAAGACAGGCAAAAAATTGGATTTTGACTTGTCTTGAATTCTACCACCATGTATATATTAGTTACCTGCTAATTCAATTTTTGTGGTCAGGTCGTTGCTTGGATCAGACGTTACCACGGCTGATGAATCTAATCTTCCATAATGTCTTCATTCCATAGTGCAGGTTTATTTTCTATAAACTTTTGCATCATGTCTATACATTCTGGAAGGTTTAAATCTACTACCTCCACACCATGAGATTCCATAAACGCCCTGGCACCGGAAAATGTTTGTGACTCACCTACTATAACTTTGGGTATTTTAAACTGGACTATGGTTCCGGCGCACATATAGCATGGCATTAAGGTAGAGTAAATGACTGTGTCTTTATAACTGCCTATACGTCCAGCATTATTCAAGCAGTCCATTTCACCATGTAAAATCGGGTTGTTTTCCTGTACCCGCTTATTATGTCCCTTTGATATAATTTCATTGTTTTTGACCAATACAGACCCAATAGGGATACCGCCTTCGTTAAGGCTTTTTTTGGCCTGCTCAATGGCCGCTTTCATAAATACATCCATACCAATATTTTTTAACAGAATTATACCCTAAGTTTTCTGTTGAGACAAACAATTGACGAAGGTTTAATTGCCGTTCATACAAGTTACTATGGCATAATTCTTATTGAATTATTAAAGAAATGATAAATACTGTTGTAAAACCAGTAAAAGCGATAATGGTTGTCATAATTGTCCAGCTTTGCAAAGTCTGCTTTTCGTTGAGTCCATAATACTTGCTTACCAACCAAAAGCCACTATCATTCACATGTGACATTATGGAAGCTCCTGAAGCTATAGCAATAACCAATAGTGCTTTTTGCATATCAGAATAGATGGTACCTTCCAGCAATGAAGCAGTTAATCCGGCAGCCGTTATCATGGCCACTGTAGATGACCCTTGTAATATCCTGATGACAGCGGCAGAGAGGAAGGCAAAAAACATGATTGACAAACCTTGGTCAGCCAATGTCATAGCTAACATTTTTCCTGCCCCAGTATCTGTTAACATTTGTTTGAACACACCTCCTGCACCAGTTATCAGGATTATTATACCGGCAGGTTCAAGAGACCTGTTGCTTAATTGTAATAGTTGTTTTCTGGATTGTCCTCTTTTTATTCCTAAAAAATACCAGGCTGCAAGATTAGCTAAAAGCAGTGCTATGAACGGGTGTCCTACAGTCGTTAGGGTGTTTAGAGCTAGGGAACTCAGTTGTAAAGAGTCCTGAAAAGTATTTACTACGGTGTTGGTAAGGATTAAAAAAATGGGGAGACCAATAATAACTGTTATCTGTTTGGGAGAGGGAAGGGTAGCTGTGTCTACGCTTGTTGATGTAGTTGGAGGGGCTATGTTTTTAATTCTCTTTGCAATAAACTTTCCAAACAACGGGCCTGCTAATAAAGCAGCGGGAATGCCTGCTATAAGTCCTGAAATAATTACCAAACCTAGGTCGGCCTGAAGTATGTCTGCAACGGCAACTGGTCCCGGTGTAGGGGGAATAAAAGCATGTGTAACAGCCAGACCTGCTAGTAAGGGTACACCAAAGTAAAGTAAGGGTTTGCCTGTTTTTCTTTGAAGAGCGTACACCACAGGGGCTAAAATCACAAAGGCCACATCAAAAAATACTGGAATACTGATAAGAAAACCCGTTACCATTAAGACTAAGGGTGTTTTTTCTTGACCAGACTTGTTTATTAAATAGTTTGCTAACGAATGCACTCCTCCAGAATTTTCTAAAATGCCTCCAAATAAAGCTCCTAGACCTACGACTATGGCTATAAACCCCAAGGTTCCTGCCATACCTTCTTGCATACTGGATATGATTTGAGGGCCAGGAATGCCTGCTAATAAGCCAACTGCTATGCTAGATATTAATAGGGAAAGAAAAGCCTGTAACTTAAAGTACAGGATAAGTATGAGTAACAGTGTAATGCCTGTAAGAACTGCGAAAAGTAAGGAGTAATCCATTTCAATAATTGGTCTACCAAAGGGTATGAAAGTACTGGTCTAAAGGTTTATCTTTTCGTCTGTAAGTATGTGCACCAAAATAATCCCTTTGCGCTTGAGTTAAGTTAGCTGGTGAGTCTGCTGTAATGTATCCTAGAAAATAGTTTAATGCCGCGGACATTACCGGTAGGGGATAGCCATTGGATAGTCCCTGTGCTACAGACGCTCTGGCAGATTTTTCCCACATTTTTACTTTTGGAACTAAGCCTGGAGCTAGCAACAGTTCATCACTTTCTTTGAAAATAGTTACTAAGTCTTCCATGAAGGAGGAACGGATAATACATCCATTGGTCCAAATCCTTGCAACTTCGCTTAAGTCTACCTGCCATTTGTTTTTCTTTGACACCTCATGGATTAAGCCAAACCCAACGGCATGGTTAATAACTCGGGTAAATTGATATGCTTCAAACAACAGTTGGGAGAATGCTTGCTTTTCAGAACTTAAAACTTTTTTTTGTCGGGTATATATGTTGGACGCTGCTACCCTTTGCGCTTTCATAGCAGACAAGTTTCTTGCCATTACCGCCTCTGCCAATGGTCCGTAAGGTACGCCATTTTCCAGTGCAGTGTTTACAGACCAGCTACCGGTACCTTTTTGCTCTGCCTGGTCTAAGATAAGGTCTAGTAAGAACGTGTTCCCTTCTCTTTTTTGTAGGATCTTTACCGTTATTTCCAGCAAGTATCCTGAGGCGCCATTTTTGCACCATTGACCAAAAGTGTTGGCTATTTCTTCAGGCGTATGTTCAAGATAGTTGTTAAGTAAATAGTAAACCTCTGCTATAGCCTGCATTTCGCTGTACTCTATACTATTGTGGATCATTTTTACAAAATGTCCAGCTCCTTCAGGGCCTATCCAGGCAGTGCATGGCATACCGTTTTTGTCAGTCGCGGATAGCTTGTACAAGTATGGACTTATCAGCTCAAAGCCTTCCCTGGACCCACCTGGCATTATGGAGGGGCCTTTCCTGGCACCTTCTTCGCCACCAGAGATTCCTGCTCCGATAAAGTTAATTTTCTTCTCAGCAAGCATATGGAACCTTCTTGAAGAGTCCTTGTAAAATGAATTTCCGCCGTCAATAACCAAATCACCTGGTGAAAGGTGGGGGATTAGTGCTTCTATCTGTTGATCCACGGCACTTCCTGCCGGAATCATGAGCAATATTTTTCGTGGGCTTTCAAGGGAGCTTACAAAATTTGCAAGGTTGTCAAAGCCAGATAGTACTTTAAGCTCTGGGTTGTCCTCAAGCACCTTCTGGGCAATACCTTCTTCTTTACCTGCTACATGTCTATTATATATAGAAACAGCAATATTTTTGGTGGCTAAATTGAGGGCAAGGCTTTTACCCATAGTGCCCATTCCTATAATGCCAATTGCTGAAGTTTTTTTCATAAGTTTAATTCTTTAATCACTTTTTCAACCAAGTCTTCTGGCGAAAGTTTTATGTCCAGGTGTATACCATATGCAGGTTTTTCCAAAGTGTCATATTGTGATTGAATGAGACTGGCAGGCATAAAATGTCCCTTGCGGTCTTTACATCTTAAGTGTATTGTTTCAGGGTCTCCCTCTAAATATACCCACTGCGCTACTACGTTTTTTTGTAACAACTGACGATACTTTTCCTTTAGGGCAGAACAAGCTAGTATGGCGCCTTTGTTTTTCTCCCATTGTTCCGTAAGGGCAGCCAGTTGCTCTAGCCATGGTTGCCGGTCTTCATCCGTCAAAGGTATCCCATTCTTCATTTTTGCTATATTCTGTTCAGGATGGTAGTCGTCTGCATCATAAAAAGGCAAGTGAAGCCGACGGGCCAATAACCTGCCGATGGTACTTTTGCCACACCCAGATATACCCATTACTATGATTATCATAAGCGAATTTATGCAAAATATAGATATGAGGATAATTTGATTAAATAATTCAGTATAGGGGGAACTTGTTTTAATGCTTTTCGTAGAATTTGAATAAAAAATAATTATAATTTTTCTTTCTTAATTTATATTTGTAGAACTTTAGGCTTTAAAATATTTATATTTAGGCTTCTGTATGGTCAAAAACTTACTTCTTTTGTTGTTATGTCCATGTCTTTTGTTGGCAGAAGGAACAAAAGAACTTCGTCCTAATGAATCGCATCATGGAAACCTTGTGTTGTACAACCAAGGCGGGTTTACCGAGTTTGGTATGTATGATGCCCCAGTGGAAAATCGTATTAAAATCAGGATAGGGTCTTTAGATGAGAAAATCTACATTGGCCTTAATAACAAACAGGGGCTTCATATACCACTAGACGATGGCCCTTTTGTTCCCAATGTTCCTTTCCGGATAAGGACTCCATCTGATGTTACTATTTATGAAAGTGTCATACCTGCACCAGGCGAGGAAGGGCATGTGGCTACTTATGAACAGGCGGTGGCTGGTCCTGTCGAACTAGGAAATCCAGACGGTTTCGATGCCATTATGCTTGATAACTTGCCGGAAACCGGCGATTATTATATAGAATTCAACCCTGACCCTATGCTGGTAAACGGGGAGTGGATGATACGTTTAAATATTCACCTTTTTGATATTACTGTGGCTGATGCAAACAACAATCCTATCCCTGGTAGGCTGCACAGTCAGGCTTGGCAAATAACCACTGAACGTTTTGATAATGGCTTTTGGGGCAAAATGTACCCTTATGATGGGGGGAGTGCTGTATATGAAGTAGACTTTAATGGCATGGAGCCTTTTGTTTTTGTGGTAGTACTTAACTCTGTAGGGACAGATTATACTGGCGACTTTTTGGAGGACAGGAAAAGTAAAATTGGAAACTATATGCTTCCTGAGTTTGAGGTGTTTCTTAATCCTCCTGACGAGTCTTTATACCCTGTCAATCCGGTTTTTGCAGAAATGAGTGCAGAGGTTAAGCGAGTGGAGTGTACTACTACGGAATATTGTATGGAATTTACCACCAGCACGGGAGGGTACATATCCGGGTTTATTGACTTTAATAATAATGGTGTGTATGATGCCGGTATTGGTGAGGTATATTTTGGAGAGCATTATCCTGATGGTGGACAAAATTGCATTGAGTGGGATGGAAATGATAGTTTTGGAAACCCAGTGGATGATGGTCAATACCGGGTAATTGCTTCTTTTGGATTTGGAATTACCCATAAGCCATTATATGATGTAGAGCACAACCGGAACGGGTATAAAGTTAACATTATTAGGCCTGAAAATAGTGAACCTCCTTTGCTTTTTTGGGATGATGAATATATTGTAGATGGGAATACTTTAGGAGATCCATTGGTCAACTTAAGTGGATGCCTCTCTGTTGAAACGGGCTGTCACCGCTGGGAATACAGAGGTGCTATAGATGATGAAAGTGCGTACTATAGACAGGAAACCATTAATACGTGGTGGTACAGTGACTTGGTGTTGGACACTGTATTGTTTAATGTAGAGGACTGTTATGATTGCGGTATTGAGTTTCCCAATGCTTTTTCCCCTAATGGCGACGGTATTAATGACGATATAGGAATACTAGGGTATGCCCCGAAGGTTGAACTGAAGATATTTAACCGGTGGGGCGAAGTTATTTTTAGGACTTTCGAAATAGAAAAAAGGTGGGACGGCATCTATCGGGGTGTTGAAGCGCCTGTGGGAGTTTATCCCTTTATATTGGACTGGGAGTGCCCTGATGAGAACGGAAATATGGTAAAACATCAGCGGGTAGGCGATGTAACTTTGGTACGATGAGTAGAAAAGCATTATATATCGTCCTGTTGTTTATTCAACAAACTGCCTTTGCTCAAGATCCACAGTTTTCGCAATATTATGCAGCTCCCTTGTTGTTAAACCCTGCCATGGCTGGTTCAGGAGATTGTATTCGTGCTGGCTTCAATGCACGTACACAGTGGGTAGGTTTGCCTGGTGGCGCTTTTAATACCGGCTCTATGTTTGTGGACATGAATATGCCTGATATAAGAAGTGGGTTTGGTTTAATGGCGCTGTATGATCAAATAGGTACACCGCGAATGTCTTCAAGTGAAATTAGCCTTTTTTATAGTTTTCTGGCTCCTGTAAACCGAAACTTGAATTTTCGATTCGGCTTACAAGGGACATTTGCTTCGAGGGGCTTAGATTATAGCAGACTTATTTTTGAAGACCAATTTAGGGGTACGACTATCGTGGACCCAACCACCAATGACCCTGCCAGGGACCATACGAATGTAAACTATGGCGACGTATCTGCTGGATTGTTAATTTATGGAGAAGACACTTATTGGTTAGGTTTTTCTGCACATCACCTAACCAGGCCCGAGCAGGCGTTTTTTTTGCCGGAAAGCAGGTTGCCCATAAAATATTCCGTGCATGGCGGCTATAATTTTATACATAAGAATGGATCATACCAAAAAGATAATTGGGTATATATAATACCCACCTTTATGTACAAGAGACAAGCCGAATTTGATCAATTTGATCTAGGGGTTTATGTCATAAAATCTTACTTGATGGCGGGTGTGTGGTACAGGGGGATTCCTTTTAAGGTCGATGAGAATATCCCTAACAATGATGCCATCTCTATGCAGGTAGGTGTTCAATACGAAGATTTTTCAATAATTTATAGCTACGATTATACCATTTCCCGTTTACATATAAGAAATACCTGGGGTAGTCACGAAATAAGCTTGTTATACAAGTTTTGTATGGATTGGCCACGCAATAAGGGGAAGAAGCCTCCCAAGCATGTGCGAAAACCATCATGTCCAGATTTTAAAAGAAGTAAAAAACATAAATGGAACTCTAAAGGTTTCTAGTGTTTGACTTTTAACTTTAAATTAGTTATATTATTTTTATAAAATATTACACGAAAGGAACAACAATATGAAAAAAATTATACTCTCATCAATGCTTTTGTTTTTTCTTCTTGCAGGTTGCAAGAAAGATAGAGACGACGTGAGGCCTTCCTCTAGCCAAAGTAGCGCATCAGGAACGTCTGCTGAATTTGATCATCATGGCGACCCTTCTTGCCCTGCTTCTGTATTTGACCTTTATGCCGGGCAGCATATCCTTATAGGAGATGTTACGGTTTCAAATGATCAGGAAAATATATATGTTTCTTTTAATACTAAAGATGGCTGGGCTGTAAAGCATACGCACCTTTATGTTGGGCCTCGTGGTGATATGCCTGTTAATAGTTCTGGTAACCCTAGGATTGGTCACTTCCCAAATAGTACCCCTCATGATCCTGCTGTTGCAAATTATACATACACGATTCCAAGAAGTTCATTGCCTGCTGATGAATGTATTGTTATAGCAGCTCATGCAGAAGCTGTATTGTTAGGTGACAATGGTGAAGTAAAACAAGCGGAAACTGCTTGGAGTGCTGGAAGTCCAATTTCAGACGGAGGTAGCTGGGCGACGTATTCTGATTATTGTATATGTGAAAGTTCTAATGATGATTCCGGATCTAATGATGGTACTGGAACTGGTGGCTCTGGAACAGGTTCTGGATCTGGTAGTGGGGGAGGATCTGGAAGTTCTGATGGGTCTGGATCTGGCGACGGTGGATCAGATGATGATGGTGACGGTGATGGTGGATCAGGCGACAGTGGATCAGGAGATGACGGTGATGGAGGAATAACTATTCCAATTAATCACTAATGCATAATTAAGTTGTGTAAATAAATGCCCTAGGTTCTTTAGGAATCTAGGGCATTTTCTATTTATTCAAGCACATGATAAAAGTATAGTAAGGGGGGCTAAGAGAACTTGGGAGCTTTCTGTTCTCTTAGTTTTGTTGTTCCAACCACCTGGATAAAAAACAGTCATATACTCTGTAATATTGACCTTGTCCATCCATATCTTTGTATATCATTTCTTTATTTAAAAGCGCTTCTAATGCCCTTTGTACATTAGTGGCTGTGCCTACCTTGAATATCTTTAAAAAATCACTTGAAGTCGGATGGTATACTTTATCTGTTTTTGCTATTGCTTTTAACAAGTTCCATTGAATGTTGGTCAAAAGGCTGCGGTATTGGTAGAATATATACTCTTGCTCTTTGAGTATTTCACTGCATTTTAGCTTGGTTGTTTCCAAATTAATTTTGCTTTCTCCACATGCAAACAAACGGTTACAGATAACTTGGGTATAATATGTATGTAGTTTGGAAAAGTCCAATATGAAATTGATTGAATCGTCGTCTATTTTTCTTTTATTTTGCTTGAACTTTTCCAGTATGTAAGCAAAGTATTCTTGATGGGGAATAGGTTCAAGATAAACAGCTTGTGTGCTAGAGAAAAAAGGCCTTTTACTGTCATTGAACATTTCAGACAGAAGGTGTTTGTTGCTGCCGCTAAAGATAAAGTGGACATTTTTTAAGGGTTGGATCAATGTTCTAAGAAAAGCTTCAATATTGCGCTCTGGATAAGTTGCAATTTGCTGAAATTCATCAAAAGCAATAAGAACCTCTATTTTTTGCTGTTCTAAAAAACTTAATATACCTGTTAAAGATTGTTCATAGTCTCCTGACCGGGAAAACTCTAAGTTTATTTCCGGTAGGCCTGTGAGAGGGTCAAAACTTATAATAGGGCGAAAACTTTTTATTAATTTCATCAATTTCTTCCCTATAGGATTTGACTCAGGAAAAGCTTGAACTACTGCTGCTGCTACTGTATTGGTAAATTCTTTAAAGTTTTGAGTAGAGTAAATATCTATGTAAACAGGTTTTACTTTTGAATTTTTGTTTAAGAGGTGAAAACAATGGTGTATCAATCCTGTCTTTCCCATTCGCCTTATTGACAACAGGGTAGAATTCACTCCATTGAGCAAGTTTGAAGTTAACCTTTCTGTCTCTTGCTTTCGGTCACAGAAGAAGTTTGGGCCATGGTAGCCGGTTAGAAAAAATGGATTTTTATTTACACTCATAAAGTTTTACTATTATACATTATGTATAATACAAATTGTTTAAATTTTTGTTCTTTCCACAAAGTAGATGCCTTTATAAAAGTTCAAGTTTCTGATATGGTAAAATTTGCTGCTAGTATACTAAGAATAAACCAATTGGTATTATTGTCAGAAAAAAATATTTCAATGAAAAAAAATATGATGATAGCAACGGTCAGGAATAACTATTTGATTGAGAAATATCATAATTTCTTCTAACAATTTGAAGGTTATTTGCATATATATAATATAATAAATTTTTAAAAGTTATGCCTAAGAATATTACAGCGGAGGAAGCCGTAAAAGTAATTAAATCTGGAGACCGGGTATTTGTTCATAGTGTTGCTGCAGCACCACAAATCTTGACAGAGGCCATGACAGCACGGGCGCATGAGTTGGAAAAAGTGGAGGTTGTGCATTTACATACAGAAGGGAATGCACCTTATGTTCAACATGAAAATGCCGATACTTTTAGGCTTCATTCATTATTTGTGGGGGAAAATGTTCGTAAAGCTACCCAAGAGGGTCGTGCAGACTATATTCCTGTCTTTCTTTCTGAGACACCTGGCCTTTTTAGGAAAAACGTACTTCCTTTAGATGTTGCACTTGTACAAATATCCCCGCCTGACAGATTTGGTTACTGTTCATTGGGTACTTCTGTTGATGCCAGTAAGGCAGCAGTAGAAATGGCAAAAGTTGTTATAGCCCAAGTAAACCCTAAAATGCCACGTACCTATGGCGATGCATTGATGCATGTTAGGAACTTTGATATTTTAGTTGATCATGAGTGCCCGCTTCACGAGGTGCCTCCTGCACCGCCTACCGATATAGAAAAACAGATTGGTTATCATGTAGCTTCACTCATTGAGGATGGTGCTACCTTGCAAATGGGAATTGGTGCTATTCCTAATGCTGTCCTTAGCCATTTGGATAACCATAAAAACTTGGGTATTCATACAGAAATGTTTTCTGATGGATTAATTCCTCTTGTGGAGAAAGGTGTGGTTACTGGTTCTGAAAAAACGGTTTACCCAAATAGAATTGTCAGCACTTTTGTCATGGGTACCAACAAAACCTATGACTTTATTAATGAAAACCCTCAGGTGTTAATGATGGAAGTGAACTTTGTTAATGACGTGTCCATCATTAGGAAAAACCATAAAATGACAGCTATCAATAGCGCCATTGAAATAGATATTACTGGCCAGGTGTGTTCTGACTCTATAGGTACCAAACATTATTCAGGGGTTGGGGGGCAAATAGACTTTATTCGTGGTGCATCGTATGTTGACGGAGGTAAACCTATTATTGCTATGCCATCTGTTACCTCTAAGGGCGTAAGTAAAATTGTACCTTATCTGAAACAAGGGGCAGGTGTAGTTACTACACGGGCTAATGTACACTATATAGTTACGGAATACGGAGTTGTAGATTTATATGGAAAGTCGTTAAGACAACGTGCCGAGTTACTTATCAGTATTGCACACCCTGACCATAGAGAAGCCTTGGAGAAAGCTGTTTTTGAACGTTTTGGAAAACTTTAATAATGTTAATTGGTTCTTGATACTGCAAGTTTTGTATATTTAGCACTTTCTAATTAGTGTAAAAGTTTCTCTACTACTTTTTTAGTATAGAACTTTATACCGCAAGCTTTTTTATCCAGTATAATTCAAGATGGAAAGTGAATATGCAAAATATGAAATAGAGGATGGACTTTTGTTCTGTTTTTATAAGCCTGGTTTTGTAATTGATTTGGCTGTTGCAAAAAGTGTGGTTGCTGATAGACATAGGTTTTCTAAGGGAAAGTGTTATGCTGTTGTCATTGATTGCAGGAACCTAAAGGTGATCACCAAAGAAGCAAGGGAGTATTTGTCCACTTATGACGGCGTTAGAGGAATTAAGTCGAGTGCATTTATAGTAAAGGGTAACATTCAAAAGTTACTAATTAACTTCTTTGTCCGTGTCCATAAACCAGCCCTTCCTTTGAAGGTTTTCACAGGCATGGATGAAGCTGTTTCCTGGATAAGGAGAGGGGCAATGGTAATGCATTAGACTTCCGTAAGTGGCAACCATACCAAAATGAGTAGATCGTGATTGATTCTTAAAATACAAAAAGCACCAAGCTATTTAGAATTACTGCCTGAATATATATTCGGGCAGTAATGTTTTACAACCGTTGGTGCTGGTAGGGCGTAAAAGAGCAACTCCAATACTTCTTTTGGCCAAGCCTTATTGCAGCTCTAGCTTAAATCTTTTTGTTTGTTCTCCTGTAGAAATTGTAAAATACCCCTCTTCTAATCTCTTGTCCCCATGTTTGTCTGGGAAACTCAAATGCTTCCATGGGTTTACAGCAAATGTAAATGTCTTGCTTTCCCCTGGCTTTAGCTGCTGCTTTTCAAAATGTTTTAACTCTTTTATAGGGCGTGTAATACTGGCAACCTCATCACTTACAAACCAAAGGACAGACTCTTTACCAACTCTGTTGCCTGTATTCGTAACAGTAACCTGGCACTTTACGGTAGAATTAACAGAAACTACTGTGTCGCTTATGGTAATGTCTGAGTATTCAAAGTTTGTATAGCTTAAGCCCTGTCCAAAATCTATGAGGCTATACCTTTGCAAATCCTCACTAACAGGACGTAACTCCGAAAATTCGCTACGCTTATGGTTATAAGGAATAACGTGGCCTTGTTTCCATGGATAAGTGAATGACATTTTTCCCGAAGGGTTTATATTGCCGCTAATAATTTCAGCAATGGCTGTTGCCCCTTCATTGCCTGGTAGACCGGCAAAGATGATCCCATCGCAACGGTCTGCAATTTTATGTATAATTAAAGGACGCCCTTCGGTAAGTAATAATATGACAGGCTTACCGGTCATAAAAGCTTCCTTTGCTAAAGCTATTTGATGTTCAGGAAGCTCAAGGTCATCTATGCTTCCATCGGTTTCTGCATAAGCTGTTTCTTCTCCCAAAGCTAGTATAACTACGTCTGCGTCTACGGCCTTATTGCTGAGTGTTGAAAGTTCAGCAAGTTCTACTGTAGTGTTTTCCAACTCTTTAGTTAGGGCAGAATAAATGGTGGGCATATCCTTTGGGAACCATATATCGCTCTGAGGAGCAAATCTGTACGTCCAGCCCCCACAAAGAGGGACCTTCCTATCGGCATTAGGCCCTGCCAAAACTATTTTTTTTATATCTTTTTGAAGTGGTAGTACATTTTTCTCATTTTTCACCAGAACAATAGATTCCCTGGCGGCATTAAGGGCTACTTTTTTGTGTTCTTCGGCTCCAATTCTTTCAAAACGGTCATTTCTAGGATATGGATTGTCGAATAAGCCCAAGTCCATCTTTAGTTTTAATATTCTCCTGACCGACTGATCAATTCTTTCCTCTGATATCCTGCCTTCTTCTACTAATTCCTTTAAGTATTTACAAAAGCTGGTGGAGTAAGGCACCATAGACATGTCAATACCTGCATCTATAGCCAAAAAAGTGGCCTCTTTTTCATTTTCAGCGACAAAATGCATTTTTTCTAGCGCAATGATGTCTAGCCAGTCTGTAACCGCCACCCCTTCGAAGCCCAGCTCTTTTCTAAGCAATCCGGTTAAAATTTCTTTATTGGCATGTACGGGAATCCCATTTATTTCCCCGCTGTTTATCATAACAGTTTTGACGCCTGCATTAATAGCTTTTTGAAATGCTGGAAGGAAAAACTCTCTAAGTGCCTGATCCGGAATTTCGGCTGGTGAGCGGTCCCAGCCTGACTTAGGGTCTGAATATCCTATAAAATGTTTGGCGCAGGCTGCTACCTTATATGGGGCTGCTTCTTGACAGTTTTGGATACCGTTGACGAATGCAGTTCCAAACTCTGCTGTTACCATTGGATCTTCACCAAAAGTTTCATAATACCTTCCCCAAAATTTATTTCTTCCTAGGTCCAGGACTGGTGCAAACAACCAGCTATGTCCTAAGTCAGCAGTTTCTATAACCGTTATTTTACCGGTTTCATAGGCAAATGTAGTGTCGAATGTGGCTGCTAAATTAATGTTGTGAGGGAAAATCGTACCACCATTTAAATAGCTACTGCCATGAACATGATCTACTCCATAGATAATAGGAATTTTGAGCCTCGAGTGTTTCATGTTGGTCCGTTGAAGACCATTTATATATTCAAACCAGTTTTCAGGATCTACGCCGCGGCCATTGAGAAATGAACCTACATGGTGGTTCTTTACAAAATCGATAAGTTTATTGGTGTCGAGTACAAAAGTGGTAACGGAGTCATAGTGTTCCTGTATGGAATCTGACATGATAGTGGTAATATTTAATTGGGTCATTTGCCCAATTTTCTCTTCAAGGGTCATTTGGGAAAGCAAGTTTTCCACAGGGTCATTGTTTTGTTCGCTACTGCAACTGACTAGCAAGCCTGTGGAAAGTACTATGAGGAAGAAAAGTGTTCTGGAGAGCATATTTTATAATATATATACGGTATTAACTCCAAAAATATATAAATCAAGTCTAAAAAAGATGGATAATATCATTCTTTTTGATTGATTTTAGGGATATTTGCTCAAATTTTTAGTAAATCTTTAAATCCTTTTTTATGAAATACAGAACTTTTGGAAGAACAGGCTGGAAAATCAGTGAAATTGGTTATGGCATGTGGGGCATGGCAGGATGGACAGGCTGGGATAGAAAAGAATGTGATTATTGTTTAGATTTGGCTGTTGAGTTAGGTTGTAACTTCTTTGATACCGCTTGGGGATATGCAGAGGGAGCCAGTGAGCGGATTCTCGGAGACCTGGTAAAAAGGTTTCCTGGCAAGAAATTATATACAGCCACAAAAGTACCTCCTGCAAATTTTAAATGGCCTTCTAAAAGAGAATATACGCTTGATGAGTGTTTCCCGCCTGAACATATCATTGAGTATACCGAGAAAAGCTTGAAAAATATTGGTGTTGAAACCATAGACCTTCTACAGTTCCATGTTTGGGAAGACGCTTGGGTTAATGATGACCGTTGGAAAGAAGCTTTGGAAAAACTTAAGAAAGACGGTAAAATTAGGGCTGCTGGTATCAGTATCAACCGGTGGGAACCTGAAAACAGTTTGGAGACTATCAAAGATGGCCATATAGATGCTGTACAGGTTATTTACAATATTTTTGATCAAGCACCAGAAGATAAGCTTTTCCCTCTATGTGAACAGGAAAATATTGGGGTAATAGCCAGGGTGCCATTTGATGAAGGTACTTTGACTGGCACCTTTACTAAAGAAACTACTTTTCCTAAAGATGACTGGCGTAGTACTTATTTTGTTCCGGAAAACCTTCATAGCAGTGTGGAGCATGCAGATCGGTTAAAACCTGTTGTGCCAGAAAATATGACTATGCCTGAAATGGCGCTGAAGTTTATTCTTGGCAATAAAACAGTAAGTACAACTATTCCTGGTATGAGAAGGGAAAAACATGTGCGGGCTAACATTGGTGTAAGCGATTCTGCACCTATAGAACAAGCTTTGTTGAATAAGCTTAGGGAGCACCGGTGGGATAGGCAACCTACTGCTTGGTCTCAATAAATAAAAAGGGCCGGATTTCTCCGGCCTTTTTTTATTACCAATCATCTTCATCTTTAATTTCTCCAGACTCTACTGCTTGTTGTAGGGCTTCTAATAACGAGGTCATCTCTTTATTAAAGTTTTTGTAAAGCTCTGTTTTGTTCTGATGGCGTTGTTTCTGATAAAACGTTTCTAAAGGCACGGCTGATTTTTCATCATTTTTATTGTCATAAATGGAGAAGTCCGTCAAAGTATAGCGGTATTTCCCGTCTTTCTGTGCTATGCTCATGTTAAACAATACGGTGTGTTTGTGTTTGTATCTGTAATCATAAGTGATGATTACTTCAAAGGAGCCTTTTCTGCTTACTTCACTTTTCTCTTTGTCTTCTTTTACTTTTTCTTTATTAGAAAAATATACTTCTAGCCATTTTCTGGTCTTCTCAAATATTTCATTTTGATCTTGACCTTCTATCTCTACAGTTTCTTGATAGGTAATCTTTTGGTTATCCGGATCGGTCGGAAATGTTTGGGCGATAAGGCTTTTGCCGGTAAATAGCAATAAGGCAAATATTCCAATGTATTTTAAATGCATAAACGATACTTTTAATATAGTTAATTAAATAAGAGTTTTTGGTATGGCAATTTTCCAAGTTTAAATATAAATAATTAAACTCATAAATTGCAATAGAACTTAGTATGCATGGGTAATTGATTTGAAATCAGTTGTTTCCCCTTGCTGTTGTAGTCAAGGCTAATTATGCTTACGTAAAAATTTTAGAGAGGTTTATAGTCATGTGCACTATAAAAAGATAGGGGAGGGGCTTAAATCTGAAATACTTCATAGAGCTTTCTATTAAGTAGCAAAATAAATTAACTCAGTCGCTTTGCTCACAGTTGTGCCTTAACCATAGCGCTGCTGTGCTGTGCGATGCAAAAGTACTGATTTAATGTTATTTTGCTCTTTATGCCGAAATCTATCGCATAGTTCAGGTTAAACTTTTTCATGCGCATTTACGCACATGCCTGTTATGGTACTTTCAGCTATACAGTTTTCGCTAATACCGTTGATTTTCACTTTTCTTATTTCGTTAATAAGTAAAGGGTCATAAGGTATGGCTACTTTAATATAGTTGTCTGTAAAGCCAAACATCATTCCGTCTTCATTGTCAGCCTCAAATAGAACATTGTGTTCCGTTCCTACAAACTGCTCATAAAAGAACCTTTTCTTTTTTTCAGAAAGGCTTCTAAGCATTTTAGTTCTGTTGCTTCTTTCTTTTTGGGGAACAGTAGGCTTGATAGACAGCGCATGCGTATTTGCCCGTTCAGAATAAGTAAACACGTGCAAATAAGTAATGTCAAGCTCATTTAGGAAATTGTAAGTCTCCTTGAAGTCTTCGTCCGTTTCTCCCGGAAAACCTGTAATTACATCTACGCCAATGCAACAGTTAGGGATTGTTGCTTTAATCTTGCTGATTCTTTCTTCATAAAGCTCTCTGAGATACCGTCTGCGCATCATTTTCAGGATCTTGTTGCAGCCAGATTGTAATGGTATGTGAAAGTGCGGAACAAACTTTTTTGACTGCGCTGTAAATTCGATAATTTCGTCGGTAAGCAAATTGGGCTCTATAGAAGAAATCCTAAATCTCTGAATCTGTTCGATTTTATCAAGCTCTTTGACCAAAGTATAAAAAGAAGTGGTTCTTTTGCCGTTTGTTATACCATAGTCTCCAATATTTACCCCTGTAAGAACAATTTCTTTTACGTCACGAGTGGCAATTTCTTTTGCCGTTCTGAGGATACTGTCCACCGAATCGCTACGGCTTTTACCTCTTGCTTGGGGAATGGTACAAAAAGAACAGACATAATCACAACCATCCTGAACTTTAAGAAAAGTTCGAGTACGGTCATTTACAGAATAAGAGCAGTAGTAGTCTTTGGCTTCAGAGATGTCGCTAGCCAAGACCAGTGCTTTGTCTTTTTTATCAAAATTGTCAATGAGTTCCAGTAGCTTAAATTTTTCAGAGGCGCCTAATACGGCATCAACACCTGGAATTTCTGCGATTTCTGTAGGTTTTAGCTGTGCAAAACATCCGATAATAGCAATAAAAGCATTAGGGTTAAATTTTAATGCCTCTTTAACCACCTTTTTACATTTCTTGTCAGCATTGTCCGTTACAGAACAGGTGTTGATTACATAAATGTCTGCTTTTTTATGAAATGCTACCTTTTTGTAACCCTTTTCTTCAAAAAGGCGGGATATCGTAGAAGACTCGGAGAAATTTAGCTTACAGCCTAGTGTGTAAAACGCTACCATTTTATTCATATAGCAAATTTAGGCAAATGTTACCTTATTTTATGGTAGGAGCGTAGAAAAAAATAGATGTTTATTAAAAACTTTTGTGAATTTTTGAACAACCGCTAGGCGGGGTAGTTTTTCTTTTCTTTGAATTTGCAATATGTTAACTATCTAATGTTCTATTAATATTTTTTGTGTTGTTAAAAGATATGAACCTTTTAGTTAAAAATGTAATTTATGCACAAAGGGTGAAAATATAAGGCGGTTGTTGGGGAAAACATGTAAATAATTTAAATTTGCATTAAAATTTAGATCAAAGTTTGCTGATTTAAATAAAAAATC
This sequence comes from Cytophagaceae bacterium ABcell3, assembly GCA_030913385.1. Classification (NCBI taxonomy): domain Bacteria; kingdom Pseudomonadati; phylum Bacteroidota; class Cytophagia; order Cytophagales; family Cytophagaceae; genus Natronocytophaga; species Natronocytophaga cellulosiphila. The sequence goes on from CP133159.1 coordinate 2,853,468, forward strand.
TCTATTTTTACTCAAAATTAAAAAACCATTATCCAAACTTAACCAATATGGCTTATTTAAGATTTAAAGCTTTAGAAACAGCTACAGGAAGAAAACCTGTTAAAGTAAAACATCCCTCAATAAGGGTTTCTGATTATTATGGTGAGAATGTTTTCGGAATTGATGCAATGAAAAAAACATTGTCGCCAAGTATATTTAAGAAAGTTCAGCAAGCCATATCTAAAGGAGAGAAAGTAGATAGCGCAACTGCAGAAGCTGTTGCTGCTGCTATGAAATCTTGGGCTATGGAAAAAGGAGTAACGCACTATACCCACTGGTTCCAACCTTTGACAGATGCTACTGCTGAGAAACATGATGCTTTCTTTGAAATAGATGAGCAAGGAAAAGCAATAGAAAAATTCAGAGGAAGTGCACTTGTTCAACAAGAGCCTGATGCTTCTTCTTTCCCTAATGGTGGTATTAGAAATACTTTCGAAGCTAGAGGATATACCGCTTGGGATCCTTCTTCTCCTGCTTTTATCATGACAAGTGGAGGAAGTGCCACGCTTTGCATACCTACTATATTTGTTTCTTATACCGGAGAAGCGCTAGATTATAAAACACCTCTTCTAAAAGCTTTGACTGCTGTTGATAAAGCTGCTGTTGATGTGTGTCAGTATTTTGACAAAGATATTACTAAAGTTACTGCCACTTTAGGAACTGAGCAAGAGTATTTCTTGATCGATAAAGCACTTTATGCTGCCAGACCTGATATCGTGATGTCTGGAAGGACTGTTTTCGGGCATTCTCCAGCAAGAGGTCAGCAGCTTGAAGACCATTACTTTGGTTCTATCCCTCCAAGGGTACACAGGTTTATGGTAGACTTCGAAATTGAAGCTCTTAAACTTGGTATGCCGGTAAGAACCCGTCACAATGAGGTGGCTCCAGGTCAGTTCGAAGTGGCTCCTACCTTTGAAGAGTGTAACTTGGCAGCAGACCATAACCAGCTTTTAATGGACTTGATGTCTAAAATTGCGGAAAGACATAGCCTTAAAGTTCTTTTCCATGAAAAGCCTTTTGCTGGTATCAACGGTAGTGGTAAGCACTGCAACTGGTCTCTTAGCACCAATACTGGTAAAAACCTTTTAGGGCCAAGCAGCAAACCAAAGGAAAACCTTATTTTCCTTACTTTCTTTGTTAATGCTATTAAGGCTGTACACGATTATGATGACTTGTTGAGAGCGTCTATTGCTTCTGCTGGTAATGATCACAGACTTGGAGCCAACGAAGCGCCTCCAGCTATTATGTCAGTATTTATCGGTGAGCAGCTTTCTGGTGTTCTTGAAGAGCTAGAGAAAAACGGTAACGTTAAAATTGATAAAGGTGATAATGTTTACATGAAATTAGGTATCAGTAAAATACCTGAAATTTTATTGGACAACACCGACAGAAACAGGACTTCTCCTTTTGCTTTTACTGGTAATAAGTTTGAATTTAGAGCTGTAGGTTCACATGCAAACGTTGCCGCTCCTCTTACTGTACTTAACACTATTATGGCAGAGACCTTAGTGAAATTTAAAGAGGATGTTGACAAGCAAATAAAGAATGGTAACAAGAAAGAAGTTGCTATTATCAATGTTCTTAGAGAGTATGTAATTGCTACTAAGAAAATCAGATTTGAAGGCAACGGATATTCTGATGAATGGGTAGAGGAGGCAGCAGGTAGAGGTCTTAACAACGTTAAGACTACTTGCCAAGCGTTAGACTTCTATCTATCTGATAAAGCTAAAGAAGTTTTCGCTAAGCACAAGGTGCTTTCAGAGAGGGAGCTTGAGGCTAGATATGAAATCATGGCTGAAAATTATATCCTGAAGATTCAGATTGAATCAAGGGTGATGGGCGATTTGGCGCTTAACCATGTAATTCCTACTGCAATTGCTTATCAAAACAAATTGATAAACAATGTTAAAGGAATGAAAGATATTGGCCTTGAAGCTGAGTGTTCTACTGTTATCGATGCTATTAAGGATATGTCTCGTTTCATTAAGACTATTCAAACGGATGTAGATCAAATGGTGGAAGCCAGAAAAAGAGCAAACAAGATTGAGGACGTTAGAGAAAGAGCGCTCTTGTACGGTTCAGACGTGAAGCAGTACTTTGAAACTATTCGCTATGCTGTAGACAAGTTAGAGCTTCTTGTTGATGACGAAGATTGGCCACTAGTGAAGTACAGAGAGTTATTGTTCATGAAATAATTCCTGTTAATGTTCTATAAAAAAAAAGCTCAGATTAATTTCTGAGCTTTTTTTATTTGATAACCTCAACCTCCAAGAGTTTGGGTTAACCTGAAATATGCATTATAGCTTTCTATTACGTGTCAAAATAACTTCAAATCAGACGCTTCGATAGCATTTGGTTTTTAATCATAGAGCCACTGTGCTTAGCAAAGCCAATATGCTGTTTTTTTGTTCTTTTGCCCCTCATAACGAAATATAATTTATAATCCAGGTTTACAAGCCCATTTTTAAGAGCACTGATTATTCTCATAAGCATAGTTGATTCAGGAAGACTCCGAAAAATCCACTTGGTCGCTGATTATATACCTGCAATAGACTTTCCAGCAATATAACCTGTAGACCAAGCTGCTTGGAAGTTAAACCCGCCTGTTATACCATCTATATCCATTACTTCTCCTGCAAAATATATGCCTGGACATTTCAGGCTTTCCATGGTATTGGGGTTGATTTCATTGAGGTCTACCCCTCCGCAAGTCACAAATTCTTCTTTAAAGGTGGTTTTCCCTTTTACATGAAAACGGCCTCTGAGCAATTCTTCAATTGTCTTGTTAATTGACTTATTATTGATGTCACCCCATTTTAAATCTGGGCCAATGCCGTTTATAGAAGTAATTCTTTCCCATAGGCGCCTTGGCAGATTGACCGGCGAGTGCAAGTAGACTTGTTTTTTAGGGTGTTTCTCCCTAAAGTCGATAAATAAAGTCCTTAATTCTTCTTCACTATAGCTAGGAGTCCAATTAATACTGATATAAAAGTCGTAATTTTTATCGCTCAAGGTTCTAGCAGCAAAAGCGGAAAGTTTTAATACTGCCGGACCGCTAAAGCCCCAGTGTGTAATGAGTAAAGGACCTGTGGCATGCATTTGCGTACCGTCTATTTTTACTTTTGCCTCTGGTACCGAAATACCTTGTAACCCATTCAATCTTGAGTTCGGAATATTGAATGTAAAAAGCGAAGGTACCGGATGCTTTATGTTATGTCCTAACTCTTTAATCCAATGCCATGATGCCGGGTTGGGATTACCTCCTGTAGAAATCACTATTTTGTCAAAAACAAGTTGTTCTCCGCCCCGCAAAACCAATTGAAACTCGTCACCGTGTGGCTTTATAGCACTAACTCCAAACCCAGTGTATATTTTTACACCATTTACTCTTGCTTCGCTTATTAAGCAATCTGTTATAGTAGCGGACGAGTCAGATTTAGGGAATATTCTATTGTCTGGCTCGGTTTTTAATGCTACATTTCTATTCTCAAACCAGTTAACTGTATCTTTTACAGAGAAAGTGGCAAAAACTTTACGAAGAAACTTTTCTCCTCTGGGATAGTTCTTGACTAATTGCTTGTTGTCGAAGCAAGCATTGGTAACATTGCAACGCCCTCCTCCAGAAACCAATACTTTTGATAGTAATTTATTAGACTTTTCAAATATAGATATTTCATGATAAGGGTTTAGGTGGGCACAGGTTACTGCTCCAAAAAAGCCAGCGGCCCCACCTCCGATCACAGCAACTCGTGTTTTTTTGCTCATTGTACTTTTAAAGTATATATTTTTTTCTTTTTAAATATAACTTATTTCATGTTAAGGTTAAAGTATATGTTATTTATTATGTGTTTGTTTGTAATATTTTTATATAGAATAGGGGTTATCCATTAACAAAATCTTCATTACCCTGTTTTGCTTATAAGGTTAAGATAATTTTAATCACAATAATACTATGGGAGAATTAGAAGACAAAAGAAGGGAAGTATTTGAGAAGCGGAGTCAAATTTCAAAGACTGCAGGTGAGATTATTGAAGAAACCAAGCATTTGTTAAGTGAACTACATCAATTAAGGGTGTCGTGGGAAAATGGATATCTTACGGATAAACAAACTGTACCTGTTCCAATAGAGCATGAAGCCAAAAAGCCTAAAAAGGGTAGAAAGTAATAAAGGACTTGGTAATCGTTTCGTATACAATATCTTAGACATTCAAAAGCAATGTCTAAGATTGATTTCAAAGAAATGTGTAATTGGAGTATATCTATAATGAAGTGGATTTAATCTAAAAAATAAGCGAGAGGTTATATAGATGCATATATTTGTACTTCATAGCTGGTTGAAAGATCCCGGAACCTTAACAAGAGTTCTCCGCTCTTAGTTCCGGGATTTATTTTTTTATAATAGTTTTTTTACCTCTTCCATATTAAGAGGCTTTTGAAAAATTTTAATATTTGCATCCCTAAAGGGTTGAAGTTCCCTTTCGTTCATAGTACCGGAGTGTATAAATAATGTTATTTTTTCAGCAGCAGGGAGGCTCTTTAGGGCTTCATAAAATTCTTTCCCATTCATAGTTGGCATAATAATATCGAGAAAAATTGCAGAAGGGTATTTGTTTGGAGGTAAAGACTTTAGGTGGTTAATAGCCTTTGTCCCGTCATTAAAAATGGAAACTTTCTTACAAATATTCGATTTTTCCAGTATTTTAAATGCTACAAAGGAGTAGATATAATCATCATCTATTACGTAAACTTCATTATATGGCATAGTTCCAGCTGGTAACTTATAAAAAAAATTTGTGTGGGACATAGGTTTGCTCTTTCCCAGGTACCGCCAGGACCCTGTTCATGCAACGCCTATGCCCACACAATGTTAATAGGGCATAGGTATTTCCTGTGAATGATCTGGCGGTTTGGGAAACAGGAATTACCTTATTCTTTTCTGACCATAAAGTTAGATAATGAATTGGTTATAAAACAATACTTTCTCGATAAAATATTATAAAATTTTTAGTCGTTTTTAATGTTGGTACATGTTTTATTTTACGTCAGACTTCTTGTAGAAGTTCTGTTTTAGAATGTGTTTTTATTATTAATTCAAGAAATTAATGTACAAAAATAACATTTTTTACCCTTCAAGTGTTTGATATACAGTTGTAATCTGTGTGAAATTATTTTTTTTAAAAACCAAGGCATGGTTTTAGTTGTTTTTACCTGTGTATAGTAACATTTTTCTCTGATTTGCATATATTTGGAGTGCATTAACACCTTTGCATGATTAGTTCTTTAAATAAAATTAATAAACATATCATTGTCGGAGTAGGAGCTTCGGCAGGTGGACTGGAAGCCATTCAGGAACTATTTGATCATATACCATCTGATACAGGTATCTCCTTTGTTATTATTCAACATCTGTCCCCTGACTATAAGAGTTTGATGGTTGAGCTGCTTTCTAAACATACAGCTATGGCAATATATGAAGCTGTAGATAATATGGAAGTGCAGCCTAGTTGTATATATGTCATGCCTCACAGAAAAGTGATGACCATTAGAAATGGTAAACTTGAACTTAGTGATAAGGTTTTGACACCCGCACCTAACACAGCTATTGATGTGTTTTTTGAATCTCTTGCCAAAGATGCGGGTAAGAATGCTATTGGTATAATCTTGTCTGGTACCGGTTCAGATGGGACTAAAGGTATAGGTGCTATTCAAGCGGCTGGTGGTAAGGTTATTGTACAGGATCCTGTAACTGCAAAGTTTGATGGAATGCCTAACAATGCTATCAATTCTGGTAATGTTGACCAAATTCTCCCTTTAGACCTGATCGCTGATGAACTTCTGTATTATAAAGAAGGAAATGGTTTTACAAGTCCACTTGCCATTGATTATAGTGATAAAGACCAGGAGCTAAACAATATTTTACTGCTTATACGTGACACATCTGGTGTTGATTTTACTGCTTATAAAAAACCTACTATTACGCGGAGGATTTTAAGAAGGATGGCTCTGTTGAGTATTCCTGACTTAGGGGCTTATTATTCATTTTTAAAGTTTAACACGGATGAAATAGATAATTTAAGAAAAGAGTTTTTAATAGGTGTAACACAGTTTTTTAGAGACAAAGAAGCTTTTGAAGCACTAAACGCCAAAGTGCTTGAACCTTTAGTTGAGTCTAAAAGTTTTGGTGAACCTATTAAAATCTGGGTAGCTGGCTGTAGTACCGGTGAAGAGGCTTATAGTATTGCCATCTTGATTTATGAAAAGTTGATGAAAATCAAGAAAAACCTGGACGTGAAAATTTTTGCTACAGATATAGATAAAAATGCTGTAGAGCTTGCTTCGCGCGGGGTGTTTTCTGAAAACATTGCTGAACAGGTAGATGAGTACTTGTTAAATAAATACTTTAATAAAGAAGGTGATCATTTTGTGATCAATCAGCATATTAGAAAATTGGTGATTTTTGCGCACCATGACTTAATTAAAGATCCTCCTTTTAGCAAGGTGGATTTGATTACTTGTCGCAACCTTTTGATATACCTCAACCCTGTTTTACAAAAAAAGGTGATGGCAAGGTTCCACTTTTCTTTAAATTTGGGAGGTGCGCTGTTTTTAGGTTCTAGTGAATCTCCTGGAGAATTTAAAAAGAATTTTTCTGATATAAGCAAGAAGTGGAAAATCTATAAGAATATAGAAAATTCTAAAACTTCAAATTTTGATAAAATAATATCTCCGGCGTTTTCGCATAAAACATTACAATCACAACAAGTGTCATCTACTAAAAATGCTTTGCAAAACCATGTTGCGGAACTTTTAAATGAAGCATTATTAGAGGAAGTAAGCTATGCAGGACTTTACATTGACGAAAACTTTGATCTTTTACATGCATTAGGAAACTTTAAGAAATATTTGCACCTGCCCGACAAATCGTTATCGCTAAACTTGCTAAAGATGGTGCCAGAAGATCTAAATATCGCTATGGGAACGGCGGTTAGGAAGTCACTGAAGAATAAAGAAAAGGTGGTGATAAGAAATATTAGGGTGAAGCAAGAAAAGCAATCTTATATTGTTAATATTTCTGTAAAACCTTATTTGTCAAATAACAAGCTTCAACAAAAATTCTTGCTAGTGCTGATTCATGAGGTCAATCACCAAGAGCGATTGAAAGGTGGTGAGTCTGAATGGGATCACTTTAAAAATGAAAATCAAAAGGTAAAAGATTTAGAAGCTGAACTGAAGGATACAAAAGAACACTTGCAGTCAGCTATAGAAGAGCTCGAAACTTCCAACGAGGAGCTTCAGTCAGCGAATGAAGAACTATTGTCTGCAAATGAAGAACTTCAAAGTACCAATGAAGAGCTTCAGTCCTTAAATGAAGAACTGCATACTGTCAATGCAGAGCATCAGCTCAAGATTAAGGAGCTTATTGAGTTAAACGACGACCTTTCTAATTATTTTTCAAGTACGGATATCGGGCAGGTTTTTATTGATAAAGATTTGACCATTAGGAAGTTTACCCCTGAAGTAACCAAACAAATCAATTTAATAGAATCTGACATTGGAAGGTCTATAGGGCATATTTCCAACAATATTAAGTATGGAAGTCTTATAGAAGATATCCAAGAAGTTATTGAAGAAGGGAGAACCATCCATAAGGAAGTAGAGATTAATTCTGGTAAATGGTACCTGATGAAGATATTTCCTTATATCAGACAAGATAAGCGCACAGACGGGGTTATTGTTTCATTTGTAGACATTACACCTTTAAAAGAAATGAATTCTTTTGTTTCGGGTGTTATAAATAGCTCTTTAAGTGGAATTATGGCTTTTAAAGCTGTCCGGTCTAAGGGTGAAATTGTGGACTTTGACCTTATTTTGTCTAACAAATCTGCTGAGAAACTTCTTGACAAAAACTTTTCCAAGCTTAAAAAGAAGACTTTTTCTAAAATCTGGCCTGCTTATAAAAAAAGTGGTTTGTTAGAAGCCTTTATAAATGTTACAGAGTCGGGGTTCACATACCACTCCGAGTTTCTTTTCTCTAAGAAAGCATGGTTTGATGTAGTAGCTGTCAAATTAGACGATGGTTTTGCTGTTACGTTTTCTGACATTACATTAAGGAAAAATTCACAACAGCAATTAGCTACGGCTTACCACGACTTGAAAAAAGCTGAGGAGAACCTAAAGAAACTAAACAATGAGCTGGAAAACCGTGTAGAGGAAAGAACGCGTGCCTTGGGTATTAGCGAAGAAAGGTTCCGTCTGATTTCTGAAGCAACCAATGATGTGGTTTGGGATTGGAACCTCAAAACGGGGGTTCTATGGTGGAATACCGGGTTTACAAATTTGTTTGGCTACAAGCTTCAGGACGAAGAAAGGCTTATAAACTCTTGGCAAAAGCGTATTCACCCATCGGAACGTGATAATGTTCTGAAAGGACTTAATGAATTGGTAGAAAATAAAAGGACTCAGTGGTCAGGAGAATATAAGTTTAAAAAGCAAGATGGTGACTATGCCTATATTATGCACAGGAGTTTTGCTATTACGGATGAAAATGAAGAAGTAATCAGGATTATAAGTTCCCTTATTGACCTCACTAGTTTGAAAAAGGTACAGGATGATTTAATTGTTACCAATAAAAACCTTCGTAAAATCAATAACGATCTGGATAACTTTATTTATACCGCTTCGCATGATTTGCGGGCACCAGTTTCAAATATAGAAGGGCTTGTTTTAACTTTGGAGGAGGACTTGAAGCACGAAGATGACAATGTGAACTATGTGCTCGCTCTTATCAAGGAGTCAATCGAAAAGTTTAAGGAAACTATTAAAGACTTAACGGATATTGTCAAAACCCAAAAAAACCTTGAAGAAGATGTACAAGATGTAAATTTGGAGGAACTTATTCAAGATATCGAACTTTCTGTTAGGGATTTGATACTAGATACCAAAGCCAAAATTGAGGTAGATGTCAGTGCTTGCGGAATAATTAAGTTTTCTAAAAAGAATTTAAAAAGTATCTTTTATAACCTGCTGTCAAACGCTATTAAATACAGGCATCCCAATAGACCTCCATATATAAAAGTTGATGGATATTCAGAACAAGAGTACGATGTGATCTCTGTTCAGGATAATGGTTTAGGTATAGACGATGCAAGCAAAGAAAAAGTATTTTCAATGTTTAAAAGGTTTCACGACCATGTAGAAGGGACTGGTATAGGCCTGTATATCGTAAAACGTATTATTGAAAATGCAGAAGGTAAAATAGAAGTGGACAGTGTTCCTGGTGAAGGTTCTGTGTTTAGAATGTATTTTAAAAAGAGCATTGATGGAGATGGCAACACCAAAAGCTTGTCAAGAAAAACTTTGTAATCTCTTGTTCACTTTTTCTGATAAGCATGCTTCAAGCTAGGGCTTTAAGATTCTTTACAATTTCATTTATGTAAGGCTGAAGCTTTTCTTTTGTTAAAGGTTTGGTTATATACCCAACGCTTTTGTCTTTAACAATCGCTTTAATATCTTTTTGATGGGTAGAGGTAGTCAAAATGACCACTTTGGCTTGGCTTTTATTGTTACATTCAAAACTTTTGAAAAGGTTTAAAAATTCAAAACCATCCATTACAGGCATATTTAAGTCCAATAAGATTAGCTCTGGACAGTTTTGATTATTTTTTGATGTATAGTGCTGTAAGAACTGCCAAGCTTCATCTCCATTAATGACTGTTTCTATACTGTCGGCAACATCGAGTCTATTGATTAATCGATGGTTTATGAAGTTGGTAACACCATCGTCGTCTATCAGCATTACACAATTGAGTTTTTTCATAGGTCTGGTAAATGTATTGGATAGATTTAATAATTAAAATTATAGAAAAATGTTTATAACATATTAATATTTTTTTAAAAAATTAACTTTTTGTTAATCGTTGCAATAATTTTATCAGAAATGATGGCTTTTTGTTCAAAGCTACGGTCTTCTATTTTTTTTATTATACTTATCCCTGCTATGTTGCTACAAAAAGCAATATCTGAAGATAATAAGTCTTTTGGCTGGTAAAGCCCTTCTTGAATAGGTATTCCTTTCTCATGACATGTTTTAATAATGTTTTTTCTTACTATTCCTGCTATACAACCAGAGTTTATAGCGGGTGTATAGACAATGTCGTTTTTGACCCAAAAGATGTTAGAACTTATGCATTCAGCTATTTCTCCAGAAGTGTTTGTTAAAATAAGATCTTCTGAGTTTCTTTCTTTTTTTTCAAGTCCAGCCAATATATATGGCAAAGCACTTAAGGTTTTAAATTGTGAAGTGGGTGTATATGTCAGTTTGCTTTTCTTGGCAAACAATACATCCTTCTTTTGTAAGGGGGCAGGCGAAAAAGGTTTGCAAACTATTAGAATATTGCTTTCTGTTGCTGTAGGCGTAAAAAGCCCTCCAGGCTTTCTCCATATCATTATTTTGGCACGGGCATTATCTATTTTATTTTTTTTGCATAGCGTTGTAGTTGTGTGGTATATGGTTTGCAGGTCTATTGGCAAAGTTAATTGTAAAACTTTAAGTCCTATAGTCAAACGTTCAAAATGGTCGTCGGAAAATAATATCTTCCCGTTGTTGACCTTCATTGTTTCGAAAACCCCATCCCCATATTGAAAGGCTCTGTCATTTAGAGATATGCCTATATTTTCTTCGTGTATAAATTCATTATTGTAAAAGCTCCACATAGGTTTTTTGACTTTGTGATTTTTTTAAACCACGAAATACGTAAATTTGCCTGAATGTTTGATAAAAATCAACCATAGAATATTGGAAAATAAGCATACAGATAAAAAAGTAATTAGCGTAATAGGAGGGGGCAGCTGGGCTACTGCTATAATAAAGATTCTTAGTGAGCAGGAGCACGTAGCTATTCACTGGTGGCTAAGGAATGAGAAAGATGTGGCGCATATCCTCAAATTTGGCCATAACCCAAGCTACGCAAGCGATATTGCCATCAACCTTCAAAAGGTATTTCCTTCATCAGATATTTTAAAGGCTACTCAAGCATCAGATATTATTATACTTGCTGTACCTTCAGCCTTTATTAAAAGTATTATTGATCAATTTGATTTAAGCGTCAGTGAAAAAATTGTAGTTTCTGCCGTAAAAGGTATGATACCTGATGAAAACTTATTAATCTCTGAATATATTAATAGAAGGTTTAGTGTCAAAGAAGAAAGTCTTTGTGCTATAGGAGGACCATGCCATTCGGAAGAAGTAGCGCTTGAAAAGCAGTCTTATTTATCCATTGCGGCAAAGAGTCCAGAAGTAGGTAAATTGGTCGCAGGCCTCTTTTCTTGTAGATTTGTTAAGGCTACCGTTGTCGAAGACCTCTATGGTGTGGAATATAGCGCTATTATGAAGAATATTATTGCTATTGCGTGTGGAGTGGCTCGTGGTCTTAATTATGGAGACAATTTTCAGGCTGTTCTAGTCTCAAACTCTATGAAAGAAGTCGAGCAGTTTTTAGATACACTTTGTCCTCAACAACGAAACTTATATGCTTCTGCTTACTTGGGGGACTTGTTGGTAACCTCATATTCCCAATTTAGCAGAAACAGGACGCTTGGTAATATGATAGGGAGGGGCTATTCTCTAAAAACGGCAATGATTGAAATGAAAATGATTGCAGAAGGTTTCTTTGGAGTCAAAAGCATTCATGAGATCAGTAAAGACAATGCCCTTGATTTACCTGTAGTTAATGCTGTTTATAATATACTCTATGAGAAAATATGTCCTTCGGTAGAGTTTAAAAAGCTTGAAAAGCTCATGCGTTAAAGAATTCATAGCTTTGAGTAATTTAGGATAGACATGGGGGGTATTGATTTGTGACAAAAGTTTGGCGATTTAATCATAAGTTATTTTAGTTTCTTAATTAAATATATAATGAAAAGTTGTTTTTTGATTTCCATTGTGATAGCCTTATGTTTTTTGGGTAGCTCTGCTTTTGGGCAGCGGCAAGATACTACCCAAGTAAAAAGGGCTTCTGTGAGTTTAGAAGGAATGATAGGCTTTTCTGTAGGTAATGATTTTTATTCCTTAAATGTAGGGGGGCCGAGCTTATTTTTAAATTTGAATAAAGATTGGAAGATTGGGGTAGGAGCTTTGCCTTCTTTATATTTATTAGAAGGGCAATTAGGAGCTAGGTTAGCTGTTTCTCCAAGAGTAGACTATAAGAATTTTGTTTTTATAGTTCCTTTTTTTCATAGAGACTTAACTAATGAATGGATTTGGTCAGTAGGTTTTGGATATAAGTTCCATAAAAAATAGATAGGGACGAGTATGTTCAATACTGCTTTTTTAATTAGTGTTTGCTAGATTGTGCTTTACAATCAGCGTTGATGACCTTATTGATATTTTCCCAGAAATCAAATAGTTGCAGAACCTCTTCTTTGTTTACAGGGTTTGCTGAGAGTAAATCTTTTTCAAGCTTTTTAGCATCAACTGGTGGAATAGCAGAAACAGAGCGGTATCTGGACGAAAGCTTGTGAATAAGCTCTCCTAGTTCCTTATTTTGATTCTCAGAAAACAAGCGTTTGGCTATTGCCAGGTCTTTATCGTTCTCATGGATAAAGTCGTTTATCAACTCTTCTAAGAGTTCTTCATCGCCCATTGCATAGCCTTTTATTGTGTCTAAGTTATATAGGGACTTATTGTTATTGCTTTGTGAAGTGGTTTCTTCTTGAAAGTCGCTTTTAATGCCAGCCTCTTTAGTGTTGCTTTGGCTGATAGTATCCTCTAAGCCTAGTACGTTTGCAGATTTAAGCAGTAATGTGCTTTTGTTCACTGGTTTGATAAGCAGCTCGTCAAACATTTGCAGTTGAGTTTTTTCTTCACTGGTAAGAAGGACATTGGCTGTTGATGCAACAATTTTTGAAGGCCTTTTATCATGCTTTACTAAACGGTTAAGAAGCTCGATTCCGGAGAGCAAAGGCATCCTTAAGTCTGTAATCACTAAATCATATTTAGTATGGTTTTTGAGAAGGTGTTCCAATGCTGTCGTAGAATTGCTTTGTGTTATAACCTTTGCTTTATAGCCTTCAAAAATATTTTTGTAAAGTTTCGCAATCAGCGGATCGTCGTCTATAATATAAATAGATTTGTTGTTGAAGAGATCTTCTCTTATTACTTGATTTTCTTTGTCACTGGCTTCCCTAAGCTTCTGAGCAGTTTTCATGACAAAGTCTAGTTTAAAAGAAGTCCCCTTTTCTGGTTCTGAATCCAAACTTATTGTACCGCCAAGTCGTTTGACCAGCTCTTTTACAATTCCTAAGCCAAGGCCATTTCCTTTGTTGTCATTTTTATGAGTACCAGCTTGATTATATTCATCAAATATTGTTTGTTGGTCTTCCTTTTTTATACCTATACCAGTGTCTTTAACCTCAACTATTAGGTTAGTCTCTTCGCTTGAAATAGGTGTTACCTTTGCCGATAAACTTATATAGCCCCTGTTGGTGAATTTTAAAGCATTGTGAAGCAGGTTATACAAGATTTGATTGAAACGCACCTCGTCAGATATTACTAAGTGATCTTTTGAAGGGAGGTCAAATAGAAGCTCTACTTCGTCATTAGTTTTAAGAACAATGGTGTTTTGCCTTACTTCATTCAATAATTGAGTGATATTGACAGGCTTGGGATGTATTTCAATCTTTCCTGCCACTATTTTGGCCATGTCTAGCACTTCATTGGTAACGTGTAGCAGGTGTTTAGATGAAGATTTAATGGCCTTAACAAATTCGTTGTTGTTGTCCAACAGTTCAGCATAACCAATTATGGAAGTTAAAGGAGTCCTTAACTCATGGCTCATAGTGGTGAGAAATTTTTGTTTGGCCGAACTTTCCCTTTCTACTCTTTGCTGGTTGAGCAATAGTTTATTTTGGTAAAACCTACTTTTTTCAATGTCTTTTAAAATCAAATACAAGAAAACGAGGCTAAAGATTACAAAAAATACAATTGTCCCTAAAATTATATAGTTAAATTTTTTAGCATGATTGTATAGGATTTGTGCTTTTGTCTCTCTCTTTTCATTTTCCTTTTCACGAAACTTGTTAATAACAGTTTCGATCTTGTGTGAAACAAGAGAGTTTTTTGCATAAGCTCTCCTGGCATTATCTTGAAGTAAACTGGCCCTTGAAATTTCATCATTATATAACCGGTTTATTACTTGATAGACAGTTTCTTCTAATTTTATAGGAGGAGGTGCAGGTGAAATAGTATCAAGAGAAACCTCTGTAAGGGTATCTTTTTTTATACTTTGGGTGATAACCATACTGCCTTCTTTCTCTTCTTCCTCTGCATCAGCCTTCTTTCTAAAAATATCTGAAAGGAAACTGTTCTTTTTCTTTTGTGGCGGTTCTCTTCTATAATAAATAGAATCAAGTTCATGTTTCATGAGTATTTCAGATTTAATACTCTTGATCACATAGACAGGGTCAATATGGTTATAATCTCCTAATGCTTTTGACAGTTCTTTTTCAAGTTGTTGAATAAACTTGTTCTTATTTTCCTTCTTTTTTTTATGAATATCAAAGTACTCAGTTTCAATTTGGTCTAGCAGTTCAGGAATCTTATCCAAGGTGTTTATGCTACTGGTATCTTCTTCATTGTATTCGCTCTTTAGTTTTACGACATGGTTTTTGATATTTTCAATTAAAGAATGGTGGTTTGACATGGTATCAAGAGACTCTGATACAGAATGCTTTAAATAAAAAGTGTTTAACTTGCCAATGTCTGTTGCGATGTTGTTAAACAACTGAGACTTTATATTGGGCTTTGAAAGTTCCTTAATTTCTCCATGCAAGCCCTGAAAGCTTCTCCATGAATAATAGCCAAGGCCTATTAGACATGCGGAAGCTAAAAGGTATACGAGCAATATTTTGAACTTTACAGAACCCATCTTAAGCTTTTAAACGCTTTCGGTATTTAAGCTTTTTATTTTACCAAGTAATTCAGCAGGGTCAATTGGTTTATTGATGTATTCCTTGGCACCTAGTTGTAAAGCTTTGTCTGCTATTTGTTTGTCGTCGGTTCTTGAAACCATGAATACCTTAGTAGACTTTTGGTTGTCTTTGATCCACTCAAGAAGTTCAATCCCGTTTTTGCCTGGCAGCCTGTAGTCAATAATGGCAATATCGTAATGCTTGTTTTGCATGACCTCTATGGCTTCTTCTGCTGTTTGGGCGTCATCTGCCAAATAGCTGTTCTTGTTCAGGAACTTGTTGAGCATTTTGCAAAAAACGATATCGTCTTCTACAATTAAGATATTTTTATTGTTCATAATATTTTAAGAGTTAGTGCTTTGTTCTACATTTTGTTTTGTCTTTTCACCAAACATTGCTATCCCTTGCTGGTCTATTGCATATACTGACATGCACGTTTGGATATAACCTTTTATCAATTCATCTATACCAATACCAAGTAAGCCAAAATTTCTTATATCATAGAGCATTAACCTGCTGTCATCATAAGACCAGCCCTCTTCACTTTTAACAGATAAGTTGGTACCAAAAACCTCCCATGAATCTACTCCTTCAGGCAATGGTTTGTTTAACGGTTGTCTGGCCCTTCTGGAGTATACGGCTAAAGGTTTAAACCCTTCGCTAGTATGGTGGATCATCATTCTTATGTCAAAGGCATAGCTTCTGCCTTTTGTATCAGGTATTGTTCCTACATGGTACCATACATTTTCCTCCTCGTGGCTATTTAAAGGGTTGCTGTAAATGAGCTGTTGCACTATATACTCATCATCCTGATACCCCTCCAAATTTTTCATAGCATTTGCCAGTTCCTCATTGCTTGTAATGGTATATACACCTTGGCCAGCATTGCTATCAGGTACCTTTATAACCATACAACCGGATAATTTCAGGAAGTACTCAGGTAAATCCTTGTATTTTATGTTGGTAAATGTGCCAGGGGTAAATATCTCGAGTCCTTTTGGAGCATGTTCTTTGTTAAACCTGGCATAGGCAGAACTTGCAACCTCTTTGTTTCTGCCACCTGCCAAACAGGCTTCAATAGGGTTTAGCAGTAAGGTCCTTGAGTTTTCAGGTATCAAATCCCATGGCTCTTGAGTAACATATCTAAAAGCTGCTTTAACATCTACCCAACCTGTATCTTCGATATAAAGCTGCATTTTTTTATTCTCAAACCTTACATTTGGTTCACCGTTATGTATCTTATACTGTGCAAGATACACATTTTTGTCAAAAATATCAGCTATAGTTGCTGCATAGCCAACGTTTTCCATAGGGTTTTTGTCATAAACAACTGCCAATACCCCGTCTTCTGTATGTTGTTCAACCATGGGCTTAAAGGTCTGTTCAAGCAGCCTCCTATATCCTCCTTGCTCATCGTGCATGTCGAGCAAGGGCATGCTTTTCTGTCCCGAAGGGCATGAATTTGTTTCAATGACAGTAAGTTTCCTTTGGCCTATGTTGTTGGTTACGTGCATCAGGTCTGCCCCCGCCCACCTAAAGTAGACTGGTTGGTAGCTTAAGATCCTTTCAAGCTCTGCTGGGTCTGCTTGAGGTTCTATTCGGTGATACCGTTCTATAATCTGCTCTTTGGATAAATTTAAAAAGTGAGATACCAGCGGGTGGATGTTAGAATTTAATGCCCGTGGGTACCAATGGTCAGAAGCTTCAAAATCTCCCGGTTCTACTAAATGAATGTTTCTTGATATGGATAACTTCATGTAAACTATTTTTTAGGTTTAATAAGGCATTTCTGCGAATCGTTCTTACTGTATTTGGCAAACTGAAAGCACATATTCTGTAAAGCCATTAATGGCTTCTTTATGCCGCCAAAGCATAATAGCGCCACTTACCACCATGGTAATTACTACTACCTTTTTGAAAAATAAATCAGATATTTTTTTAAGAATTACTTTACCCGTGTAAGTAGCAAAAGTCGCTGATGCACCAATGAGCAAGCCAAACAACAACACTTCCTGCGTAACATAGCCTAGCCATGCGTAGCTGATAATTTTTGTAATATGTAGAACCACTGCATTGGCCGCTCTGGTTCCAATCATCGACTCTTTAGACATTCCATAGCTTAAGTAGGCTGAGTTCATAAGAGGGCCCACACCTCCAATTAGGCCTGAAAGAAATGAAATGCCAAATCCCATGGGAACAAAGTGCCAGGTTTTTATCCTACTTTTTGTCGGCCCTTCTTTTTTTCTAAGTTGAAAAATTGTTGACACCAAAAATACGCCTATGATTATTTGTAGATACTCCGATGAAAGATAGGCAAACATCATTGCTCCCAACACTGAGCCTATAATAGTAGAGGGGAACAACCATTTGAACAAATTCCAGTCAATGTTCTGCCAGAAAAAGTAGACTTTTGAGCTACTGCTCATTGCTATGCCTAATGTCATGATGGGTGCGACAGATTTTACACCGACTGTTAAGGCAATGAGAGGCATTAGCAACAAACTGGCTCCGCCTCCACTAATTGTACTAAGAACAAAAACTATAAATGACCCTATAACCAGTAAAAAGATATTTAGCATTAAGTGCTTTTTAGGTATAAAATACTATTTCCTATATTATACGCTAGAACCATGCCAAAATTGCCAGGTGTTGACCCTTTATTACTTGAAAAGAGGTGGCAAAAGGTTCATTATAAAAGGGGGAGAGGGTATAGGTTGTAACGGCCAATGGGGGCGCCTAATTTAACCAACTGGTGTTTATTTGTTTGGGCAATTAATCAAATGTTGTCAAGTTAGAAGAACCGTCAACTTTCGTCTTAGAAATTTTTAATAAGTGGCTTCCTTAAACTTCACTAACTCATCAATGACAAGGTGAATCGGTAGGCCCATAACATTGTAAAATGAACCGTTTATTTTTCTTATCCCAATCATGCCTATCCATTCTTGAATACCGTATGCACCAGCTTTGTCATAGGGTTTGAAGTTATCTATATAATGCTCAATGTCTTTTTGGGATAAGTCTTTAAAATAAACCTCAGAAACATCGGAAAAGGAAAGGGATTTTTCTTTATTCAGTATGGTTACGCCGGTATAAACTTCATGCATTTTACCTGATAGCATAGATAACATTTCTATGGCATGCTGCCTGTCCTTGGGTTTTTCTAAAATAAGACCATTGAGAGAAACAATCGTATCTGCTGCAAGGACTACTTCGTTGTTCAGCTCTTCCTTTAAAGAATCTGCTTTAAGCTTTGACAGAAATTCGGGAACTTTTGGTGCTGGCATGTCTTTGGGGTAGATTTCAGGCACCGACTTAGTTTTTATGGTAAAAAAAATCCCTGCATCAGCAAGGATTTGTTGTCTCCTCGGGGATGCCGAGGCTAATATTAATGGGTAATCTATAAACATTATTTTAAAAGGTTTGGGGTTGCCCTTTTGCAAACTCTCCTTATTTCATCAGAAGCTCTCTGCTCGCCCAATTGCTCAGCTTTTCTCATGTCCAGGCATGCGCCTTCGTTATCTTTGCTGCTCGATTTGGCAATACCTCTGTAGTAGTAGGCTTCTTTGTCGTTTTTGCTCAATTCTATTACTTTAGAGAAGTCTTCAATAGCCTCTTTAAAGTCTCCTACTTCCAACAAGAACAGTCCTCTGTGCATATACGACATTTTATTGTCGGGAAAGAGCTCAATGGCTAAGGCATAATCTTTTTTTGCATCCTCTTTTTCTCCAGCTAAAAACTTGACAATGGCGCGCTGATAATAAGCCTCTTCATCTTTTGGGTCTATTTCAATGTTTTTTGTATAGTCTGCTATAGCTCCTTTAAAATCTTTTAATTCCCTTTTTGACCATGCTCTGTTAAAATAGGAGTTTTTGTCATTAGGGTCTAGCGAGATTACCTTGGTAAAGTCATCTATAGCGCCTTTGAAGTCACCGATATGATTTTTGGCGAAACCTCTATAGAAGTAAGCGTAATTGTATTTTGGGTAAAGCTCTATGGCCTTTGAGAAATCATCAATCGCTTCTTTAAACTTTCCGTACTCATTTCTTGCCAACCCTCTCTTATGGTAAAGTTCAAAGTTGTTTTGGTTAGGAGGGTTTTGTTTAATTGCTGTGGAGTAGTCTTTTATAGCCCCTGCGTAATCACTCATTAAAAATTTTTCATGCGCTCTTTGGACATAAGCTTCATGAAATTTAGGATTGTATTTAATGGCGTGACTAAAATCTTCAATAGCACCTTTGTGGTCTCCTGTATGAGCTTTAGATTGACCACGCATGAAATAGGCATCATAGTCAGAAGATTCATTTTCCAAGGCTTTGTCCAGATCGTCTATGGCACCTTCATGATCTTCAATGGCTATCCTACATTTTGCTCTTTCGAGGTAGGCTTCGGTATAACGGCTATTTTCAGCAATTAATTGATCGTAGATGCTAATGGCCCCAATGAAATTTCCTTCCTTGTACTTTTTTATGCCTTCTTGTAAAGTTGAATCAGTAAGAGTTGTGCCGTTTGCTTGCGATATGACTGCTGTAGACAGCAGGATAGCCATAAATAACACAATTTTTTTCATATTCCGGATGCTTATTTCTTAAATGCTTTTTTTTATTAGTTTTCCCAGTCACGGTTGACTAAACGATCTAGTGCTTTGGGAAAGAAATTTGTTGATTTTTGTGGTAATATATACCCGCTTTCGACTACTTCCTTGAGCTCGTTTTTTGTTACAGGATTGGCTAAAACAACAGCCTGACAATCATTAGTCTCAAGAAACCTTCTACATTCATCAAATATAGTTATATATTTTATTTTTTTAGAATTTTTTTGTTCTTTTCCTTCTATGCCAAACCCTTTTTCTAAAATATAATAATGCAGGATAGTATATGACAGTGACTTTATTTTCTCCGGAAAATTCCATGGGATATTTTTTTCTAAGCCATCTTTAAGTTCTGCCAAATATAAGTTTTTAGGAAACATTAGCCCAAATGCTTTATTCTTAGTTTTTAGCTCATGGTAAAGGCCTTCAGCATGGTCAAACGTCCTGAGGTTGAAAAAATTTTGTAATTTCGTAATAACTTCTTCTTGGTCAAAACCTTCTAAGTTTGAAATGCCCCTATGGATGGGTTTTATGGTTAAGCCTGGCGCTTCCATGTTGGTCAACATGATCATGGCATATTCAGAAGCGTTTTGGTAGTGGGATCCTTTGAAGACATCTTTAGCTGTTAGAGCTGCGTTGTAACGATGGTGTCCATCTGCCAAAATGATCTTTTGATCAACTAAAAAATCTTTAATAATCTTAATTGCGCTAGACTCAGTGCAATTGTATAATTGGGTAAAGGTACCCTCCAAGTCTTTAAATTCATAGACAAGCTTTTTTCTGGCATCTTCTATAGCTGTCTCGACTATATGTGCTTCATCTTGATATAAACCAAGTAATGGACTTTCCTCTATTTTATTAAGTGTCAAAAAGTCCAGTTTTTCTTGTACATACCGATCAATCACATTTTCATGCATCATTATGTGATTGCTATTGGACGAGGGGAGCTTTACCAAGCAGATAAAGCTGTTTCTGGTAACTTTTTGTTTATTGTCAAAGTCCCCAAAAGTCTGTTTGCAGATATATATACCTGGTTCAGTGTCTTGAATAATAAATTTTTCATGTTTCAGAACTTCCCAATAGGCCCTGAAGCTTGATTTGCTAAGGTCTGTTTTATCATTTAGTACCTGAGGTATCTGACTAGGGTAATTTTTGTCAGGATTTATGGCTATATTCTTAATTAATTCATTGCCAGTGTTGTATCTCCATCCTTTAAACCCTTCAATTTCGGCCATACTTTATTTATAATGAAAAGTGTTTTTTATACCTAATAATATAGAAAAAAAACAATAAAATTTCGTTACTTATAATATAAGTGTAATTTTCTCTTTGGTGTTAAATATTTACTTTTGTTCGTAAGTAAATTGTGTAGAGCTGCTATCTGCATGCCTCAAATAAAAATAATGGTATTTATGCGTTTTGACAAACTGTTTATCTGGTCAGTGGTTTTGCTTTGTTTTTCTTTTCAAAGTTTTGGACAACAACCTCGCCACTTTTCCGGGAAATACAATAATCTTAAGTCTGAATCTGGTAAAGCAAAGTTTGAATGGGTTCCAGGTGAGGATGAAGATGACATAGTCCTTCATGGAGATTTTGAATTTATTATTAACAAAATAGACTCGTCATTGCCTGTTGGTGTCATTAAAAAAATGTACACTGGAAAATATTCCAACAACTTTAAACATGGCTCTTGGAGGTATGAATATGCTGACTTGCTTCTCAAAGTTAAAGAAGTACAGGATTATACTGTGTCTACTTCCACAGAAGGGGTAGTTGGTCATTTAAATGCTATATACAGCAATGGGTTTGCAGATGGAGCATGGTCAGTACATGAGGATCTGATGAAAGCTGGGGAAATTCAAAAGGTTTTAAAAACTGGTTCTGCTAATTTTAGAGAAGGGTTTATTACTGGGAATATTGATGTCAGCGCAAAAGGGGAGAAGGCTTATGAAGTTAAGGGAGGTTTTGATGAGTATGGTTTTCTTGATGGGTTTTGGACAGTTACTTATTTAGACAATGACAGTATTCAGGTGGTAGAACATAGGCAGTATGAGAGTGGTTTTTTACTTTTTTTGTTGAAGCAAAACAAGACTACGGGTGATACATTGACCCATGTATTGTATGAAGATGTAAAGCTTCAACTTGACAATATAGATAATCAGGATGACTACTCTATTAGCGATGAAAGGTTTGGGCTTATGTTCGATAATGGTTATCAACCCGATTCCAAAAAATCGCATGCACAAATAGACGGAAATGACATTATTGTGAAAGCAATGCAGTCTTTCTCTGGCAGAGATTCCCTTACTTTTGAAGTAAAAGGAGGGAAGGAAATAAAGACAGGAGCTACTAAACGTTTTTACTATCCGCTTTCTGAGGAGGATGAATTTCTACTTCAGAAAATTAGACAAGAAGGAGATTCAATTAAAGAGTTGTTGACTCAACGTTTGAACGATCCTGTTTTTAAAATTTATCACCAGCAGAGTGACTCTTTAGCTTATATATTTAACTATTATAGTTTAGCAGTCAGTAAAGCTGAAAAAGTTTCTCTGCTTTCAGCTCAAATTATGGAAGATGACTTCCGTTTTAAAAATATTAATAATTATTTTTCAGAGGGCATATCCGGATTGTCAACCAAAGACTCTGTGGTTTATGAGTTTGATGGACAAGAAGAAAGGCGCTTGTTTGAACCTCAATTAACATTTAGTGTTGATAGCAGTCCTTTATCGATAATCGATGGTTACTTCTCAGAACTTATTGCAAAAATTGAAAGTTACGAAAGGGTTTTACTGCCAGCTCTTGACGATGTTGAAAGACAGCGTTATTCTACAGAATTAGAAAATATTATTAGTGAGAACATTGATGAAATTGAAGAAATGTATGTGGGCAAGGATACCATGCCTGTCAAACCAAATTATCTTCAACGGAAAATATATGATAGGTTTGCTGTAAGTGAACTGAACAGGATGAAACAAGAATATGCACAGCTGACGGAACTTGATAAGAAAAAAAGTAAAGCCAAAACAATTATTGAATTACAGACCACTTTAAAGAATATTCATAGACCATTGGGCAATTTACCTGAGCGTCGTGAAAAACTAGACAGCGTTTATACTGTATGGGCCTATAATCCTTATATGGATAGACATGATATCAAGGTAAGGGTAAAACCTCGTTTGTATAATGCATTAGTGCACGATGTATGGCCTTGTCTTGAAGATGCTTTGTTGACAGAAGATGATTTTACTAATTTGGAAGAAAGGGTTGATATGATTGATAGGCTGTACTACAAAGCGATAGAATTGAGAAAGCGTGATGATAAGGAGGCTTCAAAACTAGAACGAAAGATTCGAAGAGAAAGGGACATTATGAAGATTATACAAATGTTGGATATCTAATTTTCAATAATAACTGGCGAGGGATAAGTTCCTCCTCTTTTCTAATTTTACCTGGATTATGCATTAGATTTCGTTATGAGGGGCATAAGAACAAAAAATCAGCGTATTGGGTTTGCAAAGCATAGTGGTTCTATGGTTAAAAACCAAATGCGAGAATGCGAGCGAAGCGTCTGATTTGAAGTTATTTTGTCACGCAATTGATGATTTAGAGCCATTGCCAAGGCAACCATTCCAGCTTTTATTCCTTGTTAGCACTGGACTTGGTTCCGCCCCCAACGGGGCTAGTTGGTGTTGGATCGAAATCCATACCGATATTTCGCCCTTAGCAGGGCTTTCTTTGTTTGATGATACTATCCCAATTTTTTTGAGCAAAAAAATATAAAATAACTGAAGCCTTTTTTTTCTAATATTTCCTGAAAAACTTTACAAGTAAAATACGTTTCCCAATGCGCCTGAAATACAAAGTCTATCTGTCTAATGTAGGGCGCGCTGAAAAACGCCCAAAACATTGACCTGTTGAAATTTGCATAAAAATTAGGAGGTGTAGGTGCAAGGGTTTTCCGGTTATTTCTTATTTTTCCGTGCACATTAAAGTAACAAGCTTTTAACCCAATACTTTTTTGGGCTAGCCACAAGCGCACAATCTACTTTATGGCCTTACATTCGAAGTATTCCAATACGTCTTCATGTAAGGCCATGCGTATCTTGCACACTTGTGACTTTTTCAGGAGACCCTAATGTAAACTTCAGCATTCTACATTTTCTCTTTCTATGGGTGAATCAATAGCTCTAGGGCAGGTGTATTGCTGAAATTTTTTTATAATAACTTACCTATTTTGCTATTGTGACTTTTTCAGCAGGGCCCTAGCTATATATAAGATAAAAACCCTAAGTTTTATTAACTCAGGGTTTTTATCTTATATCTTTTATAACTTAGGCTAGTTTACATTATTCTGGGTTATTTCTTTTTCCTCTTTAATTTCATCATCCTTCCATATACCGCTTACAATAACTTCACCTTCCTTGTCGTACATCGTTCCTTTTCCACTTCTTTTGTTGTTCATCCACTCTCCTATATACTTTTCTCCTGATGCGAAGAAGTATGTTCCTTTTCCTTGTCTTTGGTCTCCGTAATATTCACCTTCATAACGGCTTCCGTCTTTCCAACTATAAACACCTTTGCCATGTCTTAAATTGTTTTTCCACTCTCCTTCATAAACTCCGCCAGTATTAAACAAACCATAACCTTGGCCATGGGCTTTGCCATTTCGCATATCCCCGACATAATATACCTTTACACCTTTAAGGGATTCAAACTCGACCTTTCCGGTTTTCGAGCTGTTTTTGGCGTTTAATTCCGTATCTGCTAATTGCTCCTGAAGGTGTGCAACCTCTTTTTGCAAGTTTTGGACTTTAAGCTCTGACGCATTGTATAAGGAATCTTTCTTTTGTGCTTCCTCTTGCAACATGTCTTGCCTTTCTTTTAATTCTTTTCGGGTCTTATCTAATGTGTTGCGCAATTGCTTCGATAGATTTCCTCTATTTCTATAGTTTTCAGCAAGTTGTAGTTTTTCTTGGTGGTTTCTTTTGATCCCTGAAACACTGTCAGACTTCTCGTAGTACCTCCTGGCTTCTTCAATTTTACCATACAGCGTTAAGGAGTCTGCTATAGACTTATACCGGTAGTAGTTTAATGAATCGCTTGTAAATTCTGTGCTGGTCAGCTCACTTTTGAGCAACTCTTTGTAAGAATTTACCCGATAAAAATGTAATGCAACCAAGGCTGCAATAACTACTCCAAAAATTACAAAATGCTTAATCTTCATACTATATTCTTTTTAAAACCTTTGTTGGGTTATAAGAAAACTTTTTGGTTTAATCGTGCAGATGGATTTGAGGCATTAGCCTTTTGTCCTTGCCAGGCAATCTTACTTTAGACAAGTAATCTACAAAGAGATAAACCATAGGCCCTCGAGACATGTCAACCCATTGGTTGCCTGTTTGTGGGTTAAAGCTATTTCTCCAGTTGTATTGATGAACATATCCAACGTCAACCCTTACCCAATCCCAGAACCTGTACCCTACACCAATAAAGTTCCTGTTTTGAGCAAAGTTATTTATTCCAAATTCAGGGCCGTTCTCAATATGTAATTCATGATAGTTTACTAAGTAAAACACATTATTCTCATAAAAGTGCCTACCGTTTAACGGAACTCTGAAACGAATACGGTACCTAAACCTCCAGTTCCATACAACATCTCCTTCAGGGTTCCAAACATCACGCCAACGACTTTCAAACCGGTACCGGTGTGTATAGTTAATCCACTCTTTGCCTCGTCTGTGAATATAGCCATATTTTAGAATTTCCAAAGTTGTTCTTAACTCATGCTCTAAAGGGAGAAGTTGATCATTTTCATTACCCAACCTGCCATGACTTCTAAAATAGCCTAGGGGATTTATTTGTATGGCAAGGAATCTACCAAACATCCGTCCAATATAAGGTCTTACGCTAAGCCTGAGAGGGTTTGCTGCTACATTAAAATCGTCTCCAAAATCACTTTGCCGTCTGTATACAATGTCCATCATCCAGAACCATGTTTTATCTTTATCCATAAAGTCCTGAACGATATATTTTGTATAAAGCACTCGTTGATCCATTCTGTCCGAGTTCTGGTTCTGGAACTGAGCTTTGGTTGGAAATATAACGAAACCATTAAGGAGAATTATAACTATTCCTATATACTTATACATGAGATTCTTCTTCTTAAATATTTAAAACGTAAATGAAAACATCGATGTCCTTTTCCCGGCGCAACTTCTTTTCTAGTCTCCGTGTTTCCTTTTTGTCATACTTTTTTAGTTCTAAAGCTCTGTGGTGAAGGCGTTTCAACATGTCTATGTGGTCATCAAGCATAGTGTAATCTTCTTCATACCAAAGGTCTTTTTCAAAACAAGCCCATAAGTTATTTACTAGGATATTGTAGAGCCTTGGTTTTAATCGATTTTTTATATCATGTCTCCCCATATAAGGGTTGTAAGAGTAGTAAGAGTAAGCTTCGTCAATTTCTTTCTTTAACTTAGGAAGCTTGCCCAATGCATCATGAATGGAGATCAACTGTGTTTGTAATTCAATTATTTCTTCTCCTTTTTTATTTTTTTCCTCTGTATCTGTTAGTTGCGAGTAAGTTTGGATCATCCTATTTTGTTCCCTTACGGCAAAGTTTTCATAGATACGCTTTTGCAATGCATTTGGCTCTTTACTTTCGGTTTTGGTTCCGAAGTACGCTTTGGTAACCTTATCCATGTTTTCACTGATAAGGTTTTCTAGCTCATGTGAATATTTTACCTTTCTGATTTCTGCCAAGGCTGTTTCTGTGTTCTTCTGGTGTTTTAGAACAGTAGCCTTTAGTTCCTCCTGGTACTTAGAAATAGATTTAATGACTCCTATTTCTGGATCTATAGAGAGTCTAGGTTTGAAATCCACCATTTCCTTACTTCCGTCATATTCATATACAACAGAATCTAATGTGGAAAGCCCCTCAATGCCACCTTCATAATAGATGTCAATATTTTTAAACCTAAACTCTTCTGATTTAATGTCTTCTAAAACACTTTGCATTTGTTTAGCCTTTGAAATTGCTTTTTCAAAATAGCTAAAGGTAAGGGAAAGGCTATCTGACTGTTGATGGTAAATTTTAAATATGGGATCTGATACGCTTTCGTTTAAAGACTTTCTTAGGGAATCGGCTGTTTTTGATAGTTCCCGGACAAGCAGCTCCTCCTTCTCTGTAAGTGGATATACAAATCTTCTTGTAGCACCAGATTTTACTTCTTTAATTCCTGGAAGGTCTCTATTAATAGAACTGGGGCCGTAAAAAGCTTCTATGGAGTTCTTAATGTATGTATTGCCAATTTCTTGTATACTTTTCTTTTTGAAGTGTGGCATGTAGCCATTGTCAAAGTCAATCCCAAATCTTTTATTGCTTATAGAGTAAAAGGTATCAGCTTTTACAAGCGCAAGCTGGTCTATGACATCTTGATAAATAACTAAGGAGATGGTATCGCCTGTAGTCTTGTTTTGTTTGAGGATGCTCAGAAGAAAACCATTTTCATACTGTCTGTTTTCAATAACCTTAGTGCTGTCGTCAGAGTCCACATATTCTAAATGCCACTCTTGATTCATAAAGCCTTGATCATCAAAACTTCCAAGGACGGAATAAGCTTGATCGGAATTTTTTTCCATTTCAAAATTTCCGGTCATTGTACCTTTGTCAAAGTGTACATTTCCTTCTTTAACAGGTTTTTTCCTCTCACCATTCACCATATACTCTTCTCTGAGCGTCCATATGCCTTCTGGTGCACCTTTTTTATATAAACCTTGAAGTTTTCCTGCAATACCTTCTGTTGATGTGGTTACATTATAGCCTTTTACCTTTCCAAGAATTAGGTTCAGGTTAGCGTATTCGTAATTCCAAAAATCATTTTTAAGATTTTCCTTATAATTACCCTCGTAAGATTTTTTTATGAGGCCTAAAGGAAAGGTAGAGTCTATTTTGTTTATGGAAAAATGGAATGAACCATTAAGTATTTTATGGTCACTTTGTTTGTCTGGAGTGTACTGAAAAGTTGCAATACCTTCTTCCTTTAGCTTGTTCAGGTAGTTGCCTGAGTACTCTTTTTGTTTTTGTGCTTGGGTATTGGACGTAAATAAAAGATTTAATAGTATAAAAACAGAAGTTGAATATATATATATCAGGTTATACTTCATATAGCTGATTAATGATTAAATAATATTAAGACTTTTGCTGAACAAAATTAAGGTTGGTCGGTTAAATAATTTTTAGGTATTGATTGCCTATGTGTTTATACACCAAACCAAGACTTTTTATTAAAATGAAACAAAATGTTTTAATAGCCGTATATTGAAAATTAACGATAAGTCAAGGTGATTCTATATTAATTCAACAACTTTTTTGATGCTATAATCTGTGGTTTTATATTTAACTTGTACATTATCACGACTTTAATTGTCATTTTAAATGACGGATTCCTATGTTTTGTTTGTCACAATTAGTCTGTTTGACGCAAATATGCTAAAAAATATTTAACCTAATAAGTAAATCGGGGCTAAATTTTAACAATAGCTGTTTAAAATCAGTGGAAAATTGCTGTTTTTTTACTAGTCCCAGAATAAATACCCTACATTAAAATTGACTTCTGTCGTTTGGCACGTTGCAATCTCTCCTGAAGACTTTTGTGTTTATCTATATATTTTTGGCAGGATTATCCATGTAGCATATAGCTGACCTTAAAAGGTTTTTTTAGGTCTGTTGTAATTTAAAAAGGGAAAAATACAGGTATAAGAAAAGTGGCAAGCACCCAAAATATGAGATTCAGAGGGCCGCCCACTTTTATAAAGTCTCTGAACTTAAATTCACCCGCACCATAAATCATGGTATTGGTTTGGTATCCAACAGGCGTCATAAAGCTGGCAGATGCAGCAAAGGTTATTGCCATTAAGAAAGGCCTTGCGTCTACTTCCATGACATTGGCCGCGGCTATGGCAATGGGGGCAAGTAGAACTGCACTGGCGTTATTAGACATGGTTTCGGTCATTAACGAAGAAATAATGTACAGCAATGAAACTATGGCTATAGGGCCTAGTTGCCCAGCATAGTCTATTAAAAACTTTGAGAGCAATTTGGCCGCCCCACTATTTTCTAAAGCAATGCCTAAGCTTAAAGCTCCTCCTAATAAAAATATTACTTTCCAGTCTATGGCTTCGTAAGCTTCGTTCATGCTAATGCATTTAGTAAGAACAAGCAAAGCAAAGCCTGCAATGGCAGCTACCATGACAGGAAGGATCTCTAAAGATGCAACAGTTACAATGCAAGCTAAAATTGCAAGTACCAGTACAATTTTATTCTTTCGGAATTCCGGTAGCCCTAGTTCGGAAATTAAAAGGAATGGACTGTTCCTTTTATAGCCTTGCCGCTTCAACTCTTTAAGGTTTTCTTTTTTAACCTCTAGAAGCAAGGTGTCACCTGCCCGTAAAGGAGTATCCGCAAGCCTTTCGCGCATGAGTTCCCCTCTATGCCTTATAGCCAACGCCGTGGCGTGGTATTTATACTTGAAACCAATTTGCTTAAGCGTTCTTCCTTCAAATTCAGAGTTTGGGGCTATCACCGCCTCCATTAATGTCATGTCTTTGCTCTTGAGGTCTTGATCATTCCACCTCATGTCAGATTTTAAGGCAAAGCCTTCTTTATTTTTTACTTCATTGATCTTTTCAACTTTACACCTGACCCTTAAGACGTCATTTGCTTTTAAGGTCATTTTACTGGAGGGCATAAAAAACTTTTGGTCTTCTCTTTGTATCTCAATGACATCCATGTCTAATTTGGTATTCAGAGGAGTCTCATTGATCCGTTTTCCGACAGAAGGGGAGTCGGGGAGGATGATTATTTCAGTTAAATAATCGCCTAGCCCAAACTTTTCGGTTAGCTCCCTGTCCTTGCCTCTTTCTGGGATAAGGCGTATTCCTGCCAACCACATGTATAAAATGCCGATAGAGAAAAAGATTATTCCCAGGCCTGTCATTTCAAACATACCTATTGGCTCATGTCCATATTGTACAGCAATACTGCTGACAAGAATATTGGTGGAAGTTCCAATTAAGGTGCAAACACCCCCAAACATAGAAGCAAATGATAGTGGCATGAGCAATCGGCTCGGGGGAAAGCGGGAATGTCTTGCTGCATTGATCACTATAGGTATAAAAATAGCAACAACTGGGGTATTGTTGATAAAGGCCGAGATTACACCTACACTGATCATTAAGGCGATTACCCCCATCCAAAAATTTACTTTAATAGCTGCCGCCAAATATATTCCCAGTTTGTTGACTGCACCTGTTTTAAAGAGGGCAGAGCTCAGGACAAACATGACGGCTACCGTGATAGTGGCATCATTGCTAAAGCCCGAAACCCCTTCTTCTGGACTAATCACTCCAGAAAGAATTAAAGAAGTCATAATAAGCACAGCAACTAAATCCACAGAAAGTACTTCTGTGGCAAAAAGTATTATGGCCGCAACCATTACACATAAAACAATGATGACATCCGGGGTCATAAAAAATCAAGAAACTTAATTTGAAAAATCACTTTACTTCTTAACCTGTTGGACGATACAAAGTTTACTTTTTAGCCCTGATTATTCATTGGGGTGTTATGGCTGGTAGTTGTTGAGCTTATAAAACTTTGACATATACTGGAAATGATGCATTAAATGCAAACAGGATATTATATGTAATTTGAAATGCCGTAGCAAAGATGCTACGGCTTATGGCAATTGGGTATGTTCCCAGATATAGATGTATTCCTATTTTCTTCTACGCTGCGACTTCCATTTGCTAGACTTTTGGAGGAATTGAGATGTTTCTTTTTGTGTCTTTGTGCTGCTGACCAGAAAGCCTGCCAAAGCGGCTGCTACCTCTATTTCTTGCCCTCCTTTGGCCTGATGGAGGTTGTGAGGTTTAAAGTTCTTGGCTACAAAGTGGGTGTCAAACTTTCCTGAGGTAAAATCCTTATGGTTCATGACCAGTTTTCCAAAAGGCAAAGTGGTTTCTATCCCAGTAATAAGGTATTCGTCAATTGCCCTGATCATTCTTTGAATAGCTTCTTGCCTGTCTTTTCCCCATACAACGAGTTTTGAAATCATTGGATCGTAGTGCACGGGAATGGGCATTCCCTGAAGAAAAGCATCGTCTACTCTTACACCTGGCCCTTGGGGCACTACATAAGTGTTTAAGGTCCCTGTGTCTGGCAGGAAGTCATTGGCTGGATCTTCTGCATATACCCTTAATTCAATAGCGTGTCCATTGATGAACAAGTCTTCTTGTGAAAATGAGAGCTTTTCTCCTTTGGCAACAAGTACTTGTTCTTTTACCAAGTCTTTACCGGTGATCATTTCTGTAACAGGGTGCTCCACTTGTAGCCTGGTATTCATTTCAAGAAAATAAAAGTCGAGGTTTTGATCCAGGATAAATTCTACAGTTCCGGCTCCATAGTAATTGCATGAACGGGCTACGTCTATGGCTGCTTTTCCCATTGCTTCTCTTACTTCAGGTGTCAAAACCGAAGAGGGTGCTTCTTCCACTACTTTTTGATAGCGTCTTTGCACAGAGCACTCCCTTTCAAACAAGTGAACGATGTTCCCATGCTGATCTCCCATGATCTGTATTTCTATGTGCCTAGGCGAAGAAATATATTTTTCAATAAATACAGCTCCATCTCCAAAAGAAGATTGGGCTTCGCTTACAGCACGTTTCATTTGCTCTTCCAAGTCTTCAGGTTTTTCAACGATGCGCATACCTTTCCCACCACCACCTGCAGCTGCTTTAATAAGAATGGGGTAACCTGCAGCTTGCGCAATTTTATTAGCTTCTTTCAAATCACTGATGGCTTTGTCGCCTCCCGGAATCATTGGGATGTTATATTTGGAGACTGCGGCTTTGGCAGCAAGTTTATTGCCCATGATCTCTATTGATTTTGGATCGGGGCCTATAAATATTAAACCAGCATTTTTTACTTTTTCTGCAAATACTGCATTTTCTGACAAAAAACCGTAGCCAGGATGGATAGCATCTGTACCCGAAGCTAAGGCAACCTCAATAATTTTGTCCGCTTTCAAATAAGATTCTGAAGAAGGGGCAGGTCCCAATAAATATGCCTCGTCTGCAAAGCGAACATGTAGCGCTTCTCTATCCGCTTCACTATAAACAGCTACAGTTTGAATTTTCATTTCTTTTAAAGACCTGATAATTCTTAAGGCAATTTCTCCTCTATTAGCAACTAATACTTTCTTCATATGCGCTTTTTAGTTTCCTTATATTACAATGGTATGAAAAAAATAAGAATTTGGATACTTAATTTTAATTTAGATTTATAAGAAATCATTAATAAATTGTAACTTTGTTTTCAATAAATGTAGTAGAACATTAAAACTGCTTAAAAAATTGGATCTATTTGACAAATTACTTACCGACCGTGGCCCTCTGGGTAAACACTCTCAGGTTGCCCATGGATATTTTGCTTTTCCTAAACTAGAGGGCGAGATTGCTCCAAAAATGAAATTTAGAGGAAAAGAAGTTCTTACGTGGAGTCTTAATAATTACTTGGGGCTAGCCAATCACCCAGAAGTTAGAAAGGCAGATTATGAAGGCGCTAAAGAATATGGATTGGCTTATCCGATGGGTGCTAGAATGATGTCTGGTAATTCAAACATTATTGAGCAGTTTGAAGCTGAACTTTCTGAATTTGTTGGGAAAGAGGATACCATGTTGCTAAATTATGGCTACCAGGGTATCATGTCGTTAATAGATGCTTTGGTAGGAAGGCATGATGTTATTGTTTATGATGCAGAGTCGCATGCAAGTATCGTGGATGGGGTAAGGCTGCACCAAGGCAAAAGGTTTGTGTTTGCACACAATGATATAGATAATCTTAAGAAGCAATTGGAAAGAGCATCTAAATTAGTCAAAGAGACTAATGGTGCTATTTTGGTAATTACAGAAGGTGTGTTTGGGATGGCTGGTGATATGGGTAAACTTAAGGAAATTGTAGAACTTAAGAAGCAATTTAACTTTAGGTTACTTGTAGATGATGCGCATGGTTTTGGAACTTTGGGAAAAACTGGTGCTGGTACAGGAGAGGAGCAAGGGGTGCAAAATGAAATAGATCTTTACTTTTCTACCTTTGCTAAGTCTATGGCTGGTATAGGGGCTTTTATCTCTAGCAATGAGCAAGTGATTGAATACTTAAGATATAATACACGCTCTCAAATTTTTGCTAAAACCTTACCTATGCCTATTGTTATAGGTTTAAGAAAAAGGCTTGAATTGTTGAAATCGTCCCCTGAACTTAAAGATAAACTTTGGGTTGTTGTTAATGCACTTCAGAAAGGCCTAAAGGAGAAGGGCTTTAATATAGGCCGTACCGAGTCTCCAGTTACGCCAGTTATTCTTAGCGGTACTGAGAGCGAAGCTGCTCAAATGATTATAGACCTAAGAGAAAATTATAGTATCTTTTGTTCTATTGTTGTTTACCCTGTTGTTCCTAAGGATGTTATGATGCTTCGTATTATACCTACTGCTGAACATTCCCTTGAAGATGTGAATGTAACGATCAAGGCGTTTGAGGAAGTGGCTGTTAAGCTTAAAAACGGTATGTACGCCAGCGATCTATCACAAATATCTGTTTAAACAATCTTTGATTTGTAAGATTTATTAAAAATATGCTTTATTTCGATGAAGATCTTTGCAAATCATTGAGATATATGTAAATTAGAGCGTTGGAAAAATATTAATAACCTAAAAATTTTTTAGCAGAATGAAGAGATATGAAGAAATCAAGGATCTAATTTTATCTTTGGAAGCAGACTTTCAAAAATTTTATGACAAAGGTAACTCAGCGGCTGGAACCCGAGTAAGAAAAGGTATGCAAGAGCTTAAGAATATTGCTCAAGAGATCAGAGTTGAGGTTCAGAACATGAAAAACAACGAAACTGCTTAAATGATTGGATTCTTCAATTATGTTTGCATAAAAAAAGCTGTTTATTATAAACAGCTTTTTTTATGTCTTGACCCTAGCGCTGTACGCTTTGCGACTCAAAAATGGTGGTTTGTTGCTACTTTGCTCATCATGATGAAACCAATCGCATAACTCAGATTAAAAAAAAGCCGGAACATTGTCCGGCTTTGAGGATTTATTTTGTACGTAATAGAATGCGCTATTGCATATTTCAGCTTTAGTTCACTTCTGTCATTTTCTCACGTATTCTGTCTTTCAATGAGTCGCTGCATTTTACCAAAGGTAACCTTACATGACCTTCGCAAATATTAAGAAGTTCTAAGGCTTGTTTGATGCCTACAGGGTTGCTTTCTTCATAAAGCAAAGGGTTGAGGCCTGAAAAGGATTTTAATATAGGTAGTGCGTCCTGAAAATTCTGGTCAAGGCTTTTTCTTACCATTTCAGAATACTGTGAAGGATATGCATTGGCAAGAACAGATATAACGCCCTTGGCTCCAATTGAGATCATTGGAACTGTAAGCATATCGTCTCCTGATATTAGGTAGAAGTCTTGAGCTGCACCTTTTACCACTTCCAGCCCCTGTGTGAGATCGCCTCCTGCATCTTTTACACCTATAATGTTAGGGTGTTGTGAAAGCCTGATAGTGGTCTGTGCCGTTATGTTTACCCCTGTCCTTCCCGGAACGTTGTAAAGGATGATTGGCACAGGGCAGTTGTCTGCTATGGCTATGTAATGTTGGTATATTCCTTCCTGACTGGGTTTGTTGTAATAAGGGCAAACTGATAATACTGCTTTGACGCCTTCCAGGTCTGTGGATTTTATCCTGGAGATTGTATCTGCTGTATTATTGCCTCCAATACCATATACTATGGGCAACTTGCCTTGAAGGTGTTTCTTGGCTGTATCCAGCAGTAAGGTTTTCTCTTGCGAATTAGTTGTTGCAGATTCCGCAGTTGTTCCATTTACAACAACATAGTCAACTCCTCCTTTCAGAACATGATCTAAAAGTCTGCCAAAGGCTGCTAGATCAGGAGTGAGATCAGCTTTGAAAGGTGTTGCTAGTGCTACACCGGTACCGGTAATGTCAATACCCATTTAATTTGTTAGTTTTTTTGAAATTGTGAGCATTTTGTTCAGAATGTCTCCTAACTTTTCGTGCTCATGTGGTTGAATCGCTATCTCAAACAAGTCAAGATTGCGTCCATTATTTATTCCAATTCTAAAATTTGCTTTACTACTTACTAAGATGTTTTCAAAAGGCAAAAATGGTGAATTATTAATAGAATATAAATAGTCAAATTTCTTTTTTGTAAAATTATTTATGCGAATGTCTTTAAAAGTTCCTTTCCAATCAAGAGACGAGGACGAAACTTGTATAAAATCGAAGCTATAATTTCTTAAATAGCTTTTTTCTATTCTACATATTACTTCTACTTCTTTCTTTTCGCTACGCAGTTCTTCTATAAATTTATTCACCGCTTTTATTTGGCTCCCATCTGGGTTGTCTACCAATACACCTATTTGTGTAGCTTCTTCCCACTTGACCGTATGCCTTCTTGTTTTGTTTTGCCTTTTGGCCAAGAAGTTTTTTAATTTTAAGATGTTTTTTTTTATCATTTCTTCAGCATTTCCAAAAACTCTTCTTCTGAAACTATTTTTACCCCAAGTTTAGTTGCTTTGTCTAACTTGGCTGGCCCCATTTTGTCACCAGCAACTAAATAATCTGCTTTAGATGAAACTGCTGAAATGATTCTTCCGCCATTGTTTTCTATTTTTTCTTTAATATTATCTCTGCTAAAGTTTTGAAAAACCCCGGAGACTACAAAGCTTTGCCCCTCAAAGATGTTACTTTCTTTTACTTGTTCAGATGTGTCTACTGAAAAATTTAAGCCTGCTTCTTTTAACTTATCTATAAAAGATTGCTTTTCTGGTGTATTAAAATAATCAAGTATACTAAGAGCAATTTTCTCTCCAATTTCAGGTACAGAGCGCAGCTCTTCAAAATCGGCACTCATTAACCTATCTATGTTTTCAAAATGCCTGGCCAGCTTATCAGCGACTGTTATTCCCACATATCTAATGCCTAAGGCAAACAAAACATTTCTTAATGGAGCTTCTTTAGATTTCTCTATTCCCTTTAGCAAGTTTTTGGCAGACTTATCACCAAACCTGTCCAGAGAGATCAGTTGGTCATAAGTTAGCGCATAAAGATCCGCAGGGTCTTTGACCAGCTCCTTGTCATAAAGCGCTACTATAGTTTCTGGTCCCAGACCTTCTATGTTCATAGCTTTCCTTTGTATGAAGTGCTCCACACGCCCTTTTATTTGTGGAGGGCATAATGTGTCGTTAGGGCAGTAATGTACCGCTTCGCCTTCTCTTCGTATCAGCTCTGTACCACATTCTGGGCAAAAGCTGATAAATTCAATGGGCTTAAAGTCTAAGCTTCTTTGAGTGAGGTCTACTCCGGTTACCTTAGGTATAATGTCTCCTCCTTTTTCTACAAAAACAGTATCCCCCAAGCGCAGGTCTAATCTTTTTATTTCATTGGCATTATGCAGTGACGCTCTTTTTACTGTAGTGCCAGCCAATGATACAGGGGATAAATTGGCCACCGGAGTAACAGCGCCTGTTCTTCCTACCTGAAATTCTATTGACAATAGTTTGGAGGACGCGCTTTCTGCTTTGTACTTATAAGCAACGGCCCACCTCGGCGACTTGGCTGTGTACCCTAGGCTGTTTTGCTGTTGAAAGCTGTTAAGCTTAATAACCACGCCGTCTGTGCCTACTGGAAGTTGAAAGCGCTTTTCCCGCCAATGTTCAATGTAGCCCATAATTTCTTCTATGCTATGGCACTTCGACCAAGTGTCAGGTACATTGAAACCCCAGTTTTTTAACAACTCCAAGGCTTCTGAATGCGATTGTATAGGTAGGTTTTCGCCTAGTAAGCTATATATATAGCAATCTAGTTTTCTCTTGGCTACTATAGCCGAATCTTGCATCTTCAACGTTCCCGATGCGGCATTTCTAGGGTTGGCTAAAAGTGGTTCTCCTATATCTTCTCTTTCTTTGTTGATTCGCTCAAAATTTTCCAAGGTGAGAAATACCTCCCCACGTACTTCAAATATTTCAGGAAGATTGTCTGCAAAGATTCTTAATGGCAAAGACCGTATGGTTTTGGCATTATGTGTTATATCATCACCTCTTAACCCGTCACCTCGGGTAACTGCTTTTTTCAGAATACCATTTTCATAGGTAATGCTTAATGCCACCCCATCATATTTTTGCTCACAAATGTACTCTGGTTGCCCTTGTATCTGCTTTTTGGTTCGGGTGTCAAATTCTGTTATTTCTTCCTTGGAGTAGGTGTTGGCCAATGAAAGCATTGGAAACCTGTGGATAGCAGTAGGGAATTCTCCAGAAACGTGGCCTCCCACACGTTGGGTAGGCGAGTCCTCTTTGCGGTATTGTGGAAACTGCTGTTCTAATCTTAATAAGTCCTCAAGAAGTTTATCAAAGTCATAATCTGGAATTTCAGATTTATGCTGTTGATAATACATATAGTTGTAATAATTGATTTTGTCAGTAAGTTCTTCTATTGTAGACTTAGCTTCTTCAGGCTTCATGTTTCAATAATTTCTGCAAATGTAACTAATACATCTATATTTTAATACCTAAAAAGGAAAAGAGGGTAGGGGTAATTTCTTTTCATTTGATGCCGTAAATGAAATTAGGGTATTGGCTAGGGCTTTGGCTGCTACAGCGGTTGCAGTTAAGGGAGCCTAAAGCCTATTTTTTTATTTACAGAACTTCTTCTTAAAATTTAATGCTTCTTTGTTCCCTAGGTTGATGCTTTTTTCTAAAGTCTCACATCCTTCTGAAGTCTTTCCTGAAAAAATTTGTGCTAAGCCTAGACCTTGGTAAGCTTTGGCGTAATTTTTATTGATACTAATCGCTTTCTTTAAATCTTTAATAGCCCCTTTATAATCTGTTAATACCAGTTTGACGTTTCCTCTATTGCACCAAATTTTCTCGTCAGCAGGGTCAAAGCTTAGTGCCTTGTTAAAATCATTGAGCGCACTGGTATAATTGCCTGCGGTAAAATAAGAAATTCCCCTATTGGTATAAATATCTGGGTGTTCACCTTTGAGCTTTAACGCAATGTTATAGTCCTTCAAAGCTTTTTCTACTTCATTGTTCTCAAAAAATGCTTTGCCTCTGTTGTAATACGGTCTATAGTCTAAAGAGTCCAGCTCAATACTTTTACTAAAACATTTGATGCTTTCTTCCATATTATGGAGTTCAAGAAAGGCAATGCCTCTCATATTGTATACATCTGTACGTGCGGTATTGTGTTCCAGTATTTTTCCTGTAATATCTATAACACCTTTGTAATTTTTTTCATGAAGCATACGTGTTGCTTCTAGTTGTAGTTCTTGGGTGGAAGGACGGCATGAAACGGTTAGGATCAAAAGGACAATAGGAGCGAGTATGTAGCTTAGGTTGTTCATTCCATGTAATTTTTTTTTAATTTATTAGCCTTTGTTTAACATTTTTTTTCTACTTGTTGTTATAAAATATATATCCTTATTTCTTAAAAGTAAAGCTATATTTTAAAATTTGGAGGAAACAGACAATGGACATTAAGATAAAACATGATAGTGATCATAACAAATTCTTTGCCATAATTGCTGGAAAAGAGTGTAGTCTAAGATACGAAAAAATGAACAATAATGTAATAGATGCAAAGCTTATGTTTGTCCCTAAGAATATGAGAGGGCAGGGAATCGCTAGTCAACTAGTGGAGCAAGCTGTAAATTTTGCAAAGAAAAACAATTACAGAATAAAGCCAACCTGCTCATATGTGGATGAATATATAAGAGGAAATGCAAAGTA
Organism: Cytophagaceae bacterium ABcell3; assembly: GCA_030913385.1. Lineage (NCBI taxonomy): Bacteria > Pseudomonadati > Bacteroidota > Cytophagia > Cytophagales > Cytophagaceae > Natronocytophaga > Natronocytophaga cellulosiphila. The sequence goes on from CP133159.1 coordinate 2,891,943, forward strand.
CCTACCTATTTTGGCGGAAGACGCAGAACCTGTAACAGCAAATAAATAAACTTAATTGACCTTGAAAAAATATTGAAGAAGCGCAGAAATGCGCTTTTTTTTGAATAATTGCTTTTAACCTGAAAAAGGAATAGAGTTTTTGCAAAATAACTTCAAATCAGGCGCTTCACTTTTAATGAATCAAAGGACGTTCTTAACGTACTTTAGCAATTTGCAATATTACAGTAGATAAATAAGCAGAAAACCGTTTGGTGTTAGTCAAACGGTTCTGCTACAATTAATTATATGAGTTTTTGTACTGGTTAACAACCGGTCCTTCTTCCGCCAAAAGTCCAGCCAAAGGTTACTTGTCCGAAGTGTTCTCTTGCTGGGTTTACAAAAGACTCGGGGTTGTTATTACTTCCTCCGAAATCGCCAAACCCACGTCCGTATCTTACGCCTAAGCTGAACCCTGAGAAGAACTCGTAACCCAGACCTACTACAGCAGCGTATTCTAATCTATTTTCCACATCTCCACTAGTAACCCCTGTAGCTCCTTCGGGGCTTGCAAATTGATGTCTTGACCTTAACAGATAAGACGCTTGTGGACCTGCTAGAAAATGTAGACCTCTAGTAACATTGATTCTTAAGAAAACTGGAAGGTCTAAGTATTCGACCCTTCGCTCATAGTTTTCAAGTGGCATATCTGTTACTGGGTCTGTTGCTGTGCCTGGTGATCTGTTTACAGAACCTTCTCTTGAATATAGAAGCTCTGGTTGCAAAGCAAAACTTCTGCTGAAACCAATGATACCAAAAACACCCATGTGGTACCCGTATAAATCTCCACCGTATAGCCCTTCAGAATCTTGGAATTGGTTATAGTTAAAACCTCCTCTAATACCAAAACCCGACTTCTGTGCAAAAGCTGAGTTGCTTGAAAATATCAAACCTGCGATTAACAAAACAACTACCTTAAAACCCTTCTTTATATCCATTGCTGTGTTTTGTTTACTTTCTATACCTATTCTACTTTACCTCAATTTTTACTTAAAGCTTTTGTTAATTCAACCTGTGCTAAAAACAAATTGTTTAGTTTGCCTATTTTGTAAATATGTTATGTAATGAATGGATTGAGTAATTTTATAAGTAGTTTATAGATTAGAAAAACGCTTGAAGGAGATGGCCTGGGTACGTGCTTTAATAAGAAAACTTTTTCATTTTGCTAAGATGCTTATAGTTATAGGTTTTCTGTTGAGCATTTTTTTTACAATTTTATTTAGGTACGTCTCCCCGCCTATCACTCCTTTGATGGTACTGCGTGGTTGGAATATGTGGCAAACTGATGGGGTGTATAAAGTCGATAAAGAATGGGTGCCGCTTAGGGAAATGTCGGCACACTTGCCGGTGGCGGTTATTTCGTCAGAGGACCAGAAGTTTTTATTTCATTATGGGTTTGATTGGGACGCTATTCAAAAAGCTTGGCAAAACAACAGCAACCCAAACAGGAAGCACTTAAAAGGTGGCAGTACAATTTCCCAACAAGTCGCTAAGAATGTTTTTTTATGGCCTGACCGGACTTGGCTTAGAAAAGGATTTGAGGCTTACTTTACTCTTTTAATAGAAATATTTTGGCCTAAAGAAAGGATCTTAGAGGTTTATCTTAATGTGATAGAAACGGGAAACGGTGTTTACGGGGTTGAACGCATAAGTCAAGCTTGTTTTAGCAAAAGCGCCAAACATCTCTCTAAGGAGGAGGCTGCATTAATTGTTGCGACTATCCCCAATCCGAGGTTATGGTCTCCTTGTACCCCAAATTTTTATATTCACAACCGTAAAAACAATATTCTTAAAGCCATGGGTAATGTAAATAGGGTTTTTAAGTATTCAAAGTCTGCACAAAACAAAAAATAGGAGGCACTTAAAACAAGATGTCGTTTATTCATATGTGAAATTTTCTCGCCTGAAGTTGTAATAGGCTTTTTGAAAAATTACGAAAACTTCAATTTTGCCTCTTTTGTAATCTTTTGCTGTAATTCCACTTTATACATTCCAAAAGCATAAAAAAAGCTGCCATTTTGAGGCAGCCTTTTAAATTGTGTAATATAACTTTATATTAAATTTACCTTTGTTTTTTCATTACCAAAGCTGTCCTATTGGTCAGGTATATTTTCAAGTTCTGATCTTGGTCGGTTTTATAAGTAATGCTGGTATCTATTCTGTCGAAACCTCCAAACTCAGATGCATCACTATTTAATATAATTTTATAGGATCCTTTCTGAGGAGCTTTAAACTCGTAGTCAAAGATTGAATTGCTTACAGAAAAGTTAAAGATGAATATCAAGTTATTTCGTTCAAATATGATGACGTTGTTTTGATTGTCCATATTTAACTGCTTTCCTGGAAGCGCAGAAAGGATGTGGTTCTTTCTTATGGTCTTGATCATTTCCCTGTCAAAATTCAGCAGGTATTGATACTTAAGTTGTTTGCTGTCTGCTAGTGTCCACTGTCTTCTGGCGTAGGCATAGGACCAGTTGTTTCCTTGACGAGGGAAGTCTACCCACTCTGGATGTCCAAACTCATTGCCCATAAAGTTCAAATAACCCTCTCCTCCAAGAGAGATAGTCAATAGCCTGATCATTTTATGCAATGCAATTCCTCTATCAATGATCAGGTTTTGGTCTCCTACCAACATGTGGTAATACATTTCTTTGTCCATGAGCCAGAAAGCCAGTGTTTTGTCTCCAACCAAAGCTTGGTCATGCGACTCACAATAAGCAATGGTTGGCTCCTTCCACCTTCTGTTGTTTAGGACATTAAATATTTCATGAATATCCCATTCTTCATCTGACTTTTCCTTCAAAATCTTAATCCAGAAATCAGGGATTCCCATCGCTAGTCTGTAGTCATAACCTAAACCACCATCTTCATTCGTCCTGCACAGGCCTGGCATGCCGCTGACATCTTCCGCTATGGATATAGCGCCTGGTTTAAAGTCATGCACTAGCTTGTTTGCCAGTTGTATATATATAATTGCATCCCAATCTACATCATATTTGAAGTATTTGTCATAGTGATCAAATGAGGTATGTCCATGGTGGAAGTAAAGCATGGATGTTACGCCATCGAAACGGAAACCGTCGAAGTGAAACTCCTCTAGCCAATAGCGAAGGTTGCTAAGCAAGAACTTTTTAACTTCCCATTTTCCATAATCAAAAAGCTTGGAGTCCCAGCCCTCATGATAGCCTCTGCCGCCTGGGTGAAAATACTGGTGGTCGGTGCCGTCAAATTCATTAAGGCCTTCGGCAATATTTTTCACAGCATGAGAATGAACCACGTCCATAATTACTGCAATACCCTCTTTGTGGGCTTTGTTTATTAGGTATTTCAGGTCTTCGGGTGAGCCAAACCTACTTGAAGGGGCAAAAAAGTTTGAAACATGGTAACCAAAAGAGCCATAGTAAGGGTGTTCCTGTACAGCCATCATTTGGATAGCATTATAACCGCCCTTCTTTATACGTGGTAAAGTTTCGTCAGCGAACTCTCTGTAAGTTCCTACGCCTTCTTTTTCCTGAGCCATTCCTATGTGGCACTCATATATAACTAGCTCGTCGCATTTTTTTACATCAAACTTATCGTCATCCCATGCAAACTCTTTTTCTGGCATCCACATTTGGCCAGAAAAATCATAGGTTTGCGGGTCTTGTACCACACGCCTAATATAAGCAGGAATTCTGTCTAGTGAGCCGTTGTTGGCTACGATATGAACTTTAATTTTACTTTCATGGGTCAGTTTGTCTTTGTACTTGCTATCCGGTAAAAAAATCTCCCAGTCTCCATTGCTGTTTCGCTCCAATGGATGGGAGTTCCTGTCCCAGTTATTGAAATCTCCAGTTAGGTAAATCTGGTGCGCACCCGGTGCCCATTCTCGGAACCACCACCCTTTCTTTTTTTTGTCATAGTTAAAGCCATAGTATTGATGTGCAGTTGCAAACTTCTCAATGCTTCCTGCATCTTTTTCTATTTCACCCAAAGCTTTATGGTACCTTTCCAGACGAGCAGCAATGTCATCTGAATATGGCTCTAACCATGGGTCGTCTTGGATAAGTGGTAGTTTTTCCTGATCGGTAAGGTTCATATCTCTAAAAATTAATATAAAACGTAGTTCTTTTAATTTAGTAATTAAACAAAAGGTTAAAAAATCTTTTGGCTTTTTAATCCGTTTAGCATAAAAATATCTTCAAAAGTAATATACTTTTTTCTGTTCCAATAGTTTTTAAATTTTATTAAATTTTTTCTGAATATGGCATTCCGCTATTTGGGTCTTAATTTTTTTTATGGAAGTAAATTACTTTGTTGCTGTATTACGTCTTTGCAAGCTCCGAAAAATTTACCCTATAACTCAGTTTAAATTTTAACTTCGTACTTTGAAGTTACTCCTTTTTCCCAACAGTCTAATGTAAAAGCAGTAGTTTGAGCGATATTTGATAAAGCCTCTCGGGTAAGAAAAGCCATATGCCCAGTAATAATGACATTTTTAAATGACAGAAGCCTTGCAAATGTTTCGTCTTTAAGGATCGCATTGGAGTGGTCCTGAAAAAACAGACCAATTTCGTTTTCATAAACATCTAGTCCTAACCCGCCTATGTGTTCATTGACTATTTCATCGATTGCGTCTTGTATATTGACTAGCTGTCCTCGGGCTGTATTGACCAGTAAAACACCTTTTTTCATCAAGGCTATAGTTTTTTTGTTAATTATGTAGTGTGTGTGTTTATTATAAGGTAAATGTAATGAGATGAAGTCTGACTCTTTGCACAATTTTTCTAATGTACAAAACTCCACTTGGTACTTTTCAGTAAGGTCAGGTTTTTCCGATCTGTTATATCCTAATATTCTGCAACCAAATCCATTCAAAATACTTGCCATTGCCTGACCAGTCCTTCCTAGTCCAACTATTCCGGCAGTTTTGCCGTGCAAGTCTGTCCCCACAAGGTCATTGAGCGTAAAGTCATATTCTCTCACTTTAGTGTTTGCCCTTAAAAGCTTTCTATTAAGTGCAAGTAAAAGCATCATAGCATGTTCTGCAACGGCAAAGGGGGAGTAGTCTGGCACATGCGCTATGGTAATGCCAACTTTGGAAGCATAACGGGTGTCTATTCTGTCAAGTCCGGCAATTCTTAGGGCCACATGTTTGACTCCTTTTTCCACCAGTTTGTTTAGCATTGGTTTGTCCAGCGCTTCTCCTGATATGGAAATGGCATAGGTGTTGTCAATATTTGCTGCACTTTCTATGCTTAGAGGCTCTTCCACATAATTTACTTCATGATTATGCAGGGCCCCTTTCAAAAAAGGTAATTCGTAAAGCTGGGTATTAAACACAATTACTTTCATAGATAATTTTTTAACTTGGATTATGCATTAGATTTCGTTAAGAGGGGCAAAAGGATAAAAAAATCAGCGTATTTGGTTTTGCAAAGCATAATGGTTCTATGGTTAAAAACCAAATGGGAGCGGAGCGCCTCATTTGAAGTTATTTTGCCACGCAATAGAAAGTTCTAATGCATATTTCAGGTTTAACCCTATATTTCCAAAAGAGTTATGTGCCTCTATTTATTACGTTACTTTAGGTTACTAGTTTTCCTGTTTTGTAAGCCCAATACACGCACTAAGGTTCTTTTTATATGGTATTCACTTCATTGGCTTGTTTCTCTGATGCTAATTGTTTTAAAATTAAATAGTTATTTGAGGTTTCATGCATTCAAACCAAACCTTATTTTATAAACTAAGTTAAGGAAGTCCTTTAGTCTTTCTAAACACAAAAAAAGTTTATTTTTGAGGTAGCGATTTTGTAAAAGGGGCGGATATGTGTAATTTGCTTGTTTAAAAACGTCCAAAAAACTGATGAAAAAGATTTTCTTTTTGATATTGACAGTGTTTAGCTGTTTTCAAACTGTAAAGGGGCAGCATCAACTGGAGTATTCTGGTTTTTTTGATAGCTACTATTATCGTTATTTTAACATTACTGCTGGTGGTGGAATTTCTGCTTACCGTGGCGATTTGTCCCATAACCTAGGTTTAAATACGATGGGGTACAATGCCAATATTGGTGCTCATTATCGGATTTGGCCAAGGGTGATGTTTGGTGGTGAATTTACATGGTTTACGTTAAGGGCAGAAGATGAACATGATTACAGAAACCTAAATTTTGAGTCTCAAAATTGGGAGGTGACAGGAATTGCTAAATTTTTTATTATAGATGATGCCGTTCGTGTGGCCCGGGACAGGAGTCGCCCGCCTAGGTTTAGTAAGCCTTATATTTTTACAGGTGTAGGTTTTTTGAGCTATAATCCTGAATCTTGGTATACCGAACCTTCTCCTGATATGATTGAATATGAAGATGGAGAACGGAACTATCCTGGGGGGACATTGGTGATTCCTGCTGGTTTGGGTGTTTCATTTTATGTTTCTCCCAAAATAAGCATCTTAGCTGAAGCGTCTTATAGGTTTACTTTTACTGACCATTTGGATGATGTGAGTGAGCGTGGCGATTTGGCCGGAAATGATGGATATGCATTGTTCAGCTTGAAACTGCAATTTACCCCAGACCCACCAGCATTTAGGAAGAAACGGAAAAGAAGGAAAGCTTTGCCTCCTCCTGCGCCTTCCAGAGAAAGCAATGGAGATAGAGAAGAAGGCGGTAGGGAAGAAGGTGGTAGGGAAGAAGAGCAACCTTCTCGCTCAGGAGACCCATTGGAAGATCAAAGAGAACCTTCACCTGAGCCAGAGCCTGAAATTGAGGAAGAGCTTGAGGAAGAGCTTGAAGAAGAGTTAGAAGAAGATCAAAACTATGATGATGGTTATGAGGAGGATATTGAACCTTATTCCGAGCCAGAGGATGATTACGACTGGGGTGATGATTGGGGAGATGACTGGGATTAATCAATGCGCTCAGGACAATTACTGATTGTTTTTGATGGTCGGAGGCTTCTAATTTTGCATTTTATTTTTAAATTTGAAGCTCCTGAACTAATATTGCCTTAGAAAACCGTATGTTTTTGCGGTATTTCTAAGAATATTACAATTAATTGTTTTATATCTTTTATTTTCATAAACAAAAAAATAAACAGACGAAATGGCCGAAGTAATCAAAATGCCTAAGATGAGCGATACAATGACGGAAGGGGTTATCGCTGCATGGCATAAAAAAGTAGGTGATAAAGTAAAGTCCGGTGATGTTCTGGCAGAGGTGGAAACAGACAAGGCTACAATGGAGCTTGAAAGTTATGACGAAGGCACTTTGCTTTACATTGGTGTTAGTGAAAAAGAAGCAGTTCCTGTAGATGGGGTACTTGCTGTTATTGGAGAAGAAGGGGAGAACATTGAAGGTCTTCTAGAATCTATTAAAAATGGATCATCGTCAAATGGCGATTCGTCTGAAAGTGAAGATCAAGATGACGATGGTTCTGAAGAAGACATTGATACTTCTGATATTGAAGCGGAAGTTATCAGAATGCCAAAAATGAGTGATACCATGACAGAAGGTACCATTGTTGCATGGCATAAAAAAGAGGGAGATAGTGTACAGTCGGGAGACCTTTTAGCTGAAGTTGCTACGGACAAGGCTACTATGGAACTTGAGTCTTATGAAGATGGTACACTTTTATATATCGGGGTAAAAGAAGGAGATTCAGTCCCTGTTGATGGTATCATTGCTATTGTAGGTGAAAAAGGGGCTAACTATGAAGCACTTCTCAAAAAAGAATCTGCTCCTAAGAAGAAAGAAAAGGCAGAACCAAAGAGCCAGCCTTCTTCCGAGCCTGCCAAACAAGAAAAGCCTGCCGCTTCTAAATCTACTGCTGATGGAAGAATAAAAGCTTCCCCTCTGGCTAAAAAACTTGCAAAAGAAAAAGGTATAAACCTAGCTGATGTTCAAGGAAGTGGAGAGCATGGTAGAATTGTCAGAAGGGATGTTGAGTCTTATCAACCATCTGCAAAACCAGAGGCAACAGGAAAAGCCGAGCAAGGTGTTGTATTGCCTCCTGTAGTAGGTCAGGAAAGCTTTGAAGATGTACCTGTTTCTCAAATGAGAAAAGCTATCGGCCGTAGGGTTTCGGACAGTAAGTTTACAGCCCCTCATTTCTACGTGACTATGGAAATTAACATGGACAAAGCCATTGAAGCTAGAACTAGCCTTAATGCCATTTCTCCAGTTAAAATTTCATTCAACGATATGGTAATTAAAGCAGTGGCTGCCGCTTTAAGACAAAACCCTAGCGTTAATGTTTCTTGGCTTGATGATAAGATGCGGAAAAATAACCACATCCACATTGGTGTGGCTATGGCTGTGGGCGAAGCACTTTATATCCCTGTTGTTAAATTCGCTGATAACAAATCATTCTCTCATATCGCTGCTGAAGTAAAAGATTTTGCTGGAAAAGCAAAAGCTAACAAACTTCAACCTTCTGATTACGAAGGTAGCACATTTACTATTTCAAACCTTGGTATGTTTGGTGTAGAAGAATTTACAGCGATTATTAACCCACCAAATGCATGTATATTAGCTGTAGGTGGTATTAAAGAAACCCCTGTAGTGAAAAATGGCCAAGTGGTCCCTGGAAATGTTATGAAAGTAACCTTGTCATGTGACCATAGGGCTGTGGACGGTGCTAATGGTGCAGCTTTCCTTAAAACGCTGAAAGGTCTGTTGGAGGATCCAGTACGTATCCTCGTTTAAATTATATAGCTTTAAAGCCTCTCTAACAATTGAGAGGCTTTTTTGTTAATAATTAAAATGGTTTTTTATGAAGGACACTTTTTATAGTTCTCTTTTACTTTTATTATTATCTGCTTTACTTATATTTTCTTCTTGCCGAAGGGAAGACAGGGTGATTTTGGGAGCTTGGCAACTACGTGAGATGTATACCATGCCAGCAGACACAAATGTTGCTCCTGATACTTTACAACCAGAACAAGAAGAGGTTTACATATTCAGTCCTGATGGTACGTATACACTTGATAAAATAGTAGAAAGACAAGGTGACGAGGATCTTGTGATTATGCGGGGCAGTTGGGAGATGACAACTGTACAAGAGAATGACCAAGATAGGAGCATGTTGAGGTTGAGGGAAAAACAACTAAATAGGGTAGTAGAAAAATCTTATCAAATTGAACGTTTGGCAGAAGATACGCTTATTTGGAACGATAGGCGTAGGTTAAGATATTTTTTCAGTAGAGTAGAGGACAATAACTAATTATGATAGAAATCAAATCAACTACAGTATTGGCCATCATCCATAATGGACAGGTGGCTATAGGAGCCGATGGACAGGCTACTATGGGAAACACTGTTGCAAAGAGCAATGTTAAAAAACTTAGAAAACTTGCAGACGGTAAGATCGTGACTGGTTTCGCCGGGTCGACCGCTGATGCATTTTCTTTACTGGAGCGACTTGATGAAAAGCTAAGTGCTTACGGTGGCAATATGAAACGTGCGGCCATTGAGCTGGCCAAAGATTGGCGTACAGACCGTTATCTTAGGAAGCTGGAAGCAATGATGATCACTGCTAACAAAGATGAATTACTGGTAATTTCAGGTACTGGCGATGTTTTAGAGCCAGATAAAGAAATTGCTTCTATAGGATCTGGTAGTATGTATGCCCAATCCGCAGCCATAGCTTTGAAGAAACATGCTCCGCACCTTTCGGCAGAAGAAATGGTTAGGGAGGCACTCCATATAGCTGCTGATACATGTATTTACACCAATCATAACATTATTATAGAGACCCTAAGCCAGTAGTTTTATCTATATTTGATAAATAGACGCAAGAAACAGCAAATGCGAAAGAATGGCTGTTTTTTAGGTGTTGAGTGTTGAAACTTATTTTAGTTTTTGAAAATAATATAGCCGGCTTTTGTCGGCTTTTTTTGTGAGTGGGTGGTATCTAACCCAAATTTTTATAGTTAATTTCAACATCTGTAGGATCCGTTCGTTGTTATATTTTTAAATAGGATTACCCATTTAAGTCTCTAGAAGTAATAAGTTTTTTGCATGATAAAATGCTTTAAACGGTCTTCCTTAAGTGACGGTACGTGCCATAGTTAGACAATAAGACGGCCATTGATGAAATTGCGTAAAGAACTTTATAACCATGGAGCGGCCAAAAAATTTGCTGTCTGAGCCCGACGCAAGGAGGGTGAGTTTCATCCCGATAGCTATCGGGATAGCGTAATGGTTATAAAGTTTAGCAAATTTCATCACAGGCCTTGACTTTTTTGCTTACTTTTTTTGTCCAAGAAAAAAAGTAAGGCCTTGCCGGCGAGGCAAAAAGTAACTTAGCTAGCCTATGTAAGCTAATAAAGCATCAGATATCTAAATGGGTAACCCTATTTTTAAATATTTTAAAGAGCAACCATGGGTTCAAAAGTGTTATTTAAATCTCCTTTTGTATGTAGTTTACACATATGTTGGTTGCTTATATAGGCTTTCTGTACAGTAAGGTGTTTTTCTTTATTCGTTCAATCTATAGAAATGTTTGGTTGATAGACTTCGATGCGCCTTCTGGCTTTTTGTTTTTTTTGGTATATGAAAATCGAGTATATTGTATTTTAAATCAAATGTGATTTAGGGTTGTATGTCTTTTGAAAACGACTTTCAAGCTATACGTATCCAGGAGGGCATTCTCCATGTGATACTTAAAAATGTTGAGTCTATTGATTTGGACTTTGCTAAACATATGGTGCATGAGCGCAAACTGTTTATAAAAGATAATGCTTTTCCCGTATTAATTGATTGTGGAGTTCTAGGAAGCATGGATAGGGATGCACGCCTTTACCTTGCTGATGATGAATCTTGTAAAGGTTTATTGGCTTGTGCTTTATTTATTCACTCGCCTGTACAGAAAATCATAGGGAATTTCTATGTAAATATCAACCCGCCTTCAATTCCTTCAAAGGTTTTCACTGATCATGAAGAAGCGATTTTTTGGCTGAGTCATTTTAAGGTTAACAATGAGTCTAATATCTCTTTGCCATTTACACCTAACAATACATCAGGTAACAATCCTATAAAGATCTTTAATTAACACATTTAGCTATTATTTTTTCTTTCTCAAAATGAATTAGGTATGTAGAAAAGATGCAAGTGTGTAAGACCGGATGGGCTTTAGGTGAAAACTATTTAATCAAGCTTTGTTTTTTATAGTACTTTTTTACAAGCTCCTTTCACCAATACTTAAACAAATCTTTACTTTTACTTCTAATTCCAAATTTGAATTTTTACGTACGCTCTAATTATTACCCGTTGGTATATTTGTTAGATGAATTGAAACAATTACCCAAAAGCAGGGTTTTCCGGTTAATGGTCGTAAACAATAATTATAAACCGGTTGTAAAAAAGCTTGCAAGATTTGGATGCTTTTCTATTGGTACCGTGTATGTTCTTGTAGGGATAATGGCTCTGTTGTCTTTTTTAGGAGAAACAGCAGAAGATGCTGCCGATGAGGAACGTATTATGGACCGAATAATGGAAATACCTTTAGGGGAAGTTATTATTGGAGCACTTATTATCGGTTTGTTGGGATATATTATCTGGAGGGTCTTTGAAGCCATAACAGATCCTTATAAATTTGGAAATGATGCAAAAGGATTAGCCAGACGTATCGGTATTGCTTTAAGTGCCAGTGGATATGCATTGATTGCTTTTTCTTCTGCTGAAATACTGTTTGGGGAAAGACAAGAAAATGGAGAAGAAGAGCAACAGATCATGGTAGCCGAAGTGTTAAACTGGACAGCAGGCGCTTGGCTTGTTGGTGCTGTTGGTGTAATAGTTGGTTTGGCAGGGTTGGTACAATTTAAATATGTCATTCAGGGAGATCATAACCCTAGGCTAGCTATAGAGCATCTTTCCGATAAAAAGCGGTCCATCATACAGTTTTTAGCGCACACTGGTTATTTTGCCAGGGGGCTTATTTTATTGGTTATAGGATACCTGATAGTATACGCAGCAGTACAAGGAGAACCCGGGGCAGTAGGTGACACCGATTCAGCTTTTGATTTTATAGGGGGAGGGGTAATAGGTAGTGTGTTTCTGGTACTGGTCGCTATTGGTACCATATGTTATGGCGCATTTATGTATGTTTCTGCTGTATATTATAGTTTTCGTCGTGGATAATCTATTGATTAAGAATTAATATTATGAAAATTTACTTAGCCGGACCTGATGTTTTTAGAGGAAATGCAAAAGCTCATTTTGAACGGATGAAAGTAGCCTGTGAGGCACATGGTCATGAAGCCTTAATTCCGCTCGATAATGAAGTAGATATGAGCAAAGATAGAAAGATTATTTCCGCTTCTATCTTTAAAGGAAACATTAACATGATGGACAAGGCCGATGTTATCATTGCCAATATTGAACCTTTTCGTGGTGCTTGCATGGATGATGGTACTGCTTTTGAAATAGGCTACTGTTATGCAAAAGGGAAAAAAATATTGGCTTATACCACTTGTGTTGATTTAGATTTGCCAACCATTACTTCTCGGATGTTTGACATGAGTAAACAGCCAGATTATACAGAAATAGAAGACTTTGGTAGCTGTGTCAATCTTATGATTAGCAATGCAGTTGAAGCTATTGGGGGTAAAATTTACACTTCTTTTGAAGAGTGTTTAAATCACCTAGAATAGCTCGTTTTGGGTGCAATCTGGCCTATGTGGTCCGTCTCCTAAAGCCGTATAAAGAGTAAACCACTAAACCTGCGGCCAGCCATACAAGGAACCTAATCCAGTTGTCCAAACCTAATTCTGACATTAAGTAAACATTTATAATTAAACCCAATACCGGAATTAAGGATAGTTTTTTATATACGGCAGTAATGGAGAGGGCTGTGGCAAACAAAATGAAAAATATATGTAACAGGTTATCTACTGGAGCCAGAAAAGCATTGATATAATGGTCAGGGTAAAAAATATCTGGCCATAGAGCCAAAAGAAGTAGAAAGGTAGCCAAAAATATAGGTATAAAGACCCTACTGTTTAAATAGGGTATTTTGAATTGATCTTTTTTAGGGGCAGCTTTCCGTACCAGTACTCCTCCACAAACTACCGCAAATGCAAATAAAGTGCCTATACTTGTTAAATCAGTTACTTGGGTTAGGTTCATAAACAGTGCAGGGATGGCTACGATTAGCCCTGTAACAATAGTAGCAAAAGACGGGGTATGGAATCTTGGGTGTATTTTTGAAAATACAGGAGGAAGCAACCCATCACGACTCATGCTCATCCATATTCTAGGTTGCCCCATTTGAAAAACTAGTAAAACGCCGGTCATGGCAATAATGGCACCAAAAGCAACGATTCCAGAAATAAAAGACAAGCCCACTTTGTCAAATACAAATGCGAGTGGATCTCCCACACCTAATTCTTTATAATTAACCATTCCTGTTAAAACAAAAGAAATAGTCACATATAAAGCAGTACAGATAATTAGGGAAACTATCATTGAAAGTGGTAGGTCTCTTTGCGGATTTTTCGATTCCTCTGCCGTAGTGGAAATTGCATCAAAACCTATATAGGCAAAAAATACAGCAGATACCCCAGAAAGGACACCTCTCAAGCCTTCAGGGGCAAAGGGGGACCAGTTGTCAGGGTTTACATAAAAAGCACCAACAATAATTACCATTAAAATAATGCCTAACTTAAAAACTACCATGAGATTGGCCGTTCTTTTGGTCTCCTTGATGCCGGTGTATACCAACGTGGTAATCAGGATAACAATCAACAGGGCTGGAACATCTGCAATAAGAGGGGTTCCACTTATTTGGGGGGCGCTAGTCCACGCCATATAGGCAGCTCGTTCGGTTAATAGCAGGTTCTCCCAAAGCACACCAGCTTCCAATTTCTGCACAACACTTTCATACCCGTTTATGGCGCTTAAATAATCCATGGACAACCAATGGGGAATATTTATCCCTATCCCTTTCATCAAATTGGTGAAATAGTCAGACCATGAAATAGCAACAGCTATATTGCCTATAGCATATTCCATTATCAGGTCCCAACCAATGATCCATGCTACAAACTCCCCAAATGACACATAAGCATAGGTATATGCACTTCCTGCCAACGGAATACCAGACGCAAATTCTGCATAGCAAAGAGCTGAAAACAGACAGGCTATGGCCGTAAAAACAAATAACAGACTTACTGCGGGGCCACCCGCTGCACTTGCATTGCCAATCGTACTAAAAATCCCAGCTCCTATAATGGCTGCAATACCGAAAGACGTAAGGTCTTTAAATGTCAAATTTCTGCTTAGCTTTTTTTCGCTGCGCAGCTTTTGATGGATTTCCAGTGTTTGGCTGATGTCTTTTTTCTTTGTCAGTTTTTTGTAAAACTCTCTGTTCATTCTTACCTGACTTAGGGCTTATGAAATGCCTTTTTATGTCTGCAATATAGTTAAATACACTTTGCAAGTGAAAAAGTACCTGCTTTATCTTACATGTAGGTAATTCTCTAACCCTAAAAACAAGGAACTACCTACGGTGAATAGACCTTGTATATACTGATTTTAAATTAAAGTTTTAGCTCATGAAGTTATTTCTGTTTTTCTTCCTATTATTTTCAAATTTGTTTTCACTTAACAAGGATAAAGGCATTGCCAACGATGATAATGCAGAGCAAATGATAGAGTGGTCGGAGTCTTATAAGTTGAAGTGGGACGATTTTCAAGGGGATCCTGCCCAGAATAAATTTGCTGCTATGACCTGTAGTGATATCAGTGTGAAAAGCTTCAAGACCGGAAAGGATGTTACCTATACCGTTAAATGCTCATTCAAAACTAACAAGTCCTGGACCAGGAGTAAATCTCAAAGGGTGCTTGCCCATGAACAGTTACATTTTGATATTACAGAATTACACGGACGTATTCTTAGGAAAAAATTCAGTGATGTTGGGGTGGCGCTTTCTAAGGAAGAATTCAAAACTACAGTAGACAAAGTTTTTGCCGACTGGAATAAAATGGAAAAGCTTTACGATAAGGAATGTAGGCATGGACTAAATAAAGAAAAGCAAAAAGAGTGGGAAGAAATGGTGGAACGGAAGCTTAATGAACTGGAAGATTATAAGTCATCGGCTGTTACTGTAAAGGGAAAAGAACAGCAGGAAACGGCTTCCCATTCCCAGTGCAAATCTCATATTTGTGCCTTACATTAGAATTTTTACTAACCAGTATAAGTTTATACTGGTTTTTTTGTTGAGAAAAGAGCTATCACAAGAATTTCTATATAGGATTACCATTTAAGTCTCTAGGAAGTAATAAGTTTTTTGATGCTTTAAACTGCCTTTCTTAAATGGCGATATGTGCCATTGTTAGAAAATAAGGTGGCCATTGATGAAATTGCGTTAAGAACTTTATAAGCATGAAGCGGCCAAAAAATTTGCTGTTTGAGCCCGACGCAAGGAGGGTGAGTTTCATCCCGATAGCTATCGGGATAGCGTAATGGTTATAAAGTTTAGCAAATTTCATCACAGGCCTTGACTTTTTTGCTTACTTTTTTTGTCTAAGAAAAAAAGTAAGGCCCTGCCGGCGAGGTAAAAAGTAACTTAGCGAGCCTAAGTAAGCTAATAACACATAAGATATCTAAGTGGGTAACCCTATTTCTATATTTAAACCTGAAATGTGCATTAGAACTTTCTTTTGCCCCTTATAACGAAATCTAATGCATAATCCAGGTTAAAGGACTAAATTTTTAGTATAATTGCTGGCTTTAACATATCCGTAATGGTTAAAAACCTTATAAGGGAAGGGGAAGGAGAAACCCTTGACTTTAAACATACAATCTCAAGCGCCAAAAAAATTGCCAAATCTTTGGTTGCTTTTGCAAATACCCATGGAGGGAAAATTTTAGTTGGAGTTAAGGATAATGGATCCGTAGTCGGAGCAACGGCTGAGGAAGAGCGTTATATGTTGGAAGGTGCGGCTGCCCTAGAATGTAAGCCTCCTGTAAAAGTTGAATTTTGTGAAGAGATCATTAATGGTAAAACCATATTGGTAGCTGAAATTCCGGAAAGCCATAATAAACCGCATTATGCAAAAGACAGTGATGGCAGGTGGTGGGCTTATATTAGGGTTAAAGATCAGTGCCTGATGGCCAGTAAGATTATGTTGGATGTTATGCGAAACGAAAGTAAAGGTAAATCTCCCACCATTACTTTTGGGACTCCTGAAAAAATACTGTTAAAGTATCTTGAAGAAAATAATCAGATTACTTTAAAAGGATTTTGTAAATTAGCCTATATTCCCAGATGGAAGGCCAGTCGTATTTTGGTAAATATGATTCGAATGAAAGTGATACGGGTTAATGCATCTGAGAAGTTGGAGTACTACTGTATATATTGACTTTATGATTAGATCTTCATTTACTTTCTTTTTAATACTATTGTTTGCTTCGTGTTCAAACCGGTCCACAAACGACGTTTTTTGGAAAAGTGATTTTGCTGATGGCATGAATGAACACCATTGGGGAATCCAAGAGAGTAAAATGTGGGGCATGGAAAACTTAAGCATCAAAACTATAGAAGATAGGCAAGTGTTGAATGTTGTTTACCCCAAAGGTTCGGCCAGTCCCAATGTGACGGTCAATGAGGGCGCGCCAGTTGGAGGCGGGCAATTTCTTGCAGCCTTATGCAACGTGGACTCTGTATTTTTTAAATATAATGTACGCTTTTCCCCTGACTTCGATTTTGTAAAAGGAGGGAAGTTGCCTGGACTTTATGGAGGAACAGCTAATAGTGGAGGCAGTATTCCCACCGGTTACGATGGCTTTTCTACTAGATATATGTGGAGGGAGGATGGAGTTGGCGAACTTTATTTATATACCCCGGAAAGTGAACAATGGGGGACACCTATTGGAGCAGGTAATTGGACTTTTGAAGCAGGCAAATGGCATAGCGTACAGCATCAAGTAGTTTTAAATACCCCTAATGTTCATGATGGGAAAGTTAATATTTGGATTGACGGGGAGCTGGTGCATAGCGAAGAAGGTTTGCTGTTTCGGTCGACAGAAGACCTTAAAATCAATGGTATATTTTTTAGTACCTTTTTTGGCGGTAATGATGGTTCATGGGGAAGTGGTTTAGATACATATATTGATTTTGATGATTTCTCTCTTAGCCAAACCTATATTAAGTAAATTTTTTCCTTTTTTGCTTGTTATCACCTGGTTCATCGATTTGTAGTAGATATTTGCAAGGAAATTACGATGCATGGTAGAAAGCTGCATGTACTACGGTTGTTTTAACCTTGAAAAAATAGGACTTTCTATACATAGCAAAAGTGCTGATTTACTGTTGTTTTGCTCCTAATGAGAAACCTATCGCATAATTCAGGTTTAACGTTGATGTTTTCCTTCTACAGACTTATTTACGTATTCATGTTTTTTCTTTGTTCCCCTATTTTAGTCTATGTAAAATTCCTGCTTTTTCTGCTTGTTTTTTACTGTGTAAGTATAGTGTAAATAATTGAAAATTAGATGTATGAATGTAGTGTTTGTGGATTAGTATGTATTGTACATATAGAAGATTTTTGTTTTATTTTACTTTTCGATTTAGGTAATATTTAGTATCATTTTTTATTAAATATTGGAAATATTACATAATATACTTTAAAAGTATAATGAAGCTGCTTATCTTTAAGCTTCCAATTGTGCTTTTCTTCGGATTGCTGTTTAGTGGTATGTACAGACAACACTTTGTATGCCTGCATGTATAACACTAGATGGTCAAAGAGTATGATTGGGAAATTGTAAAACTTATTTTCTAACCCTAGCTAACTTTACCATGAAAAAAAGCTACATTTTGCCGGTTCTCGGTTTTATCTGTATGGTTTTCGTACAGAAGGCATGGTCTCAAGAAGCATACCCCTTCCCTCAGGATGTGGAGTATACTTATGGACAAATGCCAAACAATCGAAACACGGCACATGCACAGGCTGCTTATGAAGCCTGGAAGAATGAATATGTTACCACAGAGGGTGCCTGTGGTCACAGACGTGTTATTTTTGACTTTTTCCCTGGAACCCAAAGAGGAGCCGAGGACAGATCTATGACTGTATCTGAAGGTATTGCCTACGGTATGCTTTTGGCAGCATACGCTGGTGACCGTCCTGTATTTGATGGTCTATGGGGGTATTACCAGCACCATGCAAACCATAACGGGTTTATGCACTGGAAAATTCAGAACTGTAATGTTATAGGAGAGAACGGTGCTTCTGATGCTGACCTAGACGTTGCAATGTCTTTGGTTATTGCTTCTTATCAATGGCAAAGTGATGACTATCTTAGTGATGCAAGAAGAATGATTCGCTTGATAAGAGAACACCAATTTGATGGCGACATATTGAAGCCAGGTGATATGTTTGGAGGATGGAATCTTACTAACGCTTCTTATTTCTCACCTCACTATTATAAAGTTTTTAAAAGGTATGACCATGGTCATGAGCAGTTTTGGGATGATGCGGTAACAAGAGGTTATCAGATCATAGAAGCTGCTGGTGGTACAACTGGTTTAGTGCCTGACTTTCACAGAGCTGATGGTGAGTATAGTCCTGATGCTTCCCATTACGAAGAAGGCGGTAGGGATTTTATCTTTGATGCTGTCAGAACTCCTTTGAGATCAGCACTTGACTATTTATGGCACGGATCGCCTGAAGGTAAAGCTTATTGTGAAAAAATTATTGGATGGTTAAGAGATTCTCATCAAGACAACCCTAATAATATTGGATCGCGGTATGCAACAAGAATCTCTACCAGTGGAAATGAAGGTGATAAACTTGGGCACCACCTTAACAATACATTCTTAGGATGCTTTGCTGTAGGTGCTATGGCTGCCGATGGTTTGGCTAATAACCAAAGTTTTGTGGATGAAATTTATCGTGTAAACCAAGAAGTAAACCCTGGTTATGGTGAGTACTTTAATGCTACCATCAAAACTATTGCACTTTTTGTTCAGACAGGTAACTTTTACCTTCCTCCACCTGATCAATGTGAAGCTCCTGACTTAGGTGATAACAGGTCTCTCTGTGAAGGTGCTATAACTTTGGATGCAGGAGTTTCTAACAGAACCTATACTTGGAGAAGAAACAATGTTACTTTGTCTGAAACTGGACAAACGCTTCAAGTGTCTCAGGCAGGTGACTATGAAGTGGTTGCTACTGATGCTGAGGGTTGTACACGTAGAAGTAGGGTGACTGTTTATGATGAAGAAATTAATGCTGATTTTACCTCTTCTGTAGTAGCAGGTAGTATTAGATTGAATAATACTTCAACTGGTGGTATTTCAGACTATCATTGGGAAGTTTCTTTAGATGGTGTGGTAGTAGAAGAAAGTGAAGAGGAAAACTTTGCAACTGAAATATTGAGCGAAGGTGCTTATGAGGTTACCTTAACTGTCAATAACTCAGGATTTGGTTGTTCTGATACTGATGAACTTACAAGAACTGTTCTCATTAGCGATGGTGAGGGATGGTCTGCTAACCAGTTTAATGACAATGCTTACGCGCAACCTTGGATTGGAGCCAATGGCTATGAAGAATTACCTCGTACTTGGTGTTCTGAAGAAGCGCATGATGATGGGGATGACCCAGAATGTCTTGACTTACCTTGTGGCTTGTTAGAAGTTAATGTAACAGGTGGAGGACAGTATGATCCATTTGGTGTAAACTTCAGACATGATGACGAAGATGTAGCAGTAGATATGGATGCTGTTCCTTATGTTACTTTTAGAGTTAGGACTACAGCAGATGTAACCCTTGGTGTTGGAGTTAATGATGGACAAGTAACTACAAACCGCGCAGAGGTTGAACTTACTGCCGGAGAAGCTCAAGTGGTGCAGGTAGAGTTCCCTGCTGATAATACAACTTTAAGAACAGGTTGGTTAGATGAAGACAACCCAAGTGTAGAGGTTGATTTTACTAATATAGTTGCTGTTAACTTCTTCCCTATGGAAGACGATCCTGATTGGGAAGGCACTATAACTATAGAATGGATTACTGTTGGTGGTGCTACTGTTCCAACCCCAACTTTTGATCTGGAAGTTGATGAAAACGGTTTCCCTACTTATGATGCAGATGGTAACAGAATCTCAACTTGGCAGCAAAGGGTAAGTGCATGTGATGGAGAGGCTGTTGTTAATGCTCAGTCTTGTAGTGCAGAAGAAATTCGCTGGTATTCTGGAAATACGAACACGTTAATTGCTACAGGTGAAACAGCAGAGCTTGCTCCTGGTAGATATTATGTAGATTTGATTAACCAAGGAGGTATTACTCGTGATACTGTAGAAGTTAGAGGCGCTGACCTTGAAGCAAACTTTAGATATGAACTAGAGGACAATGGTCTTGGCCTTCGCTTGATCAATACTTCTGTAGACTTTGACTCTTGGGAGTGGAGTTATGGTACTGACGATTTTGAAGAAGGTGCCGAGACTTGGGAAGAAGGATATCATTATTATGAAGAAGAAGGCGAGTATGAGGTTTGTCTATATGTATTAAATGAAACTTGTGGAGATAGAGATACTATTTGTAAAACTATTGAAATCAAGTGTGAAGCGCCAATGGAAGACCCTGCTGGATTCAGTGTAGATGGTGCTGAAGTAGGTGATACGTTGACCACTTGTGCTGGAACTGAGCATGTAATCTCTGTCGAAGAGATCGAAAATGCTGAAAGCTATGCATGGTATGGTATGGAAGAAGATGCGCTAGAAGAAGATCTTGAGCTTACTTTCACTTTTGAGGAATCTCACTGGATCAAATTTGAAGCCTATAACCAGTGTGGTGAAAAAGTTGAAGACTCGCTTTACGTACATGTACTACCTGAAATGGTCGCAGAGTTTACTGCTACTGAACATGAAGATGGTGGTGGAAAATATATTTTTGAAGCTACGTGGGTAGGAGAAGAAGAGGATGTGCTTTATGAGTGGGTTATAGATGGAGAAACGAAAGGTGAAGGTATCTATATTGAACTGGAGCTTGAAGAAGGTGAAAACACTGTAGAGCTTCATGTAAGTGGAGAGTGTGGTGAGGATGATACTTTCGAAGTGATTGATGTTGAAGTTGAGTGTGAGGAAATAGGTACTGCTTCTAGCATAGAAGGTGATGACCTTGTTTGTCCTAACGCTGATGAAGTAGTGTTTACCGTTGCAGATGTAGATGGTGCTACTTCTTATATGTGGACTGTTCCTGAAACTGCTGAAATTATTGATGGAGAAGGAACAAACACTATTACTGTTTCTTTCGAGACTACTGGCGGCGTTGTTTCTGTCGTTCCTAGAAATGCTTGCCACTATGGCAATGAGGTAGAGCTTGAAGTTAATATTTTAGAAGCTACTGCTGACATTACTGGTGAAATCGAAGGTGAAGAAGCTGTATGTAGTGGACTTGAGGATGTAGTTTACACTGTTGAGCCAGTTGAAAGTGCAGCTTCTTATGTTTGGACTGTACCTGCTGGTGCTGAAATCACTGCAGGAGAAGAAACAAACAGCATTACTGTAACTTTTGGTGAGGAAGCTGGAGCTATCACAGTAGCTGCTATTAATGAATGTGGTGTAGAAGGTGCTTCTGTTGAACTTGATGTTGTCATTGAAGATGGTATCTCTGATGAGGTTGTTCAAGTATCAGGTAGCGAATCTGTTTGTAGTGGAGCTGTTGTTGAGTTCTCCGTACCTGAAGTAGCTGGTGCTACTGGATACGAGTGGACTATTCCTGCTGGTGCAGAA
Organism: Cytophagaceae bacterium ABcell3; assembly: GCA_030913385.1. Classification (NCBI taxonomy): domain Bacteria; kingdom Pseudomonadati; phylum Bacteroidota; class Cytophagia; order Cytophagales; family Cytophagaceae; genus Natronocytophaga; species Natronocytophaga cellulosiphila. The sequence continues at coordinate 2,913,684 of CP133159.1, forward strand.
ATTTCATCTGCTGATGAAACAGCTAGTATAGTAAGTATTACATTTGGTGACCAAGGTGGTGATGTATCTGTAACTCCTTACAACGCATGTGCTGAAGGATCTCCATCTGAAGCTTTTGCTGTTGAAATTAGTGGTGTAGCTAATCCTGCTGGAACTATTACTGCTAGTGCAGAAGAAGTTTGTGCAAACGCAACAGATCTAACTTTTGCAATTGACGCTGTTGATGGTGCTGACTCTTATAACTGGACACTTCCAGAAGGCGCTGTAATTACAGCTGGTGAGAATACAAATGAAATCACTGTGACTGTAGGTACTGAAGGGGGGACTGTAAGCGTAACACCTATCAGTGAATGTGGTGACGGAAGAGCTTCTTCTATTGAATTAGTTGTTAACGCTCCTGCTGCTGATGCTGGTGATATCGTAGGTGCTGAATCTGTATGTAGTGGTTTATCAAGAGAATTCTCAATTGCCGAAGTAGAAAATGCTACGGCTTATGAGTGGACTGTTACTGGTGACGCTACTATTGAAGGTGATGCTTCAGGAAATACTGTGACTATTGCTTTTGGAAGCGAAGGTCAAGTTGAGGTAAGTGTAACACCTATTAGTGACTGTGGAAACGGTCAATCAGCTGAAACTTCTGTACTTGTTATAGAAGGTGTTGAAGCTGCTGGAGCTATAAGCGGTGATGAATCTGTTTGTGCAGGTGCTGAAAATGTTCAATATAGCATTGAGCCAGTAGCTGGCGCTGAAAGCTATACTTGGACTGTTCCTGCTGGCGCTGATCTTGTTGGTGATGATAACGGTACTTCTGTTGTTGTTAACTTCAACAATTCTCAGGGTGGTGACATTACTGTTACCCCTCATAGCGAGTGTGGTGAAGGTACAAGTGCTACTTTACCTATATCTGTAATAGCAATTCCTTCTATTGACCTAGAAGGTGAAGAAGCTGTATGTGCTAATGAGTCTTCAGTTTATACAGTAACTGAAGTTGAAGGTGCTTCTTATAACTGGACAGTATCTGGTGCTCAGATATCTAGTGGACAGAATACCAATGAAGTTACTGTTAACTTTGAGTCAACTGATGCACATGTTTCAGTAATTGTTACAGGTGGATGTGCTAACGAAACTGCTACACTTGATGTAACTGTAAATGATGGCGCACCTACGCTTGGTGCTATTGACGGACTTGAAGATGTATGTTCTGGTACGGCTGTTACTTATTCAGTTGATGCCGTTGCAGGTGTAAATAGCTACGAATGGACTGTTCCTAGTGGCGTTTCACATGATATAGATGAAAACAGTGTAACTGTTAACTTTGGAACTTCAGGCAACTATACGCTTTCTGTAACTCCTGTTTCAGGATGTGGTGATGGCGAGCCTGTGTCTATCAATGTTGCAGTTGACCAAGGTCTAGGTGCAACCGGTGATATTACGGGAAGCAATGCTGTTTGTGTAAACCAAGAGTATACTTTCGAAGTCCCAGAAGTTTCTGGTGCTACTAGGTATAAGTGGATCTTGCCTTCTGGAGCTACTGCCGTTGGAAATAACAATGAGCGTGAGATTACTGTAAGGTGGAGTGAAAATCCAGGCGGTGAAATTAGAGTTATTCCTGCTGGAGAGTGTGGTAGTGGTAGTACTTCTACTTTGACTGTATCGGCTGCAACTGTTTGTAAGCCTGGTGATAGAGAAGTTGATGGGCCAAGGATTGTTTATACTAACAGTGAAGACAATAGGTTTGCTGTGGATCCAGTAGAAGGTTCTACTTATAGCTGGACTGTTCCAGAAGGTGCTATCATTACTTCTGCAAGCGCAGATAGCAGTGAAATATTTGTAACTTTTGGAGATGCTACTGGAGAGTTTGAAGTTACTCTTAGAGAAGAGAACTCTGAAGGAGCGCATACCACTACTTTCCCTATTGCTGTTAGCTTTACTACTTCTGTAGGTGAAGAGCTTAGTGGAGAGGTTACTGTGGCGCCTAACCCAACTGAAGGTGTATTCTACATTAACTTAAGTGAAGTGTTTAACGGTTCTGTTATTGTAAACGTTAGAAACGCTGTAGGTTCTCTTGTATACTCTACAACAGAAGAGCTTACAGGTAGTGGAGCTTCATTAAGAATGAATGTTTCTGATTACCCTTCTGGTATTTATATGGTTGAAATTCAAACCAATGATGCCATGGTAGTTAAAAGAGTAATTAAGAACTAGTTTCTATAATTTACCTTTCGAAAAAAGCTCCTTCGGGAGCTTTTTTCGTTTTTACCCTTTTTATATGATTAATTTGGCTCATAGAATAGCATAAGTACAGTAATTACTGTTAAGTTATATTGGCTAGTGGATCGATTGTACTGTAGTTGTTTTTGTTTGAGACATATCTAATTTGGGAGAAGTTAACAATGGAAATCCCTACAAGCAGACTCATTAAACGAGGCAATACCGCTGTGAACTTGTTATAAACCTATATTAGGGCTGTGTAGGTATATGATTGTTAGGTTTAAAGGTGTTGTTAGCCCCTTTAATAGTTACTTTAAACAACTAACTTTTTGCATAGCTAAACCACCTAGTCGAGCCTAACCCTGTTTTGTCAATTTTTCATGCATTTGGAATACGACTTCAACTTTTCTTCAGAAATCTATGGGGTTGCTTTTAAAGCTGTATCAAGTACTGAAGTGTGAAGGGGCTTTGTAAAGAGCGAAATACACTGCCTTTCTTGTCTTCTGTAGGCTTAATGGAGGAGAAACTGTCTCTCTCTAGCACTAGAAAGAAACGATATGGAATATAATTACTTTTTTGGGATAGCAACTCTATTGTAGGTCCTCTTTTTTAAGGAGTTTTGTTAGGAATGACAATAGTAAAAGTACTACCGATACCTTCTTCGCTCTGTAATGATATGGTTCCGTCAAGCTTGTCTATTGTTGTTTTAACTATATATAAACCTAGGCCTGTACCTACAGAACTTTCATTGATTTTGAAAAACATATCAAAAACCTTTGACTGGTATTCTTTGTCAATTCCTTTTCCGTTATCTCGAAAAGTTAAAATCGCTTTATCCGGATTTATGTCTATTGTGATGTTTAGGAAGTTTTCTTCCTTCTCTGCATCGTAATATTTAATAGGGTTCTCTATTAGGTTTTGAACGATTGAATAAAGCAGGTTCCTGTCGGTATAGATATGTTTATTTTCAGTGATTTCCTTATTGATTTTTATTTTGTTAAATCCCGGGAAATGTTTAAAGTTGTCCAATGCTTCATTTATGAGCTGATTAGGGTCAATCTTATCTATATTCACAGAAGAGCTTTTTACCTTTGTTAGCATTAGCAAGTCAGATAGTAATTTTTCTAGCTTACTAGTACTTTTTAGGATATGGCTAAAGTAGTTTTGCGCAACAGGGTCTTTAACGTCTTTTTGTCCAATGGTAGTCAATCCTATAATAGACTTTAGCGGGCCTTTAATATCATGGGATGCTTTGTATACAAAGGCATCTAGTTGTTCATTGCTTTCTTTTAGCTCTTTGGTTCTTTGTCTTACCTCTTTTTCTAAATTAAAACTTTTTCTCCTCTCGGTTAATGTTCTCCACTGAACTACACCAATTAGCGCAATAAAACTCAGTGAAAACGCTATTAAATTGAACCACCAAGTTTTCCACCAAGGCGGATATATTGTAAAAGTAAAAGAAACGCCTTTTTTATTCCAGACATTGTCATTATTCGCGCCAATTACTTTAAAAGTGTAAGTTCCTGGGTCTAAGTTAGTATATGTGGCAGTTCTTTGTTCTGTGGTTCGAATCCAGACAGGGTCAAACCCTTCTAGTTTGTATGCATATTTGTTTTTTTGTGGGTTGTTAAAATTTAAAACAGCAAAGTCGATTCTAATTCCGTTTTGATTGTGTTGTAAATCAATGGGCTTGTTTTTCTTGTGTAGTACTGTAGCGTTAAATGTTTTGGATGTATCCTCTACGGTTTTTTCTGAAATTTCTATATTAGTTACTACAACAGGAGGTACGGTTTCGTTTTTGACAAGATGTCTTGGGTCAATCACTAAATATCCCATATTAGTACCTAGATAGATCCTTCCATGCTTGTCTTTATACTTTGCTAAAGGATAGTATGAATAGGCTGGAACTCCATCTTTATATGTAAAAGGTATCCCTTGTAAAGTTTCAAGACTGAACCTTGTTAACCCTGTATAAGTAACCAGCCATAGATGATTTTTATCGTCTAGGGTAATATTTTTAATTCTGTTGTCGCTAAGCCCGTGTTTGGTAGTGAAAAAGTCATAAGTTTCATTTTTAGGATTAAACCTGATAAGACCAGCTCCGTTAGAGGCTAGCCATAAATTACCCTCTTTATCCTCCACTACGTCAGAAGTGAAGTTACTTTCCATTTGGGAAAATATAGGAGAGGAGAAAGTGTAATTTTTGAAACAGTCTTTTTCAGGAATATATTTTGTTAGACCATTAAAACTTGTTCCCCAAAGTGTTCCTTCTGAATCCTCGAAAAAACTTTGGATCATATTGGAAGAGATTGTATTAGGGTCTTTGGGGTTATGGGTGTAGTGTTTAAATGTATTTGTTTTAATATCTAATACGGATAGGCCTGTACTAAAACCACTTGTCCAAATATTACCTTTTTTATCTTCATAAAGATACCTTATTTTGTCATTTCCTAGAGACTTAGGGTTATCTGGTTCATGAAGGTAGGTTTTTATTTCTTTTTTATCTGTGTTAAACACCTTAAGTCCTCCGCCATATGTTGCTAACCATAAATTATTGTTTTGGTCTTGCAGCATGGAGACTATAGGAACTTCAGAAATATTTCCTTTTCCTGGTACTGGTTCATAAGCTTCTGGAAATAAGCTGTTCTTCCATTTTACGTATAAGCCTCCTCCATCAGTAGAGAACCATAGGTTGCCAGCTTGATCTTCCAGAAAATAAGTAATTATACCCTTTGCAATCCCTTTTGAATGACCAGAATTATGTTTAAACATAGTAAACAGATTGGTCGTTGAATTTGAATACGCCAACCCATGCATAAATGTACCTGCCCAAATACCACCTTTAGAATCTTTATATACTGAAGTTATATTTTTACAAGGAAGTTGTGCTTCATTTTCATCACTGTAGTGATAAAACTTTTCTGTTCTTAAATCAAATATGTCTATCCCTCTGCCATCTACAGCAAGTAGCAATCTGTTTTCATCATAAGGGAAAATGTCATATACATTGTTTCCTTTGATAGAGTAAGGTTTATTTTGTTCATGCTGAAAGACTTTCAGCTTCCCTGATGAATCAATATACCTGAGACCGGAACTTGTTGCCATCCATATTCTTCCTTGGTTATCAGCAATGATTTTCATTACATGATAGCCACTTCCATATAAAGGCCTTAGATCTCTAAATTCACCCGTAGAAACATTTAATTTTAATAATCCATCTCTTGTACCAACCCAAACATTTCCATTTTTGTCAGCAGACAGGCCTACAAAAATTCCGACATTTTCTTCAGGCTTAAATTGAAAATTGTCTGGCTTTTTGTTTAAATCACTGATTTTATACAAACCCTCGCTTTGTACTGTTACCCAAATGTTTCCATAAGTATCTTCAGTGATCTGGTCTATGTCCCCTTTGATGTATTTAAGAGCTTCGTAGTCGTCGGATTTGAAATTATAAAATTGATCAGATATGTTGTCATACATATTGAGACCGTTTCTGGTGCCAACCCAAAGCCTTTGTTTACTGTCTGTGAAAAATACCTTTTGGTCGTTGCTTGAAATAGAGTAGGGGGCACTTGTAGATTTATATATTTTGAAGTCTATTCCGTCATACCGGTTGAGGCCGTTTTCGGTAATGAACCACATAAACCCTTCTTTGTCTTCGGTTATGCCTCTGACAATGTTATCCGAAATACCATTAACTATACTAAGTGTATGAAAGACCAAGAAAGGCTTCTCTTTATCATTTGATGAAAATGATATATTAGTGGTAAATACTAATAGTAAAACAATAAAAAAATATTTTATCATAGAATAAGGTTTCCCCACACTGGCTAAAAGGAAATCAATAATATTGCTAGTAGTCAATCAACTTATTGTATACGGCGTATGTAATAAAAAGATACCTTTTTTAGGAAGTTTTTTTTAAATAATTGGCTGTAGATGTAAAACAGAACTATGTGGTGTGAATATATAATAATTTTTATAAATAAATGTTATTTTTGCATAACCTCTCTTCTTACCTGATGTCGTGGGAGTGCGACATCCGAATTTGGTTAAAAAAGGCTGTCTAAATAAAGACAGCCTTTTTTTATAAGCTTCAAATACTTTTGGCCATCTTGATTTTATTATACTTAGTGTCTAATTTGTGCATGTCCTTCATGCTCATGATGTAGCTCAAGTTCTCCTTCAGGATCTTCTTTTAAAGCATCATCAGCCATTAAGCCCATAGGTCCTTTTCCTATCGTTAATCCACCATCTACTTTATACTCAGCACCTGTTACAAAAGAAGAAAGGTCTGATGCCAAGAATAAGTATACGTTGGCAACCTCTTCCGTTTTTCCAAATCTTCCAATTGGAATAGCGCTTTTGAAAAGTCCTTTTTGTTTCATGGTCATAGGGCTCTCGGTAATTCGCATCCATGAAGTGTCTACAGGGCCAGGGGCGACAATATTTGCTCTTACTCCATATTTTGCCTGTTCTACAGCAACGCTTTTAGTAAATGCATGAACAAATCCTTTTGTTCCGGCATATGCAGCAACTTCTGGCTCGCCGTCCATTCCTGCTTCAGACCCTGCAGAAACAATACAACCTTTGGTTTTTTGGAGTTCCGGAATGGCATACTTGGTCATCAGTAATGCTGACTGTATGTTGTTTTTTATTAAATAGTTAAAAGCGTCCACTGAAAAGTCTTGAACGGGACCAGTTTCTGGAAAAACTCCTGCATTATTTATTAATACATCTAGTTTCCCATAGGTTCTGAGGGCAAAATCTACACAACCTTTGGCTTGCTCTTCGATAGCCATGTCTCCTTTATAGGAAATGGCTTCGCCTCCGGAATCCTTAATTTCTCCTACTACATTATCTACAGGGTCTTCATGAAAACCGCAAACTATAACCTTAGCTCCATGTTTTGCAAATTTTTTACATATAGCTTCACCTATACCGGATCCGCCACCTGTAACTATTGCCACTTTCCCTTCTAATAATTTTTCCATTTTCTTTTTGTTTACATCTATCCTTTAAAAGGTAATAAGTAAGGGCGCAGGATTGTTATGGGTACTGAAGGGCACACTTGTGGCCCGCAAAAAACAAAAGCACCCAGTGTTATGCTGGGTGCTTTTGTTTTTTTAAACTAATGATATTAGCTTTCTATTTTTTCTACAATTTCACCATCTTCGTCAAAGAAAGCCTCAACTTCTTCTTCCTCTTCAGTTTCTGCTTCTATTTTATAAAGCGTGCTTTCTTGATTTTTGTAATGTCTGGCAGTTTCTTCTTCGTCTATAGTCAGGTTGTTATCTTTGATACCTTCCTTCACTTCTTCAGGAAGCTTTTCGGCATCCATTTCAGACTTAGAAGAAACCAGTTCTCCAGCTTTATCGATGATCACTTCGTGCTCCATTCCTTCATGCTCGAACTCCGCTGTGTATTGGAAATCTTCACGCTCCCAATCCACATCATCCATGCTTACATCAGGAAACTCCTCTTGAAATTCAGATTTAACTTTCTCTGGAACTTCATCGTTGTCAAGGTTCTGAGCATTTATAAAATACCCTGTAAGAACCAACACCATTATTGAAAGAAACTTTTTCATTATCTCTCTATTTTATATTCCCTACATGTTTCTCTATATCCATAACCTTTAGTAGGTAGTAAATGGTTCACCAATGTATCTTGGCATCTAATGATATGGGCGAAAAGGCTGGTTTGGGCTTATTTTGGGCGTTTTACAAACTGCACAATTTTGTAGAGAGAGAAGGCGCAATTTGCGCTTCTCTCTAAAAGGTTAAGTTACCAATGTCTTTAACCAAAGAGGTCAGAAGATAGGTACCTGTCTCCACGATCGCAGATAATACATACTATAACTCCGCTGTCGATTTGTTCGCTGAGCTTTGCAGCAGAAGCAACAGCACCGCCACTGCTCATTCCAGCAAATATGCCTTCTTCTCTGGATAGTCTCCTTGTCATTTGAGTGGCTTCCTCTTGTGAGACATCTATTATTTGATCTACCCGTTCTTTGTCAAAGATTTTTGGGAGGTACTCTACTGGCCACCTTCTTATTCCTGGAATTTTGGATCCGTCGGTAGGCTGTACTCCTACAATTTGAATGGCTTCATTTTGCTCTTTTAAAAATCTTGAAACCCCCATTATCGTACCTGTAGTACCCATTGAAGAAACAAAATGAGTAATTTTCTGATGGGTGTCTTTCCAGATTTCTGGCCCCGTAGAGTGGTAATGGGCCATGTAGTTGTCTGTATTGGCAAATTGGTTCAGCATCATATAGCCTCCACTGGCTACTTTTTCATGGGCAAGGTCGATAGCAGCTTCCATAGATCCGTCGGCCGGTGTCAAAATTACTTTTGCTCCATAAGCCTCCATGGTTAGAATGCGCTCTTTGGTGGAATTTTCAGGCATTATCAATTCTATATCTATTCCATAAAGCCGGGCTATCATTGCTAGCGCTATTCCTGTGTTGCCACTAGTGGCTTCAACGAGTTTCATGCCTGGCTTGAGTTCCCCTCGTTCTAAGGCACCTTTTATCATTCCAAAAGCTGCGCGGTCTTTTACGCTTCCTCCTGGATTATGCCCTTCAAGCTTGGCGAAAAGTTGAATCCCTGGTTTTTTAATTATATTCTTAAGTTCAACAAGTGGTGTGTTACCAACAAAATCCAATAAAGAAGCCATAAAAATTAAATTTTAGTTTTTCGAGTCATTTTTACTTGGGCTTGATGATAAACCCTTGAGAATGGAGGGACACTGGTGGTTAACCATACGTTTCCACCAATAATACTGTCATGGCCGATAACTGTTTCTCCTCCTAAAATTGTAGCTCCTGAATAAATTACTACATTGTCTTCAATAGTCGGGTGTCTTTTGGTTTCAGCCATATCTTTAGAAACACTCATGGCTCCTAAGGTGACACCTTGATAAAGTTTTACATTTTTTCCTATTACGGCTGTTTCTCCAATAACAATGCCCGTACCATGATCTATAAAAAAGTTAGGTTGAATTTGCGCCGCCGGGTGGATGTCTATACCCGTTCTTGAGTGCGCATATTCGGTAAGTATCCGTGGTAAAAGGGGAATGTTTAGTTGGTATAAGCCGTGTGCCAATCTATAAAACGCTATTGCATAAAAACCCGGATAGGTTCTAATGACCTCATATTCTGTTTTGGCTGCAGGGTCTCCATTTAGTATAGAGTGGATATCCTGGATAAGGTAGTCGTATATTTCAGGAATCTTTTTCATATATGCAGCGGACAAAAGGGGAGCAGGGCAAGGCAGGAGGTGTTCCATCGAACTTAAAATATCTATAAGCTCTTGTTCCCTACGCTCAAAAAAGTTTTCTATATCTTTGGGGTCTTTATATTGTACACGAGATTGCTCAGGAAACATGACCAAGAGGATTTTGGTTATTAACCTGCTTATGGCAGAGGTAGCAGGAAGACGTGGTATTTCTTGGTGCTTTAGGTAAAGTTTTTCAACAAATGTATTTTTCATTCTTGTTTCCTGTTCTAAGAATTGCAAATTTATATATAATGATGCTTTTATAATGAAAAAAGTGAGGTTTTGATTGAATAACTACTCTTTGGAGGAAATAAATTCCATCATGAAGTCATTGTTTAGTTTTAGCTTACCGTCAACTTTTTCTCCCGTTTCATTTTTTACGAAACCTTTTATTAAGGACGTTTCTTTTCCGGAAAGTAAATGGCCTAAATGGGTCTTGTTAATCTCTTTTCCCCACCAAGTAAGCGGTATGCGAAGTTTGCAGCCTGCTTTCCATTCAGAGCACCCATAGGCAGTTTTTCCTTGCAATATGTGGCCTTTCTTACACTTTGGGCAAGAAAGGGCTTCTGTTTTTACTGTCTTTTTCTCTTTCTTCTCAAAAACCACTTTACAGTTTTCATCCAATGATAAGATGCCTTCTATACTTTGATTGTCTATTTTAAAACCTTTAATGACAGATGTTTTTCCTTTTGAAATTAAACTGAATATTTGTTTTTCAGTCAATTTCTTCTCGTTGTAAACAAATGGTACAATAAACTTGCAGCCATTTTTATATTCACTGCATCCATATGCTTTGCTTCCTTTGAGCATATTCCCTTTTTTGCATTTTGGGCATGAGGGAGTTTTGGCCTCTACTTTTTTATTGGGTTGAGGTTTCGTTTCTTCCTGAACTTCTATCTCTATTTTTTCACCTTTACTTTTCTTTACATGCTGTACAATTTTTGAAACCATTTCTTTCATCTCATTGAGGAATGTTTTGGTTTCATAAGCTCCCTTTTCGATATCGCGCAGCTTTTTTTCCCAATTTCCTGTAAGTTCTGCCGATTTCAATAGTTCAAAATCTATGGTTTGTATGAGCTGTATGCCTGTTACAGTGGGTACAAGATTTTTTCTTTCTTTTCGTATATAGTTTCTCCTGAAAAGTGTTTCTATGATATTTGCACGAGTAGAAGGTCTTCCAATGCCATTTTCTTTCATTAGGTCGCGCAGCTCATCATCGGCCACTTGTTTGCCCGCGGTTTCCATGGCCCTTAGAAGGGTAGCTTCTGTAAACGGCTTAGGTGGCCTGGTTTGTTTTTCAGCTAAAGCTGGTTCGTGTGGCCCTGATTCTCCTTCTTTAAACTCCGGCAAAAGCTGGTCGTCATCTTGCTCATTGTTGTCGTCGTCCTTCTTTTCTTCCATGTACACTTTCCGCCAGCCCTCATCCAGTATCTGCTTACCTGTTGCTTTAAACTCTGTCTTATCGGCTTCTCCTATTACCTCTGTTTTGGAAATTTTGCAGTCTGGATATAGGGCAGCCAAAAACCTCAATACAATTAAGTTATAGACATTAGCCTCGTTGCCATACAAACTTCCTGCTTTTACACTGGTTGGGATTATGGCATGGTGATCTGTTACTTTTTTGTCATTAAATACATTTTTAGACTTCCTGATCGGTGCGTCTAGCAGAGGCTGTGTCAAATGTTCGTACCCACTTAATTTAGACAGCACACCTTTCATTTTAGGATACATGTCTGTAGGCAAATAGACCGTGTCTACCCTGGGGTAGGTAACAAGTTTTTTTTCGTAAAGGTTTTGGACTGTTTTTAAGGTTTGATCTGCTGACAGCCCAAACTTTTTGTTGCATTCAACCTGGAGAGAAGTTAGGTCGAAAAGTTTTGGAGGACTTTCTTTGCCGTTTTTCTTTTTAAAAGAAATGATCTTGAAAGGCTTGTCTTTTATATTGTTCAGTACCTCTTCTGCTTCTTCAACTGAGAAGAACTTTCCAGATTTTGCAGAAAAGAGGACATTTCTGTATTTCGTTTTAAGCTCCCAATACGTTTGCGGTTTAAAATTCTCGATTTCCAGGTGTCGGTTTACTATTAGTGCCAAGGTAGGAGTTTGCACTCTGCCTATAGAAAGGACTTGCTTTCCTTCGCCATATTTTAAAGTATATAATCTGGTTGCATTAATGCCTAACAGCCAGTCTCCTATAGCCCTTGAGCTCCCTGCTGCATACAGAAGGTCAAAATCTTTGCTGTCCTTTAGTTTGTTGAAACCTTCTTTTATCGCTTCTTCGGTCAAAGAAGAAATCCATAGCCGCTTTACAGGTTTTTTACATTTGACCTTAGTCAAAACCCAGCGCTGAATTACCTCTCCCTCTTGCCCAGCATCCCCACAGTTTATTACCTCTTCTGCTTTCTCTACTAACTTGCCAATTATACCTAACTGCTTTTGGATGCCCTGGTTGTTTATTTCTTTGATGCCAAAGCGAGTAGGCAGGATAGGCAGATGGTGCATTTTCCACCATTTCAACTGAGGGTTGTAATCCTGAGGCTCTTTGAGCGTACACAAATGTCCTATGGTCCAGGTTATTTGGTAACCATTGCCTTCATAATATCCATCTTTTCTATTTTTAGCGCCAAGGATAGAGGCTATTTCCCTGGCTACACTAGGTTTTTCAGCAATGCAGACTTTCAATGTTTTTTCAGAAATAGCAATCTTAAAGTTAGAAAAAATATTTAAATGTGTCGAAGGAAAACTTTATATAATGTTGTAATGGCTTCTTTCACTATTCAGGTTTTTCATGTGCAACTTGTTTGAAATCAGGTAATTTTAGCTTTAATAGATCCGCTATTCTTGAGAATTCGCTCTGAACAGGAGCAGCAAGGGTAATTTTTTTATTGCAGACAGGGTGGTTGATAGTCAGCTCAGCTGCATGCAGAAGCATAGTGTTTAATTGCCAAGTATTTTTAAAAAAACGATTTTGTTTATTGCAACCATGGGGGCGGTCACCAATAATGGGGTGTGAAATATGTGCAAAATGCCTTCTGATTTGATGCATTCGTCCGGTTTTCGGATATACCTCTACCAAAGAGTACCTGACGCTGTTATGGTTGCCTAAGGGAATGGGAAGCTCAGTTGTTGCTAATCTAGTATAGTTTGTAATTGCTGTCTGTACAATGCCGTTTTCATTTCTCAACGGATAATCAATCTCTCCAGACTCAGGAGCAAAACCCCTTACTATAGCTAAGTGTTTTTTAATAGTTGTATGGTCAAAAAACTGCTGTTGGACTGGATAAACCAAATCGCTTTGAAGAGTAAATAGCAACACGCCCCCGGTTTTTCTGTCAATTCTATGCACAGGCCAAACTCTTTGTCCTATCTGATCTCGAAGTAATTGTAAAGCACATTCATTGGCATCTCGGGCTATTGGGGAGAAATGAGTCAACAGCCCATGAGGTTTGTTAATGGCTACGAGTGCCTCGTCTTTATAGATTATTGGAAGCTCCAAAGTGTAATGGTTTAATAGAATGTAAAATTAGTTAGTAATAATTGAATTATACGTTGTTAGTCGACAAAATTATATTTTCAAAGGGAGAATTATGTCACTACTCATTGGTTAAATATCTGAATTTATTGTAAATTCAAGCAATTTTTAGAACAATTTTAGGCAGGAACGAAAGAACAGCAGAATTAGATGGACAACTCCGCAAATAGTAACGTACAAGTTTTTAAAAGTTTAATAGGTACGAGGTATGAGATGTATAACAGTCTCTTTACCTCTCTACCATTTAGTAAGGTAGAAAAAACAGGTGTTTTATTATCTTTATTTGTACTTCATTGTGAAGAAGGGTTGAATAAAGGCTTGAGCCCTTCTGAAATGATTAAATCATTTTTTGAACAGTTTACTTCATACCGAACAGAGCAAGAGCAAAATAGTCTTTTGTTTCGTTTTATTCAGTATGCAGAAAGACAGGTAGTGCTTTTTGATGCACTTGAGGATGCTGCTTTCAAGCATGTGCATGATATGAAAGGTGTTGGTACTTTAAAGCATCTCGAAAGCCCGATTGACCAAAACATGTCTCAGGAAAAACTGGCTCAGAAGTTTGAAGACTTCGCCGTCAGGTTGGTTTTAACTGCCCACCCGACCCAGTTTTATACCAGTGAGGTGTTAGGCATTATTCATGATTTGTCTAAAGCGCTTACCTCGGATAATACGGCCCTTGTCAATACATACTTGCAGCAGTTGGGTAAAACTCCATTTTTTAAGAAAACAAAGCCTTCCCCTTATGAGGAAGCTATCAACTTGATTTGGTTCCTTGAAAATGTTTTTTACCAATCAGCAGGACGGATTCTTGCTTATTTAAAAAATCAATATCCAGACGCGGTCAATGCCAATAACCACCTAATAAGAATGGGTTTTTGGCCAGGAGGAGACCGTGATGGAAACCCTTATGTAAACGCTGGTATTACTATTAAAGTAGCAGAGGCCTTAAGGGGAAGTATTGTGAAGTCTTATTACATGGACGTACGCCGTCTAAAAAGAAGACTTACTTTTGATGGCTTGGGTAATATCCTCACAGAATTGGAAGAAAAGCTATACAATAACCTGTTTATACCTGGACATAAAGCAGACTTGACCAAAGAGGACATTATTGGCTCTCTGACAAAAATAAGGAATACAATTATTGAAAAGCATAACGGCTTGTTCCTCGAAATGGTTGAGAACCTGTTAAGTAAAGTAGAGCTTTTTGGACTATTCTTCGCTTCTTTAGATGTAAGGCAGGACAGTTCTGTTCATGCTCAACTGCTTGAAGCCATTTCAGAAAGAACTGATTTGCTACCTGATAACTACAAGACGCTTTCTGACAATGAGAAAATTGACCTTTTACTTCATGTCAGAGGAAAGGTGGATCCTTCGGTTTTTGAGGATAATGAATTATTTAAAGATACCCTTGAGACCATTGCTGCTATTAAAGAAATACAAGAGTTTAATGGAGAAAGCGGTTGTCATAGATACATCATTAGCCACAGCACCAGTGCGTTAAATGTTATTGAAGTATATGGCCTCTTTCTTCTTGGAGGGTGGAAGCCAGAAGAACTTACCATTGATATTGTTCCTTTGTTTGAAACCATAGATGACCTTCGCAATGCGGGCGATGTTATGAAGGAGCTTTACACCAATAAGATTTACCGTGAGCAACTTCACAAGCGCTCAAGTATACAAACCATTATGCTTGGGTTTTCCGATGGAACTAAGGACGGGGGCTACTTAATGGCCAATTGGAGCATTTATAAAACCAAAGAAGAACTGAGCGCTATTTCCAGAGAGTATGATGTACAGGTAGTGTTTTTTGATGGAAGGGGAGGACCTCCTGCCAGGGGTGGTGGAAAAACCCACCAGTTTTACGCTTCTATGGGAAAAAATATTTCTAGTAAAGAAATTCAGCTTACTATACAAGGTCAGACCATCAGTTCAAACTTTGGTAATGTCGATGCGGCTCAGTATAACATTGAGCAATTGATGAATGCAGGTATAAGTAACGCTTTGTTTTCTTCTGAAACTGCTACTTTGAATCAAGAAGAGGACAATCTCTTAAACATGATAGCTGAGGAAAGTTATGTAGCTTATAATGAATTGAAGAACCATCCGGAATTTATAGAATACCTTAATTATGTGAGTCCTTTGAGGTATTATGCAGAGACCAATATTGGTAGTCGCCCATCTAAACGTAAATCAGGTAAACTGAACTTAAATGACTTAAGGGCTGTGCCTTATGTTGGGTCATGGAGCCAGTTAAAGCAGAATTTGCCTGGTTATTACGGTGTGGGGGCTGCTTTTGAAAAACTAGAAGCGACTGGAAAATGGGATGAGCTACAGAAGCTATACAAACACTCTTTGTTTTTCAAGACATTGATTGATAACTGTGAAATGGCCATGAGCAAATGCTATTTTCCTGCCACAGCTTATTTGGCGAAGCATGAGAAATATGGCAATCTATGGCAAAATATATATGAAGAGTATGAGCGGACGAAGAAGTACTTGCTGAAATTAACCGGTGCATCAGAAATTATGGGTAACAAACCGGTAGACTATTTGTCTATTCAGATGCGTCAAAGAATTGAGCTTCCGTTGATACTAATTCAACAACATGCGCTCACGAAAATCAGGGAAATGGCTGAGCAAGGACAAGATTTGCCTGAAAAAAGAATCTACGAAAAGCTGGTTATACGGTGTTCTTTTGGGATTATCAATGCAGAACGGAATTCTGCTTAAAACTGTTAAGCTTTTTAAGGGTTATATATGACATGTGCACTATAGACAGATTTGTCTATGGTGCTTTGTTAAACCTGGATTTCACGCAATAGAAAGTTCTAATGCTTATTTTAGGTTAAAATATTAAAACAGAGCATTTTTGCTCTTCGAATGATTGATTGATGTTAAGAAAGCTTATCCTAAAAATTACTGATCCCTTTTATCCATTATGCAGCAGGTTTTTGGACATTCAAACCTATAGGTATGGAGTATGTGGCGCTTCTAATACAGCACTGGACATCTTTTTGTATTTCGTTTCTTATAACTTTATCTTAAACAAGCAGATTGTTTCTCTTGCAGGTTTTTCTATAAGTCCGCATATTGCTGCATTTTTAATGGCTTTTAGCATTACTGCGCCAGCAGGCTTTTTATTGATGCGTATTGTAGTCTTTCCTGAATCAACAATAAAAGGCTGGGTGCAATTGAGCAGGTATTTTTCAGTTGTTGCATTAAACCTGTTCCTTAATTATGTATTGTTGAAGCTTTTTGTGGATGTTATGAACTTTTATCCAACACCGGCCAAAATATTAAATACCGCTCTTATTGTTGCTATTACTTTTATTCTTCAAAAGTATTTTACCTTTAGGGTCAAAAAGATACCAAAGAAAGTTATTCCAAGAAAGTTGAGAAAGAAAGAAATGGTGGAAGCATAATTTTCAAGGCAAGCTTTTAGTGTTATGTGTTTAACCTGGATAATGCAATAGAAAGCCCTAATACATATTTCAGGTTTAAATGTGGTAGAGCGCTAAGTGCCGCTCTTAGGCATAAAAAATGTTGGGTAAAGAGTCTTTTTACCTTTTCTTTTTCAATATTGCCCAGATTTTACAAATAAAAAAAAGAGGAGTTGCTTCCCATAAGGGAGACATCTCCTCTTTTGCTATTTATGTTATTGATTTACTTTTGCCATTTCCGGAGTTTTGGGTAATTTGATTATCCTTAACATTGATAGCAGTTTTATAATTGGGTATACCGGGTCAAACTCATACCACTTTGCACCAAAGTTAGGTTTGTCAGCGTGTTTGTGGTGGTTGTTTTGAAAGAGTTCCCCTAGCATAAAGAAGTCAAACACTAGCGTATTTTTAGATTTGTCGTTATTGTCAAAATTAGCATACCCCATTTTATGTCCAAACCAGTTAACTATAGCACCGTGCACTGCGCCCATTAAAAAATGGATTGGTAATAAGAGGAACATCCACCATTGTGTGGCAAAAGCTACGTAAAAGCCAATATAAAGCAAGCCCCATGCAATTCTTGAATAGCCTGACTCGCCTAAATTGTCAATAAATTTCCATTCAGGTAGGTTGTTGGCAAAGCGTGTACCGATTTCTTTTCTGCTATATACTAGGTCATTATATATTTTTCTAGTGTGCCACATCATGGTGAAAATGTTGTTGTGATAATGAGGAGAATGAGGATCTTTTTCTGTATCACTATAGGCATGGTGCATCCGGTGAAGGATGCCATAAGCTCTTGGTGTCAGGTAAGAAGAACCTTGAAATAAGTAACTGAGGATATAGAAGGTTCTTTCCCAAAACTTGTTCATCGAAAACATTTTGTGCGCACCATATCTATGGTGAAAGAATGTTTGTGTGAATAGAGATAGGTACCAATGTAACACAAAGAATAATAGTATTGTCATAATTTGAATTTAAGGTAAATTTTTTTTGTTTATAAGTATGTAAGTGTTTAAATAATATTAATTAAGTTAAAAATGTTCAACAACATATACATTGTTAATAGGTTTTTGTTATTATTCTATCTATTTTTGTAATACAAAAATAACAAAAGTCTTCTGTTTTCTCGCCATTGATATTTTTACTGCCTATTGAGTGATATAAATTTACCGAAGGATAGAAGGGAAGCTTACCCGCAAACCATACATTTCAAGGATCAGTTATAAAGATAACATTTTGTTTGGGCAACTTAAAACTTAATAATAAAAATACTTTTTTTTACATATTTGTACCCTGATTGTCAGTGTTGTACAATTTTAATTCTAAACTTTAATTAATGTCATTTAATAAACTTAATCTTATTAAGCCAATTTTGGAGGCAGTGGAATCAGAAGGCTATGAATCTCCCACCCCGATTCAACAAGAAGCAATACCTTATATACTTGAAGGTAATGACCTTTTAGGTTGTGCACAAACTGGTACTGGGAAAACGGCAGCATTTGCTATTCCTGTTTTGCAATTGTTGTCCGGATCTGCTTATCAACATAAATCAGGAAAAATCAAAGCGCTTGTGTTAACGCCAACTAGAGAGTTGGCCATACAAATTGGTGACAGTTTTGCTGCTTATGGCAAAAAGTTACCTTTAAAGCATACTGTTGTTTTTGGAGGTGTATCTCAAGGTGCACAAGTCAATGTATTGAGAAAGGGCGTAGATATATTAATTGCTACCCCAGGAAGATTACTGGATTTAATTAACCAAAAGTTTATTTCTCTTAAAGATATTAGCTTTTTTGTATTGGACGAAGCCGATCGTATGTTGGACATGGGCTTTATTCATGATGTGCGTAAAGTAATAGGTAGATTGCCCGAAAAAAGACAATCAATATTCTTTTCCGCTACTCTCAACAAAGACATCCAAAGTCTTGCAGGCACCATTCTTCGTAACCCTCAAAAAATTGAAGTTACGCCTGTCTCTTCTACGGCAGAGACTGTGGAACAGCAGGTGTATTTTGTTGAAAAGCCAGGTAAAAAACCTTTGTTGTTGCATTTACTTGCAGATAATGATATCGATGAGGTGCTTGTTTTTTCAAGAACCAAAAGAGGCGCCGATAGAATTACAAAAGATTTGAACAAAGCAGGTGTTTCTGCAGAAGCTATTCATGGCGATAAAAGTCAGAATGCCAGACAAAGGGCTTTGGGCAATTTTAAGGATAAAAAAATTCGAGTACTTGTGGCTACAGATATTGCCGCTCGTGGTATAGATATTGAAAAATTACCTTTTGTAATTAACTATGACCTTCCAAATGAACCTGAAACATATGTTCATAGGATTGGTCGTACAGGTAGGGCCGGTGCCGATGGTAAAGCTATTTCTTTTTGTGATGGTGAAGAAAAGGCATACCTTAAAGATATAAACAAGCTAATTGGTCTTACTATTCCGGTTGTTACTGAACATCCTTTTTCCGATGTTAAGCCTGCTCCAAAGAATAACAGCCGCTCATCAAACAACAGGCCTAAGCAAGCAACTGCTTCTTCAAAATTATCTAACCCTTCTAGGAGGTGGTCTGGAAAAAGAAGAACTGCTAGACCTTAGAAGTTTTTACACCTAAATGTACGTAAACCTGTAATTGTAAAAATTGCAGGTTTGTTTTTTTACTTGGATTATGCATTAGATTTCGTTATGAGGGGCAAAAGAACAAAAAAATCAACGTATTTGGTTTGCAAAGCATAGTGGTTCGTTCAATGGTTATAACCAAATGCTAGTGAAGCGTCTGATTTTAAGTTATTTGGCCACGCAATAGAAAGTTCTAATGGATATTTCAGGTTTATGTAGCTATTTTTTACCTCTAGGCGATATGTGTTGTTTTTTTCCTTTCGTTCACAATTAGCAGTCCACCTACAATCAACAATATTATTGCAAAAGCCAAAAATAATATGTTGTAAAGGAAAGGGTTTGCTGTTTCTTCTCTAATATTATGAATCTTAAAAATGAAATGGTTGGCGCTATCGATCAGGTTGAATAAGCCCCAGCCGGCTAGTAAGCCACCGGCAAATATTTTATCTGACTTTACTACATTAGGTTTTGATGTTATTGACCATAGTATAAGTAAGCCTGTAAAAGTGAATGTCCATGTAAAAGCATGAAATACTCCATCCCAAAACATGTTGACCGATTTGTTAAGTAAAGTATCTGGTGTTACAATGTTCGAAATCATTTGGTGCCATTGAAGGATCTGATGGAAAACAATACCATCAATAAAACCTCCCAAGCCCATACCTAAAAGCAAGGTTGCCGCCACCAATGGGCCAGATCTTTTATTATGATTGTTTTTGCTCATTTACTTTAGCCTAAAATAAATGGTTGTGATAAGTAGTCCTGCAAAGATGAAAGGAAGTATAAGTGTGAAAGTTAACTCCCAAAAGTTGTGGTTAAAAATAGCGTCTTGTAAAGGCAAATTACAGGTTGTACATGCCATAATGCGCTGACAAGGCAGCAGACTTAGTACAAAAAGTAAGGTTTTTAGTCTCATTTGTGAATAGTGTTAGAACAAAAAATACATAGTGGAGTGCATAATGTTTAAAAAAATGTGTTTTAATATCGTAGATTTGGGAAATGAAGAGGTATAGAGACTACCCTGATAAGAAGAGAGCTTCACTGTCTGCGGTTAAGTATGCTTTTAAAAATATCATCTGGCCTAGGAGATATCTCCTTTTGCTAGGACTCGTTCTGATAATTATCAACCGTTTGTCAGGCTTAGTGCTTCCAGGGTCTACAAAAATCCTAATCGACGATATTTTACCTGCGCAAGAGGTTCACCAATTATATGCTTTGCTTGGGGTTGTTGGCGGAGCTATTGCCATACAATCCCTCAGTTCCTATTTTTTGACACGTGTGTTAAGTGTTGAAGCGCAAAATCTTATAGCTCAATTGAGGCTCAAAGTTCAGAAACAAGTTTTGCACATGCCGGTAAATTTTTTTGATAATAACAGGTCTGGCTCACTGGTTTCTCGTGTCATGGATGATGTAGAAGGCGTTAGGAATTTGGTTGGTACGGGGCTGGTCCAACTTGTAGGCGGACTTCTTACGTCCGTGGTAGCTTTTCTGATATTGTTAAGGATTAATGCTTCAATGACTTTGTTTGCCGTGCTTCCAATGTTGGTTTTTGGTTTTATTTCCCTTAAAGCTTTCAACTATTTAAGGCCTATTTTTAGGGAAAGGAGTAAAATTAAAGCAGAAGTTACCGGGAGACTTACCGAGTCGTTGAATGGCATAAGGGTCATCAAAGGTTTTAGTGCTGAAAATTTTGAAATAAATGTTTTTAGCATAGGTGTTACAAAGCTTTTCAATAATATAAAGAAAACGTTAACGACCTCGAGCCTCGTAACCAGTTTGTCTACATTGCTTCTTGGCATGGCCAGCATTTTAATTATGGGTGTAGGGGGAAATAAAATAATGGATGGTCAAATGACAGTAGGCGATTTCTTTGCTTTTACCCTATACTTAGGCTTTATGGTGGCACCTATAGTTCAAATGGGCATGACAGGTAGTCAACTTACAGAAGCGTTTGCGGGTCTTGATAGGATGGAAGATCTTTTAAAACAGGAAAGGGAGAATGAAGACCCTAGGAGAAATATTGAGCTTCCAAAGCTTGAAGGAAACATTGTTTTTGACAATGTGTCTTTTTCCTATAATGAAGGAAATGGGAAATATGTACTTAATAATATTAGCTTTGATGCAAAGCCTGGTAGTATCACAGCTTTGGTAGGAAGTTCAGGGTCTGGCAAATCTACTATTGCAGGTTTAGTGGCTTCTTATTTATCTCCCCAAAAAGGTATGATTTATGCCGACGGAAATGACCTTTCAAAGGTGACCTTGACCAGTTACCGAAGTCAGCTGGGGGTTGTGTTACAGGATGACTTTCTTTTTGAAGGTTCTATTAAAGATAATATTTTATTTGCAAGCCCAGGTGCTAGTGAACAACAGTTAATGGAAGCGGTGGATGCTGCATATGTGACGGAGTTTGCTAATGGCTTTGAACATGGTTTAGATACGCTGATTGGAGAAAGAGGAGTGAAGCTTTCTGGAGGCCAGAAACAAAGGATAGCTATAGCCCGTGCTTTACTCGCAAATCCTAAAGTGTTGATTTTAGATGAAGCAACTTCTAGCTTGGATGCAGAGAGCGAGTCGTTTATTCAGAAAAGCCTCATGAAGCTAATGAAAGGGCGGACTACCTTTGTAATCGCCCATCGATTAAGTACCATACGTCAGGCTGATCTGATTTTGGTTATTGAAAATGGAAGGGTGTTTGAAAAAGGTGTACATGAAGAGTTGTTGGAAAAAAAAGGTAGGTACTATGAGTTGTTTACCTATCAAAGTCGAATTTGAAATATATTAATTAGATTAACATGGACGGAAAAAATAGGGAAAATATTAGCCCTGGAACTAAAGTAAATATAATTTTAAAGAAAGATCAACGTAGCGGGAAGCTTACTGAAGGTGTGGTAAAAGATCTACTAACCAAATCTCCTTATCACTCACGGGGTATTAAAGTTAGACTAGAATCAGGGGAGATTGGAAGGGTTCAGGAAATCTTAGATTGAGGAATTATAGCTTTATATGAAATAAAAAAACGGGCATTAATGCCCGTTTTTTAAGGGTTTGCTAAAATGGTTGGGCGCTATAGTGACTATACACTTTAACCCCACTGGTTCTTACAGCGGAGAGTATCATTTCACTGTCATTGACTTGTTCTATTTTCATCGTGCTAGTTCTTGAGGAAGAGCTGTTGTTGAAGCTACCGGTAAGAATTAGTTCGTTTTGCGTATTGGTAGTCCAGAATCCAGACATAACAGAAGTATTGTCGTTTGTAATCACTTCATGCGTGCACCCGGTATTCTCGTCATTAGAAAAGGAGTAGCTTGTAGAAGTGGTTGATATATGCCAATTTACGGCACCTGTAGAATATAATGTTAGGGTATCGAAGTTAACTCCACTTCTGTCTGTATAGGTAAAGTTGTAAGGGCTATCATTGCATGATAAGGTAACATCTTTTTCCTCGTCATGATATTCTCCAGCAAAAGTCTCCCTTATTTCGCCACTTGTAGAGTGTCTAACTGTTTTCTCTAATGCCCATTTCCCAACCGCTTTCTCTTTAAAACTACTATCTACCGCTCCATTGGGATCCGGCTCTGGGTCTCTAGTTTTATCTTTACAAGAAAAAAAAGTAATTAAAAACGCGGCAGTTAATACTAAAGGAATTCTCAACATTATTAATTTAATATAAAAGTAGTTAGATTTTGCTTGTTTATTATAGTTAGCAAAACGAAAATAAAATCGATTTTGCTCCCTTTCCAAATATTTTGCTTAAAAGATAACGCTACAGTTAACACAATATTTGTAACTAGTATGAAAAACCCTATTAAGGGTTATTTTTTCTTTTTTCCTTTATAAGCTTTTCGTTTTTTGTTTTCAAGAAATTCTATTTCTGAGAGTAAGGAGTTGATATCTTTTTGATTATCCTCTGAAAAGTCTATTGTAGCCGCATATTCTTTGTTGTCGACATTGATTACTTTTACATTTTTGCCTATATATTTCTCAATATTATTAAAAAGTTCTTTTTCTTCAGGACTGCAAAAAGAAATGGCAAACCCTTTTTGTGTACCTCTGCCTGTTCTTCCCACCCGGTGTACATAACTTTCTGGCTGTTCTGGAATGTCATAGTTTATAACAAGTTCAACGCCAGGAATGTCTATGCCTCTTGCACTTACATCAGTCGTAATAAGCATTTTAGATGCACCCGTTTTAAACTGTTCCAGCGCATGTACTCTTTCAGTCTGATTTTTGTCTCCGTGCAATACTTCAGACTTAATATTTACTCTTTCCATGGCCTTTGCTACTCTTTCAGCACGAACCTTGGTTCTTACAAAAACAAGTATTTTTTTGCCATCATTTTCATTATGAATACGCTCTAAAAAGAAACGTTTGTCATCCATTATAACCTCCATAACAGAATGATCCACATTCTTGGACACTGGGTCTTTGGGTGAAATTTGGATTCGGATGGGATTATGCACCAACGAGTACGCTAACTTTTTTATGTTTTCATCAATGGTAGCAGAAAAAAACAAAGTTTGGTGTTTTCTTGGTATATGCTTTAGAACATCTTTAATGTCTTTATAAAAACCTAAGGCAAGCATTTGGTCTGCTTCATCGAGAATAAGTGTATCTATTTGGCTTAAGTTGATATGATTTTGATGCATTAAATCAAACATCCTTCCTGGGGTTGCTACCAAAACATCAGCTTTTTTTAGCTTTTCAATTTGAGGTTGTTGGTCCACCCCGCCGTGTACACATGCCACCTTAACTGTTGTGCCTTTCCCAAGGGTTTCAAAAACCTGTGCTATCTGGGTTGCCAGTTCATGGGTAGGAACCATTACCAGACAACTTAACCCTTTTCTATTTTTTTTATAGTATAGCTTTGAAAGTACGGGTATAGCAAAAGCTGCTGTTTTTCCGGTTCCTGTTTGCGCTATGGCCAATACATCCTCACCCCGAAGTATAGGCGGTATAGATTTAAACTGTATATCCGTAGGCCTTTTAAAACCTTCCTTGGCTAAATTTTGGTTTATTTCTTGTGCTATATTATAGCTTTCAAACTTCATACGCTTATTGAATTATACAAAAGTAATAAATGTAAAGATAGCAGCAATGACATTGCGTGAATTAAGATTGTCTGTAAACATTATTATCTGGCACTGGTTATTTTTATAAAGAAACTTAGATAAAGGTTGAAGGGGAGATATGTGAGATATCGGTTTCTTTAAAGATGTTGGAAGAGGGGGAGAATCGCTGATTTACGTTTCATGAAGGCAAGGCCGTAACCTTGCCTTTTTTATATAACTCCTTGATTTATATCTTTCGGGAATTTTTTGTATCCTATAATGGTTTAGGGAAAAATATCTTTAAATCATGAAAATATTCCCTTTCCTAGTTTTGATTTTTTTTGTTGTTTCTTGTAATAAAGAAAAAATAGATCCTTCAGAGTCAAATGATGATTCAGGCGAAGAAATGCAAATGGATGATCCATTAGAGGAAGAGTATCCTAAAGATAGCGTAGATTTTGAATACCCAAACGAAGAGGAGGAGGCCGATAGCTTAGATATGCCTGATTTAAGCAATTTTCAGAGGTTTTTAATAGGGAAAGGTAGCCATAGTTCAGTTTCTGTTGTTAGGTTTTTTACAGGCAATGAGATGAACTTTAATGCTGTTTTTGACGAATCTGCCATTTATGATCTGGCGTCTTCTAACCAAAGCGATATTAATAAACTTTATGGTTTCTCAGACTGCGGAAACTTTCACCATACCAATAGTGCCCGTTTTGGGTGGCGATGGTATCAGGAAGAATTACAGATATTTGCATACTGTTATAGCAATGGCCAGCGTAACATGGAGTATATAACCTCTGTGGATTTAGGAAAAGAGTATCAGTATTCAATTAAAAAAGACAGAGGACAATATATTTTTTCTGTCAATAACCAATCAACAACAATGGACAGGGGGTGCAGTGGCAATGGAAGAAGCTACTATCTTTTCCCATACTTTGGAGGGACGGAAACTGCGCCACACGATATAACGATCCATATACAGGAAATATAGGAAGTTATTGTATTAGGAAAAACATTGTGAGCAACCTAGGTGTTAGGTTATTAAAACTTGTTGTGAGGGAGTGGTATAAGGGGTTGGAGTGTTTGGTTCAGAGCTGAAAAGATAATATGGTGCCACAAGTTTTAAACCTGATTTGTTATTTGATACGTAATGGAAAGCTCTATTACATACTTCTGATTTAAATATTCTAAAGCTAAAGGGGTGCCTTTACATTCATTTATAAATTTAGTAAATTTAAAATTCTTCCTTATCAAAAAAGCCACAATTTGTAATGCTTGTAAATGTCGATCCAAAACCGATTAATGATATTACCTCAAGTCACATACTTCAGCAAACGAGCTACTGGGGACACGTGAAACAAAAGCAAGGTTGGGATGCCAATGCATATGATGTTAAGATCATATTAGAAGAGGAAGGAGAGGTTGGTCGCAAAAAGGTGGAAGACGATTTGCTAATAGTATCTCAAAAAATAGGGGAGAGTTCTGAAATCGCTTATATACCATATGGGCCAAAAAATATACCAGCGGAAGGTCAGCAAGGAAATGTTCTTGAAGAACTTTCTGAAAACCTTCGGGAGCATTTGCCTGATGAAACTATATTGATTAGATATGATCTTCCTTGGGGTTCTCCCTATGCACAAGAGGAGGATTTTTGTGACGAAAATGGTATGTGGCTTGGCCCTCCAGAACCTAGAGTGAGAGAGTTTAGGATGAACTTTGGGACTAATCAGTGGAATTTAAGAAAAGCACCTACCGATGTACTTCCTTCAAGTACTTTTCTGATCAATTTGAGCTTGTCTGAAGAAAAGCTCTTGCAGCAAATGAAACCCAAAACTCGTTACAATATCAGATTGGCTTATAAAAAAGGAGCTCATGTTTATGAAGCAGGCGAAGAAGGGCTTCCTATTTGGTATGACCTTCATTGTCAGACAGCAGAACGGAATAAGATTATTTCATCAGATAGGGATTTTTTCAAGACTTTGCTGCAGGCCAAGGAGGAGTGTCCCGGCGATACCTGTATTAAGTTTTTAATAGCAGAAGTAGAAGGTAATCCCTTGGCAGCTATGTTTTTAATAATCTCAGGAGGCCGAGCGACTTATCTTTATGGCGCATCTTCTAATAAGTACAGACAATACATGGGCGCTTATGCACTGCAATGGCAAGCTATCAAAACAGCAAAATCATTGGGTTGTGTAGAGTATGATATGTTTGGGGTAGCTCATCGTCCTGATCCGTCTCATCCTATGTATGGACTTTACAAATTTAAGTCAGGTTTTGGGGGGAATTTACATCACAGAGAAGGGTGCTGGGATTACCCTTTAGATGAGTCAATGTATATAGATTATAAGGCTTCTGAATTAGCTTTAGAAGGATTTCATCACGGTTGATTATACTCCGACTGTAGATTTATAAGACCGTAAATGCTAGTATTTACGAGTTATTATCCCTGTAATAATATATTTAAAGAAGATTTTTTATAAAAGAACATTTCAACTAAGTTGCATTTTTAAATCCGCCAGATTTTTCTTTATAAATGTTGAACCTTTAAGAAAAGAAGCTCTTTATATAACCAGATTGTATGAAGGATCTGTTTGAAAAAATAGTAGAGAAATCTCTGGATGGAGTTTTAGTTTTGGAGCCTGTCGCTGAATCCGGTTCAGTTGCTATAAGTGATTTTTATATTAAGTTTTATAACTCAAAAATTTCTGAGTTTCTGGGTGTGGATTTCACGGAAAATGAGTTGCTTTCTAATGTTGCAAGCACCTTTAACGGTCGTTTGATTAATTCTTTTCCTGAACTTATAGATCAAGGGATGATTTATATTGGAAATGTATCTTTGAGTGGCCAAAACAAGGTGTTCGATGCGCATGTCCAAATTATAGATGACTTAATAATTGCCACTTTCACTAAAGTCGTTGAAAAAGTTGCTTGTGGCATTTCTGAAACACAAGGAATTTTAGAAGAAGTTCAGGAGCTAGCAAAGCTTGGAATATTTGAGTGGGATATTGTTGAAGGAAAAATGACGTGGACCAAGCAGCTCTATGATATTTATGGCATAGATCCTAACAAGTTTACTTTGACACCAGAGTCGGCTTTGGAAGTAGTTCATCCAGAGGATCAAGAGTATATTTCGAAGCTTTTTAAGTCAGCTAAGAGTGATTTTGAATATAAATTTCGCTTTATTCATAAAAAACGCCCAGAAGGCTTTGCTTTTGGAAGGACTAAGTTTGTAAAAGACCAAAATGGTAATGTGGTAAAGGTAATGGGCTTTACTCAAGACATCACCGAGCGGGTAAGGCTTGAAAACCTACTTCTGGAATCCCAAAAAATAGCTCAAGTAGGTAGTTTTGAATGGGATGTCGTTTCAGATAAATTAACAGGTACGCCACAGTTTTTTAAAATTCTAGGTCAGCAAGGTTCTTCTATGAATATGGAAGACTTTTTAAGGCTGGTTCATCCTGAAGATCTTAAAATTGTAAAGCATAATATCTCTCTTATTTTCCAAGGTGAACAAGTTGATGATTTAGTGTATAGGGCCATTCTGCCTTCTGGTAGAGAGGTTTATTTGATGGCACAATGCAAAACTTACAAAAACTCAAAAAATGAAGCTGCAAAAGTTATAGGGACTATATACAATGTCACGGATCTATACCTCACAAAACTAAAGTTGAAAGAAATTAACACTGAGCTTGAAGAGAAAATAACTGAACGAACCAAAGACTTGACTGCGGTGAACAATGAGTTGAGAAAGATTAATGAAGAACTGGACAAGTTTGCCTATACTGTTTCTCACGACCTTAAGTCTCCATTGAATTCAATAATACCACTTTTAAGATTTATCCGGAAGGAATCTGAGGATAAATTGAGTAAGGACAGTTTATTGATGATGGATATGGTTGGAGAACGTTTGGGGCATATGGGGTCTATGATATCTCAGATTCTCGAGTCGGCTCGTAATACTAATAAGGTAAAGGAACCTGTTAATTTGAACATGTTAATTCAAGATGTTTTAGTTGGTTTACAAGTTCCTGAACACATTACTGTTAAAATACAACCTAACCTTCCCAAGGTAAAATACCATAAAATATCTCTTTTTCAGGTTTTTCAAAATTTGCTAAGCAATGCTATTAAGTTTAATAACAAAGAGCATGGTATTATTAAAGTTTATTGCGAGAAACATGGCTCCAATTATCAAATTTTCGTAGAAGATAATGGCATTGGAATTAAACCTGAAGACAAAGACCGTATATTTGGGATGTTTCAAGTAGGACATGAAAACGAAGCTTTAGACAGTACCGGGCTAGGATTAGCCATTGTAAAAGATATAGTTGAGGAGCATGGCGGGGCTATTCAGGTAGATTCAGCGCCAAATAAAGGGGCTGTATTTAAGTTTACCGTTCCTATTTAATTTATAGCTGTTTTAAAATAATGAAAATGGCATGTTTTTAGCTAGTCTTCCTAAAAAAACTCTTATTAACAATATTTTTATTGTAATGTGTAAAAATGTAAGACTATTGGCTGTAATGATACTGCTTGTGTTGTTTGGCAGCGCTTCACCTCTGTGTGCCCAAAGAACTATAGTAGAGAAGTATGGGCAGCTCTCTGTAGATGGCAATTATATTATAGGTGAACATGGAGATACGGTTCAACTAAGGGGAATGTCTCTTTTTTGGAGTCAATGGATGCCTCAATTCTATAATAGAGATGCCGTTAAATGGTTAAGGGACGACTGGAGGTCTACCGTGGTACGCGCTGCTATGGGGGTAGAAAAAGGAGGTTACCTTGACAACCCTGAAGAAGAAAAACAAAAGGTTATAGATGTGGTAGATGCTGCCATTGATCTAGGAATTTATGTTATTATAGACTACCATTCCCATGAAGCGCATACAGACCATGAGTCTGCGAAGAAATTTTTTGCAGAAATGGCAGAAAGATACCATAAGTACCCCAATGTTATTTACGAAATATATAATGAGCCTTTGCAAGACGCCTCATGGTCCAACGATATTAAACCTTACGCAGAAGCTGTTATCAGCACGATCAGAAAGTACGATAGTAACAACCTAATAATAGTCGGAACTCGCCAATGGTCGCAAATGGTAAGCGAAGCTGCTGCCGATCCAATAGATGGTGAAAATATTGTATATACAGTCCACTATTACGCTGCCACACATGGAAAGTGGTTGATCAATGAAACAAAAAAAGCCCTGGATAAAGGTATTGCGGTTTTTGTGTCCGAGTACGGCATTACGACCGCTTCCGGCGATGGACGGATTGATTACAAACGTGCGCAGGAATGGTATGATTTTCTGGACGAAAGGAAAATTAGCTGGTGTAATTGGTCAATTGCAGACAAAGAGGAAACTTCGGCAGCCCTTAAGCCTGGGGCAAGTGGTAAAGGTGGATGGAAAGAAAGTGAACTTACAGAGTCAGGTACATTTGTCAGAAATGAGCTGATAAAGAAGAATACACCTATTTTTAAGTCAATAAAGAAAAAGTAAAAATAAACTTCCCTGATAATAGTAGCCTCCTGTAGGTTTATATCAGGGAAGTTTTGTTTTTTTAGCTTACCAGAAAGTCAATTTGGTCGTCACCGTTAGATTTTTTTATCTCTTTATAAAGTTTTGATAAATAAGCAATTTGCTCTTCTGCTGAAACAGCTTCTAGCTTTACACCTGGTTTTTGAAAGCAAAATGGGGGAGAAGCTTTAAGTAACTGCCATGGCTCTAAGGAGCCTTTTTCCATTTCATAGTTTAAAAGGGGGTGCATTCCCAAAAAGTTTAAAGGATCCTCTTCTGATTTTTGAAGGAAGTTCTTAAAGTCTACCCTCAATTCTTCCAGCTCTCCTGTTTCGCTAAAAAGCTTTATGACATTATCATTTCTGAGCAGAAATTGATCGCCCATACAGTCTTGCCCAAACGGAATATCTGTATCCAAAATTTCAGGGTAATGCTTCCAGAAGGCGTTTTTTCCTGTCCATGCTTCATCTAGTGAATGCCAGGAAGGTGAATGGCAGCAACCTCTGATATGTAGCCCCCCTTTATATGCAACAACCCCATTTATTTGTTCTAGAAAGATCTGTAGTTGCTCTGGAAGCGCATTAAAGGTATTTTGGTCCTCTATTTTGTTGTGTTTATATGTTATTCCTGATATTCGCATAGTTGATGTATTGGTGCTTTGATTAATTTTTATAAAATTAAAAATAAATTTTTCAGGATAGTAGGTTTTTTGAAAAATGCGGAATATATTTGAGTATACTTTTTAAGTAATAGTGTCCTCAGATACCTGCCAATAATTGTATAATTAACAACCGGTTCCTGTAGTAACAAGATTTCTTAAAAAAAATATAAGAAGTAAATGAACTTCTTGTACCAAAAAATGCTTATTTATTTATTACAATTTAATACTAATGCAAACAGGAACAGTAAAGTTTTTTAATGAATCAAAAGGATTTGGATTTATTAAACCATCAGAGTCAGGAGACGACATTTTTGTACACGCTTCAGGCTTAATCGATCAAATTCGTGAGAACGACAAAGTTCAATTCGAAGTTGAAAGAGGTAAAAAAGGTCTTAACGCAGTAAACGTTGAGCTAATCGACTAAGAAGTTAATATATTTATATAAAAAAGACTTTCTTTGTTAAAACCACCTGCATTAAGGTGGTTTTTTTATTTTATAGCTATTGTTGTTTCTATGGCGTTGAGATAACTTTTTTGATATAAATAGGTTTTTGTTTTTTCTAAGCTTTTATGATATTGCTTTTGGAAGGTTATTGCATACCTCTTTATTTTTAAGAAATAATCACGCGTTTTTTGGTAAATGGTAGATTTGGATGACAAACAGTGGCTTGAGCATATTTATAGGAATACCCCTGTAGCCATTGGTGTATATTTAGGAGAAAACCATGTTATAAGGCTTGCTAATAGTGCTATGTGTGCCGTGTGGGATAGAAGTGAAGCAGAGATTTTAGGTAAACCTCTTTTTGATGCTTTGTCTGAGGTCAGGGGACAAGGCTTTGAAGGTATTTTGGCAGACGTATATAATACAGGGAAAGCATTTTCTGGAAACGAACTTCCAGCAGTTCTGAAAAGGAATGGTAAGTTAGAAACAGCTTATTTCAATATACTATATACTCCTTTTTATGATAAAGATGGACAAGTTTGTGGTATTACTCAATCTGCTACTGAAGTAACGGAACTTGTTTTGTCGAAGCAACAGCTAGAGCGGGATCAAGACCTTCTTCAATCTGCTTTGGAATCTGGCAAAGTGGGTACTTGGTATATGGACTTTGTAAACGATACTGTAATTCGTTCGCTTGAACATGATATGGCCTTTGGCTACGACAGTCCTTTGGCATCCTGGAACGTGGATATGTTTGTTGAACATGTTTTGCCTGAAGATCGCGAGCTCGCTATGAAATATTATGAAGAGAGTCTTAAAACTGGCAATGCAGACTATGAGTTACGGGTACGTTGGCCGGATCAGAGTGTTCATTGGATTAAAGTTAAAGGTAAGGCTCATTATAATTTGGTTGGAGATGCAATAAGCATGTCTGGGATAATTTTGGACATAACCGATCAAAAAACTGCGCTTGAAAAGGAGAAGCTTTTGTCTGCTGAACTTGCTGCACGTGAGGAAGCAAAGAAGCAAGCTCAAGTTTTGCATGATCTTTATATGGAAATACCGGCAGGTATCGCTGTTATGCGTGGGCCAAATTTTGTTATTGAGCTTGTTAACCCTGAGTATCAAAAACTTTTTCCAGGTAAATCATTGGTAGGGAAATCCTTGCTTGAAGCTGTTCCTGAACTTACGGGACAGGAAGTTTCTGATATTTTAAAAAATGTATATGAAACAGGTAAGACTTATTCATGTAAAGAAGTTGCTATTGATTTTTATAAAGAAGATGGTGAGTTAGAAACCAGGTATTTTAATGCTATATATAAAGCCTTGTATAATTCTGAAGGGGAAGTTGATGGGGTGTTGTCTTTTGGGTATGAGATTACAAGTGAAATAAAGGGTCGGAAATTGGTGGAGAGAGGGGAAGAGAGCTTACGGATTGCATTAGAAGCTGGAAATATGGGTACTTGGCATTTGGATTTGATAAACGATACTTCGGAGCGGTCTTTGCAGCATGATCAGATTTTTGGATATAAAGAGTTGTTGCCAAGTTGGGGGTATGAAATTTTCATGTCCCATATTTTGCCTGAAGATAAAGCACAAGTTGCAGAAAAGTTTCAAATAGCTGCTGAAGTTGGCAGTTTGGAATTTGAGGCACGTATACTCAGGGCTGATAATGAAGTGAGGTGGATTACGGCCAAAGGTAAGGCCTTCTACCAAAATGAAATACCAGTCCGAATGGCTGGTATTGTAATGGATATTACTGATAGAAAGGTGGCTGAAGAAAAGTTGAAAAGATTGACTGAAGATCTAGAAGCCAGAAATGTTGAACTGCAAATAGCTAACCAAGAACGTCAGAAAAGCTTTGAAGAACTTGTGCATACGAACGAAAAGCTTACTAGGATCAACTCTGATTTGGACAACTTTATTTATACTGCCTCCCATGACTTGAAGGCTCCTATTTCTAATTTAGAAGGTTTACTCTCAACTGTATTGTCAGAGACAGAGGTGTCAGACGAGTTGAACCCTGTTTATCAAATGATGTTTGAGTCTATAGAGCGTTTTAAGGAAACATTAAAAGACCTAACTGATATTTCGCATGTCCATAAAGGGTATGACGATCCCCCTCAAGAGGTGTCTGTTCAGCATATGCTAGACGAGGTGTTAGAAGATATTAAAGTGATGACTGTCAATAGTAAGGCAGAAATAAGAACCAACTTTAAGGTGCCAAACATAAAGTTCTCTAAAAAGAACCTTCGAAGTATTATTTATAATTTGGTGACAAATGCTCTGAAATATTCATCACCTAAGAGGAAGCCTTTGGTGGAAATTGGCACCGAAAGAAATGGCGACTTTGTGCTGTTAAAAGTTAAAGATAATGGTTTAGGGATGGATGAAAAGCACAAAAGAAAGATTTTTAGTATGTTTAAGCGCTTGCATGATCATGTAGAGGGCTCTGGTGTGGGCCTCTTTATTGTTAAGAGGATGATAGACAATGTTGGTGGGGAGATCATAGTTGAAAGCGAGGTAGACAAAGGCTCTGAGTTTAAAATATACTTTCCTCTTGTATAAGGTTGACTTTCCCTAGTGTTTTCCTTATGGTATATTAATAGACCGTTTATAGCGTTATAGGTTTAGTTGTCACCTTTGGTCTTGCCGCTTCGAAGTGAAAAAATGATCTGGTCTATTGTAGATATTGAAACAACCGGAGGTGTTGCCTCGGGAAATAGGATTATAGAAATTGCGATTTTTCGATTTAATAAAGATGGAATAATTGACGAGTATCATACCCTTTTAAATCCGAACCTTCGTATCCCTGGTTTTATTACCTCTCTCACAGGTATTACGAATGAAATGGTAAGGGATGCTCCCTCTTTTGAAGATGTTGCAGATGAAATAGATGCAATTACCAAGGGTAGTGTTTTTATCGCCCATAATGTAAATTTTGATTATACTTTTTTAAAGAAGGAATTTGAATCTATAGGCAAGACTTTTGATCGGCCAAAACTATGCTCAGTAAGGCTTAGTAGGAAAATTTTTCCCGGTTTACCTTCTTATAGCCTAGGTAATTTATGCAACAGCTTAGGGATAGTTGTAAAAAATCGTCACAGAGCATACGGAGATGCAGAAGCAACTGTTCACCTTTTCTCCCTTCTTTTAAAAAACGATTCAGAAGGGTTTATTGAAAAGTCTCTGAAGAGAAACTCTCGTGAATCACTTTTGCCCGGACATTTACCACGTGAGCAATTTGATGCCCTTCCAGAAGCGCCTGGGGTTTATTACTTTCTCAATCAAAAAGGGAAAGTTATATATGTAGGAAAAGCTTTGAATATTAAAAAGCGGGTTATTAGTCATTTTTCTGCTAAAAATAAGAGTCAGCAAAGCCAGCATTTTATTAGAGAGATTCATGGTGTTAGATACACTTTATGCGGAAATGAACTGATCGCGCTTTTGTTAGAATCTTACGAAATAAAAAAGCACTGGCCATTCTATAACCGTGTTCAGAAGCGGGTCAAACAAAACTATGGTATTTATAGCTATGAAGACCAAGAAGGATACTTGCGGTTGACGATTGGCAATGTTAAGAAGCACCAAAAGCCTCTGCTTTACTTCCGGTATATCTTAGAAGCAAGAGATTTTTTGTCAAGAACAACCCAAGATTTTGAATTATGTCCTCGCCTTACAGGGTTGCAAAATACCCAAGGGCATTGTACTGATTATGGGGCAGGTGTTTGTAAAGGGGCATGCGGGAAATCTGAAAGCCCTGAACGGTATAATGCTAAAGTTTCGATAGCAATAGATAGCTTTATTGGAAGCGCTAAGACTTATGTCATAAAAGGAGAGGGTAGGAGTGACGATGAACTGTCTATAGTGCTTGTTGAATGCGGAAAGTATTTGGGTTTTGGATATTTGCCTATCGATGATTTTAATAATGACTTGCTAAAGTTAAAAGCTGTAGTAAATGGGCATTGGGATAACCAAGATATTCAGAAAATCTTAGAAAGCTATTTGAGAAGTGGAAACGCAAGCTCTGTTTATTATTTTGCTACAAACGATTCAGTGGAGTCAAACCGCCAGACTGCACAGTCTCATACTTCTACTTTTAACCTGACACTTTTTTAACTATAGCACTAGTATTTTCAGCTTAAGCAGAGGGGGAAGCTGATAAAACTAACCTAATTATTCCAACCTATCGGGTTCTTCTGGTGGTTTAGGCTTTTTACCTCTTTTTTTATCGTCTTTTTGTTTTAATACATTGTATAAGACAAATATTGCCAGTATTACTACAATCAAAAGGAATATAAATAACTCAATGCCCATATTTACACCTGTTTTTTTATAGATAACCTGTAACCCTTAGCTATGTTATACTTGTCTTTGATTTCAGATAGCTCTTTTGATAAATTGCTTTTAGAAGTATAAATAGTACGTAAGCCAGTCTTGTAATATAATACTTGTGATTAGTAAAATTTTAGTTTTGTTTGTCTTGTTGAAAGTCTTTATTACATGTTTATATATGTTAATTATAGTGCGTACTACGGTATTTATAGAAATATGTTTCGTTTTTTATTGTTTAAATGGATGATTTATTACATTTGTATAAACGCAAACGAAAAACGTAATGAGTATGATCCCATCAGAATTTAACGACCTAGTTTACACTGCTTCTGAATCTTTAAAGTCTCCGGCATTAAAGTATACCAGAAATGAAGAAGATGCTAATGACCTTATTCAGGACACAGTACTTAAAGCTTTGAGAAATAAAAGTAAGTTCCAACAAGGATCAAACATCAAAGCTTGGTTATACATTATTATGAAAAACACCTTTATAAGTAAATACAACAAAACTAGAAGAAGTGTTTATGTTGATCCTGTAGAAGACTCTTACACTTTTACCAGCAAAGGAAATACGGACAGTAATAAAGGGGCTGGTAATTTGGTGTTGGACGATATAAACAGTGCTCTGCAAAAGCTTGATGAAAACCTAAAGCGTCCTTTTATGATGCATTTTTCAGGTTTCAAATATGAGGAAATTGCAGAGGAGCTAAGTATTCCACTGGGTACGGTAAAGAATAGGATTCACGTAGCTAGAAAAATGCTAATGGCTGACTTGCAGGATTATAAATAATTTTTGCTTGGCAGGTAATAGATAATCGGATGGGTATTTTATAAATATAAAACCCTATTAAAGATATTTGATCTTTCGGTATCTTTAATAGGGTTTCTAATCCACTAATCTGGTCTACCAGTATTTGGAAGGGCAAACCAAACCAGGCACGATAGGCATTCTATAGCCAATCACAATTTCATGGCTTCCGCCTGTATATCTCCTGATGTTTGATGTTATGAAATCATAAGAATAACTAACATCGAACCGGTCATTAAGAATAAAGCCCACCATTGCAGCGACTGCATCGGTACGTCTATAAGAAACACCACCCCAAGCCACATTTTGATATCTTACTTTACAGTTTATATCAAAAGATAACGGAGCTGGACTTACCCCTTTTAATACTACAGAGGGGATCAATGACCAGTCATGATCTATAGGAATCCTTACGCCGGAAGTTATAAAGTAGTGGTGGTTGAGCCTGCCATGGTTTTCCATTTCGTTGGTATGATGGCTAAATATTACCGGGTTGAATATTTGATTAATAGATCCTCCTACATAGAAGTCAGGAGAATACAGCCAAAAACCTGTGCTTACATCTGCCAATGATGTATTGGATATCCCATGAATCAAAGGGTCGTTGTCTATAACCGTAGTAAGTTGAGACTCATCTAAAACATACTGCTGAATACCACCGGAAAGTCCCATAGAAATATAAGTCTTGGGAGCAATCTTTAAATGATAGGCATACGTACCAGTAATAGTCATTCTTCTGCTAGGGCCAGTAACGTCATTGGTTATTATACCTCCTACACCATGGAAGCCATTTTTCTTAATTCTTGAGCGGTTGTTCTCAACGAGTTTTTTCCCAATAGGTGCATGCCCACTTAGATATAGTGTTTTGGGTGCACCAGGAAAGCCAACCCATTGGTTTCTATATCCTGCACGAAAGTCAGCATAGTCTTCCGTTCCTGCTACAGCAGGATTGAGCAAGAACGGATTTACCATGTACTGTGAATACTGGGGCCTTTGCTGACCGTAAGCTGCAATAACTATTAATTGCAGACAAAAGAGTACTAATAATTTTTTCATTGAAGTAAATACTATCTTACAATAGTTACATGGCCAGTGTAAGGTTTGTCAAAAATTTCAGAGTTAAGAATGATCACATAGTAATAAGTGGCTACCGGCAAAATTTCACCATTCCTAAAGTTGGTACCGTTCCACTCTGCAGGGCCATCACTTAACCATACCAGCGTACCCCATCTGTTGTAAATTTCTATTCGTGCAGAAGGGAATCTGTCAAGGTTTTCTATAAACCAAGTATCATTTATGTTGTCTCCATTTGGTGTAAATGAGTTTCTTACAACGATTGGCTTTTGTACTATAATATTTACCTCATCTTCAGCAGAACACCTTCCGTTTGAGACTGTGACCGTATAGGTAATGTTATCTTCAGCCATGAAAATTGGATTTTGCACATTGGCATCGCTTAAGCCTACGGTAGGGAACCATTCATATGTTTCGCCTCCTGTGGCAAAAAGTTGCACTGGTGATCCTTCTAGCACTGTTTGATCCATACCTGCATTGGCATTAGGAATTGATACCACTTGCAAGTTAGCTTCGTTAGAAAGGGCTGTGCAATGTAGAATACTTTCTACTACAGTATAAGATCCTGGCTGGTTTACATTTAATGTTGCATCAGTTTCTCCTGGCATCAATATGCCGTTCCTGTACCACTGGAGTTGTCCTATGGTATTGTCAACAGTAAATTTCATGTACTCGTCTTCGCAAATTGTTGTGTCAGCTTCATTAATAACTGGTTCTTGTACATCTATAACTTTTACCTCTGTAGGGTCTGACGTAGTGCTACACCCATACGGGAAAGTAACTTCTATATGATATGAACCTGCACTGTTTGCAGGGTACCATTGGTGCACGCCTAGGCTAACAGAGTCACGGAACCATTCTACTGAACTTCCATTAGGAAGATCAGTATCTGATCTTGGCCTTAAAGGTTGTGTACTGCCTTGGCATATGTTAACCGGAGAAGGCGCTATAGAAACAACCGGGATTTCAAATATGTCCGGGGTAAAGTTTGCAGTAGCAGGCCCTGTCTGACATTCTTCTGAAGAGGTTAGTTCTACGGTAACACGTTGCCCTGGTCTTATGGTATTGGATACAAACTGATTGCTTGTTTCTGCTTGTATGACCCCTGCTACGCTCCAAACATATTGCGGGTTGGTGCCTGGGTTTACAGGGTTTGCGGTAAAGACTGCATTATCTTCTTCACAAAGTGTTACCTGAGGACCTTGAATTGAAACTGAAACAGGTAATACAGGGTCAACTGTCAATGTATGGACATTAGAAGACGCAGGGTTATCTAATACACAGTTTAGAGAAGATGTTACCATTACACTCACATTGTTTTGACCAACAGGTAAATTAGTCGGTGTAAATGTAGGGCTGTTCATTCCTCTTGGCTGTCCATTCACATACCACTGATATGTAGGAGTTAGTCCTTGATTTACAGCTACAGCATTATAGGTAACAGTTGCTCCTGCACATATTTTGTCTGGTTCATTGATGGTGACACTTACTGGAACATTATCAACCACATTCATAGTATGTGTATTTGATTGAGCATCCGGTGCATTAGGGTCTGCGAGACATAGAGAGTTGGAAGTCATGATTACATGAATTTCATCTCCGTCATTCAGTTGGTCATTTGAGTAAGAAGCACCAGAGATTCCTTGAGGTGAGCCATTAACAAACCATTCGAAAGTTGGATTGTCTCCTCCACCTGATGGAATTGCATTAAAGATAACATTCGTTCCGGCACAAATCTCTGAAGGAGTATTAATGCTCACCGAAGGAACTACAGCGTCTTTTACTTGCATCACTACTTCGTTGGAAGTCGCAGGGTTGTTAGTGGTACATCCAATAGAAGAGTTTAACACTACTGTTACTCTCTGTTGATCCTGTAAAGTAGAAGTTGTGAAGATCGGGCCGTTTGC
Source organism: Cytophagaceae bacterium ABcell3 (assembly GCA_030913385.1). Classification (NCBI taxonomy): domain Bacteria; kingdom Pseudomonadati; phylum Bacteroidota; class Cytophagia; order Cytophagales; family Cytophagaceae; genus Natronocytophaga; species Natronocytophaga cellulosiphila. Next base: position 2,952,561 of record CP133159.1, read on the forward strand.
ACCAGAAACAGGAATACCATCAACATGCCAAGTATAAGTAGGATTTGTACCTTCATTAACTGGGGTAGCTTCGAACACAACAGGTTCGTTTGCACAAATATCTCCTGGATCACCAATGGTTACATCTACTGCTACATTAGGCGTTACATTAATCACAATTTCTTGGCTTGTAACAGTACCGCATGCACCTGAAGTTACATTTCTTCGGAATGCTGTAGTTTGAGTTAGTGCAGGGGAAAGGTAAGAGGCAGATGTTGCTCCAGCTATTAATGTCCAATTGCTACCATTGTCCACTGTGCTTTCCCACTGATAAGTATATTGTTCTGTACCTCCTGTTGCAGGAGAGAGCTCTATGAGTTCATCAGGAATATCACCTTCACAAATATTCTGATCAGCTCCTATTGTTCCTGGTTCAAGATCTTCATAGACGTGTATGGTCACAGGATCAGTCATAGATGTATTGCAAATACCGGTTCCAGACACTACTACTCTTCTGTAAAGAGTTGTAGTAGTAAGTGCGCCTGGAGCATAAGTAGTACCTGTTTCACCTATAATATCCGACCAGTTGCTTGGGTCACTTGCTAATGCCATTTGCCACTGGTAATTGTACGTTCCAGCTCCCTCACCACCAGAAGCAGCTTCTGTGTTGGTAATAGTGGTAGGGGTGGAGTTGTAGCAAATGTTTTGATCCGAAGCAATTATTCCCGGGTTAAGCCCTGGAAGTACTGAAATAGTAACAATGTTAGATACTTCAGGGCCACAAGGACCAGAGGTAACAAGTCTCCTAAAACGTGTTTCTTCCATGATATTACCAGGGGTAAACTCTGGGTCTGTACCACTCGCAACTTCCTCCCATGGGCCATTATTAACTGATGCCTCCCAAATATAGGTATAAGTGCCATTTCCTCCTGTTGGAGATAAAACTTCAGTCAAAGTTCCTGGAGAGGTGCCGCCGCAAATTTGAGCATCGGTACCAATAGTTCCTGCCGTTAAAGGATCAACAACTTCAACCTGGACAGGTAGTGAATTAACAGATGGGCAATTCCCTGATGTTACTTCTCTTACAAACCAAGTTGTTTGAGTAAGGCTTCCTGCTTGAAAATCAGGATTTACCCCGCCAACTGTGGAGTAAGTACCTGTGGCGCCTGTTGTAGATGCGAACCATCGGTAAGTATAGGTTGCATCACCTCCACTTGGATCTTCTATGTTGCTTATCAATGCAGGTGTGTCACCTGAGCATATAATTTGGTCGTCGCCAATACTTCCAGGAGTAGGTTCATTATAAACAGTAATAGTAATTGGTGTTGTATAAGCTGTGTTACACTCTGTTTCGGTGCCAGAAGTTACCACCCGCCTGTACATGGTTGAAGTTATTAAACCACCTAGAGTAAGATCTTCTCCTGTACCTGATTCTGGGTTCCATGTAACCCCACCATCTGTCGATGATTCCCAACTGTAGTCGTAAGTTCCTGTGCCACCAGTGGCAAGGGTCACATTGGTAATAGGGGATGGGGCAATGTTATAACAGGTTTGCTGGTCTTCTTGAATAGTACCTGGTATTAACTCTGGTCTTATAGAGACAATTACGGTATTGGTATACTCTGCATCACATGGACCCGATGAAACTTTTCTTCTATAATGGGTTTCCACACTGATAGGGTTTGTCGGCTCAAAGTCAGCATCAATAGCACCAGCTATTTCAGTCCAAGTATTGCCTCCATCAATAGATTGTTCCCACTGATAGATATAGGTGTCCTCTCCAAGGCCACCTGTGGCAGGAGTGACTGTTTCCATAATAGGAGGTACAGTGTTTTCACAAATTTCTATGTCTTCCCCTATAGTTCCAGGATCTACTGGTTCAACTACAGTTATTAGTATAGGGTCTGTTGGTCTTCCTGGGCATTCACCAGAGTAAGCAACCCTTCTAAAGTAAGTGTCCTGGGTTAAAGAGCCAGCAGTTAAGCTTTCACTTTCTTCCCCGGATATGTCTGAAAAATCTTCATCTGCAACTCCAGTTGTGGAAACTTGCCATTGCCATGTAAAATCTCCAGAGCCATCTCCTCCTGAAGCGGCCGTTGCAGTAATTAATTCCAAAGGAGACGTACCTGTACAGATTGTCTGCTCGCTTTCTATAGCTCCTGGAACAACCTCTTCATGGACTATGACATCAATAGATTCCTCAAGGAAACAGCTTATCGTTCCTTCATTGCCATCTTCAACTCTAAGGGTATATGTTCCTGCTTGGTCTGTAGTAATGGATGATAATTCGAGGTTGACGTATGTAGTTGACGCTGTACCTAAGGCAACTCCATTATGGAACCACGTAAAGTGATACCCTTTAAGAGGGGTTAGGTCAGTAGTGTCTATAGTGGCACTGATTATAAGGTCCTCCCCAACGCAAATAGAAGTATCGGTGGAGGCAAAAGTGATTTCGTTAGGAGGGGTGCAAGGACACTCTTCCGTAATTGTAACTGGAACTCTCGTACAAAACCTTTGTTCAGCAGTAAACTGGATGTTAGCAAATTGCCCCCATTGAGGGTTTTGGTTTCCATTGCCATGTTTATCAGCATTAACCATACTAACAAATTCTCCATTTGGAAGATCGTCTAAAACAGGGTAGTTCGGGTTGCATTCAAAATAAGTTGTTCTTTCTCCAGTAGTGTTGCTAGAGAACCCTATCCAGTAATCAGTTCCTGTAGAAGCGCCTTCAAGGGTAACCTCTACAGGTATCCTTAATTCAATTCTGTCGTTGTTAATGTTATGATTAGGAAAAGAAACCACGGGGCCACAAGCTATAACATTGTCCCTGTCAGCGATTGGCCTTTGATTGTGCAATCTTGATCCATAAATACAAACCTGCCAATCCCTGTTTCCTGTAGCTCCACCGTTACCGTAATGATAAACAGAAACTGTATCGATGGTTACATTACCATCAAAGACAGTAATCATTGAATTGGTCTGTTTAGGATCGGATTGATCAGTAGGGGTACAACCAGGAGGTGTAACAGAACCTACATTTCCGCTTCCAAAACCAATCTCTTCTACATAAACAGTGTATTCCTGTTCGTTTACCTCTGTAACTGAAGTTTTAGGGAACCTTACGTTTCCTGTACGGACACTTGTTCCGAGAGATACACCTCCGGTCTCTTCAGTAAACCACTCATAGAGTCCTTGTCCTGTAGCTACATTTGCAGTAATAGAGTCCCCACAAAAAGTAAGGTCATCTGGAACAGAAAATTCTTGAGGCCATTCTGAAATAAGAATAGTGTCACGGGCTATTTCATAAGGAGTACAAGGTATGTCGTCTCCGATATACTCTATCTCTATGCTATATTCTCCTACTAGTTCAGCTAAATAGGTGGCTGCATTTCCAGCGTGCCCAGATCTGACCAAGTCTCCGTCTTTATACCATCTTATTGCATAGTCACTTGCTAGCGCACTGCCTACTATAAAGTTGGAGTTTAAAATTGTTCCGTCCCATTTTGCAGAACATACAGAAAAAGAGCTTGGGCTAATACTGGCTTCTGGGTTAGGAGCAGGGAAAGTACATGCAGGTAAACTAAATTGTGTGGCATAGTTGCGGCAGGTGGTATTCCCTAACCCAAGTTGTCCACGACCATTATTACCCCACGTGAATATCTGGTTGTCTTCAGTTATATAATAACCCCAAGTATCTGCTGCCGAAATTTGAATAACATTAGAATGATAGTTGTTTGCACCAGTTCTAATTATTACTGGAACAGATGATGCAGTAGTGCCTCCATTTCCTAAGCTGCCTCCGGCTGCATTAACGCCACATGCTCCGTTGTTCCCCCAAGCAACAGGAATTCCATCTATAGTAACAGCGGTTCCAAAGCCTTGTCCACCTGATATAGATCTTGCTCTTAAAAATGTTTCTCCTAGTCCTGCAGAGCCCGGGGCGGTTCCCCATTCACCCGCAAGTACCCTTCTTGGGTCAGAATGTGTAGCGGTTGCACCTTGCCCTGTATTTCCTCCCCAGCCTGCATTGCCCCAAGCCCAAACAAAGCCGTCAGCGTCTAGAGCAAGACACATGACGTCCCCAGCATTTAGCGAAACAATATTTCTTAATGGTTGTCCATTTCGCATTAAAACAGGTCTGGCAAAGTTGTCATTGGCAACTTCATTCCCGTTGTTGGCGGTGCCTGCGGCATTACGGCCTAACATTCCAGATCCACCTAAAGGTGATGTTCCGGCACCCCATGAAAAAATACGGCCATCTGCTGTTCGCGCATAGGCGGTATAGTCTCCGGCTCCAACTTCAACAACATTGGTAAGACGTTGTCCCGGTCCTGTTAACACATATCTTGGTGTGGTTTCAAAATCAGTATATTCTCCGATGCCAAGCTGCCCCAGGTTATTTCTTCCCCATGCAAGAACCTCGCCCTCTTTTGTTACAACATAACTGGCCTCATTACCACCAGCTATAAAGGTAATATCTACTAAATAATCAGCTAAGGACGGATGGATATCACCTCCACCGGGATGTTCTCCTCTTAAAACTCTGGTTGGGCGACTTACCACACCTTCGTTTTCGCCAATTCCAATTTGCCCATAAGGGTTTATCCCCCATGACCACACACCGCCATAACAATCTGAAGCAATGAAGTGCGCCCCTGACCCAGCGTCCACATTTCTTACCTCTATCCCTCGACCCAATGAATTAAAATACGGATCATTGGTAGGGAATAAAACTTGTCGAGGACTAGTTGTATAGGGTTGAGGGCCATCATGCCCTAACCGTTCACCGGTGTTATCTCCCCAAGTATACATAAAACCATTTGTACACATAATAGTGGAAACAGTATTTCCTCCTGAAATATGCAAGTTTTGAGTATAACCAGATGTTATACTAGCAGACAGCAGCACTAGCAGCAGCCAACTTTTTTTTAGGGCAGCGGAGATATTGTTCCGCTCTTTCGGTTTCATTGCTCAATAATAAAAGAATAAGTAAAAGAACTAAATCAAGATCTGACACATTTTTTAACAGATCCAGCGCTATATATCATTAGCGACTAAAAAGTAACCTCTGTTGATAGTTTTTTTTTATTTTATTGATACTATTTATTTATAACTTAGAAATATAGTGAAATACATAGTTGGTTTTGTGTTTTTCTTATATTTTTCCTTTTGTTTATTATAGTGTACTTTATCTCCAAGTTTTTAAATATAATAATAAATATTTTTATTTATACTATTTATATAAAAAAAATCAAATATTTTGAGAACTTTTTTTGGTTTTAGGTTCGTTTTGTTTTTTTATTATTTAGAAAATGATTGAAAAGCTACTGACAGTTAGTTGTTTAATCATTTAGAGCATAATTGTTAAGAAAGGTTTTTATATTATTCTGCAATGGCAATGAATGACTTGTTGCAAAAACGTTATGTATGATTCTTTGGGTTATTGTCTACAGTATTGGCTACCTGTTAGAAGTTTCATGGTTTAAATGGCGTAGGTTTTATTTATCCATTCTTTGAACTTAACCTCTATAGATGATTTAAGGATTTTTCCGTAGATGTTTTTAAGTTCAAGCACATAATCAACCTGGATTATGTATTAGATTTCGTTATGAGGGGTAAAAGAAAGTCCTAATGTATGTTTAAGGTTCAAGCCATACTGGTTAGTTTTCGGCTAACCATAAGTGTACAATCTACTTTACGGCCACACATTCGAGGTTATTCAATATGCTTTTATGTTAGCTATACGTAGCCACCAGGCATTCTTTGTGGCTACGTATAGCTGTGAATTTTCAAGCAGGTTTGGGTTAGGGGGGATATAAAAAAAAGACTGTCGCAAATAGCAACAGTCTTTTTTTATTGAGGTATTATTTTCTTACCAATACTTAGAAGGGCATACAAGTCCCGGAGCGAGTGGCATTCTATAACCTATGACAATTTCGTGGCTACCTCCTGTATAGTGCCTGATATTGGAGGTGATGAAGTCATAAGAATAACTAATGTCAAACCTGTCGTTCAATATAAAGCCTACCATGGCTGCCACTGCATCTGTACGTCTGTAGGAGATACCGCCCCATGCAATGTTTTGGTACCTGATCTTGCAGTTTACGTCAAAAGATAGTGGGGCAGGGGTGACGCCTTTAAGTAGTACCGATGGCACCAACGACCAGTCATGATCCAATGGGATCCTTACACCGGAAGTTATGAAGTAATGGTGGTTAAGCCTTCCATGGTTTTCCATCTCATTGGTATGGTGGTTGAAAATAACAGGGTTGAATATCTGGCTAATGGAACCGCCCACAAAATAGTTAGGGTTGTACAACCAGAAGCCTGTACTTACATCTGCCAACGAGGTATTTGAAATACCGTGAATCATCGGGTCGTTGTCCACTACAGTGGTCAGTTGTGACTCGTCCAACATATATTGCTGCATTCCACCCGATATACCCATGGAGATAAAAGTTTTAGGGGCAATTTTTAGGTGGTAAGCGTAGGAAGCGGTAATTGTCAACCTGCTGCTTGGCCCTGTGACATCGTTTGACACGACACCACCTACAGCATGGAACCCGTTCTTTTTGACCCTTGTCCTGTTGTTCTGTACCATTCCCTTTCCTATGGGGGCATGTCCACTAAGGTAGATAGTGGTCGGTGCGCCTGGAAACCCGATCCATTGATTTCTGTAACCGGCCCTGAAATCAGCATAGTCTTCCGTTCCTGCCACCGCGGGGTTGAGCAGGAACGGGTTCACCATATACTGGGAGTACTGGGGCCTTTGCTGGCCAAATACTGCAACTACAGATAATTGCAGGAAAAAGAATATTAGTAGTTTTTTCATGTTTTATCTTTGTCTTATAATTATCTCACAATAGTTACATGGCCAGTATATGGCTTGTCAAATATTTCAGAATTAAGGATGATGACATAGTAATAAGTGGCCACCGGCAAATCTTCGTTGTTCCTGAAGTTTGTACCGTCCCACTCGGCAGGGCCATCTGACAACCATACAAGACTACCCCACCTGTTGTATATCTCGATCCTTGCGTCCGGGAACCTTTCCAGGTTCTCGATGTACCAAGTGTCGTTTATGTTGTCACCGTTTGGCGTGAACGAGTTGCGTACCACGATCGGCTTTTGGACCGTAATGTTCACTTCGTCCTGTCCCTCACAGTGCTCGTTTGCCACCGTTACCGTATAGGTAATGTTGTCTTCCGAAATGAAAACCGGGTTAGGGATGTTCGGGTCGTCCAGCCCGTCTTCAGGGTACCAGCTAAATGTTTCCCCGCCAGTTGCCGTCAGTTGTACCGGATCCCCTTCTATTACCGTCACGTCTTCCCCGGCATATGGAACAGGGTTTGGTATCACTACCAGCGGCACTTCTGTAGACCTAGTGTTGCATGTCCCGTTGTCTTCGACTACCGTCAGCAAGCCCGGCTCGTTGATATGTATGGTATGGCCGGTCTCACCGTCTATAGGCATACCGTTCAGGTACCACTGTATCGAGTTGTTGTTGTCAGAGGCGTCCACAGTGAAAGTAGCATATTCGTCTTCACAAATGGTCGTGCTGTCTTCGTTGATCACAGGGTCAGGCTCAGGCAGTACGGTCACCTCTGCCGGCTCCGACTCCTTGCCGCATCCGTGCGGGAAGTCTACCCATACAGTATGTGTTCCAGTCTCAGAAGCCATGTAAGTCCTTGAGTTATGTCCTGTGCTTGTACCGTCGATAAACCATTCATAGGTACTTCCTGATTCGTTAACGTCAGGTGTCAATAGCTGAGAACTTCCTTCGCACATCACCACAGGTGTTGGGGTGACATTGATATCTGGCATGGTAAATATGTCGGCAGTGAAGTTGTCGCTGGCCGTGCCGTCCGGGCACATTTCGCTTGAGGTAAGCCTTACCTCAACTTCATCATCGTCACTGAGCTCGTCGCTCACAAATACGTCGCTTGTTTCGGCTTGCAACTGTCCTTCTACAAACCACTGGTATGTAGGGTTTGACCCGCCATTGGTCGGGGTAGCGGTAAAGGTGGCTTCTGCACCTTCGCAAATGGTTCCTGAAGGCCCTTGTAGGGAAACAGAAACGGGTACTATCGGCTCGACTTCCATCTCATGGATGTTTGAGGCAGCATCCCTTTGCACGACACATCTAAGCGACGACTCCATCTCTACCCATACCTCGTCTTCGTCTTCTAGGTCGTCCGCTTCAAATACCGGATTGTTCATCCCTGTTGGCTGCCCGTTGACATACCATTGGTAAGTAGGGGAGGTGCCTTCGTTGGTCGGAGTGGCCGTAAAGGTGACCGGTGTGCCTTCGCACTCCCTTGAAGCAGGGTTGGCGCTTATGGACACACTTACAACCGCATTCTCGATCACTTCCATCTCATGGGTGTTGGAGGTTGCTTCATCGCTAACGCTCGCATCGATACATTGTGAGCTAGAGGTCATGACCACGTGTACCTCGTCTCCATCTTGCAACTGGTCGCTTGACCATGTGGCAACTAAGTCTTCCGGTCCTTGCGATACACCGTTTACAAACCACTCGTAGGTAGGAGTGTTCCCGCCACCAGAAGGGTTGGCCGTAAAGTTCACTTCTTCACCTTCACAGATATCATCCGGGTTGTTGATCGTTACGGCAGGGATCACTGAAGTGGTGATGTCCGCCACTTCTTCGTTTGACTCTGCCGGGTTGTTTGTTGTACATTCTATAGAAGAAGTAAGTATCACTTTTACCCTGTCCCCGTCATTGAGGTCATCGGTAGTGAAACTGGATCCTGTTCCCCCCGGTACTTCGGTATCATTGACATACCAGGCATATACAGGGGAATTTCCTTCATTTTGAGGGGTTGCATTGAAAGTCATGTTTTCCCCGATACACGTATTCCCTGGGTTGGTGATTGAAACGTCTACCGCTTCATTTGGGGTCACATCGATTTCTACCATGTTCGATGTTACCGTGCCACAGTCGCCCGAAGTCACGTTCCTTCTGTAGATAGTGGTCTGGGTAAGCGCGCCAGGTGCATAGGTTGCAGTCGTTGCGCCACTTATTGTTGTCCAGGTAGTGCCATTGTCTTCTGTCATTTCCCAAGTGTAGGCATAGTCACCGTCTCCTCCTGCAGCAGGCGTAAGCTCTGTGATCGGCTCAGGAGTTTCGTCCTCGCAAATTTCCTGGTCATCTTCGATAGCGCCAGGGGTCAAGTCTTCATATACCTCGATGAATACAGGCATGGTAACAGAAGTGTTACAGTCGCCCGTACCGGACACTACCATTCTGGCAAAATAGGTAGACTCGGTAAGGTTGTCCGGGGTATAGGTAAGGCCATCTTCGCCAGTTATTGGGTTCCAGTCGTCATTTGCGATATCGTCTTCGGTCGCATAGAGCCAAGAGTAGTCAAAATCTCCTGTACCGCCCTGTGCCGATGACACGCTAATGATCTCGTCTGGCTGGGTATCGTAACAGATGGCCTGGTCATCGGCAATCTCTCCTGGGTCAAGCCCTGGCAGTACAGAGACTGTGACGATATTTGACTCTTCTGCATCGCAAACATCGGTGGACACAATCCTTCTGTACCTTGTATCGACAAGGACATTGTCAGGGGTGTATTCAAAAGCTGTTTCGTCATCTATCACTTCCCATGGGCCGTTGTCCTCAGATTTTTCCCAAACGTAGGTATAGCCTCCGCCACCGCCTTCGGCAGGGTCAATTTCCGCAATAGTGCCAGGCGAAGAACCTGCGCATATGGTTGTGTCGTCCCCGATAGCGCCCGGCTCCAGTGGGTCTGTAACAGCAATCTCTATAGGGTCAGACTCTACAGGAGGGCAGTTGCCAGAAGTAACTTCCCTTACAAACCAAGTGGTTTCGGTAAGTTGCCCCGGCTGGAAATTCTCTCCCGTTCCTCCGGCAGCGGCCCAAGAGCCTGGTGCGCTTTCTTCTGCATATAACCAGCGGTATGTATAAGGTACAACCTCTTCGGTATCGCCTTCCGTAGGCAGGTCAACATTGATCAGTTCCGAAGGCGTTCCGTTATAGCAAATGATCTCCGGGTCACCGATGGTGCCTGGTTCTGTCATCTCATAAACAGTAACAGTGACGGTGTCGGAATAAGCAGTATTACACTCTTCGTTGTCACCCGACACTACCATACGTCTGTACATCCTGCTTTCGGTAAGGGCACCAAGTACAAGTTCACTGCCATCGGCAGCACTTTCCGGTGTCCAGTTCTCAGGATCGTCCAGAGAGGCAGACTGCCAGGTGTACTCATAGGTTCCGTCCCCGCCATCGGCATCTTGTTCGCTTACCAATGGGAAGTCAGGTTCTACATCGTAGCAGGTTCTTTGGTCTTGGCTGATGGCGCCACCTGTCAGTACTGGGGTAATAGATATAGTAACAATGTTAGAGTAAACAGAGTCGCATGGTCCTGCTGAAACTCTTCTTCTATAATAAGTCTCTTCACTTATTGGGTCAGACGGAGAATAATCTATACTTGTTTCACCATCTATTTCATCCCAAGTGTCTCCGTCTATTGACACCTCCCACTGATAAACAAAATCCTCATCTCCGCCGCTTGCAGCAACGGTTTCTTCAATTGTTGGAGGAATTGTATTGATACAAATTTCTACGTCTTCTCCGATCTCACCAGGGTCAACTTCATCTATAACAGTTACAAGGACTGGATCTGTATAGGTTGGAGGGCACTCCCCTGAAGTTGCCATTCTTCTAAAATAAGTACTTTCTTCAAGTGCATCAGGTGTAAAGTCTTCCTCATCTGCACCGGCAATGTCATCAAAATCTTCCTCGTCCCCGGTTAGGGAGCTTTGCCACTGGTAATCGAAGTCTCCTGAGTCGTTTCCGCCTGATGCAGGTTCGTCAGAAAGTAGGGCATCTGGTATTGTGCCAACACAGATGACTTGTTCTTCATCAACAATAGATCCCGGGTCTACAGGTTCGTCGACAATGACGTAAACAGAGTCTTCTAAGTAGCAGCTAGAGTTTCCGGTAGTACCGTCTTCCACTCTAATTCTGTAAAGTCCGCTTTGGTCAACAGTGATTTCGGCAATATCAATATCTTCATAATCTACAGAAGGTGCGCCAAGCTGATCTTCATCTAAGTACCAAGTGAAGTAAAAGTTTTCATTTAGTGGATTAAGATCAGTAGTATCAACTGTTGCTTCCAGAAGAAGCTCTGAGCCTTCACAAAGCCTTACAGTATCAGACGGAGCGATAGTAAGCTCATTTGGAGGAGTACAAGGGCAATCTTCTTTTATTAGCACAGGTACTCTTGTACAGAACTTTTGAGGACCTGAAAACTGAATGTTAGGAAAAGGCCCTCTAATTGTGTTAGATTGGGCATTAGTATTTTGCCCTTCTTGTAAAGCTGTTAATGCTAAAAGGTCTTCATCTGGTATATCGTCATTGACAGGGTAACCATCAGTACACTCTGACATTCTTATATGACTGGCAGTGTTTGCACTGCTAAAGCCAATAAAATAATGCCTTCCAGATTCAGAACCTTCAAGGGTTACGTTTACTGGTATTTTTATTTCAGAAAAGCCTTGTCCATCATTGCCAGGTAAGCTTGTAACAGGACCACAGCCAATGACGGTGTTAGGATCAGCAGCTAAAGTGTTCGCTTGAGCACCCGGCTGGGTTCCATATATACAAACTTGCCAATCATTTTCATCTTCAGGAGTCGAGTCCCATTCACCATGTTGAAGTACGGTTACTGTGTCAACTACAACTTCTTCTCCGTAAACCGTGATCTGTGATGCCACCCTACTGTTGTTATCTATTTGATAGTCGTTTGTTTGGTTGGGGTTGGAATTAGTGCAGCCTTGAGGTATAGACCCATTCACGTGTCCAGACTCTTCTACATAAACCGTGTAGTAAGTTCCATCATCCTCTTCTGAAATTTCAGTGACATTTTCTGCAAGAATTAATGCTGAATCAGTTCTATAGCTTCTGCCTAAAAAGTCACCACCAGTTAATTCTGTATACCAGTCATAAGTACCTTCTCCTGTTTCTACATTAGTGAAAATAGTGTCCCCACAGAACTCTAAATCATCAGGTACAGTGAACTCTTGTTCAAAAACTGAAATGTTTATAGAATCCTTTGCTAACTCATAAACAGTACATGGAACATCATCACCTGTGTATTCAATAGTTATTTTATATTCCCCAGGTTCAAAAACTTCCTGTGTAAATATTGTATTGTCATCAGCAGTTCCAGTTAAGAACGCCTCATCGTCTTTATACCATATAACTTCATATCTTGCTCTTACCTGCTGGTCTGCATCTTCTCCTAAATTAAAAACCGCATCTATTAATTGCCCTTCTTCACTTAATACCTCTTCACATACAGTTAAGTCTCTTGGACTAAGCCTTACTTCAGGCGCAGGGTCTGGTGGCCGACATTCCCCAGGGTTAAATGGAACAGCAAAATATCTGCAATCAGTGTCCCCAACCCCAAGTTGTCCTACATGGTTATTACCCCAAGCATAAAAATTCATATCATCCGTTACATAGAACCCCCATGTATCGGCGGCAGAAATTTCTGTAACATTATTATCTATTTCGCCATTTTGTCTTCGAATAAAAACAGGTGTAAAAGCTCCTTCGGTTTCGTTGCCTGATTCCCCATTACCTAGTACTCCTCCAATTCCGTCTTCACAACCTATATTGTTACCCCATGAAACAGGTCTGTTATCTATAGTAACGGCAGTTCCAAAACCTTGACCGCCCGAAACAGATATAGCTCTTAAATACTCTTCACCGGTTTCCTCTCCCCATTCACCAGCTAAGACTCTTCTAGGGTCTGAGTGAGGAGGGTCACCATATTCTTGGTTTCCCCAATCAGGAGTTGTCCCATTTAGACCATTCCAACCTCCATTTCCCCATGCCCATACATAACCATCTTCATCTAGGGCATAAACCATAACGTCTCCAACACCAAGGCTTACGATGTTTTCTAAAGGGGTGCCGTCTGCCATTATAACTGGCCTAGCCCAAAAGTCATCATCTTCCTCCTCTCCATTATTAGCAGTACCATCAGCGTTTCTTCCTAGCATATATCTACTCCTCTCCATCCCTTCTCCAAAACCTCCTGCTCCCCAGGAGTAAATTCTTCCATTTTCCCCTAAAGCATAAGCTGTATTATCTCCTGCTTCAATTGCTATTATACCCTCTAGTGGGTTCCCATCTGGAGTTCTTACATAAACAGGTTCTGCGCTGTACTCTAAAGTTTGATCTCCATTACCCAACTGCCCTACGGAATTATTTCCCCATGCCAGAACAGTACCTTCTTCAGTAACAACATAAGTAGCTTCATTACCTCCTCCTATAAATTCAATATTTATTAAGTAATCCATTAAATCAGGATGAGTCCCTGGTGGATTTACTCTTTCTCCGGCTAATACCCTTGTTGGCGTATTTACTACTTCACTAGTAGTTCCTATTCCTATTTGCCCATAAGAGTTTATACCCCAAGACCAAACACCGTCATGGCAGTCAGAGGCAACAAAGTGGGCTCCTGAACCTGCATCCACATTTCGAACTAAAATTCCATCAATGCCTTCAGAAGTAAAATATGGGTCATCATCAGGAAACTGTACCCTGGCATCCTCAGTAATTTGATTTACTATAAGATCGCCACTGGCATTACCTAGTCTGCCTCCGGCATTATCTCCCCATGTGTACATAAATCCGTTTGCACACATAATGGTGGAAACTGTATTACCTCCAGAGATGGTCACGTTTTGTGAACTACCTTCCGTAACCCATGCCAATAGCAGCATGAGCAGCAGGCATTTTTTCAGGTTGTTGTAAATTAAAAAATTCGGCCTTTTTAATTCCATAATGTAATGTATATATATTAATTGGACTACTTTAATGTACTTTTTCTAAGTTGTCTGATAATCTTAAAAGACGTTATTTATAGGGTTAATATCAAAATTGGTAAAGTTGTAACCGGAATTTATAAATATTTTCTATAAAAAACCAGAAAAAACAATATTCTTACGCCTGCTTTTTCCGTAGGTCACTGTAACCTAAATGTTTTTAATCCCTGTAAGATTGTTGATTGTTAATGGTTTGCATAAACTATTTTCCTTGGGTTTATGTTTATCAAATAGGTTCGTTTTTTTTATATTTTTTTATGTTTAAATAGTATTATTAGTGTTTTTGCGGGACTTTTCAACTAATAAAGATATAGAAAATCAGCTTTTTTTTCCTTTTTGCTACCAATTTATTCCTTGGATTTTTATGTAATATATTGTAATATTTTTATAAAATATCTATTCTTTTTGTTTCTTTTATCTTTATCAGTCTATAGAATTTTTTTTGAAAATTTTTGATTTAGGCTTGGAATAGGTTATAAACAATGAGAGAATTAGTGTGTTGGCTTATGGTACTTTTAAAAAGGTTTACTAATTTGTGCTTATCATTAGACTGTAAGGAGAGTATTTGAGAATACCTTTTTATACTTTTTTAATTTTTAAACTTTAATATCGACGTCTATGGAGAAAATGTATATTCCAGTTTTAAAAAAGGAAATGTCACGGATTGGATTGGGTACATGGGCTATTGGTGGTTGGATGTGGGGAGGAAGTGATGAAAAGGAATGTGTAGATACAATTGTAAAGGCATTTCAAATGGGGGTAAACTTGATAGATACTGCCCCGGTTTATGGTTTTGGCAGGTCTGAGGGAATTGTAGGAAAGTCCATCGCCCAAATTAATAAACGTGAAGGGCTCATTGTTTCTACTAAATGCTCTCTTGAATGGGACGACAATGGAAAGGTTCACCGGAATGCTTCAAAGGAACGGATATTGTCAGAGGTTGAACATTCTTTAAAAAGGCTACAAACAGATTATGTTGATATTTTGTTTGTTCATTGGCCAGACACTTTGGTGCCTTTCCATGAAACTGCAGAAGCTATGTATAGCTTGTTTAAATCAGGAAAAATAAGGTCAATAGGTGTAAGCAATTATAATAATGAGCAGATGGATGCTTTCAGAGAAGTAGCGCCTATTCATTTTTCGCAACCTCCCTATAACCTCTTTGAAAGGGAGATTGAGCAAAGGCATTTACCATATTGTTTAGAGAATAATATTTTTCTTATGACCTATGGTGCTATATGTCGTGGGCTTTTGTCTGGTAGGATGCAGGAGGAGACTGTTTTTGAAGGGGATGATTTAAGGAAAAAGGATCCTAAGTTTCAAAAACCTCGATATATTCAATATCTCGATGCGGTGAAGAAGTTAGATGAAATAGCTGGTAACTATAATAAAAGTGTCATACACTTAGCTGCCAGATGGATTCTTCAGCAAGGTGTCGCTACGGCTCTTTGGGGTGCTCGGAAGCCCCAGCAACTAGATGTTATCAAAGAAATATCTGGTTGGAAAATTACTCATGAGGATATGAAATTAATTGATGATATTATTAATAAGACTGTAAAAGATCCCGTTGGGCCTGAATTTATGGCGCCACCTTTAAGAAATTAAAGTTTAAGTCAGGGAACTGTTTTCCCTGACTTATTAAGTCTATTTTTTACCTTTTTAAACATTTTCATCATAAATGTCGTCCCGGAAGTTTAAGTTTCCGTCTTCATCTACAAATGCTGTCCAATATATAATATAAATTGGAGTCCTGTCTATGAGGTAAATCTGGGTTGTTTCATCTTGGTTTGCTTCTTGTATAATTCGTTGTCTGTTCCAGTGTCCAGGTGCGTTGGTATTGTCTTTCAGTAGATATTCTGCCAATTTTACTGGGTTTTCTACACGAATGCACCCATTACTAAAAGTCCTTTCTTCTACATCAAAAAGGTGATCTTGTGGAGTGTCATGAAGGTATATGGCATATTCATTAGGAAACATAAACTTCATCTGCCCCATAGCATTGTTTGGTCCTGGTTTTTGTCTAAGAAATAATTCTTCTTGCTCAAGTAGGTCTAAATTCTCCTGGGTGTTTTCAAAAACTTCAGCGTCCTCGGCAAACTGGTCAACTATCTCATAGTTGTTCCTTTCTAAATAAGTGGTATCTTCTCTAGCTTGTGGCAGCATGGTTCTTTGGACAATACTGTGAGGAATATTCCAATAAGGGTTAAACTCTATATATTGCATGCTATCGTTGAAGGCAGGTGTTTCTTGCCCATTGTATTCATCTCCCACGATAACACGCATAGAAAACTTTTTGTCATCTTTGTCTTCGTATGCAGTGAGTTCAAACTCTGGTATATTTACAAAGATGTACTTTTCTCCTAAATCTTCTGGAAGGTCCGCCCAACTGTCTAAAGAGAATTTTATTTTTTCTAATTTATCATCTATAGGTTTGTTCATTTGCTGAAGTGTAGCTGGGCCTGTAATACCGTCTACTTGGAGACCGTGCCTCTTTTGGAACTTTCCTACAGCTAAAGCCACATCTTCATCATATTCCCGGCTGTCAGACTTGCCAGCTTCTTCTTCAATATCCCCAGTTGTTGCTAATCGTTTTCTGATATCTGGCACTACATCTGAAACAGCACCTAAATTTAAAGCTCCTTCAAACCAAGGGACTTCATGAAAACCACCATTGTTAGCAATTTCTTCGTACTTTTCCAATGCCTCTTGTAACTGTTCATACTGTGGGTGGTTTTTGGGGTTGTTGTGGCTTTTTGCCTTGGCACCTAAGGATGTCATTAAAAAAATCACAACTCCTAAAAGATATATATACTTTTCTGATTTCATAAGATTGTACTTTATAAATAAACAACATATTCGAAAGAAAAGTTAGATAGTAAGAAAGCAGTAGGGGTCGGGGAGGTATCGAACTAGTCTGTTAATCTATAATGTTATATAAAAGGGTATGTAAAAGGAGGGAAAACTATGTTTGATTTACTTGAAAAGACGCAGGAAAACGTTCTTGCTACAAAAATTTCTGGAAAACTTAATCAAAGTGACTACAATCAAATGTTTCCTTTGGTAGAGGAAACAGTAGCCAAATATGGCAAGATTAACCTTTATGTAGAATTGGAGAATTTTGAAGGTTGGGAAGACCCTAAGTCTTTATGGGATGAATTTAAACTTTCGTTTAAGCATTACACAGACTTAGAAAAAGTTGCTATTGTTGGTGAAAAAAAATGGGAAGAGTTTGCTACTAAGGCTAGTGACTTTGTAAACCCTGCAAAAATTAAATACTTTTCACCAGAACAAAAGGAAGAAGCCAAAAATTGGATATCTGAGTAATATATTTAAACAATAAACATTTTCTGTTGCATATATGGGGCTGTCCAAGGACAGCCTTTTTTTATGGTCGCTGAAAAAGCTTTAACCTTAATTTATGTGATAGGTTTCGTCTTGAGGAGCAAAATAACAATAAATCAGTGCTTTGGGTTCGTAAAGCATAGCAGCGCTAGGTTAAGACACAAATGTGAGGAAACCGACTGATTTAAAGTTGTTTTTGTTTTGTTGCCTAATAGAAAGCTCTGTTGAATATTTCGGATTTAAATTTTGCAGACCTTGTCCATGCTGCACACTTGTGACTTTTTCCGCGGGTTGTACTTAGCTTGGTCGTAAAACATTTTATGTGAAATTTCTCTTTAAACATTTGTAGACTTTTTAAATAAAAAAGCATTTTTATGAGACGAATATTGAAAGGATTATTAATTGGTAAATTGTTGAGCAGCTCTGGCGGCAGAGGTGGTTGTGGATGTTTGACCTTATTGATAATTGCTGCCATTGTTTATTTTTTGTTTGGTAATTTTACTTTTTTGTAAATGGTTTGACACTTTAAATGTGAATGAAGCAGATTGTTATTAAGGGTGCATTTTTTTTATTGTCATTAATACTTGGTTTAGTCATCCTTATAGTTGCTTTTTCTCCTTCATTACCCACTAGGGCGGATGATATCATTCAGGATATTCTAAATTCAAAAAGTCCTGAATTGGTGGTAGGGGATACAGGAAAAGTAAAGTCTGGAGATTATGAAATATGGTATGAGTCCATAAAACCTCTAGGTGAAGTTAAAGGAACGGTATTGTTGATTATGGGACTTGGGGGAGATGCTCTAGAATGGCCAGCGTTTTTTTATGAACCTTTGGTAGATCATGGATATCATGTGATTAGGTATGATAATAGGAGTACTGGCAATTCAGAAAAAGTGAGGGACTGGAGTGCTGATCACCCGTACACCTTAGAGGATATGTCTTTGGATGCTTTATCTGTATTGGATGAAGTTGGTGCTGAAAATGCCCATATTATAGGAATTTCTATGGGAGGGATGATCGGGCAAAGTATGGCTATTCATACCCCTCACAGAGTCCAGACACTTACTTCTATTATGTCTTCGGCTGATATAAATGACCCTGAACTGCCACAGGTGAACAGGAAGTTGTTTCTTCGGCTTATCGCTGCTAGTCTAAGGTATGGTATTGGTGGTTCTGAAGTAGGGGTAATGAGACAAAGAATTGCTGCACGCAGCGTTTTTGTGCCTTATTTATCAGAAGATCGTATGGCAGTTTTGGCCGAAAAAGCTTTATATAGTAAGAGAAATCGCGATACGCCTTACAGGGGAGCTTTTCGTCAGCATATTGCAGCTATCAATGCTTCCGGGTCAAGGGTAAGTGCTTTGAAAGGTGTTAAAGTGCCATCTTTGGTCATTCATGGGGAAGACGATCCGCTTATTCCTATAGAACACGGTAAAAAAACTGCAAACTTAATACCAGCAGCTTTAGGTGTTTGGGTGCCTCAGATGGGACATGATTTTGCACCTGAGCATATGGGGGTTATACATGAAGCTATCTTTAATTTACTGGATGGCTGAGTGAAACTTTTATTAGTTTTTAATATTTTTCAATGATTTTTAAACTAATTATAAATATCTTTGTTAACAATTATAAGGAGCCGCAAAGAATACAAAGTTTATTCTGAGAAAAGTTGTTTTTTCCGTAAGGAAAACGTTAATCAAGTAAACGTTCTATATACTTCTTGTTTTAAGTTAAAGCACTGGTAGTAAAAAGGGTGAGGTTTGACTGCTTTTCTTAAAATCATCATAATAACAAGTTATTGCATATCTTTTAATACAAAAAAACAACGCATTTATGAAGATTACTTTTGACAATGTAATGGAAAAAGTCGTAAAAAGCAGGTATCTTTCACGTAGGGACAAGCAAAATGAAATCAAGAGGTTCATTAAAGAATACTCGGGCAGCAACAAGCCTACCTCGGATAAAGAGCTTGAAACTTTGGAGGAGTTAAAAAGCATTAAAAAGGTATATGCAATGCAGGATGCTGAAGAAAAAATTAAAGACAAGAGTCAATAGGCAAAAAGTTTCTAATGATTAAAAAACCTTAGGGGAAAGCTCCTAAGGTTTTTTTGTTTAAAAAAGCTTTTTTTTATAGGGTTAACCATTAGATATCTTATGTGTTATTAGCTTACTTGGGCTCGTTTAGTTACTTTTTGCCTCGCCGGCAGGGCCTTACTTTTTTTCTTAGACAAAAAAAGTAAGCAAAAAAGTCAAGGCCTGTGATGAAATTTGCTAAACTTTATAACCATTACGCTATCCCGATAGCTATCGGGATGAAACTCACCCTCCTTGCGTCGGGCTCAAACAGCAAATTTTTTGGCCGCTCCATGCTTATAAAGTTCTTAACGCAATTTCATCAATGGCCGTATTATTTTCTAACAATGGGACATACCGCCATTTAAGAAAGGCAGTTTAAAGGCATTTTTATCGTAGAATAAAATCTTATTACTTCCTAGAGACTTAAATGGGTAATCCTATAGTTTTATTTATGCCACCGCCCCTTGTAATAGTTTACGAAAAGTAGTGGTTTAATACTCCGTCTTATCTGCTTTTTTCTTCCACTCATCAAAGGGTTCTTGGTCGTTTGGTAAGTCAATTTTTTTCATAGGGATTTTTCTGTTTTCAGCACTCTTGTTAATTTCATCATATATGAGCGAGTCATCAAAACCGGCCTCGGCCGCAGTTTCTCTAGTACATGCATAGTAAATGGCTTTAGGCCTTGCCCAATATATCGCCCCCAGGCACATCGGACAAGGTTCACAGCTTGTATAGATTTCACAACCATCTAATTGAAAAGAATCTAAATATTTACAAGCCTCTCTTATTGCTATTATTTCAGCATGCGCTGTAGGGTCATTGCTTGATGTTACTTGGTTAAATCCTTTTCCTATAATTTGTCCGTTTTTTACAACAACGGCTCCAAATGGACCTCCTTTGTGTTTTTTAACTCCTTGTACTGATAATTTTATAGCTTCTTTTAGCCATTTCTCTTTTTCTTCCTTTAGCATAAGCTTGATTGTATTTACCGTCAATCATTTGACATGAAAAGTCCTATTATGTTTATATGTCCAAAATTTCATCCACCAGATCTTGATTTTCTTCATTGTACATCAAATGCCCTTTCAGTAGAAAGCGATTTACGTTGTTCAGTACTTCATGGTTAGGCGTTTCAATATGCTTAGGTATTTTATATATTCTGTCGTCTTTTTTACTGAATGGACATTGTACTTTTGAATTGAAAAGGTACGGAATCAAAATTTTAGAACAGCTCATGGCAATTCTGTTTACAGTCCAGTTGTCAAAGTACTCTTGGAGCCTGTGATTGATGTTTTCAAAAAACTCTACGGTATTTCCTAACCTTACCCTTGAACCCGCTCTTGACTTTCCTTTGGTCTTTAAGTACTTGATTTGACTTTTTCCTTGTTTTTTTCTAACCATGTATGACTTAAAAACTTTATGGTCTACATTTATTCCGTCTTCATACATTCCTAAAGAGCAACTTCCAGATTGGATTAAAAGTATAATGTAGTTTATATCGTTTTTATCATACTCTGGGTATGAAATGTTTAGAGGTAATCTGAAATTAATAATTTCATTACCAAGTAGATCCTGAATTATTATTTTATGTTTCTCTTGACCGTATGAATATTTTTTTGCTGTTTTATTGATATTTTCGATCAAAGGAATAACGTGTTCTTGTGGTATACTAATTTGCAAAGCTTTTATGTTTTAATGCTGTTAGCGTAAAATAATATTTTTTATAGAATGTTATATAGGATATATTATTTGGTACAGAATTTGAAACTAGCGTAAAATAATAACATTTTAAACCAAGGACCTATATTTTCGTAAGGACATAAAAACATTGTGTATGAAAAGTCTTATATATTTACTCTTAACTTCTTTTGTTGTTTTAGGATTATCTTCATGTGGCAGGACAGTATATGTAAACCGCGCTCCTGTTTATCAAAATGCCGCTCCACCACCTTGGGCGCCTGCTCATGGTTTTAGAAGTGAAATGAGGTATTACTATGTTCCTGACTTAAATCTATACTACGATACCTATACACAGCATTATCATTATTATCATGGAGGTACTTGGATGACCTCTTCTCGCTTGCCTGCTCAATATAACAATGTTAACATAAACAATATGTATGTTACCCAAATCAATTATAATGGGACAGACCCTTATAGGCAGAACAGCAGGCATCAAAGGTTGCATCCAGCAGGTAGGCAAAGGGTAAGCAACACTGGATCTTCTGGGCCTAACAATTCCAGACCTTCTAATAATAATAACAATACTAGACCAAGTAGGGACCGTAACACCGTAGTTCCTGATAGAAGGGCGGCAGCCTCTGATCCGGCAAACAGGCAGAATAACAATAGCAGGGTTCGTAATAGAAGGGATGGTAATTCTAGTGGTCAGAATAACCGTAATGCCAATACAAGGGAAAGAAGAGCAAACCAAAGAAATACTGATACTCCACCTGCAAATAACAATGCCGGAAATCCAGGTAGGCGTAGGTCAGGTGTCAATGATAATAATGACAGGGGAAATGCTCAAAACCAAAATAGTTCCAATGCAAGACCAGCTAGGAATGATAGGTCTAGGAATGCTGCCCCTGCAAGCAATCAAAGGAACCGTCAGACAAGAGAGGCTGCCCCGGCTAATAACCAACGAAATCAGCGTACGAGGAATGCAGCACCGGCTAATAACCAACGAAATCAAAATACAAGGAATGCTGAACCTGCCGGAAGAAATCAAAGTGCAGCACCAGCTAACCGTCGTCAACAACAGGCTGGAGGAAATAACAATAGGAGGGCAAACACTGGAGGAAATACACCCGCTCAAGATAGACGAAATGCACGCACCAGATAATTTTACCTAATTGGTAATAACAGAGGCAGTCTCCAAAGGACTGCCTTTTTTTGGTGTGCCGTGCATGGTAACTAACTAGGTGGTGAAAGTCCACTGTGGGGGTTTGTAATCGCCAACCACTAGCCAATAGCAAGGGTGTCCACTGTGAAGTGGAATCTGAAGGAAGCTGGCGGCAAAACTCTGCCCCGAGTAACACGAACCTTATCAGGCATAACCGGTGGGATGAGACTACCAAACAAGTCGAAGTCCAAAGATTACACGGACATCGGAATGTAAATGAGGCGGGGACATGGAGAGAAAGTGAGTTGCCTTACCACGGGAGGTCTCATGGACGTGCGGAAACAGAGTAAGAAGCACGGAGTAAAGCTTGCCATGAGAAGTCAGCCGAAGCCATAGTACCAGATAACGACTAGATCTGGGAAGGGCTGAACTTTAAGGAGTGAGAAGTGAATGAATGTTACCGCATGAAAGGAAGAAAGCAGAATATCTTTGAAGAAAAGACCTGCCCACAAAAGAATAGGACGGCATCCGAAGGATATGTGGGAGGGCAGACTTTCATGTGGATAACTGAAAACAACCTCACGGATACTAATCGATTAGGGTATGGACTGTTAGAGTTTGTTCTGTCGCCATCCAACCTGAACGCAGCCTATAAACAGGTAAAGCGCAACAAAGGAGCAGGAGGTGTTGATGAGATGGAAGTCGAATCCCTCAAAGGTTATCTTGTCGCAAACAAGGACGAACTGGTAACATCCATATTGCAGGGCAAGTACCGCCCCAATCCTGTCCGCAGGGTAGAAATACCTAAGGACAACGGACAAAAGCGACAATTGGGCATACCCGCGGTAGTGGACAGAGTAATTCAACAAGCAATTGCCCAGTCACTTATCCCCCTCTACGAACCCCAATTCAGCGACCACAGTTATGGGTTTAGGCCAAAGCGCAACGCCCACCAGGCTCTAGAAAAGTGTAGAAGCTATATCACAGAGGGCTACGTTTACGCAGTCGATTTGGACTTGGAGAAGTTCTTCGATAAGGTGAACCATAGCAAACTAATAGAAGTACTTTCGCGCACAATCAAGGACGGACGGGTAGTATCGCTGATACACAAATACCTGAACGCCGGAGTGCAGGTAGGGGGAAGCTTTGAGACCAGTGAAATGGGAGTGCCTCAAGGAGGCCCTCTAAGCCCCTTGTTGAGTAATATTATGCTCAATGAGCTGGACGGTGAGCTGGAACGAAGGGGGCACAAGTTTGTACGTTACGCAGATGACATGGTTATCTGGTGCAGGAGCAAGCGAAGTGCAGAACGTGTAAAGAGGTCGCTAATCTGCTTCATAGAAGATAAGCTGTTCCTGAAAGAGAACAAGGAGAAAAGCCAAACCGTTCCTATATCCAAGGTCAAATTCCTTGGCTATTCGTTTTATAAAACGAAGGGGGTAGGTCGGTTGCGTATACACCCAAAAAGTGTATTGAAGATGAAAGTGAAACTAAAAGAACTGACATCACGCAGCAACGGCTGGGGAAATGCACGTAGGAAGGAAAAGCTTCGCCAATACATTGTCGGCTGGGTGGGCTACTTTAAACTGGCAGATATGCAAAGCCTGTTACTAAGGATAGATGAATGGTACAGGAGGAGAATCAGAATGGTTATCTGGAAACAGTGGAAACGGGTGAAAACCAAACTGAGGAATCTTGTTAAGCTTGGTGTTAATAAATTCAAAGCTTTAGAGTGGGCAAACACGAGGAAAGTCTATTGGCATATAGCCAATAGCTTTATCCTTAATACCACTATCACCATAGATAGACTTAGACAGGCAGGCTATATATTCCTGTCAGACTACTACCAAAAGGTTAGGGTCAAAACTTAAGGAACCGCCCTGTACCGAACGGTACGCAAGGTGGTGTGAGAGGTCGGAAAATAAAATAGGAGGAAAACTATTTTATTTTCCTCCTACTCGATTTTTAACTGGTTGAAGTAAGGTCTTTTGTTTCAAATATTATGTATAATTTATATTTTTCATTGAAATAAGAGATAGCTTATTTATTGTGTTAAGTGTGTTTTATTCTTTAAAACGATATATTTTATATATAAACTGCTGCACTTTGTGAATATTTTTTAAAATGTAAACTAAGTTTGGTAAAGTATTTGTTTAATTATTTTTACAACTACTTTATTGCTTATGAAAAATTTACTATATGTTGCGATGATTTTTGCCCTGTTACAATTAACTTCTTGCTCGAGCAGGGTTTATGTTGCAGGTGGCGGAGGATTTCACTCAGCGCCTCCTGCATGGGCTGTGGGACATGTACATCAAGCATCTATGCGCTATTACTATGTTCCATCTATCAACCTTTATTACGATTCATTTACTGGTGCTTATTATTGGCATAATGGTTTTAGATGGCGTAGAAGCATGAGGGTTCCTCCTATGTATGCAAATTATAATTTTAGGAGTGCACACTTTACGCAAATTAACTTCAATGGAACTAGACCATATAGAGACAACAGGAGGCATCAAAGACTATATTCTAGGAGTCAGAACATGAATCAATCTACACCTAGAGGTAACCGTAGAATTGAAGGGCAAAACAGGCGGATTGAGTCAAGAAATAATAGAGCTGTTCGCCCTGAAAATAATTCTAGGTCAAACCGGAGGCAAAGTGTTGACGCTCCTGCTAGAAGACAAAGAAGAGTTGAGGCGCCAGCTCAAAGGCAAAGAAATGTTCAAGCGGCACCCAACCGTAACTCCAGAAGGTCACAAGTGAATTCGGCACCTTCCAGGTCTAACAGAGGAGGTTCGCAAGTACGGTCTTCGTCTCGTTCAAGCCGAAGCGCCGGAACTGCCCCTTCTTCAGGAAGGCGGTCGCGTAGATAATCAAAAAGCCCTGATATGTCGGGGCTTTTTTTGTTCCGATATGTTATCCTTGCTAGAAACTTTCTAAATTTGTGGAAAATACCAAAACCATAAAATGAAAGATTTTAAAAAGTACTATATAATTCCAGCACCTCCGGATGAGGTTTATCTCGCTTTAACAAATGAGCCAACTATTCAGCTTTGGACTGGAGACGAAGTTCAAATGGTGGCTGAACCGGGTACAGAGTTTTCTTTATTTGGAGAAAGTATAGTAGGGAAAAACCTTGAGTTTGTTAAAAGTGAGAAGATAGTGCAGCAATGGTATTTTGACCAAGAGGAGCCTTCCATTGTCACAATCAAATTACACCCAGATAAAAGAGGAACATCAGTGGAACTTAGACATACTAATATTCCTGACGAGGAATATGAAGATATGGTAGAAGGTTGGGATAATACGTATTTTGCTTGGTTAAGAGAGTTTTATGAGGATGATTAATCCTAGTTTAGGTAAAAAACAGAAATCATAGAATCAGGCATTAGTTCAAGACGTAGCTTTTGGGTTTTGCATTTTTGCCTTTCTCTTCTTTTTTCCTCTAGATAAGTATCAAGGTGGAGCGTTTTCCCGTCTACATGAGCCAAAGTCTTTACGGGAACCACCATCTCTACTTGTGGTTTAATACTTTTTGCTTTCAATGCAAGCACTGACGGTGTTTTTATAACGCCCCTTGCTATATAATAAGAAAAAGCTAGTATAAATATAGATGTTATGATCATGTCTGTATAAGGTGTTTTCTTAGTCTTTAAGTTCCGGTTAAACGTTCTTAACCACAATACTTCTAAATACGAGAATAGGTTCTTTTATGTTGAGCCTTAATATTCTGACTTGAAGTTGTTTTCCCCTCATGAACTGATTCTATTATATATAAGCAGCGGTTTGCTTCTAATTACAACACGCTTGGTTATTCGTTCCTAGGACTTTCTTTGAATGAACTTTCAACACCTCATGCTGATAGAGGTTAAGTAATAAGAATGCACTGTAAACCGTGAGATAATGAAAATTTTGAATGAAGATTTATATGGTTCTGCGCCTGACAAATGTCCGGTAGTTCTAGTAATTATTGATATGATCAATGACTTTGACTTTCCTGATGGTGAAGCATTATTTAACAACTCATTGCCTGCTGCAAAAAATATTAAAGCTTTAAAGAACAGAGCTAAAAAAGAACATGTCCCTATTATTTATGTAAATGATAACTTTGGTAAGTGGAAATCGGATTTTAAGGTTTTGACTGAGCATGTCATTAATGAAAACACATTAGGCAAACCAATAGCAGAAATGTTACGACCAGAGCCAGAGGACTATTTTGTGCTGAAACCGAAACATAGTGGCTTTTACTCAACTACATTAGAAATATTGCTTGACCATTTGGGCGCCGATAAAATAATTCTCACAGGTATCACTTCTGATATATGTTTATTTTTTACCGCAAGCGACGCTTATTTAAGAGACTATAAATTAATTATCCCTTCTGACTGCTCTGCAGCGGTTAATAATGATCAGCATAAAATAGCTATGGAGAATATGGAGCGGATCTTAAAAGCGGAAGTATGTACATCAGCGGAAATAGATTTAATTCAGAGCAAAAAGAATTGATTAATGGAAATTTAAATCTAGAGAATATACATTGTTGTTGGCATGTTCTTTGATCATTAACAATGTGGCAAATCATAATCTATCATGAAACAGTTGATACTTCTTTTTTTTCTCTTGTCTTTGCAAAGTACTGTGTATGCTCAAAAAAGCATCGTGGAAAAGTATGGAAGATTGTCTGTTGATGGAAATTATATCATAGGGGAGCATGGAGATACGGTGCAGTTGCGGGGCATGTCTTTTTTTTGGAGCCAATGGAAAGGCGAGTATTATAACAAGAGAGTTGTTCAGTGGTTGCGTGACGATTGGAAATGTACGGTGGTACGTGCTGCTATGGGTGTAGATGAGAGTGGCGGCTATTTGCATAATGCATATGAAGAAAAAGAAAAAGTAGAACGTATAGTAAAAGCAGCTATTGATCAAGGTATATATGTGATTATTGATTATCATAGTCATCATGCCCATGAAAATCCAGAAGAAGCAAAACGTTTTTTTGCTGAAATGGCTAAGAAGTATGGAAAATACCCCAACGTGATTTATGAAATCTACAATGAGCCTCTTCAGGTTTCTTGGACAAAAGTCCTTAAGCCATATTCTACTGAAATTATTGAAGTAATCCGCTCTCATGACCCTCATAACTTGGTCATATGTGGAACCAGACAATGGTCGCAAATGGTAAGTGAGGCTGCTCTGGATCCGGTAGATGATCATAATGTGGCTTATGCCCTTCATTACTATGCTGGAACGCATAAAGAATCATTAAGGAACATTGCTCAGAGGGCACTTGATGCAGGTATTGCTATTTTTGTTACAGAGTTTGGTATCTGTGAGGCTAGTGGTGATGGGGAGCTTGATTTTGAAGAAGCACAAAAGTGGTGGGATTTTCTCGACAAATATAAAATTAGTTGGGCAAACTGGGCTGTCTCTGATAAGGAAGAAGCGGCCTCTGCTTTGGTATTTGGAGCCGGTTGGAGAGGGAAATGGAAAGAACATCAAATTACACCTTCTGGGAAATTTGTAAGAGAGGAGCTTTTAAGAAAGAATGGCCCTATTTTTGAAAGCCTTGAAAAGTAAGGGAGCAGAGCTTAGCTCTTTCTCCCTTTTCTTACTTTCTTAAGTTGTCTTTTCTGGTTTCTTACTGTCCCTCGTTTTAATCTGAATCTTTTGGTTTTTTTCATCTGAAGCAAAATTTGGTTGTTCAATAAAACCTCATTGTTGGTTTATTGTTTTAAACTGTTCAACAAATTTGAAATCCTTTGCGTCAAAAAGTCCCAAATCGCTTAGTTTTAGTGCAGGGATAACCAATAAGGCCATAAAGGACAAGGTCATAAAAGGAGAGGTAAGTGGGCTGCCCATTTCTTTTGAAATACTATCCATTTCTGTATATTTTTTTGCAACTGTATAACCGTCTTCTATAGACATTAGCCCTGCTACTGGCAAAGGTAAACTATGCGTCTTTTCGTCAAATACGGCGGATATGCCTCCTTTATTTTTTATAACCTCGTTTACTGCTTTGGTTAAATCTATGTCCGTGGTACCAACGGCAACAATATTATGAGAGTCGTGGGCTACAGATGAAGCTATTGCGCCTTTTTTTAGACCAAATCCTTTAATAAAAGCTATGGCAGGCGGTGTGTTCTTATATCGATTTACCACAGTGATTTTTAATAAGTCCTTGTTTATATCGGCTTGAAGCTCTCCATTTAAAATGGTTGGTTCTACTTCTAAAGCATTGGTTATTAATTGACCATCTAATGCTTCAATCACTTTAATTTTGTTGCCTAATGGAGCTATTTTGAAGAACTCTGGCGTTTTGAGAGATGTGTCAAATTTGTTGATTATATCCGCTGGTTTAGTCTTGATGAAGCTTTTACCATTTTCTGCTTGCAATTCGCCGTTGATATATGTTTTTAAAACCGAGAACTCTTTGATATTATTCACCACAATAAAGTCTGCCGGATCACCTTCTCGCACAAGCCCTACATCTAGGTCGTAATGAATTACCGGATTGACACAGGCAGCTTTCAATACCTTGTAAAAATCTACACCTTTTGCAATCGATCTTTTTACCAGTTCGTCAATATGGCTTTTTACTAAATAGTCTGGATGTTTATCGTCTGAACAGAACATGATGTGATCTTCATAGTCATTTAGAAGAGGGTATAGAGCTTCAAAGTTTTTAGCCGCACTTCCTTCTCTAATGGCTATCTTCATTCCTGCTTTTAGTTTGTCGAGGGCTTCATCTTTTGTAAAACATTCATGGTCTGTACTTATTCCGGCAGAAGCGTACTGTTCTGCTAATGCACCTTTTAGACCAGGGGCATGGCCGTCTATTATTTTGTTATACTTTTTGGCAATATGTATTTTCGCTAAAACGGTTGGGTCTTGGTTCAGCACACCAGGCCAGTTCATCATTTCGCCCAAATACTTAAGGTCTCTTTCTTTAAAGAGCTTTTCTATATCGCCGGCCGTCACTTCTGCTCCTGCGGTCTCAAAAGTGGTTGCTGGAACACAAGATGGGGCGCCAAAATAAAACTTAAACGGTACTGTCTTTCCATTATCTATCATATAGTTTATACCTTGAATACCCAAGACATTTGCAATTTCATGTGGGTCTGAAACTGTGGCTACCGTGCCATGTACCACTGCTACTTTTGCGAATTCTGAAGGAACTACCATGGAACTTTCTATATGGACATGGGCATCTATAAACCCAGGTAAAATATAAATATCATCTGCATTGGCTGTTTGGGATATTTGGACAATTTTTCCATCAGATACTGTAATAGTTCCTGGATAGGTACGCTTGTTTATTATATCTATAATGTTTCCTGATATGGTAAAATCCTTCATAATGTTGATGTGCTTTACGATCTATAAAGGTAATGTCCTTATTGGTTAATACCAGAAGTTGAAATAAGTTTTATTATTCTTATTCAGTTGGGATGCTTTTCGTATTTGTATCACTTATAATTTTCTCAGCAGTTTCCTTTATTATTCCTCCTAATGCTAGAACTGTCTATATGAATATAATTCTTTGAAAAAAACATGTAAGATAATGGCACGATTTTAATATTAGGCCTGTTGAAATATTATACCATTTTAAAAATCATCTTTTATGGATATTCAACATGATGTAAGACAGGGGAAATTTTATGCCATAGTAAAAGGTACAGAATATAGCTTAGAGTACAATGACTTAGAACCAAACTTGTGGGAGTTTCACTGCCCTTTTTTGACCGGTAGCCAAAGAGAGCAAGAGGCGCTTGATAAAATTATTGAATATGCCATGTATTACATGAAGAGAAAAGGGATCAGGTTGTGTGAAGTAGGTTCGTGTAGTAGGGTTAAAGATTACCTTGAAAGAAAAAAAGAGCTTCAGGAAACCCTGGTAGTATAATAAATTTAAAATAGGAGAGGGGCGAAAAAAGCCCCTTTTTTGTACCTAAGGAATATTTTTTACCAACTCGGATGCTTGCTTTTAATCAATTTTTGAATAGTCTTCCATCTTTTTGTAATAAGCTATGGCTGCTCTAATTTCCCCATAGGTATATTCTTCACCTAACATGCCTTTAAGTTTTGAAAGCGTAAAATCTTCTTCTTGATTTAACTGCTTTATAGCCTTTAGAATTTGCTGTGCTTTTTTCTTGGGAACTAACTCTTCTAAATTTAACTCGTCTGTGGAAATGAAGCGGATGAGGTGGTTTTCTATTGTACTTGTAACCAATCCGCGTTCTTGAGCTATATCGGAAATATTCTTTCCTTCTTTAAACATTTTAAGCGATATTCTAAAAGTTTCTCCCTTTGGGACTTTTGCTTTTTTTCGTTCCGTTTTTTCTGAATCTTCTTTTTTAAGGCTTTCTTTTTTGTCAGAAAGTTCTTTTAGCAATATTTCTGTATCAGTCCCTTCAGCCAAGCCTTGTGTTATAAGCAACCCTTTCTCTAAAATAGATTTTTTATGTTTTAAGGTGTTTAGTAGGTATTTAAGCTCTTTCTGGTATTTTTTAGTTTTAGGTTTTGTTTTTATAATGTGTAAATGATCTTTTATGGGATTAAACAGCTCTTTGTGTATTTTTTCTTTAAAGTAGGCGCTAGCTGCAGCTATTCTTTCATTCAGATGGTTGTAGTCTGTAGGTTTGTTGTCTTTATTGCTTAACAAGTTTTCCAACTGGACAGTGAATTTTGAGGCTGTATTTTCCTGTTTCTCAACGCAGGATAGAAGTTTTTCTCCTAGCTCTTGGGCTTCTTCTTGTAAAGGAATCCGTCTATTATCAAAGGATTCATAAAAGTTTGTAAATACATTAAGAAGCTTGTTCCAGTTGAATGCATTGATCAGGGAATTGTGGATATAGCTTTCTTTTGCTTGCTCTAGTTCTTTGTTTAGCTGATTTTCCTCTGGTTCATTTTGTGAAAATGCACTTGCCTGCGCGTCTGTATAAATACAGTCAGAATTTATTTTAGATAGAAGGACTAGACCGTTTAGTGAGGTAAGTCTGCTCAGCGCCACATAAACCTGTCCCGGTGCGAAAGACTCTCCAGCGTCAATTATGGCTTTGTCAAAAGTTAGACCTTGACTTTTGTGAATAGTTATAGCCCAGGCAAGCCTAATCGGGTATTGGGTGAAGGAACCCTTGTTGTCTTCTTCGATTTTGTCTTCTTCTTTATTATAGGTGTACTTTACATTTCTCCAAGTCTCTTTCTCCACCAGTAGTTTATCGCTTTGTCCGGGAAAAGCTACGTATATTTTGTCTTCTTCAATCTTATCAATGATTCCTGTTTTCCCATTATAGTAACGCCTGTTTTCTCCTTTGTCATTTCTGATAAACATAATTTGAGCACCTTCTTTCAGGGTTAAGGTTTGCTCTGCTGGCAGGCTTTTCCCAAAATTGCCCTCTAGCTTAGCTTCAAAAGTATATGCCTTTCCAGGTAGCTTGTCCAGTTCCTCTTGGTTGATAATGTCAGCTTTTGCATTGTGTGTTGTTAACAGAATGTGTCCGCTTTCTGGGTGTGGTTTAAAGTTTGGTTGGTAATAGCTTTTTAGAAGTTCTAAATCTTCGTTGGAAATTTTGTTGTTCCTGAGGTTGTTGAGCAGGGTAATAAATTTCACATCCTTCTGTCTGTATATTTTTTTTAGTTCCAGGTATACAGGAGGGGCTTCTTGTAGGCCATGGGCATGGAAGAAAAACGGGCTGGGATAGTACTCTTGCAAAACTTTCCACTCTTGCTCGGCTGTTACTGGTGGAAGTTGAAATAGATCACCAATAAAAAGCATCTGTACACCTCCGAAAGGTATGTGCCTTCTACGCCTGACATGTCTTAAAATGGTGTCTATGGCATCTAGTAAATCCGCACGGAGCATGGAGACTTCATCAATGATTAACAGGTCAATCTCCTGCATAAGTTCTCTTTTGTCCTTCCTTAAGCGCAGGTGCTTCATTAAGCTATGCCTGTCAAAAAGGTTGCCTGAATCATGCGGTTTTGAATATTGCTGTAAAGGGACGAAGGAACCAAATGGTAATTGAAAAAAAGAATGTATGGTAACTCCGCCTGCATTCATTGCTGCTATTCCCGTAGGGGCTACTATGGCATGCTTTTTATGCGTATTTTCTTTAATATATCTTAAAAAAGTTGTTTTTCCTGTACCGGCTTTGCCAGTTAAGAATAGATTTTTAGAGGTATGGTTGACAAATTTTACCGCTAGTTCAAAGTTTCGGTTTGACTTATCGGCTTGCATGATTGGTTAATAGCTGGACTTAAAGTTTAAAAAAATGTAACTGTTGTTTTAGCCTTCTAAGATGTTAAAAATAATGCAATTAACAAAGGATAAAAGTGAATTATTGTTGTGTAGGTGGGGGATGGTAGAACTGTATTAATGTGCATAAAAAAAGTCGGAAAGAATAGCTTTCCGACTTTTCGTTGTTTATTTAATTTTCTTAACTATCTGTTCCACCTTGCAACCTTGCTGTGGTTGACCTGGTTTCCCCGTCGCGTCTGTACTCTACAGTAACCTCTTCATCAGGTCTCTTCATACCTATAATTTCTTGAACCTCAGCAGGGGAGTTTACTTCTGAATCTTCTAAGGATACAATGATGTCTCCATCTTGCAGACCAGCGTCGTCTGCTGCACTACCAGGGTTCACTTCGTGTACATAGACCCCGTTAAGGTTTTCAATGTCTCTTTCGTCGGCAAGTTGTGCATTCAAGTCTTGGATCATTACTCCTAATAAACCTCTGCGAACTTCTCCATATTCCATGATATCGTCCACAACTTTTCTTACCATATTTCCAGGTACTGCAAAAGAGTATCCTGCAAAAGCTCCTGTTGGACTAGCAATGGCTGCATTGATACCCACTAAATCTCCATTGGTATTTACCAAGGCGCCTCCACTGTTTCCAGGGTTTACAGCAGCATCCGTCTGGATAAAAGATTCGATAGACCTGTTTCCATTGCCTTCCAGAATGTTCAGGTTTCTCCCTTTTGCACTTACGATACCAGCTGTTACTGTAGAAGTAAGATTAAACGGGTTGCCTACCGCAATTACCCATTCGCCAACTTGTAGTTCGTCAGAATCCGCAAACTCTAATATTGGCAAATCCTGTTCCTCTATTTTTATCAGCGCAAGGTCGGTCAGTGGATCAGTACCTTCCACTGTTGCGTCATACACCCTTTTGTCGTTAAGGGTAACTTGGATACTTTCAGCTTCGGCAATTATGTGCAAAGATGTAACAATATGTCCTTCTTCAGAAATAATTACACCTGAACCAGACCCTAAAAGGTTGGGATCCTGGTCTTGTTGTCCAGGTCCTTGTCCTGGTGGCTGCTGCTGTTGTTCAGGGCCACCCTCAGGATCGCCGAAAAGTTCCTCTAGCGGATGCCTTTCTCCACCACCTTCGCCATATGCGTTTATATGAACTACTGCAGGTGTGGCATGCTCTGCCGCCTCCGCAAAATCGTCTGGTCTGTCCCCATCGCTAAAGACTGACGCCAAATGTGCATTATTTTCAGATGATGCATCACATCCCTGAAAAATAAACATAGCTACTGCTATGAGATAAAAACATGTATTTTTCATATTCCTAATAATCTGAGTAAATGTATTTCTTCTATATTAAAGTAACATAATTCAGATTGTGATGTTTTTATCTCTTGCGTTATGTTTGAATATGAATATGTTATGGGTGCATAATATTTAGCATATTTTCTATGCTGGAATTAGCTCTTTATAGATTTTATACCTTTTTAAAATAGCTTTTACATACTGATAAGGTTCAGCACATCGGCAGTAACCATGTCTTACCACATCTTGGGTATAGTATTCTTCACTAGATTTTTTCAATAAATACTTTGCTACATTGTCATCCCAAACGTTAGGGTCTGCACCGTATTTTTTTGCGAGCCTTCTGGCATCTTGCACATGTCCATGTCCTACATTGTAAGAGGCTAAAACAAATTTAACCCTTTCTTCTTCTACCTCTATTTCTGACCAATAATTTAAGAGCCATTTCAAAAATGATGTGCCTGCTTTTAAAGATTCATGTGGGTTTCTAAGGTCGTTGCACCCATGTTCTTTTGCAGTAGCAGGCATCATTTGCATTAGCCCAACGGCACCTGCCCATGATTCTGCATTGGCATCAAAGCGTGATTCTTGAAAAATTAGAGATGCTAGTAAGCGCCAGTCCCAATTGATTTCAGAAGCGGCTGCTTTAATAAAATCGTCATATTCAGATATTTTTCCTCCTGTTTTGGAAAAATACATACTCCCGGCACGTTCTCTAAATGCTTTGTTGTTTTTAAAGTATTTATTAAAGATCACATTAAAAGTAACTGTTCCCCTGTTTTTTTCAACCCATTCATTAACAACTTCTAATAGTTCGGGTGAGTTTTTCCTCACGGCCCAGGCGATTCTTTGAGGGAAGCTGATTTTTGTTTTTATATCTAAGTCACGGTAAAATGTGCTGTTAAGCATAGCTATATGTTGATCGGCAACGGTGCACGGTATCTCTTTCTCGTTGACCAAGCGTATCAACTCTTCTGTACTCATATCGCCAGGTACTGTTTTAATGTTTATCGGTTCACCGATTTCATGCCCTAGATTGATCAACCTTTCAAAGTAACTTGATTTTTTCCGTACATAAACTTCTTTTTCTGTGAGATCCAGTACATTTCTGATTAGCTGTTTCTCAGTCCTATGTACGGGTATGTCTCTCCAGTTGTCTGGTTTTCGCTGAACAAGGACTTGCTCTGTAGTGGTGTGCCAACTTGTAAAATCTACGAACTTTCTTCTGGACTCTGTAATGGTCAGTCCAAAAGCGATGATGTCCCCTTTGCCTTCATTGAGCATAGTAAACATTTCATCATAATTTCTAGCTAACACGATTTCCAATTTCACGCCTAAATGGTCTGAAAGCTTTTTTAGCAGTTCATACTCATAGCCCATTGGCTCTCCTTTATAAGTAAAGAAGCTTGTTGAACTATATCCTACAATAGCCCTCAGTACCCCATCATTTTTAATTTGTGTAAAATCGTGCGTAAGTTTAGGTTTTTCTGGAGCATTTATTGCGTCTTCAACAAACTCTTCTGATGACGCTTGTTTTTTTGTCTCTTTTTGTGGTTCTGGTGCACATTGCGTGAATAGCAATGGCATAGCCAGCAAAAGAAATAATTTTGTAAACCTGTAAAAGTTGATCATACCTTTAGCTTTTGTAAATAGCTAAGATACGAAAAAGTTGGATAAAGTTGTTCTAAAAAAATTAATTGGTTAATATAATAAATAAGGCTATACAGGCAGTAAACATAAGTGAAAAAGCCACAATTCCTATTAACTGAAGAGAAGTGCTTCTGATTCCCATTTCAGCGAGTTCTTTAAGTGCGTTTTTATAACTGAAAAAGCCAATTACGTAAATTGTTCCTCCTGTCACTATTAAAATTACGGCAAGTATTCTTGCCAAAATAGCGTAATCTACAGCCGTTAAAAACTCTGCAATACCAAGTCCGGCTATCATAGATGATATGCCTGTCCTTATCCAAGCACTAAAGGTACGCTCTTTGGCCAGCAAAGTCCGTTGTTGGGCCCACTCTGTACGGTCGCCGGCAAGTTCTTGGCGCCCTTCATCTCCGCTGTAATCTGCATTTTCGGGTTCTGGAGCACTCATGCATTCCTGTTTTAATAAAGTTATATAACACTTTGGGATGCTATATGTTTATTTCCATGCTACGTATGCTTTTGTTTTGTGATTTTGTGAGCGGAGAATCTTTTTGTATTACTTTCTTTCTAAATTCTATAACAGTTATTTCTGGCCAAATGCCAACCCTGCCAGAAAAGCCAATAAATCCAAAACCTCTGTTAATGTATAAATGCTTTCCGTTTTCTTTTTTCATACCAGCCCAGTGCGGATAACGGTATTTTACCGGGCTCCACTTAAACCCTAGAAGCTCGAACCCAAATTGCATTCCATGTGTATGGCCGGATAGTGTGAGGTGTACAGGAACTTCTTCTTTTTTTACCACTTCTTCCCAGTGTGTTGGATCATGGCTTAATAGAACCTTGAATGATGATTTTTCTACCCCTAATAGTGCTTTCTTTAAATCTCCTTTTTGCCCAAAGCCCAAACCCCAGTTTTCTACCCCTAACAGGCTTATTTTTTCACCTCCCTTTTCAATTGTTACATGGTTGTCTAATAATAGGTGGAAGCCTATTTCTTTATGAAACCGCTTTAGGTTTTGTAGATTTGTTCTCTTGTCCTCAACCGATGGCCATGAAATATAGTCCCCATAATCATGGTTGCCTAAAACCGAATATTTTCCATAGGGTGCTTTTATTTCTTTAAAAATTTCTATCCAAGGCTTTAATTCTGAAGCTTCATTGTTGACTATGTCACCAGTGAAAACGAAAAGGTCAGAGTTTTGGGCATTAATTAACTCTATTCCTTTTTTTACAGCTATTGGATTGTCAAGGCTTCCCGCATGAATATCGGAAATTTGCGTCAGCGTGAACCCTTCAAATGCTTCTGGCAAATCGTCAAAATAAAGCACTTCTTTTCTTACCTTATAAGCATACTTTCCTTTGGAGATACCATAGATGAAAAAAGCAAAAGGGAAAGAAGCTAATACTATACCTATTTTACTCACTAATTTACTTCTTAATGGTAGGTGTTGCTCTCCTTCAGAATTATAATTGTATGCAAATGCCAAGGTTCTATAGACATCTTCTCCTAGCATTATGGTTACAAAAGATAGTTTCGTAACTAAGATAGTGAGGTACAAATGAAAAAAGGTTTTGGCCCATGTACTGATTTCTCTTCCTCTGATACCTAATATAAAATAGAATAAAAGGATGTTTATACCTGTGAACAGAACCCAATAAGCGGTATTTACTATCGCACTCATACCTGCTGAAGTTGTTAAAGTCTTTATCCCCTGAAATACATACCAGTCTATTAATAGCACTAGTATTCCTATGGAAGCAAGAAGTATATATGTTATTTTTTTTGTCATTAGTTTATAAAAAGTTGAAGTCTGATCTTCTGGAAATCATCAGAGTAACATATATGCGAAAAAGGTTTTCATTTTATATGTCTGATCTAAAATGATGTAAATAATAGTAGATGATCTTAAGTTTCTGTTAGACATCGCATTTATATTACCTAAAGGTTGGTCATTAAGTTCCTTGTCTTCTTTATGGCTTGCTGAAAAACTTTTTAGATCCTACGAGCTATGGCTTTACATTTAGAGGATATTGGAGTTGAATGCTATTGTATTGAATACCAAAGTTCTTATGTTAAAATTTAATATGGCTTACTTCATTATTTTTTAGTCTTTCGTGATTTTGTTCATGAATTAATTTTATAGGCAATAATCTATATCATTTTTTTTGAATTTTTTTATAAAAAAGCCATGTACGGAACAATTATTGCATTGTTTATAATACACCAGAACTACCAAATAGCATGAATATTCACATCCCGGAAAGTAATTTAAAAAGAGTTGTCATTATAGGAGCGGGCTTTGGTGGCTTGAAGTTGGCTCGTAGGCTTGCTTCTAAGGACTATCAGGTTGTTTTGTTAGATAAAAATAACTACCATCAGTTTCAACCTTTATTTTATCAAGTAGCTACGGCTGGTCTGGAACCAAGTGCAATATCTTTTCCTCTTCGTAAGGCTTTTCAATCACACCCTAACGTTCACATCCGTATTACGGAAGTTAAGTCTATTGACCCGGAGAAAAACGAGGTTCAAACAGCGCTGGGAGAGCTTCGGTATGATTACTTAGTTTTATCTATGGGCGCAGACACCAACTACTACGGCATGAAGTCTATTATGGAAAAATCTATGCCTATGAAATCAGTCAGCGAAGCGCTTGCGTTGCGGAACCACCTTCTTCAAAACCTCGAGGACGCACTTTCTGTTTCTGATGACATAGAAAGACAGCGCTTGATGAATATTGTTGTGGTAGGTGGAGGGCCTACTGGGGTAGAGGTGGCAGGTACATTGGCGGAAATGAAAAAAACTGTTTTGCCTAAAGATTTTCCTGACCTTGACTTTACCTCAATGAAAATTTATTTGGTAGAAGCGGCTGGAAAAGTGCTTAATCCTATGTCGCCCAAAGCTTCGGAAAAGGCTGAAGAATACCTGACAAAGCTTGGTGTGACCGTTAGGACAAACATAGGCGTAAAAGACTATGATGGTAAAACCGTGTTTTTAGGGGATGGCTACACGATTGAAAGTAGAACGCTTATCTGGGCTGCTGGTGTGAAAGCTAATGTAATCCCAGGTATTCCAGCATCTGTTATAAACAGAGGTGGCCGAATTTCTGTAGATCGATATAATAGGGTAGAAGGGTTTGATAATATTTTTGCATTAGGTGACCAAGCACTTATGGTGGAAGAAAAGTTCCCCAATGGACACCCACAAGTGGCGCAGCCTGCTTTGCAACAAGCAGACTGTTTGGCCAAAAATTTAATCCGTGAACTTAAAGGGAAGCCTTGGAAAGAGTTTTCTTATAATGATCTTGGTTCTATGGCTACTGTAGGTCGTAATTTGGCAGTAGTAGATTTGCCATTTATTAAGTTCCAAGGCTTCTTTGCTTGGTTGGTTTGGATGTTTGTGCATTTAATGTCTATTGTTGGTGTAAAGAATCGTTTGTTGATTTTTATTAATTGGTGTTGGAATTATATTACCTATGACCAATCGCTTCGTTTGATCATTAAACCAAAAGTAAAACCAAATACCTCGGAGTCTTCTAAGAAAGAAGAAGAAGAGGAGCTGATTGTATAGGCTACAAATTTAAGTACTGGGAATTTTAGGGCAGCCATTGGGCAGTAGATTTTTTGCTGCTTGATGGCTGTTGTTTGCTGAACCCTTACCTGTCTGCGAAAAATAAAATTTTTTTAAATTTTAAAAATATACCTGCACTTAGCAAAAAGCTTACGATATATAATATATAGATCAACCAGGTTTGCTCAATATAAAGTGAGTCAAGTACACTGCTTCTGTTTTCAATAGTATAGATAAAAAGAAAGTTTAAAGAAGCAGCAGCAAATGAGTTGGCAGGTATTGCTAGCTTATGGAAGTTTCTAAGTTCATAAGGGGTAAGCAGGTAGTTGAGCAAAGTGTTTATTAATAAAAAAGGTGCAGAATACAAAATCATCAGCGAGAACGAAGGAATAAAGCTTATAGCTCTTGCTGCTATACCTGGGAATCCCGTCGTGAGAATGAGGGAGGCAAAATACGCCAAAGAGAATATTACCAGACCAGAACCCCATAACTGCGCAGTAAAGTAAAATGTCTTTTTAAATGCCGGTCCGACCTTTTTTCTGAAGTAATACGTAATTAAAAGGAGTAAAACAATGAGTAATATTAGTTTCATTTCTCTTTCTGATTAATGTAAAAATACATCAACTTTCCTACTTTTAAAATTCTTAATTATCCTTTGTGAAAAATATATAGGAAAATGAAAAACAAACAATTAATTATAGGTGTTGTCCTTTTTCTGCTTGGTTTTGTGGGAGTTTTGTCTTTGTTGACTATGCCTTTTAATGTAGAAGCAATACCGGAAGAGGCAAGAGAAGATTTGCTGGAACAATTTTCACCGGACCAGCTTCAGTTATTAAACCTAATCAACCCGACTCTTATACTTTTAGTTTGTACTTTTATAGGAGTAAAGTTTAGCCCCAAAGTTAATCTTGAAGTTCCTACCTTAGAAAAGGCTTTAGAAGGGGGAAGTTGGAAAAATAGCCTCATAGGTCAGGTTAAAAGTGGTTTTTGGGGAGGTGTTATAGGTGGGGTTTTAATTGTTTTAATGTATGCGCTTTTCAGACCTTTATTGCCTGTAAACTATCTTGAAATAGAGGAAGTTTCTCAACCTTCTGTAATTGCCAGGTTTCTTTATGGGGGTATTACTGAAGAAATTATGATGCGCTATGGGGTAATGACTCTAGTTATATGGATCATTAGTAAGTTTACTAAAAATTTGTCGCAAGGTGTATATTGGGTAGGTATATTGATTGCTGCTGTTCTTTTTGGCGCAGGGCATTTGCCTATGCTGAGCCAGTTAGTATCAGAACCTACGCCTGTTTTGGTAAACTTTATCATATTCGCCAATGCTGCTGGCGGAGTTGTGTTTGGGTGGCTTTATTGGAAAAAAGGGCTGGAAGCTGCAATTATCGCTCATATGTTTGCCCATGTGGTATTGTTGATTTTTAATCATATTTCAGCTTAGTACATCATGCTCAAAGTCCTTATAGAAAAAGCATGTAAAAAAAGTATCGTTAAATAGTTATTTCTAACACTTGAGTATTATTTTTACGTTATTAAACACAACCACATTATTCATTTAACCCAAAAAACTGAAATGTATACTGGAATTCAACACTTCCATTCTTTTCTTGCCTATTTAGTATTGGCAGGTTTAGTTGTAAGTATTTTAAATGCCCTGGTAGGGTTTGGAAATAAAAAAGATTTTGCGGCTAAAGATAGAAAACTGTCTTTGCTGGGTTTAATTCCAACCCACCTTCAATTTTTACTTGGTATTATACTCTATTTTCTTTCTCCTTTAGGAGCAAGCAATATATCAGGAGAGGCTATGGGGAATTCTGTAGCCAGATTATACTTTCTTGAACATCCCTTGACTATGCTTATTGCCATTGTTTTAATAACTATTGGCTACTCAAAAGCTAAGCGTCAAGTAGGTTCTCCTAAAGGATATAAAAGTATATTTATATTTTATGGTATCGGATTTATATTGATTCTAACCAG
Source organism: Cytophagaceae bacterium ABcell3 (assembly GCA_030913385.1). Classification (NCBI taxonomy): domain Bacteria; kingdom Pseudomonadati; phylum Bacteroidota; class Cytophagia; order Cytophagales; family Cytophagaceae; genus Natronocytophaga; species Natronocytophaga cellulosiphila. Next base: position 2,993,454 of record CP133159.1, read on the forward strand.
AATCCCATGGATGAATTGGCCATAAGAAATGAAAGCATCAAAAAAACCTGAAGGAATTACTTCAGGTTTTTTTTGATTAATATTATCAGGTTTAGACAACAACAACTACTTTCCCTCTGGTTTTTCCTGTTTCTATTTGTTGATGGGCGCTGGCAATATCAGTAAATGAAAAAACATGGGATATAATAGGTTTTATTGCTCTAGAGTCCAGTAGTTCAGCAATTTTTTTCATATCATTTCCAGAAGATTTTACTAAATAGTTTGATGCTTGAATATTTTTATCCTTTGCTTTTGCCATAACTTCCTCTTTTACCCCTCCAACAATAGATATTAGTTTTCCTCCAGGACGTAAGCATTCAATAGACTTGAGCGTGGTATCTCCTCCGATAGGGTCTAATATTACATCAATATCTGTAGCAATATCTTCTATTTGTTCTTTTGTGTAATCAATATGCCTGTCTGCCCCAATTTCTTTCAAAAAGGTAGCATTTTTATAAGAAGCTGTTCCTGATACAGTTCTTCCCATAAGTTTGGCCATTTGTACAGCAAAGTGGCCCACGCCGCCCGCAGCAGCATGGATGAGTATATTCTGCTTGGTGGTAACTTGAGCCTCATGGTACAACACCTGCCAAGCAGTAAGGGCCGCTAAGGATGTGGCCGCTGCTTGGGTATGAGTAATGCCTTCAGGCTTTAATGTGAGGTGTTCTTCTGGTGCTGCAACATATTCTGCATAAGCTTTGCCATGTCCAGGGAAGTTGGTCATGCCAAATACTAATTGACCTTTTTTAAATTTTTTTACCTTGCTTCCTATCGCTTCTACCTCGCCTGATATATCCCATCCCAAAACAAGCGGCTGTTCGCTTTTTAATTGGTGATACATAGCGCCACCGTTTCTTGTTTTGACATCTACAGGGTTTATACTTATAGCATGTACACGTACGAGTATTTCATTTTCTTTTAAATCAGGTTTCTTTAAATTTTCTAGGGCTAGATTTTCAGAACCTCCGGGTTCTTTTAATACTATTGCTTTCATTTACCATATATGATTATGCAGATAAATGAAACCTCTAAAGAGCAAAAAGGTTATAAATACCGGTGGGTTATTCAGGTATCCTTAGTTCCGCTTTAGCCCAAAACGAATTTAGATAAAACAGAATGAGTGTTATATTTGTATTAAAGATTATTGTATAAACATGTATTTATGAGGACTATTAAACACATTCATACCGCAGAATATTCGCCTATTAGTGACCTAGAAACTTATCGAGCTATACCTACTCGGACGGTTCAGTATATTGACCCATTTTTATTCTTGAATCATCATGGCCCGCAGGTTTATCCTCCGAACAACAATGGACTACCTTTTGGGCCACATCCTCACAGGGGGATGGAGACTGTCACTTTTATTTTAAATGGGGATATTTCTCATAAAGATAGTAGTGGGCATGAAAGTATCATTAATGCAGGAGGTGTTCAATGGATGACGGCAGGCAAAGGTTTAATACATGCAGAAGTTTCTTCTGATGAATTTAAAGAAAAAGGAGGACCTCTTGAGATTTTACAACTTTGGTTGAACTTACCTGCAAAGCTGAAAATGACAAAACCTTTTTATAAGGGCTTGCAGAAAGAGGATATTCCTTCAGTTGCGATGGACAATGGAAAAGTAAAGTTAAATTTAGTATCTGGAAAGTGGGAAAGTGAAGAAGGAGCCTTTAATTCAGCTGTTGATGTACACTTAAGCACTGCTCACTTTGAAAAGGATGGCTTTTATTCTATTGATATACCAAAGGAGCAAAATATATTCTTTTATGTTATTAATGGCAATGTTGTGGTGAATGGAACCGATGTAGAAGCATTAAAACTGGTAGAGTTTAATAATGATGGCGAAAAGCTTGAAATTAAAGCCAAAACGGAGAGTATTGTGTTGTTAGGCTTTGCAAAGCCTTTAGATGAACCTGTGGTTGCACAAGGGCCATTTGTAATGAATACTGAAAAAGAAATAGAAGATGCTTATAAGGATTACCGCCAAGGAAAGTTTGGTACATGGTCCTCTTAAGACTTAGCATACATAAAATGAATTTGGTAAACGTAGAGACAAGTCTTTGTTACTACATTTACCAAACTTTTACTTAGGGGGCGCTGAAAAACGCCCAAAATATTGACCTGTTGATATTTGCATAAAAATTAGGAGGTGTAGGTGCAAGGGTTTTCCAGTTATTTCTTATTTTTCCGTGCACATTAAATTAACAAGCTTTTAATCCAATACTTTTTTGGGCTAGCCACAAGCGCACAATCTACTTTATGGCCTTCATTCGAAGTATTCCAATACGTCTTCATGTAAGGCCATGCATATCTTGCACACTTGTGACTTTTTCAGCAGGCCCTACTTAAACCTGGATTATGCAGGTTAAACTGTAAGCGCCTTTAAACAAGGATCAGTATAATCTTTTACAATTGCCAATAGATTATCATATTTCTCGAAGTCTTTTGCTTCATGTGCGGTTGTTAGAACTACGCACTTCATTCCTGCATTTTGGGCACATTCGACACCTTTGGGTGCGTCTTCAAAAACGATACAATTTTCCGGTTCTACGCCCATACTATTGGCTGCTAATAAAAACGTTTCTGGATGAGGTTTGCTCTCTTTAACGTCTTCTGCGCATACAATGCATTTAAAGTAGTGCCTTAAGTTTAAATTGTCCAGAATATAATCGACGTTAAAAACACCTGCTGCGGAACCAATAGACATAGGTATATTTTGATTAGCAGCTTCTTTAAAAAAGATGTCCAGACCATCTATAAGCTTCATGTGGGGGCGATAAAGTTTTTGATATCTTTTTTCTTTTTCTATAACATAATGGTTCATTTCTTCAGGAGTAAACCTGCTTTTTCCAAATACCCGCTCTAATAGCTCTTCGTTTTTGCCATACATTTGTAGTTTAACTTGTTCGTAAGTCATAGAGGCTCCAAGATCTTTATTGAGCATTTCATACCAGATTTCAGTATGGTATTTCATATCGTCTATCATGGTGCCATTCATATCAAATATGAAGGCTTTGTTTGGCTGTGTCATTAAATTTCAAAATTGGTGTCAAACCTGAATTAATCAATAGGGCTTTCTAATACGCAGCAAAACAACTTCAGGTCAGTCTTCGCTCACGTTTGTTGTTATTTTGCTCCTCATGATGAAGTATATCGCATAATTGAGATTAAAGCAATAATAGTTCAAAAGATGCTAAAAAAGAAATCTTTTGGATACTGATATTACTATAGCTGTGGGCTTTTAAATATAGTTGTAAACAAGGTTTAAGGACAACAGTTATAAAAATACATTTCTTTCAAACAAATTAATGAGATTATGCAAAAGATACCAAAAGATAAAATGCCAGACAGTAGCCTAGCTTTGTTGGCTGATGGTTATGAATTTATTACAAAAAGGTGCGAAAAGTATCAGTCAGACGTATTTGAAACCAAACTACTTTTTGAGAGGCGCATATGCATGAAAGGGGAGGAGGCTGCAAAAGTCTTTTATGATAAAGAGCTATTTAAAAGAGAGGGTGCGGCTCCCGATAAAGTAAAGAAAACACTTTTTGGTGAGGGTGGTGTTCAAGGGCTAGATGGAGAATCGCATGCAAAGCGTAAGATGATGTTTATGTCTATGATGTCTCCTGAAGGCCTTGCAAAATTGCGTTCTTTAATGGAAGAGCAATGGCAGCGTCACCTTGAAAAATGGGTAAAGCAAGACGAAGTAAAGCTTTTTGATGAAGCAGAAGACATTGTTTTTAAAGCTGTTTGCAAATGGAGTGGCATACCATTAAAAGATAAAGAAGTAAAAAAAAGACGTAAACAGGTAGGCGCACTTATTGAGGGGTCGGGAGCTGTAGGTATCCATTTATTAGCTTTAAGAGGTAGGAGCAAAGCAGAAAAATGGATTTCACGCTTAGTTAAAGATATTCGTAAGGGGGATTTAAATGTTGAAGAAAATACCGCCCTTCACACCATTGCTTTTCATAAAGATGCAGATGGTACGCAACTGAACCCTCGCATAGCTGCTGTTGAACTGCTTAATGTTATTCGTCCTACAGTAGCAGTAGATCGGTATATTGTTTTTGCAGCATTGGCCCTACATGAATATCCTGGGTATAAACAAAGAATTAGAAAAGGTGATGATGAATTTGTGGAGTTGTTTGTGCAGGAGGTACGTAGATATTACCCGTTTTTCCCATTTACAACCGCTGTAGTGAAGAAGGATTTTGAATGGAAAGGGTTCAAGTTTGAGAAAGATACCAATGTTTTACTAGACTTGTACGGAACCAACCACGATGCTCGGTCCTGGGAAAATCCTGAAAAATTTAGGCCCCAGCGCTTTTCTAACTGGAATGAAAGCCCTTATAATTTTATACCTCAAGGAGGAGGAAGTCATGAGAAAAACCATAGGTGTCCAGGTGAATGGATAACCATTGATACAATGAAAATTGCTGTTAAATTTTTGTGTCGTAAAATGGACTATCAGGTTCCAAAGCAGGATTTGACTGTAAGCATGTCCAGGATTCCTGCCCTTCCGGCCAGCGGGTTTATTATAAAAAATGTTCGTCCTCTTTAAAAGAAAAGCCTTTTCAAATAGTTGTAGCGATCAGGCGTGCCTTTTCGTTGCAACTACTGAAAAGGGGCTTTCCTTCAAAATTCAAAGACTTTAGATTTGGTCTTCATCGTCTTCTGTAATTCCATCTCGTCTTTGCTGGGCAGCGTCATCTTCATCTTCTACTTCACCGCCTGCACCCTCTTGTGCTCCAGCACCATTTTCTCCTTCACCGTATTGTTCTTCGGTCATTTCATCCTCTTCTTCCTCTTCTTCAAGCCCAGGATCTTGTTGTTCCTGTTGCTCTTGTTGCTGCGGTGTAGTAGTTGTTCCTGCAGCGCCATTGTCTTGTCCTTCTCCGCAAGAAGTAAAACCTAGAATTCCTAATCCAAATAATACTGCTATTAGCTTTTTCATCTGTTCTGTTTACTTTATGGTTTCTAAAAGAACCCTTCTCTTTTACATTTGTTTCGGAGGCCTTTTCTTCTATACTGACAAACATCAGTTTTCTAGGTGGCGACAGTCATTATTTCACATTTAAATTCATTTTAATATTGTATCAAATAAAACAACAGAAAAGTATTTTTAAACATTAAAATTTTACCATTATGAGAGCATATGCACCTATCAGCGACTACTATGAGTTTCTAGCTAGAATGAAAGAAGAGGCAAAAAGAGAGGCTTTAAGAAATGCAGCTAAAAATGATCAAAAAGAGCATTTTGACTTTAACCATAAAAAGGAGAACAAGAAAGAAGCTGCAATTATTTTTTAGGATAGCATTGAATGCAAATGGTTTCTTCAGTTTTTTATCAAATCTAATTTTATGGATGATAGTATAAAACAGTACCGTCTTATAAAACATGTGCGGAGTACGGCAAAGGTAGAAAGGGATGAATGTAGAAGAGTGGGGATAAGGCAATACCATAGCCGTCAGGCAGAGAAGTGCTCTGTCAGTTTTTTAGCTGGCAGAGCCATTTGATTTTCCTCCTTACTCCTCCTGAATAACTTTGCCCTTTCTACTTGCTTTTGTTAGGCTTACCCTTTTGTCTTTTTTGTTTTAACCTGTTTAAATAAACAAATTTTTTATTCTGGCTATTATCTTATAAAGATTGTTTTGAATGACAATACAACAATCAGCAGGTAATGGTATGAGGCCGCTAGGGGAGAAAAGTCGCATGCATGTCTTGGATGCTCTGCGCGGATTCTCTATTCTAGGGATATTACTTGTTAATTTGTTTTACCTTTCTGGATATAAATATTTTTCTCCTGAAAGTTTTGGTTCAGCAGAGTTAGACGAAAAAGTCTTGTTTTATGTAAACTTTTTGGCATTAGGCAAATTCTATAGCTTATTCTCATTTCTTTTTGGTCTTGGCTTTGCTATTCAATTGGACAGGACTAGCCAAAAGGGGCTTCCATTTTTACCATTGTATTTTAGAAGGCTTGGTGTTTTATTTGTCATAGGTTTGCTCCATACACTTGTATGGCAAGGTGATATTCTCACCGTATACTCGCTGGCAGCTATTCTATTGATTCCGTTCAAAAAAGCTAACAACAAAACTATACTTGGTTTTTCTGTTGCACTTTTGATTTCACCAGCTTTTCTCGAGTTAGCCATGAATCAACTGTCCATAAACCCTGGACAGTCTCTTTACTCATTAGGCCATCGTATAAAACAATCGTGGGACTTGCCTACATCCTCTACCATAGTTACAGAGGGTGGTCTATATACCTATTTATTGGCCAAAGTTCCGGATACTTTATTAAGGTATGCAGAGATATTATCAGGAAGCAGGTTCCCTAAATTATGGGGAATGTTTCTTCTGGGGCTTTATTTTGGGCGGAACAACTTGTTTGCTGATATTAAGAAAAATGCTAAAGTATTTAAATTTCTTTTACTTTTTGGAGGTTTAGGCGGGCTTGTTTTTACTTATTTTTACTTTATGTTTTCTTGGCCTGCTGGCTCAGAAAATCTGCATTTTTTTAAAACCTTGGCGAGGTCATTGGGAGAGCACCCTTTAGCATTAGGGTATATGGCTGGATTTAGCTTATTATATGCCAAGAAACAAGCTGTTTTGGATTGGATGGCTCCTGCTGGGCGAATGGCTTTGACCAATTATTTGATGCAAAGCATAATTAGTGTGCTTTTTTTCTACAACATAGGACTTGGCTTAGGTCCCGTAGGGCCTGCGTACTACGTTCCTTTTGCCTTTGTGTTTTTTCTTTTTCAGGTTTTGTATAGCCACTGGTGGTTAAAGTTTTTTAAATATGGCCCAGTAGAATACTTGTGGCGTTCTTGTATTTATGGCAAGCTCCAGCGGTTTAGAAAATAATGCTTAATAATTTTATAAAATAAGTCGTTTTACTGAAACCGTTTATAGGCGTTTTGAGTTAAGATAAAAACAACATATTATAATAACTATTTTAATTCTCATTACCCTATGAAAATTCATGCACCAATCAGCGAGTATTTCGAGTTTGTAGCAAGACAAAGACAAAAAGAGCAGCAGGCACAAGTAAATCAGACGCAATCGAATAAATCCTTTGGTCATAAGAAGTCAGAAAGAAAAGCCGCTTAAAAGCTTTAGTTCATAAGTCCGGGCCTAGTCTCGGACTATTTTTTTGTTCTTTTTAACCTGCATTGTATTTGTCTAATATGTAAATTTGTACATGCAGAAATTCTATCCCCTCTTTTTCCTACTTATATTCATGCTTTTCTCTTGCGGTGAAAATGAGACCCAAGAAGTGTCTAGCTCTATAGAGGTTTTTTCATTAGAGTCTAAAGGAAGCAAAACCATTTATACTTCTGAAAATATTATATCTTCCCCCCAATGGTCTCCTGATGGGAAATATATTTTTTTTAATGAGAATGAAAATATACTTCAAATATCTGTGGAGGATGGATTAGTAGAAACTGTTATTTCGTCTGTGCCATGCAGCCCAAATTACGGCATAAGCTCTGATGGTAAAAGTTTGGCGGTGTCGGTATTGGGAAAGCCTGGTGATAATACTCAAATTACTATTTTTTCTTTAGAAGAAGATGGACAATCCCAAAACTTTACTTTCAACGGAGATGCTTGGTTTCATGGTTGGGATCCAACAGGAAACAGGTTTGTTTTTTGTGGAAAACAAAGTGATAAATTAGATATTTATAGCGCCTCCTTACAAGGGGAGTTGGCAAAGTTGACTAATTCTGGTGATTTTTTGAGCAATACGCCTGATTACTCTTTAGATGGAAAGTATATTTATTTTAGTTCCGATAGAAGCGGAATTGCCGAGGTTTGGAGGATCGATGCAAATGGGGACAACCTTAAGCAAATCACTTCTGATGACTATAATAACTGGTTCCCGCACCCGTCTCCTGATGGGAACAATTTACTGTTTCTTTCTTATAACAATGACGTGTACAAACATCCTTCTAATGAAGAAATTCAGGTGCGTTTGATGTCTCTATCTGACAAAAAAGCTGAGACTTTGTTCGAGACGATTGGAGGACAGGGGACGTTTAATATGCCTTGCTGGTCTCCAGATAGTAAGTCTTTCGTATATGTAAATTATACCCCTTAAAAGGTAAAGTTTCTAAGAATAAAAAGAAAATTATACCATATTCTGCTATCTTTTTAATGGCCTAATCCGTTATATATTATAATACTAAAGTCTTAAAAGTTCATAAGTCAGTAGGCCTAATGCTTGGGCAACAAACACGTTCTATTAATCAGCCATTTCCTAACAATCATAGCTTGATTATGCATACAAACTGAAATGTGCTGATTTTTGTTCTTTGATAGTTCTTCAAGCAAAGGGATATTGGTCATGCCAACTTTTGGTGTCGCAACTTTGTTGCGTTATGGAATTTTTTAGTAGCTTTTGCGTTGTATTAGTACGGGTAAGCAATTAGAACTCAATTATCAGATGAATATAGGTTTAACAACATTAGCAGCATTTTCGCTCGGTGCCATGCACGCATTAGAGCCAGGCCATGGAAAAACATTTATAACCAGTTACTTGCTCACTGGAAGGAGTAGTAAGATGCAATTATTTATTATGGGATTGAGCATGGCTTTGTCTCATACCTTGGTATTGTTCTTGTTAGGCTTGATGATCCTTTTCTTTTCATCACAAACAGCAGGCTATATTAGTGATTTCCTACTTATTGGATCGCCATCGCTTGTTATTGGTATAGGGCTGTATATGCTGTATCGTTTGTATAAAAAGAAGGTTTCTTGTGGGTGTTCTTCCCATAGCTGTAGCCATGGCGGGACTGCCTTGCCTGGGGAAAAAATTAGTTCAAGGACAGCTGCCTTGGTAGGTTTTACAGGAGGTCTGTTGCCGTGTCCCTCTGCTATTGCCGTTTTTTCTTTGTCAGGCACTACAGGTGACTCCAAAAGCGCCCTTTGTATGATGGGCTTATACGTTGTTGGGTTTATCTTAATTATGGCTGCTTTAATTATAGGGGCTTCTTTTATTAAAAATAAAGTGGTTTCTAAATATTTCAATGAAAAGAGAAATCTATTGATCCAGAAGATTAGTGCTTATGCCATTATTTTGACAGGGGTGCTGTATCTTACTCATAATATTGTAGATCATTTATAAAAAATAGGGTTCAGAGGGGTAGGGAAGGGACTTTCTTTCCCCTCTTGGATTATTATCCCAAAGGATCCTTATAACATCTATTACCATATAATATGCTAAAAGCAGCGGATATATTAAAGAAAAGGAAGCTGAAAGCCACAGCAATACGTACAAAACTTTTACAATCCATTATTAGTAGCGAAAAAGCCCTTTCTCATGCAGAGTTGGCTGAGGTTATTGTGCAGAAAGCTGACAGAGTTAGTATTTATAGAAATCTTATCGTCCTTACCAATGCTGAGCTTATCCACAAAATTGTAGACCAAACTGGAACTGCCAGATATATTTTTAATACACATCAACACGCCAATGAAAAAATCGGCAGCCACCCCCATTTTAAGTGTACAAACTGTGATATGGTTTACTGTTTGCCCGACTTGCCTAAAGAGTATTTAGCAAGCTTATCTAAGCTACATTTAAAAAATGTTACTTTTTTGGCAGAAGGGATGTGTCAAAAATGCTCATAATTCCTTTTCTACCATTACCTAAGTTGAAAAGTTAGGCTAAGGCCATTTGTTCTTCGAGTTTTTCAGTAATTTTGCTATAACCTGAAGTTATGTGATAGATTTCCTCATGAGGAGCAGTATATTTCAGTTTTAATCTTGATTTACATGCAAAAGCCAGTAACGATTCTTACCGGGTTCCTTGGAGCGGGTAAGACCACATTCTTAAATAGCATTTTAGCAGAAAGAAAAGGTGTTCGTTTTGCCATCATAGAAAATGAGTTTGGCGAAGAGAGCATAGATGGAGAGTTGATTCTTCGCTCTGATGATAATTTTGTAGAGATGAACAATGGCTGTCTATGCTGTACCCTCAACGACAATTTATATGACATTCTTAACCAGCTTCATGAAAGAAGCGAGCAGTTTGATGAGTTGATAATCGAGTCTACTGGCATTGCTGACCCAGCGGGTATTGCAGCTCCTTTCTTGACACACCCTGCCATAAAAAAAGCTTTTCCTTTAAAACGCATAGTTTGTCTGGCTGATGCTGTATTGGCTGAAGACAGGCTAAAGGAAACAGAAGAGGCCAGAAAACAGATGGCTTTTAGTGATATAATTTTGATCAATAAAACAGATTGTATTACAGAGGGGTACCATACTGAACTTGGAGAACTGTTTTCAAAACTAAACCCCATGGCGAAAATTATGGCCGGAAATAAAAACGGGTATCCTATAAGTGAAATCTTTAATTATGAGCGAGAGGAACATGTTGGTACAGAGACTTTCAAGCACCAAGATCATGATCATGGTCACCATCACCACCACCACGGTGACATAAGTGCTTTAACTTTTACTTTTTCAGAACCTTTTGATGTCGATGAGCTTTATAACCGCTTGTTTGTTTTTTTACAATTTCAATCAAAAGACCTGTATAGGATGAAAGGTGTTGTTGATAACGGAAGCCATACACATCAGGTTGTTTTTCAATCTGTCGGTAAAAGTCTAAATGTGGAAGAAGGGCATGAATGGAAGGAGGTAGCTAAAAGAAAAAGCCGGATAGTTTTTATCGGCAAGAGTTTAAAAGCTGAAGGCTATGAGAAAATGCTTAGGCAATGTCTGGTAAAAGGGTAAGTGTGCTAGATTCTTGTTTTTAACTATTGTGGTATTTAATTCATTTTTAAAACTTTATAGTATTATCTTGGCTATAGTTTTTCTTTAATAAAAATACAAAAATTACGTAGGCCATATGCCTAACTATAAAACATTTAGTGTATATTTGTTTCAATTATTTTTTTTAAGAATAAACCAGCTATTAAAGACTATTTTTTTTGTTTATTTACCTTTTATCTATACCATGCTGATATTCAGGATTTATTTTTTTGTAAAATTTTGAGTGTGTAAAATAATGGTAGTTGGTATAACTTATTTTGGGAGTAGTCGTATAAAAAAGTATGATTAAGCCACAAAAATAGCTACACTTCTTAAAAGTAATATAAATTTTCAAGCCTTAAAAGCTTGTGATTTAATAAGAATAACACGCAATATCTTTAACTACTATGAACCTACAAGACTTGATTATCAGTATTGTTGCCAAAATCAATGGGGTGCCTAAAGAGGAAGTCTCTTTATCTCATAAACTAAAAGAGGACCTTGGAATGGACTCTTTAGATTCACTTGAGTTGATAACCGAAATTGAACAAGAATTTAGTTTATACATTCCTGAAGAAACTGAAATAAACAGTGTAGGTGAAATTGTACAATATGTAGAAAGACATACTTCTGATAAAAATTGATCTACTTGCTTGATTGTCAATTTTGAAGCTTCATGCAAGTGCTTTTTTTAGGAACCATTGCTTACTGTATAGGTTCTGCCAAAATTATCAATTCACCATTGGCCGTTCCTATGGCAACTTCAGAGTCATCCGGTGACCAAGAAATTGCTGTTATTGCACTAGGCATTCTGGCTATATCTATTAGCTCATTTTTTATATCCGGCCTCCAAAATAGAATGATTCCTGCCTCATCTCCCGAAACCAATGCTTTCTTTTGGTTTTGAAACTTTAGCGTTGATACAAAGTGTTTGTGCCCTATTAATATTGAAGGGTCTAGATTTTCTTTGTTAATATTATCCCAAAAAGAAATTTGGTTTGAGCCTGTTGCGGCCAATAGATTTGACTTGTTTTGCCAATCTAATGCTTTAACATTTCCATCATATCCTGCCATTTCATAGGTTTCTGAAGGAGCATATACCTTAACCCAACCTTTTTCTGTGCCCAATGCTAAACATGGTTCATGCGGATGCCATCTAATAAAGCTTACTATTCCTTCTACAATTAATTGATCCTTAGTTTTTTCTTCTGTAGGGTCAAATTCTAAAATCGTATTTTCAAAAGCAACGGTAAAGCAATGCCTATGAGGATTCCAATCTACTGCGGTAATACGATTAGCAGGGTGTTCATAAGCTAACTGCAACAACCCATGATGATCCCAAATTTTTAACTCTTGATTTGCAGTGGTGCAAAAACAACTGCCATTTGGATGCCATGTTATAGAAGTCACTTGGTGGGTGTGGGCTTTAAAAGTTTTTAGCTTTTCACCGGTGTCGGTTTTCCATATTGTCACTTGGCCTTGATGATCTGCGGAAGCAAGAAACAATCCTGAAGGAGCGTGTGCAATAGTGGCTATTTCTCCCAAGTCTGAGAGTAGGTTAACTTTCGCTTCTTCCGTATTTATGATTCCAATCTGTTGCTTTGTTGCAACACACAGAAAGTTTGTATCATAAGACCATGACAGGTTTGTAATAGCTGCATTGAACCTCGTACGCCAAAGCTCCCGTTCATTGTCAAATTCTGATGCCTCACTCATTGTTTTAATCCGGTTTAAAAACAACTGCAAATGTAAGCCTTTTGCCCCATTTTAAAATATGAGCAGCCATAAAGAAATTAACATTCATCCTGATATGCGGTTAAATGTAAGTAATTGACCAAAGGTCATGTTGTAAATCGCCAGTACTATGAATCACTTCCTTGAAAATTATACTAAAAGTTTAGAAACAGGAGTCTATGTGTTCAATGCGAAAGAGGATAATGTTGGTGGAGTACAACGCTTTCAAGGAAAACTTGTCAATTCTGAAGACGGAGAGGGCCGTAAAGTTGTGGTTATTGAAGGGGATACAGGTGACCAAAAACTATATGATTGTTTAAAGAATGTATACTATTTAGGCAACCCTCAGATGTTTACATGGCATGTAAAGAAAGATGGGTTATGGCTGCATGTTCATGTAATGAAATACAAAGAAGAATTGCTCGTGTGTTGCAATAATATTACCAAGCAGAAAGAAACAGAAGCGGAACTCAGAAAACGTGAGCGCACCTATCGCTTGTTAACCGAGAATTCTACTGATATGATTTGCAGGCTTAATTTTCGTGCGCAATTTTTGTATGTATCACCTTCCTCTTTAAAGGTTTTAGGATATCATCCTGAAGAGTTGCTCGGTAAATCCTTCTATAGCTTTGTTCACCCTGATGATTACGGACATGTAAAAAACATAAATCTAAAATTTGTACAAGATCCCCAATTGACCACTATTGAGTTTAGGTTTCGGTGTAAAAATGGAAATTACAAGTGGATAGAGACAATAACTAAGCCTATAATAGACAGTGATGGAAAGTTTTTGGAAATTCAATCTTCGGTGAGAGACGTAACGGAAAGGAAACAATTTGAGGATCAATTAAGAAATCTAAACCAGGAGCTTGAAAAAAGGGTGGTTGCCAGGACTATGCACTTATCTGCTGTGCTGCAAAACGCACCGGTTGTTTTATGGTCAGTCAATAATAAAAAAAATATAACCGTATTTGATGGTAAAGGTCTTGAAAAGTTAAATATGAAACCCAATTCGCTCAGTGGTATTTCTATTTATGAAGCTTTTACGGATTACCCAAATGTAATTAAAAATGTTGAAGAAGCATTAAAAGGTAAATCTTTTGAAAAGGAGTTAGGGTATAAAGGAAGGTTTTATCGGGAGTTTTATTTTCCGTTTCGGGATAGTTTAGGTGATATCCAAGGCATGACTGCTATAGCAACAGACATAACTGAAAGAAGAAAGTTTCAGGAAAAATTAGCGGCAAGTGAAGCCAAATATAAGTCAATGATTGAAGGTATTCCTCAACTGGTGTGGACAGCTTTGCCCAATGGCGAGGTTGATTTTTTCAATAATAACTGGTACAATTATACAGGCTTAACTAAAACTGGTTCACTGAACAAAAATTGGATTTCAGTTATTCACCCTGATGATACCAAAGCAGTGCTTGAAAAAGTTAGTGATGGACTGGAACGAAAAGAAGTGCTTACCTATGAAGCGCGGTTTAAAAACATAAAGACCAGTCAATACCGCTGGCATTTGGCGCGGGTTTGGCCTGCCAAAGATAATAATGGCAAAGTGATAAAATGGTTGGGAACTGCCACGGATATACATGATCAAAAAAAACAAAATGAAGAACTTAAATTAAAAAACCTTGAGTTGACAAAAATCAACAATGACTTGGACAACTTTATTTATACGGCCTCTCATGACCTCAAAGCGCCAATATCCAACATAGAAGGCTTGTTTCAGGCCATAGAAGATAGCATGGACGGCCAGTGCAGTGATGAAATCGGGGTAATGGTTCATATGGCAGAAGAGTCCATAGAAAGGCTAAGAGATACTATTGCGGAACTTACAGAAATTAGCCGTGTACAGAAAGATTTTTATGCAGGTTATGAAAAAGTCGATATTCAACAGGTTGTTAATGATTTTTTTACGGATAACCAGGAAACTATAAAAAACAGTCATGCACAGTTTTTAGTTGAGCTCGATAAAAAGCATTTTTTGTTTTCTAAGAAGAATTTTAGAACCATTGTGCACAACCTTTTGAGCAATGCTATTAAATATAAGCATCCAGAAAGAGCGCCTATAATATTGATCAAGACTTATGAGGATAGGGGATCAGGAGAGCTTGTTTTAGTTGTTAAAGACAATGGCATAGGATTTAAAAATGAAGATGCAGGTAAAATCTTTAAAATGTTTAAGCGTGTGCACGATCATGTAGAAGGTACAGGTGTTGGCTTATATATTGTTAAACGTATTATGGAAAATACTGGCGGAAAAATTCATGTAGAAAGCAAGGTTGGAGCGGGATCAGCCTTTACGTTACGTTTTCGCTTGCAGAGTTCAGCCTCTGGAAGCGAAAAGGATAGCGGCCAGAACCAGTAAGACTCCTACTATGTCGGCTATTCTTCTTATGGTTAAGTATAATAGTTTGGTATTTTTCATAATTAAACTATTTGAAAACGTTCAGTATATATGTTTCTCCAGTCAATCTTTAAGTTTCTTAGCGCATATTCAGCAGCATCCATTAAGGGGTCTGGACCACAAATGAAATACATATATTGATTGGGGTTTGCAGGTAAATGCTTTTTTAAGAGCGATTGGTTTACGAAACCTGTTTCTCCTTGCCAACTTTCTGGAGGTTCTGAAAGCAGGTGGATTACCTGTAGGTTTAGCTTTTTGGATAAATCTTCTAGTTCTTCTCTAAATGTTATGTTTTCTATGGTTTGATTTCCATAGATTAACTTGATTTTTCGCTTGCCTTTTGTGTCTACAAATGTTCTCAACATGCTCATGGCAGGTGTTATACCTATACCTCCCATAATCATAAAGATGTCGTGGTTTGGTTCGGGTGTAAAAGAGCCAAACGGTCCTTCTAAAAACACTTTTGTGCCAGGTTTAAAGTGCTTCCATTTAGAGGTAAAGTCACCGAATTCTTTTGCTGTAAAACTGATTTCTTGACTTAACTCGCTTGAGGTAAAAGAAAATGGGTGTTGTTGCAATGAAAATGGTGTTTCTCCTACAGTTAACCATGCAAACTGACCGGCCACATATTTCATCTTTTCATGGTTTTCCGGCAATAAAGTAATCGTGGTGGACTGGCCTCTCTCGGGAATGACTTTTTGAATTATATAAGGTTTTCTTTTATTCTTCCATGGTCTGATCAACCGGGAGTAAAAAAGGGCAAAGCTACATACCACAACAAAAACGCTTAAGGTAGCTTTTTTCCATAATGGGTCTGTGTACCAAGATACCTGAAAAGCATGAATTAAACCCCCATATAGAATAAGTACTGCACAAATCCCATGCAATAGCCTCCATTTTTCATAACTAAGGTTAAACAATGTTCTCTTTAAACTAGTGGCTAATATGGTGAATAATACCATTAGCAAAAAAATCAAAGAAATAGCCCTGAGTGCATCTACGGAAACATCAAGGAATGCTAAGAAGGATGGGTCGGAAATAAAAAGTATTATGGGGTGTGAAAGAATTAGAATAAACGCAATTATACCTATTTCCCTATGATATTGAATAATATTGTCCATGCCATAGCTTGGTGCTACATGTTTAATTCTTCCGGAAATTACAAATTGTAAGGCAAACAAACCAAGTCCCAAGAATCCGGTGGCTGTGCCAAGCTCTGTGCCAAAACCTCTGGTTATATCAAATTGCCCAATAAGTGCAATAGCCAATGGCACCAATGCAACTATTACATAAATTATTAACCATCCTATGCCTCTGTGGTAACTGTATTTCATTGAAAAATATTCTATATAATATACTAATGGCAGCTATAAGTGTTTAGATTGGCTAATTATTATTAGGGGACAATTCATCGTCAATGCCCCTAATGGGCTGTAGCCTTTCTTTAAGTCGTCCGCCTGGTATAAACCTGTATATGAAATTAACTCTGTAATTTCCGGTCATCATGGAATTAGTGAAGTTTTCCGTAGAGGCAAAGCGCACATTGTTATAAACAAAATTGCCGTTCAAAGACCACCTTTCTGAATTATATCCTGCAAAAATTCTGAAAAAGAGGTTTGGACGTACATCCCAATCTCTCTCTCTGTAGTGGTCACCGTCTTGAATTGCATGGCCGATTACTAGATTAGTAGAGGCAGAAGCGGTGACAAAGAAATTTTTCAAAAATACCAATGTATAGGCATACCCTAGGTTTGGTCCAAGGTCAAAAAAACGGGTTCTCGTAAAGTTTCTTTCTGGATCTTCTATTAATTCTATCGGAATCAAAGCACTGTCGCCTCGTGCCCTTCCTCCATACATTTCAAAACCTAAAAGGGGCGTACCGGCCGATTTTCTTTGCCATTCGTTTTGCAGGAAAGCTGCATTAAAAGAAAATTTTTCAAAATTGAAGACATATTGTACCGAAGCCCCAAGTTTGGTTACAACAAGATCAGGTCTATAGTAAAAATTTTCCCCATCAGGAGCCGCTTTCCCTTCAGGTAGCATGTGATATCCTTTATAAAACTGACCAAACAGATCAACTACCATGGCCCTGGGGTAGGCATGGGCCTGCAGGTCTAGGTAGCGAGTGTCGCCTTGGCCTTGGTCGGGATTTAGAAAATTAAAACCGTATGCCAAGTTTAAGGTCGCCCATCGATAAGTAGCCCCAATGCCCAAGTTTAAGGTAGTGTTAGGCATGTACATATAATCGGTACCTGTAAGTCGGTCGTTAATACGGAATGAGGTGAACTTTTGAGAAAGGTACAACCTGCTATTTATCGCATCTTCAAAAACTATATAATGTTCACCTTCTACCTCTTCTTCATAATCTTCAATTATTTGTGCTTTTATAGCAAAAGATATACATGTTAAACAAATAATGTTTAGAAAAGTGTTTTTAAGCATCATGGACCTATACCTGTACAAAAAAATAATATGATTTATCAACAGGTAGTGCTAAGGAAATGTTTATTCTACGAAGGAAGCTATTTTAATTTTTACAGCCGTGTAGGAATGATGGCTGTTGTATTAAGTTATATCTTAGATAATGCAGAGCTCCGATTTTGTTGCTTTTTCTGATTTTTGATTGAGTTATTGGGATAGCATGCTTTTTAGAGTAAAATTCCTTTGTTTCTTTTAAATAGTAGCGGTAAATTTCGGGGTCATGGAAAAAAAGTTAATTTTCGCTACCCAAAACTACCTATACATGCGTGATATGGTAGTTTCCCAAGGAGGGTTTGATAAAGGAGAAGTTGAAGTAAAGTATTTTCCCGATGGGGAAAGATATCAAAGAGTACTAACCAGCGCCGACTGCAGAGATGTTGTGCTCATAGGAGGTACAATTTCAGACAGCGATACGCTTGAATTTTACGATTTGGCATGTGCGCTTGTTAAACATGGCGCTAGATCTCTGCTGATGATTATACCTTATTTTGGGTATAGCACCATGGAAAGAAATGTAAAACCCGGAGAGGTTATTACTGCTAAAACCCGTGCTAGGATAATTTCAGTTATTCCACTAACAGGGATGGGGAATAAAGTTATCTTTTTAGATCTACATACAGAAGGTTTGCCTCATTATCTAGAAGGCAATATTAGGCATATCCATATTTATGGAAAGTCTATTATATTAAATGCAGCCCGAGAAATTGGTGGAGATAATTTTGTTATGGCCTGTACTGATGCAGGTAGGGCAAAATGGGTAGAGTCTTTGGCTAATGATTTAGGTGTAAATGCGGCATTTGTTTTTAAAAGAAGGTTGTCTGGGGAAGAAACAGAAATAACATCTGTTTCAGCAGATGTTAAAGGCAAGACTGTTGTAATATACGATGATATGATCAGGACAGGTGGATCTTTGGTCAATGCAGCTAAGGCCTATATGAATGCCGGAGCGGTTAGGGTAGCAGCTATTACCACCCATGGATTGTTTACGAATAACGGAATGGAAAGGATAGAGAAAAGTGGCTTGTTTTATAAAGTTATTTGCACCGACAGCCATCCAAATGTTTTAAAAATCAATAACCCGCTTTTAGAGGTGAGATCTGTAGCGAAGCTCTTTGCTGATAGGGTAGCTGAAATTGAGTGTTAAATATTGAATTTACATTAGTGAAATATGGATATCTTTGTTGGCAGCTTGCCGTTTAAAATTAAAGAGGAGGACCTGAAGTCTTTGTTTGAACAATACGGGAAAGTTGCTTCTGTTACCATTATTATTGATAACATTACCAGACAAAACAAAGGCTTCGGCTTTGTGAAAATGCCCAATGATAGAGATGCTTTAAAGGCTATTAAAGAGTTGAATGGGGCAGAGGTAATGGGAAGAAAGATTAAAGCGAGCAAATCTGAAAGTAAAGAAAAAGATAATAGAAAAGCCATAGAGTTACTTAGAAGTGGAAAAGTTATTACCAAAAAGAAAAAGGTCAATGTGATAGGTCGGTATAAAGATTCTAAGCAGAAGGATGAAAAAACACAAAAACGGGATAGGCGGATTAAAACATTGAGGCACAAAAGGAAGAGGAAATAAAGGCACTCTTTGATACCTAATTAAGCTCACCCTGGTGTAAGAAGAAGGTAAGCTTAATTAGGTTGCGCTGAAAAACACCCAAGATACCCTAATTAGGTATTACCGTCTAGTTATTTCTTGCTGCCACTTCATGTTCTACTAAATCAGCGAGTCTATAAATGTTTCCATTGCCAAAATCGCCAACATAGAGGTTTCCATCTTCATCTTCTCCAAATGTTGAAATCATATAATCAACAGTATGTAGCAGTTCAGAAGTTACCTCATCTTCATCTTCTTGTAGCGCCCAAATGTTTCCTGAGCAATAGTCTGCGAAAATATAGTTGCCTTGAAGGTCTTCCATTTCTGTACCTCTATAGACATAACCCCCAATAATAGAGCAATTGTCATCTTGAATAGAATATTCGTAAAGTGGTTCAATTCCCAAGGGCTCACACTCTGTGCCAGGAGGGAAACACATAGTTCCTTCCATAACAGGCCAGCCGTAATTACCTCCCTTTTCTAACCGATTTATGACTTCTAAATGGTCTTGTCCTACATCAGCTATCCAAATTTCCCCAGTTTGTCTATCTTGGGTTATCTTCCAAGGATTTCTTAAGCCATACGCAAAAATTTCCTCCCTTACGTTTTCTTCCCCAACGAAAGGATTGTCTTCAGGAATAGCATATGGGTCTCCCTTGTCAACATCTATTCTTAAAATTTTTCCTTTGTAAGCCATCAGGTCTTGTGCGTTTTCTTCAGGGTCACCAGCCCCTCCACCATCACCATTTGCGATGTATAAATAACCGTCATCTCCAAAAATAAGGGCTCCTCCATTGTGGTTGCCCATAGGTTGTTCATATTCTAAAAGCACTTTTTCAGAGTCCTTCATACCAGACTGTCTGTCGTCGGCAGCGGTAAAGCGTGAAATCCTTGTGATTTTTTCATTTCCCTCTTCCGCAGTATAATTGAGGAAAAAGTAGCCATTTTCGTCAAAGTTTGGGTGAAACGCAATTCCTAAAAGTCCCATTTCGGTATGGTCAATATAGACCTGCTCGGTAATATCCAGAAACTCGTTGACAGTATTTCCATCATATACTTTTATGGTACCAGGCTTTTCTAGTATAAATAATCGATGTGTTCCGTCGCCCGCATTGGCAATATCGGTAGGCTCTGTAAGTCCATCTATCATAGGTGATGTCTGCTCCTCTACCTGACTTTTGGCATTACAGGAAACGATAATAGCTGCTAGGATTAAAAGTTGAGCTAGATTTAATATTTTCATAAATTAAACATTTGCTTTTATCTCTAATTCTAACAGCGTTGTACTGCTATTGTTTTTCCTCATGATTATGGATCATTAACAAAGTGTCATCGGGTCTGAAAATGACATTGTCATCTGGGTTTATATATACTTTGTTGTTTCTTTTATAGCCAATTACCATGACGTCAGTTAGGATATGGTTTATGTCAGAGATACGTTTGTCTTTAAACTTTTCATCCAGTTTGTTAAATTTAACCTCTGTTAAATGGTATTCGCAAGTGGATTCTTCGGCAGAGGGTTGGAAATAGGATTGTACTTGTTTTTTTATAAATAGACCTGCCATATGCAGACCGCCTATAACATCTGTTAATACTGCATGATCTGCGCCAGCTCTTTTTAGTTTTTTTTCCGCACTGGGATCCGATGCCCTTACTACAATGAGGATGGCCGGATTCATTTCTCGCGCTGTTAAAGAAATAAGTACATTGTCAGCATCATTGGGCAATGAGCATATAAGCCCTTTGGCTTTTTTTAATCCGGCCCTTTCCAAGGAAGATTCTCTTGTGGCATCTTGCGCTATAAAGATCACGTCTTTAAATTCAGGAACATCCGATAAGTGTTCTTCCTCATTAGCCTCAATTACTACGACTTTTACGTCATGCTTTAGCAGTTCTTGTGTTGCTTTGATACCATGTCTGCCAAACCCGCATACGATTACATGATTTTCCATCTTTTTTATCTTTTTGTCTTTATTTATCTCCTGCCACTTTTTCTTTACCTCTCCTTCAAATATGTATTTGGAAATAATGGTAACGGCATAGGCATAAAGTCCCAGATTAAATAAAATATAGACAGATGTGAATACCCTACCTAGGCTTGACAATTCTTGAACTTCAGTAAAACCTACAGTACTAAGGGTTAATATGGTCATATACAAAGCATTGACCATTCCTAAATCCTCTATAGTAATGAACCCTAAAATACCTATGATAATGCTGCTAATGAACAAGGACAATGCTCTTCTAAACTTGCTTAGTTTCATGTTCAGATCTATTACAAAAAATGCAAAAAATTGTAAGGGTCAAACACTTGGTGTTAACCCTTCTTTTGCTCATGTGTTTGTTTTTTTTAATGCAGTTTAATTAAATCCGTCAAAAAATCTGGGGGCTTGCAAAAATTGAAGTGGTTAATGAAATGGCTTTTTTGATATAACCACCTGAACCAAACTATTTCCATTATTCTTAGTATTTACAGTGCATTGTAAAATAGTATGGAAAACTTTTATACCATTAATAATTTATGGATGCTTGTTTGCACCATGATGATTTTTGTTATGCATCTGGGGTTTGCTGCCCTGGAAGCAGGTTTTACGCAGTCAAAAAATACGATCAATATTTTATTTAAGAACTTGCTGGTTCCAGTAGTGGGTATAATGAGTTTTACCTATGTCGGTTATAATCTCATGTATCCGGGAGAAGAGTTTAGTGGCCAATGGTTTGGATATAGCGGATGGGGACATGAAGGCGTA
Source organism: Cytophagaceae bacterium ABcell3 (assembly GCA_030913385.1). Taxonomy (NCBI): domain Bacteria; kingdom Pseudomonadati; phylum Bacteroidota; class Cytophagia; order Cytophagales; family Cytophagaceae; genus Natronocytophaga; species Natronocytophaga cellulosiphila. Next base: position 3,015,221 of record CP133159.1, read on the forward strand.
AATGAAGAACATATATATGACAGGAAGTTTCCATTTTGGGCTTTGATTTCATTTAAAGCTATGTTTGCCGCCACTGCAGCCACCATTGTTTCAGGCTCTGTAGCAGAAAGGATACATTTTAGGAGTTTTATGATATTCTCTATTCTTTTTGTTACTTTTTGCTATCCTGTTGTGGGTATGTGGCTGTGGGGTGGGGGATATCTGAGTACCATGGAAACCCCTTTTTATGATTTTTCTGGTGCCAGCATTGTTCACTCCGTGGGAGGTTGGGGCGCCTTAGCTGGAACTATTATGTTAGGTCCGCGTATTTGTAAGTTTGAAAATGGGAAAAGTAATCAAATTGAAGGTCACAGTATGGCTTTGGCCACAACCGGTATTTTTTTGCTTTGGTTTGGATGGTTTGGGTTTAATGCCGGCTCTGTATTTTCCGCTGAACCATTAGATGTGTCTTTAGTAGTTCTTAATACTGCTATAGGTGGTTCTGCTGGAGCCGCTGGTTCTTGGTTGTTTACATGGATTTTTATTAAAACTCACTATTTACCTGCTTTTATATCTGGGATTCTAGGCGCTTTAGTAAGTACTACGGCTGGTGCTAACTTATTCCTTCCACATGAAGCTGGCATTACCGGTTTTGTTTCTGGTTTCTTGGTGGTTTTTACTATTCAGTTTTTCAATAAAGTTAAAATAGATGATCCTGTTTCTGCTATCCCTTCACATTTAGTTTGTGGCATATGGGGCACTTTGGCAGTTGGACTTATGGGAGATTTAGCAGGTTGGAACCAATTTCTAAGCCAGCTTTTCGCCATTCTGGTCATAGGGGCTTTTAGTTTTACTTTTTCTATGGTTTTCTTTTACTTACTTAAGGTTACCATAGGTTTGAGGGTTTCTGAAAAAGTTGAGATAGAAGGTTTGGATATTGAAGAACACGGAATGAAGGCATACCGGTGACCTTTTGATATAAAATAAGATAAGGGTTGCCCGTTTAGGTCTGCAAGAAGTAATAGGTCTTTTTACTTGTATGGCGTTTTTTCGAGTTGCCTTCCTTGAATAGTGGGATGTACCAATGTTAAAAAATAAGTCGGCCATTGACTAAAATTCTTAATTAAAAAAACAAGGAGCTTCCTAAGCCGGACTGCATATTCCGACCTAGGAAAACCCCTTGGTTATTAGCTTTCTTTTATTGTTTTACAAGCTTCTTAATTACAGAGATTCCTTCTTGTGACTTTACTTCCACAAAATAAACACCTGAAGCAAGTTTGGAAACATTAAAACCATACCCGCTTGTGATGTGGTTCACATCATGAAATACTATAATTCCCAAACTGTTCCGTACAACAACCTCATTGATATTGCTGATACTTCCTGTGCTAACAAATACTATCTCTTGTACAGGGTTAGGGTAAAAGTAAATCTCACTTGCTAACGCCTCAGGGCTGATACTTGTTACAGTAGATGCTCCTGTTAAGATAATTGTATAAGTACCTACATTTGGATCATCACTAACAATAGTCAATTCAGCAACATGTGAACCTGAAATTGTAGAGGTAGGGACGTATGCTACAGTAAAACTGGTTGACCCTCCTACAGGAATGATAGCATTAGGATACTCTACCACCTCAAAGTATTCAGCATTCCACCTTCCGATTTGCACCAGAGGGTTTCCTGTTAAAGTAAGAGGTGTTGTACCATTATTGGTTATGGTATACGTAACCTGTGCAGTTTGTCCATTGGCTACTACTCCAAAGTCAGAAAATTCACCATTAGCTACATCTAGGCTTATACTTCCGTTCGGAGGTGTTTGTCCTGGAGAAGTGCCATTGCCTGATAAAGTAATGCTGTACGAAGGCCTTTCTTGATCATTGCTCGCAACAACTAAGGTGGCTGTCCTTGTTCCTATAGCACTTGGGGTAAATGCAACGGTAAAGGTTGAGGAACCTCCGGCACTTATTGTTGAAGTAGGTTCTGTTAAGACTACAAAGTTTGCTGACATGGCGCCAGAAATTGTAACACCACTAATAGTTAAAGGGGCAGTACCAATGTTAGAAACCGTAAAGGTGATTGGTTCGCTTTGTGTTCCAACCTCTACATTTCCAAACGGCTGTGTGCTACCTGCCACTACATTGAGCCTTATTATTGGGGCTAACGTGGTAGACGCTGTGGCTGTACCTGTTAAGTTAATGGTATATGTTTCCAATTCTGAATCACTGCTCACAATGTTCAAGCTAGCAGTGCGTGTACCTTCTGCTGTTGGAGAGAACACCACTGAAATAGTGGTTGTGCTGCCGATAGCTAAAGGTGAAGCTGGTTCTGAAACAATAATGAAGTCACCTGCATTGGTTCCGTCAATGCTCACACTTGAAATGTTTAGTGGAGCTAAACCATTGTTGGTAATGGTATATGATATCACCTGACTTTCTGAACCTACGCTTACTTCTCCATAAGATGAAGTGCTTCCAGAAGGAACATCTAAGCTAATGCTGCCGGTAAGTGGAGCAGTTGCTGTCCCTGCCAGATTGATGGTGTACTCTGGCTGTTCCGGATCATTGCTTCCAATGGTCATGGTTGCCTCTTTTTCACCTTCTGAAGATGGTCTAAATACCACAGAAAATGTTGTAGAGCCTCCTACAGCTACACTTACAGCAGGGTTTTGGACCACAATGAAATCTGTAGCATCTGTTCCAGTAATGGATACAGAAATATTTCTTAAAACTGCCGAACCTGTATTGGAAATAGTATAAGTTACTAAGTCGCTATCAGATCCTGAAGGCACACTGCCGAAAGAGGAAAGTCCACCTGAAGCTATATTCAAACTGATAGAAGGAGTAGGTTCAATAGTTCCATTTCCTGTCAGATTAATTACATATTCAGTAGTTTCCGGGTCATTGCTCGCAATTGTTAGCACGGCGCTTCTGGTACCTTCAGCAGCCGGGGAGAAAACAACAGTAAAGGTAGTTGATTCTTCAGGGCTTAAAGATGTATTTGTCGCTGAAAGATTTACAGTAAACTCGTCTGCATGTAAGCCTGATACCGCAACTGCCGGTGTGCCTACAAGGTTTAGGGTACCAGTTCCTGTGTTGGTAATGGTATACACCACAGGTGTTCCGGTAGAACCTACAGTCACATTGCCTACATTAGAAACTTCTGTGTGTGCAATATTTGCACTGATAACTGCCACAGGAGCAACACCTATACCTGATAGGTTGATGATATAAGGATTGTTCTCATTGTCATTGTTTGAAATAGTAAGAACAGCTTCTCTTATACCAACACCAGAAGGAGTGAAAACAACTGAAAATGTTGTGTTCTGTCCACCTTCTACAGTAGATGCTGTAGTAGTCGTATTAACGATAAAGTCTGTAGCATGATCACCGGATATGAGTACAAGCGGATCTCCGTCCAGTGTTAATGGTGCTGTGCCACGATTAAACACAGTAAACAGTATAGGAGCAGAACTTGTCCCTTCTAATCTGTCAGCAAAAGCATAAGCCCCGTCTGATGAAATTGCAGTACTGCCTACTTGAACACTTATTTCTGGAAGCTCTTCCGTTACACCTGTTCCTGTAACCGTAAAGGTATAAGGTGATTCTTCTGTATTGTTTTCGATGGTAATTATAGCAACTCTTTCGCCAGCTTCTGTAGGGTTAAAGGAAACAGAAAATGTAGTAAACCCTCCGGCGGCAATTTCAGATTCTGTATCAGATTGGTTGATGGTGAAATCGTCCGCGTTTACTCCACCAATACTGATCACTGGCGTTCCTAAAAGGTGAAGTATTGCATTTCCATCGTTGGCAATGGCAAACACAACATCTGTTCCTTCATGGCCCACAAGTGCGTTGGCAAATGCATATGCGCCTTCTGATAAAATTGGGTTGTTCCCTTGCCTTACCATTATTTCAGGGTTGAGCGCTATGCCATTACCCGACAAAGTAATAATGAAAGGAGAATTTTCCAGATCATTACTTTCTATAGATATCTCCGCACTTCTCAAGCCAGGTGCTGAAGGTGCAAAAATTACACTAAATGCAGTACTTTCTCCCTCGGAAAGCGTGGCTGTCGTAGACTCTTGTGAAACAATGAAATCTTCAGCAGCATCACCTGTAACAGAGATTAAAGGTGTTCCTGTCAGGTGAAGTGTAGCAAGCCCACTATTTCCGATGGTAAATGTTACAGCCTCACTACTGGTCTCCATTTCTTGATCACCAAAATCATAAGTTTCAGACGGTGAAATAGATTCTGAACCAACAGCAAGGTTGATTTCTGGAGCTATTCCAATACCTTCTAGGTTTATATAGTAGGGGTTTTCATCACTGTCATTGTTCTCTATCTCTATAGAGGCTGTTTTAAGGCCACTAGAAATAGGGGTGAAGGTTATGGTAAATGAAGTCGCTCTTCCTAAAGTGACAGGTGAAGTAACCAATTCTTGATTGATCGTGAAATGGTCGGCATCATTACCTGTAATGCTGATCTTAGGATCTCCTGAAAGAATAAGGTCTTCGACACCATTGTTTACAATAGTCAGGGTAACCTCTTCACTGCTTTCTCCTGTAGCTATATTTTCGAAAGCTATGGTAGAGCCTGTAAGGATATTTTCTATCCCCCTTCTGACATTGATTTCAGGTTCAACAGAGTATATGAGGTTATCAATTCTATAGCTTCTTTGTGCTAGAGTAGCAGTATGGGTTCCATTAGGGTCAATAATTATATCAATGAAAGCCGCTTCCTGAGAATTGATTGCGTCTGTAAAGTCAAAGTTTAAGGTTTCCCATACATTAGTTCTGGTCATCCTTGCATAAGCCTGTGCGACTTCTGTTTCTCCGTCATCTTTCTTCAAGGACAAAATAACCTCGGTTTCAGGATTAGGGGAAAGAACTTGTAAGCTCAAAACGGTTCTTCCAAGGCTAAGGTCAAAATAGTCGCCGCATGCCGCATAACGGATAACATCTGCAGTTGCAGCAGCAGGCCTTACATAGCTAGCGCATCCAGCACTGCTGTTTCCTGTTAGAACAGTGTTTGTAGCAAATTCATTGTATGAGCCTGTTGGACTAAATGCCAAGGTAACGTACCGGTTACTATCAAAGTCATTAAGGATCCTGGTAGCTTGAATTTGGGTTACGCAAGGTAAACCTTCTTCGTACCTGATGTCATCGATGTAATAAGTCCTAGATGCTGTAGTGCCAGTGTTATTGCCATCTGGGTCAATGAAAATATCAATAGCCCTGACACTGGTATTTCCTTGAATGGCGCTGAAGTCAAAGTACAATCTTTCCCATGCGCCAGCTTTTGTAGTCATGGCTGTAAAAGCTGCTACTTCTAGCGGCTCCTCTGCAGTAGCACTGTTTTTTAAAGACATGGTTACAGGTACCCCTGCACGGGTAGAATATATCAACATACTGATATATGCCTTTTCCTCCAAGTCTAAATAAGCACCGCAAGTAGCATATCTAATGATTTGGAATTCACCTACAGGTCTTACATAATGGGCCACAGTGGCACTTGGGTTTTTGTCATCGACAAAAGGGTTGGCAAAAACTTCATTAAAAGTGCCTGGAGGCGCCCATGGAAGGGACATGTTACGGTGGTTGTCGTAATCTTGTAATACACCTGAAGCAGGAATGTCTGCCAAACACGGTGCGACATCAAGTTTTATTTCATCTACATAATAAGTTTGGGTACCTTGTGAGGCTAGTGGATCAATAAAAACCTCTATAAACCTAACACCGGCAACCCCTAGAGCGGCACTATGGTCAAAGTACAACCTTTCCCATTGGTTAGTTTTTGTGGTATTTACAGTGACACTAGAAGTAGCAGGGTAAGTATCTGTATCGGCTACATCGGCGGCTGTTTTTAGGTTCATAAGAACAGGAGTTCCTGCTACTGGAGAGTAAACCAACATGCTTATAATATGCTTTTCACTTGACAAGCTGATGCTGTTGGTTCCACAAAGCCTATATCTAACACCATTGTAGTCTCCTGTTGCAGGCCTGACAAAAGAAGCTACTCTATAACTTTGGTTTTTGTCATCTACATAAGGGTTGGCTACTGTTGTCCATGCAGGGTTAGCATAATCGAGTGTCGAGTTTGCCGTGTTTGCATCAAAGTCCTGAAAAACTTCATTTGCTGTAATGGCTTGTCCGCATGCTACAAAGCTAGCTGATAAATTAACCCTAAAAGCAGGATTGCTGGCATCATCAGAAGTAATAGTAAATGAGCCAGTAGTATTGGCAGCGGTGGTAGAGGTAGCTGTTACCCAAAAATATTCAGACTCTCCAATTCCAACAGTCGTTGGGATAGGGACTTGTACAGCAAAACCTGTAGACCCTACAATATCAGCAATATTTAGCGGGGCATCGCCTGTATTTCTGATTTCGAATCTGTGAGAGTTAGGGGAAGCTGTAGCTCCAGTACCCATTGCAAAAGTGCTATTGCGGGCTATAGAATTACCAGCGGCAAACACAGCAATTCGAGGTGCGGTAGCGGTTAAAGTTCCCGTGCCAGTAACAGTAAAGGTGTAAGGGTTTTCGTGATCATCAGGGTCATTGTTTGCTATGGTAACCAATGCAGTTCTTGTTCCTGTTGTGCTGTTAGGGCTAAATGTAATAGTAAAAGTAGCTGACTGGTTTCTTCCAAGAGAAGCAGGGACTGCACTTTGGTTGATCGTAAAGTTAGCTGCATCCTCACCAGATATGGCTACTCTAGGTGTGCCATTCAGTAGTAAAGTTTCTGCGCCCTTGTTTTCTATCGTAAAAGTTATTTCCTTATTGCCTGATTGGATAACGTTTTGAAAATCATATTCTGTCTGGCTTGGGATATCGGTTGTTCCAACGCGGACATTGATATCTTGGAATGAAGTGGTTCCCATCTTCCAAAAGTTACCCGTCATCATGAACAAAGACATTACCCTTAAAGTATTGCCAAAATATCCAGAAGGCTGGAAGTTGTTGATAGGGTCTTTTGTAAAACGTACCTCATTGTACATACTGTTCATGAACGCCTGGTTGCTAGCATCTGTACCCATTGCTGCAAGGGCATAAGTAGAAACAAACGTAGCATTATGAGCACCGGCTCCAGAACCATCAAGGTTTCTCGGCCCTCTTAGGTTTCCAGCGCCTTGGCTCTTACAGTAGTTGGTCATTTTTTCAAGCAGGTTCTTTGCCCTAGGCTCGTTGTTCCAGATGACATCTTGCGCCATACGGAATGGGAAACGGCATGCATCATAACCATAACCCATGTATCCTCCATTACAGGTGTTCATTACACCCTCTTCATTGCACCAGTCACTTACTAAGCCTGTTATAGGGTGTGCGTTTCTGTTAAGCATCGTGTATGCTCCATCAATTGAATTGTTCCAGTTGGCAGCCAATGCTGGCATATGGCTAGCATATTCACGATAATAAGCTGGAGATTGATAACTTGGGTTACGGCACGAGCTCCATCCCCAGGCATCACCATTTTTTGCCTGAAACCGCTGGTGGTCCATTTCAGTACGCCAAATAGCATCAATAAGCTGAGAGGCCTCATGTCCATAATTAAAAGGTTGAGTAGCATTAGGCCATTGATTTTGTGCTAGAAGCAGGGCCATGGCAGCGTCGAACTCTGCATCTGTTGCGCCGTTAAATCCACGCACAGTATTACAACCTTCTATAAGCCAGTTCATGACACCGTTACCATTCGAGTTGTCTTTATAGTAATGCCATAAACCATCAAATAATGGCTTGTCTGCCGCATAAACGGCCAAAAGCATACCATAAGCTATACCTTCAGATACTACCCTGTTAGGATCGTCAAACTTTACTCTGAACCTTCCATTAGGGCAGGCGGCAACATAATGTTGCTTCCATTCATTGTATGCCTCAGCCGCATGCTGAGATCTTCCAAAGGGGCCTCCACTAGGTAAATTGTTTGGCATAATACCAAACGCATAACCTTGATTGGCTCCAAAAGGCACTACCGCCCCAGCCGGGGTGTTTATTTGTGCCTTGACTACTCCATTATATAACATAATGAAGCAGAAAACGCTTAAAAAATTAAGCAGGAAACGTTTTTTCATTCGGGTTTTGTTAGATTAATAATACAACCAGATTATTCAATTTTTTCAACCTTGAATAAATCGGTTAAATCTAAGTATTTTACAATATATTGCAATTTTTTAGCTTAAAAATATTATTATATCAAAAGTGTAATATTTTGACTTTTTGAAAAGAAATGTTTGAAAAATTATATTTTTTTTGATGATGTCCTATGGAATTTTGCAAATTTTAAATAATATTCTCATGTTTTGTGCAAAATTGCATTTTTTATATATTGCACATTTCTTATAAGTGACTGGATTTTTGCAAGTGAAAAGTGGAGTGTTTTAATAATTAAGTAATATGACTTTTCCCAGTGAATGGTGGCGAAAAGTATAAAAATTGATGATTGGGATGAGGATAAAAAAAAGCTCCTTATATATTAGAGCTTCTGTTTGTTATTTTTGTAAAAAGGATATTAATAAGTGGGTCTATATGATTTACTGTGGAAAGGTGATATAATGTAGTTATTTTTACAAAATGAACAGTATCGAAATATTTCAATTGGCTTTGCAGTTAACAAAGCCTTGGTCGGTAACCGATGTTAGGTTTCAGGAAGCATCCAATGGTAAACAAGAACTTCATATAACCATTAGCTTTGAGCGTGGTTTCGTATTTGAACCAGAAAGTAAAGTTCATGATACTCAATATAGGACTTGGCGTCACCTCAATTTTTTTGAACATGAATGTTATCTTCATTGCAAAGTCCCTCGAATCAAAACAACGGATGGAAAGGTAAAAACCGTGGAAGTGCCGTGGGCTAGAAAAGGAAGTGGTTTTACTTTGTTGTTTGAGGCTTTTAGCATGGCTTTGATTGAGCGAGAGATGCCCGTGAACAAAGCAGCTGATTTAGTGAATGAGTACCCACAGCGCATATGGAATATATTTAACTACTGGATACAAATTGCCTATCGGGCAGATGATCAAAGCTCGGTGACCCAATTGGGTATTGATGAGACTTCTGTAAGAAAAGGACATGATTATGTGACCGTAGCAGCAGATTTGGCTACTCGCCGTGTGATTCATGTTACTCCAGGCAAGGATCGGCACACTATCGGAAGAATTAAAGACCATTTAAAAGCAAAGGGTGTTGAACATCTGTCAATTACCGACGCATGCATTGATATGTCTACAGGTTTTATCGCAGGCATGCTCGAACATTTTCCTAACACCTCGGTAACATTTGATAAATTTCATGTAGTCAAACTGCTTAATGAAGCTATGGACGATGTACGTAAGCGAGAAGTCCGAGAACACTCAATACTTAAAGGACACAAATACACGCTATTAAAGTCCACACACAAACTTAGCGCTAAACAGAAGCAGGACCGGCAGGTACTTATTGAACTGTTACCAACTATTGGGAAGGCTTATCGGTTAAAGACCTTATTTCAGAGCTTTTGGGAGTTTAAAACAAAAGAAGAGGGCTCTGCTTTCTTGGCTTACTGGTGTGACCTTGTTGAAGAGGAAGGCTTGTATGCCTTCAAGAAGTTTGTAAACACAATAAAGTCCCACTGGCAAGGAATTACCAATTATGTCGAGTCCCAGATTGCCAATGGTGTCATGGAAGGGATTAACAGCAAAATACAACTAGCTAAAAGAAGAGCTCGTGGATATCGGAATATTACAAATTTTATCAACATGATTTACTTTATTTCCTCTAAATTGAAATTCAATTACCCACAGTATTCCACATAGGGCCTAATAAGTGGTGTTTATGTGAAAAACGTGTAAGTATTTTTTGATATTTTGATCTTTTTATTAGGTCAGGCTCGTTGGGTTTTCTTTTAGAGGTTATCTTCGAGACGCTGTCATAACATTTCGACTACCCTAATAGCCATTGGTCCTCCTGTCTATGTCGAACCCTTATGCGGGCTAATCACGGTTAATGTATGGAACCTTGAAAGTTCTTTTGAAAATCTGCAAAGGAGTTTTTTAAGTACACATCTTCTTTAAAGAAATATAATACTTGTTCCATAAATTTTGGGGTAAGGTACTGGGGGATAGGGGTAATGAGTTCATTTTGCTCATTGAATAAAAGAATAGACGGAAAAGATATCTTGTTGTTCATTCCGACAGAAACAAGTTGGTGGTATTTGCCTTTTTTTTCCAGTGTATGCCCTAGTATATTAACAGTTTCTTTAGATTCTGCATCAAACCTCACAGGGTAAAAGTTTTTGTTTAGGTAGTCTGCAATTACTGGATGTGTGTAGGAGGTGCTGTCCATTACCTGACTGCTTATGCTTTCTTTGTTCTGGAGGTGTATGAATATTTTTTTTGGATGTTTACTGTTTAACTCAAAAGCCTCTTGTATACTGTACCATTTGACTTCTTTTTGCAAAAGTGGTTTTTTGTCTTCGGAAAATGTAGAATCAAAATAAGCCATAAAGTCATTAATGTTTGCCTTGCCTAATAAGTTTTCTTGATAGTATACCAAGATAGGGGAGATGGTGTTAGCATCAAGGTAGCCTGGGACAAGGGTTGAGTTTTTCATATCGCCTGTCATGAAAACAGTGGAAGGGTAGGATCGTTTTTCAGGCAAAAAATGGTAGGTAAGCTCATGGGTGCCTCTTGGGCCTTTTTCCTTATTGGTATAGGTCTTTCCCTGCCAAGTAATGGTATCTTTGGTTTCGGCATTAAAAGCTACGGCATAAAAGTTTTTATTGATATACTCAGCCACTTGCGGATCGGAAAAAGTAGTGTTCATCATTTTTTTGCACCAGCCGCACCAATCGGTATAAACATCAACCATAATTGGTTTAGGTTTAGCTTTGGCTTTCTTTTCGGCTTCCTCTATCGTAATCCAGTTAACCAACCCTTGGTTTTTCTGTGCGTGAGACGGAAAAAGTGTAACGATCAAAGAAAAGGTAAAAAGTAATTTTAGTAATTTCATTATTTATCTTTTAGCTAGATAGGTAAACTCCCTGCAATTTAGTAAATTTAAAGTTTTAGAGGATAACGGACAAATGGCCAAAATATTAGTTGAGCATTGTCTACTAAAATATTTTGGAGGTTTATTTTTTGTCATGTTTAGTAGTTATATAGTTGAGATAATAATATGAGTAAAAAAGACGAGCTAGCGCGCTCTGTTGCTGAATCGGAAAGATATATCATTGGTGTTGGGTTTTCGGCTGGGGGGATAGACCCATTAAAAATTTTTTTCGAAAATACCGGTCATAATAATAACTCTTATGTAGTTATTCAGCATCTTCCTCATGGATATAGAAGCCAAATGAAAGAGATGCTTCCAAAGTTTAGCAATCTTAAAATTATTGAAATAGAAAATGGTATAGAGGTACAACCAGGTTGTGTGTATTTGATGCCAGAAAGAAGAAATATTACCATAGAAAAGGGAAAGCTCTATATGGCTGAGTCTAATGATGAGCATCCTAATACGGCTATAGATACTTTTTTCAAGTCTATGGCGAATGATCAAAAGAGTAAAAGTATAGCAGTAATCTTGTCTGGTTCGGGAACAGATGGAACCGAAGGTGCTGAATGCGTAAAAAACCAGGGAGGGCTTGTGGTTGTTCAAGATCCTGAAACTGCCCTGCACAAGGGGATGCCTTCCCGTGTTGTTGACTCTGGAAATGCACACCTGATCTTATCCCCAGAAAAAATGCCTGGTGCTATTTTTAATTACATATCCCAGTTTAGTCAAATCTTAAAATATATCGATGACCTAAACGAAGGTGACGAAGGTACCTTACTAGAGATATTAGATTTGGTTAAAAAAGTCACCCCGCTGGACTTCAAAAATTATAAGAGGCCGACTATTGTTCGAAGGGTGTTGAGAAGAATGGTAGAGATGAATATCTCTTCTTTAAGTGAATTTAAGGAAACTTTAAAAAGAGACCCTTCAGAAGTAGAAATTTTGTCTAGCCGTTTTTTGATTAATGTAACGCACTTTTTTAGAGATCCTGAAGCATTTGAGGTTATCAAAACCAAGGTTGTTCCTGAGATTGTTAAATTAAGAAAGGAAGCGGGAAGCATAAAAATTTGGGTAGTCGGCTGTGCAACTGGCGAAGAAGCTTATTCCCTTGCTATTGTCATCAAAGAGTTTTTTGACGAACATCATATAAATCTTGATGTGAAAATATTTGCGACCGACGTAGATAAGGAAGCGGTCTCTTTTGCTTCCAAAGGAAAGTATGCAAAGAGTATCAGCAATAATGTGTCATCTGATAGACTGAACGTTTTTTTTGATGATTTTGGGGAGTATTATTGTGTGAAAGATGATATTAGAAAGATGGTTATTTTTGCTAACCATGATATTACTACACAGCCTCCTTATGCAAAAATAGACCTACTGTCATGTAGAAACCTGTTGATTTACCTCAACCCTGTTTTGCAGAAAAAAGTAATTTCTACCCTTCACTATAGCCTTAATTTGGGCGGGTACTTATTTTTAGGGCCTAGCGAAAGTGTCGGACAGCTAGGGCAAAGTTTTAAGGAGATTGACAAAAAATGGAAAGTTTACAAAAACCTTGACAACAAGCGCTCAGGGTTCTTCTCATACCCTTCTTCAAGCTTAGACATCCGCAACGACTTCTCACTTTCTACTCCTATGAGTAAACCAGTTCAAGTTATCCAAGAGAATAATATTAATGAATTGGTCTTGCTTCCGGTCCTTGAAGAAACACTATATAGTGCAGCTATTTACATAGATGAATATTTTACAATTATCAAGCCATGTGGAAATATTGAAGAGTTTCTCCTGCCCAAAAGGTTTAATTTTAATTTGATGGAACTGCTCCCCGAAGAGCTTTCTATTGCGGTAGGTACAACTGTAAGAAAAGCTCTTAATACAAAAGAAGCAGTTAAAGTTAAAGGTATAAACTATAGAAACCTAGGTAAAATAAACTCTGTAAACATACTCGTAAAGCCTGTATTCCCAGAAAATAAGGTAAGCAATGCTATAGTTTTTTTAGGAGAGAATGAGACTCAAGAAATCAAAGAGCATGAAATTTTCGAACCTGACAGATTTACCAAACATTATCTTAACGATTTGGAAGAGCAGTTGAGAGTTACCAAAAAAGATCTTCAAGCTGCATATTCTACCATCCAAAGTTATAATGAGCATACGCATGCTTATAATGAGGAACTTGTTTCTAGTAATGAAGAGTTGCAAAGCACTAACGAGGAACTACAGTCTATCAATGAAGAACTTCAGACGGTAAATAACGAGTATCAGTCTAAAATTAAAGAGCTTGCGGAGCTAAATGACGATCTTGACAACTATTTTAACAATAGTGTCAATGGACAGGTTTTTGTAGATAAAAACTTAATAATAAGAAAGTTCACCCCCTCTGCTTCTAAAGAAATAAATCTTGGAGATAACAATCTTGGACGGTCTTTGAGCAATATCTCATCTAACCTCAAGTTTGAAGGAATGATAGACTATGTTGCCAAAGTCATTTCTGAATCTACTGTCTGCGAAAAGGAGGTTAAGCTTGAGGGGGGCAAATGGTTTCAGATGATAATTAAGCCATACATCAGGCAAAAGGACAACAGAACCGATGGCGCTGTTATTACTTTTAATGATATAACCCTGCAGAAACAAGCCCAAAAAAGGATTGCCGAAAATGCAGTGGTATTAAGGCAGAAAAACGAGGAGTTGACCAAGATAAACCAAGACTTGGATGGCTTCATTTATACTGCTTCTCATGATTTACGGGCTCCCGTCTCTAATATTGAGGGTCTTCTATATGCTATTGAAGGTATTCAAGATTTTGAGAGTGAAGAGTTAAATCGTTTATATGCTATGATCAATGAATCTGTAGTAAAATTGAAAGGAACGATTGTAGAGCTTACCGAAATCAGTAAAATCCAAAAATCAATTAATAATGATGTTAGGGAGGTAGTCTTCTCTGAACTACTAGATGAAGTAAAAACAAGCCTCAGGGAAATGGTAGTTAAAAATAATGCCAAAATTATCTCAAATTTTGACAGTTGCCCGAGGGTTCAGTTTTCTGGCAAAAATATGAGGAGTATCATCTATAATTTATTGAGCAATGCTATTAAATATAGGTCTCCTAAAAGAACACCTGAAGTGATAATAACCTCATCAAAAACCGAAGAGTATTGTATGATTTCTGTTCAGGATAATGGTCTCGGTATTAGCAAAAACAAACAAGACAAAATGTTCTCAATGTTTAGGAGGTTTCATGATCATGTAGAAGGGACAGGCATTGGTTTGTATATGGTAAAACGAATTGTGGAAAATGGTGGAGGGAGAATTGAGGTTGAAAGTGAACCTGGTAAAGGTGCTATTTTTCGTGTTTTTCTTAAAGTTTGAGATTAAACCTTCTGGATAATAAATTGTGCACTTTGTATGGGAAATTAGAAAAGGGTGTCCTTAAAACACCCTGATTTTTAAATTCATTGGAAGGTTTTACCCTGTTCGTTCGTTCATCAATAGAAATTTCTATTGCATAGTTAGGGTTTAATTGTTCAACCAGTTAAAAGCTTCTTGTTTTTTCTCCATAGAAAAATATTTTGCTTCTGGTTTAATAAGCTTTCCTCCGAAATCTGTAAGAAATTTTTCCCATTGTTGGTCTCCAACCACTGCAATTTTATCAAACTTTAAATATTCGGGCGTATTTTTTAGATCTTCCCAAATGGCAGTTGGCTCTATGCTACTAAATCCTTCTAGCTCCATATACATTTTCGGGTGAGGTGTCTTTTCAAGGGTTTCTTGTAGGGAAGGATTAATGGTATTGAAATCTTCTTCCTCTAACTGTCCCTTTATTTTAAAAGCCATAATCCCTTCGTCTTTAACCTTTATTTGTTCTATCATACCTTTCTGTTTTTTAAAGTGTTACTTTTTACTTTAATATTAATTAAATAAAGACACTCGCTTTTTAAGGAAACCCTAACTATATCTTTATTTACTTTATAAATTCCAGGATTTTATTGTTTACCTCTTCTGGTTTTTCATGGTGTAACCAATGGGTACCTTCTGTTCTGTATAAGTGGGCATCTTTGCACATCTTCAAGGATGCTTGTATAGTGTTTTCCCTAAAGAATTTGTCCTGGTTTCCCCATATTACAAGTACCGGAACCCGGATGGTAATGTTTTCATCTGGTTCTTTACTGTATTTTGCTGCGCGGTACCAGTTAATCATATATTTCAGACTGTTTTTGTGGCTCCAAGCTTCTTTGTACTTTGCACGGTCTAGGCTTTTAAATGTTGAACTACTCGAACTAATATCCATAGATTTAAGTAGAACCTTGTAGTTTGTCCACTTTAGTATTTTTTCTGGAATCCATGGGAGCTGTGCTATTAATATATAGCTACTGGTCAGTCGTTGTTTTAAGTTCTTTTTAATCGTTTCCTTAAAGACTTTGGGGTGGGGCATATTGATTATTATCAACTTGAAAATTAACTGAGGGTATGCCTCCGCCAATTTCCAGGCAACAGTTCCACCCCAATCATGTCCTACTAAATATACCTGCTTTTGTTCGGCGGTTTCTATTAGTTCTACAATGTCCCGAACCAGTTCTTTGATCTGGTAATTTTTAACATGGACAGGTTTGTCACTTAAATTATAGCCCCTTTGATCAGGAACAATTACTCTATATCCTCTTTGTGTAAAGTAAGGTATCTGTGCTTTCCAAGAATACCAAAACTCAGGAAACCCATGAAGAAATATAATTGCTTTACCATCCTCTGGACCATCTTCCACCACATGCAATTTTATCCGATTTACTTTATAGTAATTCTCCATAATTGATAAAGCTGCTTTGCTGGGCTTTGGTTTTAATATTTATACAGAAAAATGACAACGCAATTACAATGCGTAGCAATTGACTATCTTGCAGTAACAATCAACAGTTTTATTATGATGACCATACTTTTAGTACTACTTCTAATATTGGCTTTGGTAAACCTTTTTCTACTTTATAAAACTCAGTTTAGTACTTCCGGTGGGGAGCACTCAAAAGGCATTGAACAATATTTGGAAAGGATTGAAAGGAACCTTAAAGATGACTTTCGCATCCAAAGGGAGGAAAGCAGTCATATAGCTAAGGCCAATCGTGACGAACTTACTGAAGCTTTGAAAGAAAGCCGGAGGGAGACTTGGGATGCTTTGAAAAGTATACATGCTCAAAATCAACAAACATTGGAAAAACTAAACCTTACGCTGGAAAACAAAATAACTGCTTTGCTGGATAAGGCTGATGTTAATGAAAGAGCAAACCGGGAACTGTTGGAGCGCTGCCTCAAAGAGTTTGGCAATAATAATATCGTACAACTGGATAAAGTGAAGGGTGAAGTGTCTCAAAACTTGCGGGAGCTAACGGAACAAAACAAAAAAGACAACAGCCAGTTTCGCGATACACTGATCATGTCTATTAAAGACTTTCAGCAAAGTTTTAATAAAAGTGTCCAAGCATTTAATGAAGTGCAAAAAGAGAAGTTTGCCCAGCTTGCCATTCAGCAGGAGAAGCTGGTAGAAGGTACAGAAAAAAAGCTTGAAGAAATGCGGGTAACCGTAGACGAAAAACTACAAAAAACGCTGCATGAAAGGCTAGGGCAGTCTTTTTCTTTGGTAAGCAAGCAACTTGAAAATGTTCAAAAGGGTTTAGGGGAAATGCAAAGCCTGGCCCAAGATGTAGGCGGATTGAAAAAAGTGCTCAGCAATGTGAAAACCCGTGGTACTTTGGGTGAAATCCAACTAGGAAATATTCTAGAACAGATTATGTCACCAGGGCAGTTTGACTGTAACGTAAAAACCAAGAAAGGCTCTGGTGATATGGTAGAGTTTGCTATTAAACTCCCAGGTCGTGACGAAGGGCAGGGGAGTGTTTACTTACCTTTAGACTCCAAATTTCCTACCGAAGCTTATCATAAACTCCAAACTGCTTATGAAACAGCGGATGCCGCTTTAATAGATGCCGCTGGAAAGGTATTGGAAGCCTCTATTAAAAAGTGTGCCAAAGACATTTCAGAAAAGTATATTGACCCTCCATATACTACAGATTTTGCTATTATGTTTTTACCTGTCGAAGGCCTATATGCTGAAGTGGTGCGAAGGACAAACTTACTGGAACAGTTGCAAAGAAATTATAAAATTATCATTACAGGGCCAACCACCTTAGCTGCTTTGCTTAACAGCCTTCAGTTAGGCTTCCGAACATTGGCCATTCAAAAGCGTAGCAGTGAGGTTTGGGAAATTCTTGGAGGTGTCAAAACAGAGTTTGCCAAATTTGCAGGTATGCTTGAAAAAGCCAAAAAGAACATAGATACTGCGTCTGGTCAAATTGAAGATGTACTTGGTGTTCGTACACGCGCTATTCAAAAGCGTTTGAACAATGTGCAACAACTGCCTGATAATACCAAAGGCTTGTAAAGGTCTTTGGTTTAGTTGTTTCAATCATATAGGTTGCTGTTCCCTTATATTTTTAGTAAGGTCTTTTGCTTGACCTTTTCTATTGGAAAAGTGTTTTTAGCAAATTTACTTAACAAAACTTGTAGGATTGAGGTATAGTGTCTATGAAATTTTTATTTTTTATTTTTCTTTTACTTCCTGTGATCGCTTTTAGTCAATCCCCATTTTTGGACACAGAAGAAAGAAATGTTGTTGATAGCCTAATTATTGCGGATGAAGAGGAGGGAGAGCCTGCTAAGGTTTTCCATGCAGAGCCTGTTTTTATAGACCTGATTTCTGAGCTTGGGGCACGTAAAGGAGAGCGTGCCTTAGAATTAGGTTCCGAAATACAAGACCATCAATCATATTATAGATATTCCACATTCCTTGAGTATGAGTTTGTGCCTATAGACCGTCTCGGATTTGAAGTTGAAATTCCATTGACACTTTATTCAGAATCAAACAACTTACAAGATGATGACCGGGAAGGGAGCCGTGTTAACGCATTGGAAACTTCTATGCAATATACTTTTTTGGTTTCCGAAAAACACCAAACTTCCATGGCAGTAGGTTATATAAACAGGCTCAAGCTTCCTGAATTTAGGGACTATGGCAGTGCGTCCCTAATCCGTGGAAATTGGTATAATCCTTTTTTCGTTGCAGCAAAACGGTTTGGTAGAAACTACCATACGCTTATATATGCCGGGCCTATTATTGAACACAATTTTGGAGAACAAGACCTAGGTGTTGTTTGGCAGATAAATTCCAATTTTCACTATATGATTCCTGGAACTGGTAATTTTCTGGGTATTGAGATTAACAAAGAATTAGAAAACAATGATTTTGCTATAATCGCTCGACCACAGGTTTTAATTAATCTTAGTAGGGACTTTTCTTTGGGTTTTTTAGTAGGGTTGCCTATTAAACATGAAACACAGCGAATGAGTGCTTTTGTGCGTCTTATTAGAGACATTGATTAATTCCTATGTGCAGCAGCCACAAGAAATGTTTTGTGGCTACACACCCACACTTGCGACTTTTTCAGCAGGCCCTCTTTGTTATTTTCTCCATGGCATCCGTAATAATTGCATACTACGGGTAAACAAAGCTTACAGTCGGCCACTTATTTTATTAGGGTGGATCAGATTTTTAAAGCTTGTGGGAAAAATTTTATTCGTGTTATTGGGTTGGTTATTTTTATCGCATCATGCCTTTGCCCAATCAATTAAGAGGTTTGAAGTAGAGGGGCAGTATGGAATGATTATTCCTCATTCACCAGCTGTAAGAGATATTTCAAAACCCAATCCTTGGGGGATTAATTTAAGCTATAGCTCACTGGGTTTGTCTAAAGAACACTGGAGGGCATGTAATTGCTTTTACTATACCGGAGTGAGCCTTGCATACCACAATTTTATGGATCCTGAAGTTTTAGGGACAGCCTCTTCTGCTGCTTTATTTTTTGAACCGATTTTATATAGCAATGAAAGAATTGAACTTACCCTCCGGAGTGGTATGGGGTTAAGTTATGTCTCTGAATATTTTGATGAAGAAACAAACCCTGAAAATGTCTTTTTTAGCATTCCTTTAAATTTTATGCTGTTCATAAACCCTAGGGTCAACTATCTTGTAAATGATTATTTGCAATTAAACCTTTCGTTTACATTCAACCATATTTCAAATGGCGGGCAAAGTCTCCCAAACTATGGCATGAACTTTCCAATGGTAGGGTTGGGGGCTTCTTATTTGGTAGATCATCAGCCTAAACCATCGTATACAGCTCCAAGTGTGTCTCACAAAATGCAGTATTACGCAGAGGTGTTCGGCACTTTTAATTTGAGAGTGGCCGGAGCAAACTTGAAGCCCTCGTATGGAATATCTGGGGGCGCTTATTATAATATAGGTGCCAATAATGCACTTGGAGGTGGTGTTGAGGCTAATTTTGACCGTTCTTTAGGTGTAGATGAAGAAGAAGAGGTAGAAGGTTTTATAACAGCACCTTATATTTCTCATCATTTTCTAATCGGAAGGTTTGATTTTAGTCAACGGATCGCTTATTACCTTTTTAAACCAGAAGGTTATGTACCTTTTAACTTTTTTCAGCGTTACACCCTCACCATGCAAGTAACCCCTAGGTTTAAAGCTGGGGTTTCATTGAAAACCCACCGTGCAATCGCTGACAATGTTGATCTCCGGGTAGGTTTCCTTTTTTAGGAAAATGCAGGAAATGACAATCTAACGCTGCATTTTATACTCCTCGTTCCATGGGTGAACAATTTCTAAATCTGTTGTGTTATTTATATAGAAAGGCAAGTGAAGTTGGAACGAAGGAATAAGTGATGTTGGAAAGAGGCGGTTGGAATTGAAGGGTTGATATGGAGATAGCATGATTTAAGTGGTTAAATATAGGAGAAAGCGCAGGCCCGTAAGCCTGCGTTTTCTATTTATAGCTACTCGAAAAAGGCAGGTAGTAAGGATAACTGGCAGGTTTTTTCGTATATTTCCACCAAATTTGCAGTAAACTATACAACCTTCATGAACTGGACGAATATTATCTCCGAAAAAAGATCCGAAACCGACCCTAAATACACGGGGCCAAGAAGTGAGTATCAGATAGATTTTGACCGTCTGATTTTTTCATCCGGTTTCAGGAGGTTGCAGAACAAAACACAAGTTTTTCCTTTGCCAGGATCTACTTTTGTTCATAACCGGCTTACGCACTCTCTTGAAGTTGCCAGCGTAGGCAGGTCTTTAGGTAAAATAGTTGGCTCGCAAATAGCTGCAAAACATCCGGAACTTCCAGAAGAAACTACGCATTTTTATAATTATGAACTCTCCAATGTAGTAGCTGCAGCCTGCCTTGCGCATGATATCGGCAATCCTGCTTTTGGGCATTCTGGTGAAAAAGCCATTTCTAACTATTTTAAGGAATATAAATCCGAAGTTATAGAGGGTGTTGCACTCAAAGACTATTTCAATGCTAAAGAATGGAGCGATTTTCAAAATTTTGAGGGTAATGCTAATGCCATCCGGATACTGACACATCAATTTAATGGGAAATCTGAAGGGGGGATGAAGCTTACTTATGCTACCCTTGCAGCTATTCTAAAATACCCATGTGAATCTGTTGCTTACGATAAAAACCTCAAGCATCGGAAAAAGTATGGTTTTTTTCAATCTGAAAAAGATACGGTGCTGCGCATATGCAAGTCTTTGAATATGTTAGAAGAAAGTGCTGACCCTACCTCGTACAAACGTCATCCTTTTGTATACCTTACTGAAGCTGCTGACGACATCTGTTATAGGGTAATAGACTTGGAGGATGCGCAGCGTTTAGGGATTTTGCCATCTGTAGAAGCTGAAGGGTTATTGGCCATGCTTTTGGAGTCTTTAGGTGAAAATATGGACAAAGTGAATAATACTTTGAATCGCATTTCTGATAAAAATGAACGGATCTCTTACTTAAGGGCAAGAAGCATCAATGCTTTGATAACCCAGACAGTAGAGATTTTCTCACAATATTCAGATGAAATCATTACAGGAACTTATAATGACACTCTTATTGACGCTCTTCAAGACCGTTGCCCAGCTTTGCAAGAAATCCTTAAAGTTTCAGTAGATAAGATATATAACCACGATTCTGTAATTGAAATAGAAATTGCAGGATATAATGTCATGTCAGATATATTAAGTATGATGGTTCCGGCAGTCTTAAAACAATCGCCAAGCCATAAAGATAAAAAAGTATTACGCTTACTTCCTGAGCAGTTTCTGTTCAGCAAAGAAGCAACTGCTTACGAACGTGTGCTTAGTGTGCTGGATTTTGTATCTGGCATGACGGATTCTTATGCGACAGAGTTGTACCGCAAAGTATTCGGTATTGAAATCCCCAAGCATGGTTAGACCCTTAGCATAAATAGGAATTTATTTGTTGGGCCAATTTAACTCTAAAACACACCTGAAACCAATATTGTCTTGAGGTGTGGTATAGTTGAATGTGCTGTTAACAGTACATTCTTCAAAAGTATCTCTAAAGCTGCCTCCCATGGCTACACCCTTTTCTTCAACCATTTCAGACACGTTGCCCAGCATATTAAATATACCTAGGTTATTCTTAGGGTAATCAAAAACATAGAACGGGGTGTTCAGGTTTAAATATTCATTATCAGGCCGAAAACAATTGATGAGGTAATCTTTCTTGATTTTTTTGTTGAATACCTTAGCGGAATCTTGGTCAATAGTACTGCCTAGTAGGTTTAGAAATTCTAAGTTTCTGGTGTTAATCTTTGTGGTTATTTTTTTCTTGGTAAAAACATGGGGGTACTTAGATGTGTCTGTACCAAAAGCGGCACATTTGATCCACTCTTCCTTAGTAGGCAATTTAAAGTTGAATTCTGTGTATTCTCGGTCAGTAGGTGTATACCCTTTTTTTTTATTAAAACTTTTCGTTACTACTTCGGATCTCCATTTACAGTAGCCCACAGCGTCTTCATGACTAATGCCGACTACTGGGAAATAAAAGAACTGTTGGCTTTTAAAGTATTTAACCTCATCGAGGTGTGAGTTTTGATGGATATATCGAGGTTTTTGTTTAGTCAAAGTCATATATTCTAACCAGTCAAGATTGGTTACTTCTGTCTCATCACAAAAAAGGGTTTTTTCGACCCATACCATTCCAGGGATGTCACTATAGTATTTATATGCTAAAGCTCTGTCATCTGCTATCGATGAAGGAGAGACGGTGTCCATAGACCAATCTGTAAGTTCATCTTGTTTAGACGCTTTCCTTTTAAATGTTTTTCTCTCGTCTACCGTTTTTTGAAAAACCTTGATAGTAAGGCCTTCTTCTGAATTGTAGTGAATGCCAGACTTTTGTCCTCTATATCCAATTTTCCCTGAAAAGGGATACTCTGATAGGTTAACTGTCAGTCCGAGAATGATAAACAGAATAAGTACTTTGAGTAATTTGCTCATATAAAATTAATGCTCCAGTGGCAAAAACATTGTTCAAAATATAGGGTTTTTATACTTTAAACTGAACTATGCGATAGATTTCCGCTATGAGGAGCAAAATAAGAAAGTTCTACTGCATATTTCAGGTTAAAAATACTAAAGGTTCAGGAACAAAGCCAAGTATGCTTATTGGGCGTTTTTGATTTGTTTAGACAGGTCTTGTATTGTTCGGATCTCTTTATCAAATAAGCTATTAATAATATAGTTGACTACCGGTCTGCAATAATCTTTGTGAGTGCTGTAGGGGGAACATTCAAGACATACATCTCTATTTAAAAAAATAAAATTGCCATATACAAAATAGTCCCCACCGACATTTGGAGGAGAACAACTGGACATTAAATGAGTTTGCTTGGATACTTGCTTACAAATCGTTGAGTCGGCCAAATTATATATTTCAAATGAAATGGTAGGAGTGTAGGGTTCTTTATGAACTTTTTGCACAACACTATCAACTATGGGTTTGGTTCGTGTGAACGTCAATAGGCCTAGTGGTTTGATATTGTTTATTTTATCATTTGATTTATACTCAAGTTCAAGTTTATAAGACCAATATGTCAGAGTGTCTATGTTATTGAAGTTCGTCTCAGAGTAATAGTAAAGTTCCTCGTTTTTATCATATACCGATGGGGGTTGTGCAAATACAAACTCAGAAAATGTAAAGGTTATAAATGTGAGTATCAGTATTGTTAATCTTTGCATAGAATAAAAATACAGCTTTCAATAGCAAAAATCAACTTTCTGTGGTGTTTACCCGTTGAAATAGATTGCCAAAAATGTGTGTATGCTTAACTGGGGCAATGTTCTATTAGAGTAAACCTAAGGGCAATAGGGTTAATTAATTCCTTTTGTTGGAAATGATACTCATTAAAGTACTTAGTAAAGTATCTTTCTGTTCTGGGTTACATAGGCAATAATGTCATTTAAGCTAAACCGTTCAAAATTGTCAGATAGGTGGTCATATTTCACCTGTGACCTTTAATAATCTTTCTTGTATAGAAAAGGTAACCTTTTGCAATTTTTATTCCTGGAAAGTGCTGAATGGTTCCAAAGTTCCTTTTTTCCTGTTAAGAACTTAATCTACCTTTTTAATGTAGGTTTTTAGCAAAGTTGATAATAATTATACTGTAATCTCACTAACAAAGTTACTCATGTTTGAAATATGAAAAAGAAAAAAGAGAGTATATTGTGTTCTATATTAAAGCCTAATAGTTAGGTATAAGTACTTATTGTGTGGGCGAAGTAAAAAAGCTAGGGCATTTGTTTTCGGGAATTTTATTTTTCTCTATAGCATAATTAAAATAAACCTTTGACTTTTTCGGTTTTAATATAGTGGGAATGGTAATTTATATCTATATTTTGAATGAATTCTTACATCAGTGGAAAAATTAAAACTAGGTTATGAAGCGAAAAAGTGTTTGTTTTGTAAAATCCTCTTAAATAAAATACAGATCTTTCAGTTAACCTGTTTAGCTTTTCTCTGTTATTCCTGCTTGAGGCAATTTTGAACATTTATCAGGCTTGGTAACTTATATCTATTACCTGTACCTGATAGCTAAATCTTTTAGAACCTTAAAATTATTAAATGGCAAAATCAAGAGAAACTTTTAGTAAAAAAGAAAAAGAGAAAAAGAAATTAAAGAAGAAATTAGAAAAGCAAGAACGCAGGGAAGAACGGAAATCTAATAATAATCAAGGAGTTGGTCTTGATGAAATGATGGCTTATGTTGACGAAAACGGCAATATCACATCAACTCCGCCAGACCCTACCAAGAAGAAAGAAGTCAAAAAAGAGAGCATTCTCATAGGTGTTCCTAAACAAGAAGATTTAGGGCCTGAAGACTTGATCAGAAAAGGAACGGTAAGTTTTTTCAATGAGTCCAAAGGATATGGTTTTATCAAAGACCATGAGACACAAGAAAGTATATTTGTCCACCTCAATGGTCTAGTAGATTCTATTCAGGAAAGAGATAAAGTAAACTTTGAAGTAGAAATGACTCCTAAAGGACCAAATGCCATTGGTGTCAAACTTATTAAATAACATCTTAATATGTTCTTAAATATTTCCCTTTAAGAGCTATTTAGAGTGTTTTGATATACAGGTACAAGATGGTTATCTTGTTTCCTGTATTATTATGCATTATTTTTTTCAAAAGTCTATTGTCTACTATGTTTTGCATAGTTAAAAATACTTCACCTATTATGGCCTTACATTTGAAATAAACATCGATACGTCTTCATGCGTGATGTCTATTTTGAGAATTATATCATAATTGGAATAAAAAAGGCTTAATGAGCAGAATGTTTACTGTATCTTTTACTCATTAACCTTTATCCTGTTCTTTTTCTTCACTCTAGAAGTTAAGAACTATATTCTGCTTCAACCACACCCAAACGATTTCTTGAATGAAGTGTAACAGGAAATCCTCATAAAAACTGCAAGTATTCAACAGTACTATGCGCCTCTTGAGAATCCAGCCTTTTTCCATTAACCATATTATGCGTTAGGTGCATACGGTTTGTTTGGTGTAAGTCTACTCTATCTATTTGTATGTCCGGAACATAGCTTGTACGGGTATATTGCTCACTGAGCATTTCTCTGATTTTTTGATATCCGTTTTCATTATGGATAGCATTGATAATATATTCTTTTTCTTTCTCAAAATCGGCTATAGCAAATAACTTCATGTCGCGAATTACTTTGGGAGAAAGATATTGTAAGATAAAACTATCGTCCCTAAAGTTTTCCATAGCATAATGTACTTGCTCCAACCAATCTTTGCCGATGAGGTTTGGCATCCATTTTTTGTCTTCTTGAGTAGGGTTTTGGCAAATTCTTTTAATATCCATAAAGATATTAAAACCTAATGTATAGGGGTTTATTCCTGAGAAAAACTTACTGTTATATGGAGGTTGAAATAAAACCGAACTATGGCTATGCATAAACTCAAGCATAAACCCGTCACTTAAATAACCTTCCTCAAACATTTTATTGATTATGTGATAATGCATAAAGGTAGCAAAGCCTTCATTCATCACCTTGGTCATTCCCTGAGGATAAAAGTACTGAGAAACTTTTCTGACTATTCTAATGATTTCACGCTTCCAGCCCGGCATAGTCGGCGCATTTTTTTCAATAAAATAAAGAATGTTCTCCTCTGGTTCTTCTGGAAAAGTACCTGTCGTAGACTCTAAAGATTGGTCATTGTCTTTTGGCAATGTCCGCCAAAGCTCGTTGTAATTTTCACGTTTTACGTCTGAAAGCCTCTTCAGTCGGGCAATTTCTTCTTCTGTAGAAAGTTTTTGTGGCTTTTTGTATTTATCTATGCCATGGTTCATAAGGGCATGGCTGGCATCCAGAACATTTTCCACTTCCTCATGCCCATACTCTTCCTCACATTTCAAGATAAAATTTCTAGCAAAAACCATATAATCTATAATGGATTCTGCTGATGTCCACTCTTTGAAAAAGTAATTGTTGGCAAAAAAAGCATTGTGTCCTTGGCAAGCATGGGCTATGACCAACACCATCATGGCAGTGGTGTTGTTTTCCATATTGTAACTGATGCAAGGGTTTGAGTTTATTACCATTTCATAGGAAAGCCCCATTCTGCCCTTGGAATAATTCCCTTGGTTGATGACAAAGTCTTTGCCAAACTTCCAGTGAGGGTAGGAGGTAGGCAAGCCTATTAATGAATAAGCGTCTAGCATCTGTTCAGAAGTTACTATCTCTATTTGATTAGGATAAGTTTTTAACTTAAAATCTTTTTTCCCAATACGGTCTGTAACTTCATCAGCTGCCAAGAGGGTTTCATAGTCCCAGGTGGGACAACAAAACATCTTTTTATATTTATCTTTTTTGCTCATTTGCTAACATTTCTTTTTCTGAACAGTCCTTTAAACACCGGCCATATCTCATTTACTTCAAATATATTGCGCATAGAAAACTTATCTTCATCCTGGAGAACTTGGTAAGCATCCCAAAGGCTGCTGCTTCTTTCACTTTCGTTGATTTCTATGTAGGCCATGTATTGAATAGCCGGAAGGATTTCTTCTTTTATCAGGTTTTGACACTCTATGGCATCAGCATCTCCCCAGACATCCCCATCACTGGCCTGACAACAATAGATATTCCATTGGTGATCATTGTACCGTTCGTTTATGATTTTTTTCATTAGCTTCAATGAAGGAGCGACGATGGTGCCACCGCTTTCCCTTGAATTGAAAAACTCTTCTTCGTCTACCTCTTTTGCTTCTGTATGATGGCGGATAAAAACCATCTCGACTTTATCATACTGCTGGGTCAGAAAAAGGTATAATAAGGTGAAAAACCTTTTTGAAATATCTTTTTCATGAAAACCCATAGAACCAGATACGTCCATTATGCAAAACATTACGGCAGAGGTAGCCGGTAAAGGAACTTGCTCAAAATTGTTGTACCGTAGGTCCAAGTCTTCAAAAAAAGGAATGGTTGCTAATTGGTTTTTGGCTAGCTCTATTTCTTCTTTGAGCTTTTCCTTTTTTTTAGGGTCTTTTTCTTTTTCCAACTGCTCCTTAAGATCTTTAAGCCTTTGCTCAAAAACACCATGTAGGGCAATTTTTCTGCCTAAAGCCTGACGGTAGCTGCTCTGTATATTTAACCGTGATGGCACGCCATCTTTGATATACCCTGACCTGCGGTTTTTATATTTTTCTGTACTTTCCAGAAACTCCTTGATAAGATTAGGCAACTCCAAATCATCAAAAAAATATTTTAAAAACTCCTCACGGCTCAAGATAACGCTAAACTCATCTTCGGTAGTACCGGGCTGGTTAGACCCTTTTCCTTTTCCTGATCCACCGCCTCCGCCTTCGGGTTTAGGAACACGGTCTCCTTCAGCAAAGCGATCATTCCCAGGCCGCACGATATTCTTGTCTCCAGTAGCAGGATCATGGCGAAAGGCTGGCTCTTTCATGCCTTTTACAGGAACTTTTACGGCACCACCGTTCTTACTATCGGTTATTTTTTCAGAACCTATAATGTCCGGTAACGCCTTTTTTATCTGGCCTTCAATTCTCTTTAGGAATTTTTGCCTGTTATTAATTGACTTTCCTGATGTATTTTTACGCCTGTCTATTATGATACTCATGCTGGAATAATTTAGGAAACAATACTGTTTCGTCTTAACTGGTTCAATGGTTTCAAAGTCTTAGCGGAACACATATTTCACATGCACTCCGCTAAAAGCTTAGCCCATCGATTTTCTCACGCGCATAAACCAATCTACCAATATCCTTATTTGCTTATAGGTATATCCACGGCCTTGCATACGGTTCAGGAAGTCTTGGTGCTTCTTCTCATTATCGTTGCTGGTTTTTGCTGTAAATGATATGACCGGTAGTAAGTCTTCAGTATTGGTGAATATTTTCTTCTCGATTACATTCTTGATTTTCGCATACGAATCCCATCTTGGATTCTCTCCATTGTTGTTTGCCTTATACCTTAAAAAGAAATTTGTCACTTCTGACCTAAAGTCTTTTGGATTGGCAATTCCTGCTGGCTTTTCGATCTTTTCAAGCTCTTCGTTGAGCATGGTTCTGCTCAATACTTCCCCAGAATCTGGATCCCGATAATCATTCTGTTGCATCCAATGGTCAGCATAGACCACATATTTTTCAAAGATGTTCTGTCCGTAAGTATTATATGATTCAATATAAGCCTTTTGGATTTCGTCAGAGATAAAGGATGCGTATTTAGTAGCCAACACAGATTTGATTAGGTTGAGGTACTTTTCTTCAGTATCCTTGTCCAGCATCATTTTTACCACTTCTTCTTCCAATACATAAAGTAAGTGGACAGGGTTGGCCGCAATTTCCTCACTGTCAAAGTTGAAGACTTTACTTAACACCTTGAAAGCAAAACGGGTAGAAATACCGTTCATTCCTTCATTAATGCCGGCTTCTTCTCTATATTCTTGTAGCGACTTGGCATTAGGATCTGTCTCTTTTAAAGTTTCGCCATTGTAAATGCGCATTTTACTATGCAATGAAGAGTTTTCAGGCTCTTTAAGTCGGGTCATTACAGCGAACTGAGCCAACAAGTCTAAGGTTTTAGGTGCACAAACAGCTTCTCCTAAAGAACTTTCCCGAATGAGTTTTTCATAAATTTTAATTTCTTCACTGACACGTAGGCAGTAAGGGACCTGTACCTTGTAAATCCTATCAAGGAAGGCCTCATTCTTTTTGTCATTGATAAATTTTGCCCATTCTGACTCATTGGAGTGTGCAAGAATAATACCGTCAAACGGAATGGCACCAATTGGCTCAGTACCTTTGAAATTCCCCTCTTGCGTAGCGGTAAGCAGTGGGTTCAATACCTTGATTGGAGCTTTAAACATTTCCACAAATTCCATGACACCTTGATTGCCGAGACACAAGCCCCCGGTATAACTATAGGCATCGGGATCGCTTTGTTGGAACTGTGCGAGTTTACGAATATCTACTTTCCCTACAAGCGTGGAAATATCTTGGTTGTTTTCGTCTCCAGGCTCAGTTTTAGCCATAGCTATCTGGTCCTGAATAGAAGGATATAGCTTGACTACTGTAAACTTATTAATGTCGCCTTTAAACTCTTTTAGCCTTTTTGCCGCCCATGGACTCATACAAAACGGAATGTTCCGCGGGGGGATTTTATACTCTTCCTCTATTTCCTTTTTGTAGTCAGCAAACAACCCTAATGGACTTTCATATACAGGACTTATTTGATCACCTGCCTTTAGCACATATATCGGGTTCTTTTGCATAAGACTTTTGATCTTTTCTGCAAGAGAGCTTTTACCGCCACCCACAGGCCCCATAAGGTAAAGGATCTGCTTTTTCTCCTCCAGCCCCTGTGCGGAATGGCGGAAGTAGGAAACAATTTGCTCTATGGTATTTTCCATGCCATAGAACTCTTTGAATGCAGGGTAGATCTTGATTTTCTTATTGGAAAACAAGCGGCTAAGTACCGGGTCTTCACGTGTATCAATAACTTCTGGTTCACCAATGGCATCCAGAAGACGCTCTGCAGGTCTTGCATAGACTTTGGCGTCTTTCCTGCACATGGTCAGGTATTCTCCCACAGTCATTTCGTCCTGCGAACTATTGTAGTTTGTTTTAATTTTTTCAAAGATGCTCATGAGTCTTAATGTTTTTATGTGATTAGAAATATCTCACGAATGAGCTTATTATTAATTCTGGAGGGATTTCCGCCGAAAAGGCAGACAGAAGTACACAATATAATATTTAGGCACTTGGTGCCAATTATTAGGTTCTACTATATATAAGAACGAAATAATAACATGTAACTTTATATAATAATGTCAAAAAGTTATTTTAAAGCTTCTGATTTTCAAATATGGCTTAAAAAATAACCTACTTATAATTGATTTTACGAATGTCCTAAAAATAGGTTTGTGTTAGTATTGATTAAAAATAGCCTGTATTTTTATAAAATGGGCAAAAAGTCTTAGACTTCCGAAAAAAACACCCAACTTTTTTTATTATACCTTACATTAAATACCAAGAAATTTGTAAAATGTTATTGTAATAAAAAGGTATTGCAACAAATGCTTATTAACGCTCCTGTTGAATAATCATAATAAGAACTTAATTATCTGTATAGTAATTGTTTAAATGGTTGTACGCATAGCATTTTTTTATGTTCTAGTGAGGGACAGTGTCCCACTTGATAAACATGTTACAACCTTGCTTTTATCACTATTTTAATAAGGAAAAAGTTAAGTTTACGCAGGGTAACGTACTTTCTATCACAGATTTTATAGGTTTAGTAAATTTTTTTTCATTTATGGTATGAAATTGTCACATCAACCATTTATATTTGATCCAAAATTTTAAACTAAATAAAAGTTATGAAGAAAATTTTACTTTCTACCTTAATGTCATTTGCAACTATACTATATGCAAATGCACAAATAGGAGACGGATTCATTCATGATGATTTCCGTTTATCAACAGATTATATGGTTAGTGATGAGGATGGAGCAAAAGGTCTTTTCTGGTATGATGGGCCAAACCTTTCTGTAGATAGACCTGGTGACGGTACGTTGAGAGTTGTAGGTACTGGTTCAGAAGCGTGGGGTGGTTTTGGATTATCTTTTGGTGAAAACCCTGATGGAGGTGTTCATAGCCATGACTTTGGTGATAACCTTGATTTAAGGTTTACTGTTACCAACGAAGCTGAAACTGATCAAGATACTGCCCACGTGACAATCGTAATAGGGTCTGATGGCCCAAAAGAAGGTGATGAATGGGTTAACAGAGCTGATATACATCCTGATATAGAGGATGTAACTAATGATTGGGGGGATCCTGGAAGAAAAGAAAAAATTCAGTTTGTTCTAAACCCTGGCGAAACCAAAGAAATATTCATTGATTTGTCATCATACGGTAATATTGGTGGTTTAAAAGCTTTAAGCTGGGACTGTGGTGGCCCTGATGAATGTCCTGAAACAGAGTACACTTTAGATATTTCTCAAATTGTTGATTTTAACTTTTCTGTTAATGGTGAACTTGCTGAACCTGAGGCTGATAGAGGTATAGCTACGCATTTTGTTCCCTACAATGGAACCTTGGTTTTTGAAAACTTCAAAATTGGAGATGTTCCTGGAGAAGCACCAGTAGCAACCACTATTGAAGAAGTTATTGCATTAATTGATGATGAAGATACAGAAGAAAACTCTGTAAGTATTACTTGGGAAGATGTTGCTGATGCTGACGAGTATATTGTTGCTTATTCAGAAGAAGAAGAAACTGGTTATGTTCAAGTAACTAAAGTGGATGGAAATACAACAGATTTTACTCACTATGACAACCCTGACCAGCCATTAACTGAAGGTGTTACTTACTATTATATTGTAGGTACAGTTGCAAATGGTAGAATATCTTGGTCAGACGCTGTAGCAACAGAAGAAGAAGAAGAAAACGAAACTTCTGCTGCAAGAGCTCAATTGAGCGCTGGACTTAAAATTTATCCTAACCCTGCTGAAGATGGTTTTGCTGAAGTTACTTATTCTGCGCTTCCTAGCATGAACATCGAAGTGAAGGTTGTAAACATGATGGGTATTGAGGTTCTTTCTGTTCCTGGCCGTGCCAATGGTGCTACTCTTAACCTTTCAAATCTACAAGGTATCTATATGGTTAACATCATTGCTGATGGTGAAATCGTAGGTGCTGAAAGAGTTGTTGTTAGATAATTAAAACAACACACATAAATATTGAAAAGGCTGTCTTTTACGGACAGCCTTTTTTATTTTCTTATGAAGCTTTTTCTGCCTTGTAAGTTTCAAGGGTTTTTAGCGCTTCCATGTTTCCAGACTGCCGGGCAAGGTCTATAGAAGAAAGTCCTCGGGTATCTTTCATTTCAGGGTCTGCTTTATACGCCAGCAAGGTTTTGGCCACGTCATTTCTTCCAAACATAATAGCAAACATTAAAGCAGTCATTCCGTTATTGTTTTGGACATTTGGGTTGGCTCCTGTTTGAAGTAGCAGTTTTGCCACTTCATGGTATCCTTTAAAAGAACATCCCATAAGGGCTGTGTTTCCAGCCATATCTTGCAAATCTAAATCCACTTTTCCTTTATGAGTAAGCAGCGCGACAGCATCTAAATGTCCTTCATAACATGCTAGGATAAGTGGAGTAAAACCTTTCGAGTCTTTAAAATTCATATCTTGGCCTTGTTGAACCTGCTGGTTCAGGTATTCTGTGTCGCCTTTTCTGGCAGCGTCCATGATTAAGATGGTTGGGTCTGTTGAATAAAAATTCATGAAAAAGTATTTTTAGGTTTAGAAATATTATAAGATATTTCAAGTATTAACTTTAAAATACTTTTATGGTTTAAATCTTTAGTATAGGGCCTGCTAAAAAAGTCACAAGTGTGTGTAGCCAAACTTTGCACCTATAACTCATAATTTTATACAAATATAAACAGATTAGTATTTTTGGTGTTTTTCAGCGCTCCCTAGTATATGACCTGTATCCACCCTGTGGCAATATAATCAGAATCATCAGGGCTGCCTTTTAAGTCTAGCACATAGTAATATGTTGCAGGAGGTACCAATTGTCCATTATGTATTCCATTCCAAGAGACTTTACTATTAGCTTCCTGTTCATGCAATACCATACCCCATTGGTTAAAAATCTGTAATTTTGATAAAGAATACTTTTCCAACCCCAGCACTTCCCATGTGTCATTCTTTCCATCTCCATTAGGCGTAAAAGTATTTCTAATATCTACAGGCCTGTAATTGTTTACTACAATAGAGGCGGTTGCTTGGCATCCTTGGTTAGCTATTCCGTTATAAATAGTTGCTTCATATGTTAAAGCAATATTTTCATTTTGAGGCGTGTAATATGCATTTATCCCATTTTCGGCAATATTCAAAAAGTCGGTAGGGCTCCATAGGATTTCTGAAATATGGCTTTCTGTTTGAGTATGAAACTGAAGTGGCAGTAACACTTGGTCATCAACTCCGTAGGTTGCATAAACTTCTTTATCTTCAAACCATACATCTATCTGTTCATACACTTCTAAATAGGTTGAATCATAAGAGGGAGGGCATTGGCCGTTGCTGGCCATTAAGGTATACCAACCAGTAGCGCCGGGAGAGTGGACATCAAAAGTATAGGGCACTGTGTCTCTATAAATGATTTCTCCATTTAAAAACCATTCATAAAACTGCCTTTCTATATTGTCTTTCGAAGTGACGAGAATAGGCTCGTCTGTCTCACAAATGGTGTTTTTGTTAACTTCAATTTCTGCAACAGGGGTGTTTAAAATCGCAATATTAAGGGTGTCAGAATAGACTGTGTCAGATAATAGACAATGGTAATCTGGGATTAATTTTGCAAAAATTTGTACATCTTCTTCGGGAGAAAACTGTAACATATTGGAGTGAGAATGTTCATACAAAAGTTCGTGGTTTACATTTGAAAAATAAAACTGGGGGTGTTCTCCTGGGTCTTTTTGTGATTCAGCAGTTAGGTTTATTTCTGTTCCTTGGCAAACTTCTTCAGGTCCTGTAATGCTAAGAGTTGTTTCAAATGGTCTTTCTGGAAGAATGGTCAATAGTGCGCTGTTTTGTGGACACACTCCATTGGATATCACCCATTCTGCTATTAATGTATCATTTAAACTATCAAAGTTTCTAATAGGCGAAGCTGGGTTGTCGGCTTCGATGATGGCATTACCTGTGTTTGATATAATATTCCAAGTGCCGGTGCCAATAATAGGTATATTTCCAGTCATAGACTTGTTTGAACCTGCTACGCAATAAAACAAAGTATCCTGCTTTTGGTCCGAAACAGTTGCTTCTGAAGGTAGGAGGTCTAGTGGAATGGTAAAAGTACTGGTATCGCTACTGCACCCTTCTGGAGAGAGCGCGTTAACGCTTCCAGTAATGGTGGTAGCGTCTTGCGCTGTAAAAGTTATGGAATCAGCAGCAGTTTCATATATCAAAATGTTATCTCCTGTGTCCAATGACCATGAATAATTGTTGTCGGGTGAACCTGAAACATTTAATGTTCGGTCTGAATATTGACACAGAGGGTCTAATGGTGATACAGTTGGAGAAGGAGGGATAGAGTCTACTATAATGGTGACTTTTGAAGGAAGGCTTTCACAAATGAGTCCTCTATACGAAACATAATATTTAAAAGTTCCTGCGGTTCTTCCTAATTCGGGTGCATTAGCTATCTCTAATGTATCTTCGTAATTATACCATACATGTTGTCCCATAGCCGCAACAGGGATCGGAGCTACAGGAAGATTAGGTAACTCTG
Organism: Cytophagaceae bacterium ABcell3; assembly: GCA_030913385.1. Lineage (NCBI taxonomy): Bacteria > Pseudomonadati > Bacteroidota > Cytophagia > Cytophagales > Cytophagaceae > Natronocytophaga > Natronocytophaga cellulosiphila. Next base: position 3,049,489 of record CP133159.1, read on the forward strand.
GCGTATTTTGACAGTATCTTAGTGTATCGGATATCACAGTAGGAATTCGAGGGCTTGGGAAAATGTGAACAGTGCGTTGGACTGTATCAGAACAGACATCTGTATTCGAAACTGTATATTGAACTGTATGCAAACCCGGCGTTAAAGAGTCGATAAGATAACCTTCTTCTGTAATGATATCTCCAATAAAAACACCCCCTTCAGGAGAAACATCAAAAGGAGCTTTAAACATAGATGGGTGGCAAGCGTACGGGGTTGGTTCAAAATGCACTTGGACAGACTCTTTGATGATAAAATCTAAACGGGCATTGGCATCTTCGTCTCCTGCGGGGTTAATAACGCTTGCATAGAAACTATCTCCATTGGTTACTGTTACGCTTTCAGGGTTTTCTACTATTGAGGTATAGTTTTCATCGTTAAACCATCTCACGAAGGCCATTCTTCTCCCTATAAGCCTGCTATTATGGTCTGTCAGGTCATAACTGGAAACTTGTGGTGGAGTGCCTTCTGTATCAGAACATAATTCTATGGTTTCATTGAGAGGGTTAACATCTTCACATTCTTCAACAATAACTTCGTAGGTTTCAGAGCCTGCTATGCATCCCTGACCATTGAAAACACTTACAGTTACTGGATAGACACCAGGTGCTCTGTAGGTGTGATTGTTATGAGGCCTTATCAAAGTGTCAATGTTTCCATCTCCATAGTCAAAAATAAATTGGGTATTAACGTGGGTTCCAAAATTCCCTATTGCACGTATATGTACGCTTTGAGAAAGACAGCTTTGCGCAGGGGTTATGTTTAAAGTATCAATATACAAAGGCAAATTCCTAATAGTGGATGAGGTTGAATAAGTTTGACATCCAAAGTTACTGTTCGCATTTAACGTAATAGTGAAAATCCCATATTCTTGATAACTATGTGTAATTGTGCTGTCTGAGTTGGTTTCTATTACTGTGCCATCACCCAACCTCCAAAAGAAATTTTCTGCACTGGTAGATAAGTTTGTGATTTCAATTTCGTGAGGGATAGAACATCCTACCCTCCGGTTTAGCCTAAAGTTTCCAACGGGAGACGGCCTAACAATAACTGTTGCTTCGGCAGTATCACTAATACAGTTCGAAACATCATTATATGTCGCATATTTATATGTCCAAGTTCCGGGTCTGTTAAAAAAATGAGTTATATCGTTCATTCTTCCAGATATATCGTCTATGTCTTCTAAGTACCAGTAAGCTCTATTGGCAATGCCTGTAGGGTCTCTACCTTGTATCGTATCAAACCTTCCTTCACAAATAGATGCTGGGTGGTAAGTTATTTCGGCTTTTGGTGTTCCGATATATGCCATAGAATCTTTTTCCGGAATGGCATTTAGCACGTCCCTGTTAATCTCATTAATAGCTTCTAACCTTATGTGATATGCCCCAGGTTCTGTATATGTGTGGCTTATGGTTTTTTCATTAGTGGAAATTATGGTGCCGTCTCCTAAATGCCATGTAAAGTTGAGGTGTGGGGTAATTTCTGTGGTGTTTATAAAAGTTACTGTGTGAGGAGCTTGACAGCTGGTATTGTTTTCAAGTAAAAATGAAGCTATTGGGTTTTCTTGGCAATTGCTTAATGTTGGGGCAGAGTAGTGATGAGGTGTGGAAAAGGTTTTAGCATGTGATTCTAAAGAGTTGAAAACCCAAAACAATAATAAAAAAGGTACAAACTTTATATATAGCTGTTTGCAATGGACAAATGGTGCATGTAATCTTAAACCTAGCATAATTATAACGCTCAATGGGCAGTTAGCTAAAAAATAGTAGACAATGGATAAGTTATAATTCTTGTCTTAAAAAAATCTCTTTTTTTGATTGCTTTCAAATAACTGCATAGCCAATAATCTTCCTGAAAAATGGAAAGTGAAAAATATCATTAAATGTTTAAAAAGGTGGCAACAAAAACTCAGCAAAGCTCATTTACTTTGTTCCCCGTTTGTTATAATTATAGCAATACTGTGAAAATTTGCTCGGATTATCTTTTTTCACAACCATGAATGCTAGTACAAACAATATAAAAATATTAAAAAATTATATAAATTTCAATATGTGAGCAAATTGTACCATATAGCTCTGTCCGAAATACATCATTTCTATCGACGTCTATCCTATGCTGGAAAAAGTTGATTATTCCATATCTTTCCCCAATAAAAAGTAAATTCTTTCTTTAGTTTCTTTTGATAAACCTTCAATTTCTTCCTCAGAAACCAAACCTTCGATCATTAAATCTACCAGGGCCATAAAGTACCTGCCTCCGGTCAACCCATCAAATTTTCTTGACAGGTTTCTATCATGTTTATCCAATGTCTTATACATGTTGAGATAAGTTTCTCGAGGGTTTTGCTGTGATTTTTCCCATTGGTCTAGCAACGCCTTTATTTTATTGATGCCATTGATGTAATCCCGCTCTAGCCCTTTGTCCAGTAACTGCCTGACCAGTTTCTTTTCCGATTTTGTAAATGTATAGTTCATCTTCGCATATAGGTTTATTGATGATGTAGCCAAGATAATAACACTATGGGGAAAAATGAATTATTTTATGAAAAGAGGAAATTTTATGAAAGCAGCAGTATTAAAAAGCTACGGAAAGCATGATGTGTTTGAAATAAAAGAAACTTCTGCGCCTAGCATTTCAAAAGGACAAGTATTGGTCCGTAATTATGCATCGTCCGTCAACCCTGTTGATCTACAGGTTAGACGTGGGAACCTAAGGTTTGCTTCTGGTTTGTTTGGGGCTTCCATTATAGGAAGTGATTTTAGTGGCAAAGTCATAGAGTCGAAGAGCAGTCATTTTAAAGAGGGTGATGATGTTTTTGGCTTTGTTACGGCTACCAAAGGACATGCCTATGGTGAACTTATAGCTGTTGATGAAAAAAATGCAGTACTCAAACCCAAAAATCTATCATATAAAGAAGCTGCAACTTTGCCTTTGGTTGCCAGTACATCTTGGCAGGCACTGCTCAAACTTGGAAAATTAGCGTCAGGTCAGCATGTTTTAATAAATGGTTGCACTGGAGGGGTTGGCTTTACTGCTGTGCAAATTGCTAAAAGTATAGGTGCTACGGTAACTGGGGTTTGCGGGAATAAGCACCTGGATGATGCAAAAAAGTTAGGGTGTGATGATGTACTTGATTATCAAAATGACAAACTACCACAAGATCATAGGTTCGACTTGATATTTGATACTGCTGGCAAATTATCCCTTTCAGATGTAGAACCCTCTTTAAAGCCAGAGGGGCAATTGGTCGTAACCATCCCTGTTATGAAAAATCTTGCTACTATGCTCAGGTCTTCTTTTGAATTGGTGAAGAAAAGAATGAAGCTGGTAGTGGTATTTCCTGAAACAGAAACTTTAGAAAATATTAAAAAGTTGATAGAACATGAAAAGCTGCGGCCATACATTGCCAAATCTTTTGATATTAAAGATATATCCTCTGCGCATAAAATGTTAGAAGATGAAAGCTTTGTTGGGAAAATAGCTTTGGAGATTTAGTTGCTTTCTTGTTACTAGAACTTTATATTTCCGGTAGAATAGCGTTGTACCAATAGCGGGAATGGGGAACTATGGAAGTTTTGTCTACCAATATATCTGAACTTAAAAAGATTTCTGTAAACGGCCGGGAGGAGAAAACCGGCTTTTTTAAATCAGTCGTACACCGTCCAATTTCGTTGGGAAAAAATGGAGTAGAGGGAGATAGAATAGGAGACAGGGTGCATCATGGAGGGCCAGATAAGGCTTGTTATTTATACTCATTTGATCATTACGATTTCTGGAGAGCAAAATATCCAAACCTGAATTGGGACTATGGAATGTTTGGAGAAAACTTAACCGTGCAAGGGTTAAATGAAGCTGAAGTTAATATAGGTGATATTTTTAACGTTGGTACGGCCACAGTCCAACTGTCACAACCCAGGCAGCCATGTTATAAGCTAGGGGTGAAGTTTGAAGACCCAAAGATGGTAAAGGCATTCAAAAGCACTCCTTATCCAGGAGTATATGTTAGGGTTTTAGAAGAAGGTTTTGTAAAAGCGGGAGATAACTTTCAATTGGTGAATAAAAGCCACAACTCCCTTTCGGTAGCCCAAGTTTTTGAATTGATATATGATAAAACACCATGCAGCGAAATACTACATCAAGCGATCAATGATGAAGCGCTGGCCATTAACGTGAAAAACTACCTTTTAAATAAGCATTCTTAACCACTAACGATTAAGTATCTTCTGTGTCAAGGTGGAAAACCAGCAGAGGTAAGGTTAGTTTTTTAAGGATTCCTTCTGTTACACTGTTTCTGTATAAGTTTTCCAAGAAAACGGGTACATGGGCACTCACTACCAATAGGTCTGCATGTTTGTCTATTACTAAGTGCTGTAAAGATTCGATGACATTATTCCCTTGTGCAGTTAACCATTCGATTTTAGGATAATTTACGACTCTTAAAGTTTTTTCCTTAAATTCTTCAAAGATGACTTTGTTGTTCTCCTGCTCCCCTGTGTATATATTGACAATAGATAATTGTGCGTCATATGCTTCGGCAAGTACAGTTAACTGATTGATTTTTTGAATTTCATTTTCAGAAAGGTTACAAGCATAAACAATATTTTTAATAGGAGAAAAAACAGATTTTTGGGGAACGACCAATACTGGGCACTGGACATTTTCAATTACTTTAGCAGTGGTATTTCCGAACAGGTATCTTTCTAGAATATTGCTGTTTTTTGCACCCAACACAACTAGGTCAACATCATTTTCTTTGGCGGCTTTACATATTTCTTTATATGGCAAACCTTCCAATGCGACTGATTTACAAGGAGCTTCTGGGGCTTCTTGGTGAATAATGTTGCAGGCTTTGCTGGTCTCTTGTTCGGTTTCGGCTGCTATCTTATTTTTCTGGTCTTTTACTTTGTCATAGTCTCTAACATCTGTAACTATATTAAAAGTTTTGTACGCATGCACAACAAGAAATTCTGACTGAAACTTTTTTACAAAGTCAAGTCCATATTTTAATGCGTTGTCTGCGCAGGGGCTAAAGTCTGTGGCAAACAATACTTTGATACCATTTTTCATAATGTAAGTATACTTATATAAGTAGCTTAAAACCCGATGTATGCAAACCTATTACTTTGGTTAAAAAAAACTTGCCGCATAAACCGGGTTTTAAGCAATTGAATAAAAACAAAACCAGATACAACAGCTAACGCTAATTGTTAGCAAATATATTCACCATTTGACTTATAAATTTTATTCTCTGGTATCTTTTCAAGCTTGGATTCAACATTGTCATTCCAGCATTTTACCAATCTATAAGTTTCTTCCGTAGCTTCTCCCTGAGGCATTTGAGTGTTTAGGGTTCCCAGAGCACCAATAATATCATCTTTTCCGCCTAGTAAATGTATAGTGCGAACCATCTCTTCAAATAGGTTTCTTTCCAGATCTGTCATAGCTTTTTTTTAATAGGAAACAGAAGATCTTATGGAAAGTTTAGTATTATATACTATTTATTGATAAAAAGGGAAATACAGCTTTTTGATATAGGTGATTAGTAGTTTGCTGCCTATTTGTATTTGAAACAGAGGATTGTGTCACCCTGTTTTTAGTCCTCTAGTTTGTTTTTTTCAACCCCTCACCAATAATATTAACACTCAACTGTTAATTTTGACTAAAATAGAAGTGCCAAAGTAATCGTTTCCAGTATCTTCTACGATCTGCCAACCCATCTTTTCTAACTCCTTTTTTATGTAATGGTTTAGCATGCCGTGCCCGAAAAGCATGGATTTGTGGTTTTCCTCTGCACTTTCTACTAATGTACGTGCAGCCTTGCGTGCTCTTTTTTTGGCTTGAGAATAGTTTTCAACCCCTTCTGCTGCTTTAAATCCTAATGCCCATTTAATCCTAGCTGTAGTAGTCCAATATTTAATGGGCATGCGCAACCTTGGCTTTTTGCCCTTGGCATTTAAATAGGTTTCAAACTCTCTAAAATCTCGGGACACGGTAATTTCTTTGTCAGGGCCACAAACGTAATGAGCGGTAGACAAAGCCCTGTTTAGCGGACTAGCAAAAACTTTCACCTCCTCTTGTTCTTTCAACATGAAAAAAGGTGCATCGGGTTTTATAATACAAGCAGTATCATAGCATAGCATATATTCAACGGCTTCGTCTCTAGAAAACCTTCCACTTTTGTATAAGTCCGGCTCGCCATGTCTGATCAAGGCTATTTGTTGCAGCTTATCATAATCTTCTACAACATTGTCTTCTGGTTGCACAAACCTAATCCTTCGGGCGACCTCTTTACCGTCTACATAAACATAAGAAGCTTCATCTCTGAGGCTCTTATATGTTTGCTTAACGGATTTTATATCATTAGAACTTTGGTGCTCTTGTATACTTGCAAACACAGGCCAAACAGTAATAAAGATGGAAAATAAAGCAATTATTGACATTCTACGCATAAAAAGATACTGACGATGATCAGGTTTTCTGTCTTACAAACTTATGTTGCCTTGCATTGGTTCTGTTTTTCCTTTTATTTTCTTGAAATTGACCAATCAGGCTTGGTGTCATGACTATTTACTGGAAGTGCTTTGATGAAAAACTATAGATAAGAGGAGTGGTTTTTACTTTTTGAAATTGCTAGAGTCCATGGAACGAAAAGTATGAAAAATAGCTTCACCAAATAAGCAAGTTTGTATCTTGACTCCGGCCGTATATGCTCACGGATCCATCAGGAAATCGTATATCTGCCAACGCGCACATAACATTTTCTCCAAAACTAATATGAGTGAGCCGGACAAGCATGCAGACTTGCTTTTTTGTTTTTTGAGAAAGGCTATTTCATGATTTTTGCTTACCTTCACTTTTTTTAAGCATTAAATAATGAGCGTTTACAAACATATTCTTGAAGAAATTAAGACAGCCTCACACATTGTTATCACTTCTCATAAGTCTCCAGATGGAGATTCTATTGGCAGTTCTTTAGGCCTGTTTCAATTTATAAAGAAGCTGGGCAAAACAGCCTACATTTGTCACCCTGACCCTGCGCCTACGTTTCTTGAATGGCTAGAAGACTTTGGATCCATCCTAACAATGCAATTGAACTCTGACAAGGTTAAAGGACATTTTGAAGAAGCAGATTTGATTTTTTGTCTTGATTACAACGGACCAGATAGGGTAGGGGATGAAATGCAATCGTTGTTGGAAAACGCCAAGTGTAAAAGGATAATGATTGACCACCACCTCGATCCTGTAGATTTTGTGGATATTGCCGTCTCAGATCCTACATCTTCTTCTACCGCACAGCTTGTTTATGAATTGATAGAGCAGTCTGGTTGCCTGAAACTTTTAGATGAGCAGGTGGGAATGCCATTATACCTGGGAATATTGACAGATACTGGTTCTTTTAGGTTTTCGTCTGTTAAGCCTCGTACGCATGAAGTGCTTGGAAAATTAATTCAGCATGGGGTCAGACATCATCTTGTTCATGAGCATCTCAATGACAATAATACCGCCAGCCGGTTAAGACTTCAGGGTTATGCAATTAGTGAAAAATTAGAAATTTTGGATGAGCACCAAGTGGCCATTATTTCTATGACTGCAGAAGAGCTAAAGCGTTTTAATTATGCAAAAGGTGATACAGATAACCTTGCCAATATAGCTTTATCAATTAAAGGAATAAAAGCAGCAGTATTTGTGGCAGAGAAAGATGGTAAGGTTAAATTGTCTTTCCGTTCCAAAGGAGAAGAAAACCCTGTTAATGTGCTTGCTGCTGAGCATTTTGACGGTGGTGGTCATGCCAACGCCTCTGGTGGGGTTAGCTTTTTATCTATAGACGAGACTGTTCAGAAACTTAAGTCTTTAGTTCCTTCATATTTTTGATATTCTTGTCAAGCTCCCATATAGAAAGCTATACCTGAAAATAACATTTTGCTACTTTTGTGGTAATAAGGAAAACCTTATTTCATGAAAAAACTTTTCCTTAGCTTAGCATTCACTTTTTCTTGCTTAGTACCCATTTTTAGTCAAGAAGGGTATCTTGAACTGGTTGAAAGCAATGTTCATCAACCTACAGATATAGCGCATGCAAGCGATGGTTCCGGCAGGTTGTTTGTTCTTGAAAAAGAAGGCATAGTTAAAACAATACCAGGTGCCGATGTTTTTTTAGATATTTCAGAACAAGTATTTATTGATCATACAGAAATGGGCTTGCTAGGAATAGCCTTTCATCCTGATTTTGAAAATAATAACTACTTTTATTTATATTATTCTACAAACATAGATGGAAGCCACCACTCTAGGGTTAGCCGTTTTCAAGCCGTAAATGATGGTCAATCGGGAGACCCTGAAACGGAAACTATAATACTAGAACTTGAACAACCTTTTGACAACCATAATGGTGGCGCCATGTTGTTTGGAAATGATGGTTACCTCTATATCGCTACCGGTGATGGAGGTGGTGTTGGAGATCCGGAGATGAATGCGCAGGACTTGGAGAGTTTACATGGCAAAATTTTACGAATTGATGTTGACCAAGGTGATCCATACGGAATTCCTGCAGACAACCCTTTTGTCAATGAAGGTAATGCGCTAGGTGAAGTTTATGCTTTTGGCTTACGTAATCCTTGGAAAATATCAAAAGACAGGGAAACCGGCGGAATATGGATAGCGGATGTAGGGCAAAATCACCGAGAAGAGATAAACCTACTTGCTATTGGTACTAACTATGGATGGAATTTTATGGAAGGTTCTTTGTGCTACCCTCCTGACATAGACTGCGAAGTCATAGGTACGCTTCCTGTGTTTGAATATAGTATACACGAAGAAGATGAATGTGCCATTATAGGTGGTTATGTTTACCGGGGTAGCATGAATCCGAACCTTCAGGGACATTATATTTACGGTGATTTCTGTTCAGGGAATGTATGGGCATTGCATGAAGAAACTTATGAAAATACGTTGTTGTTTTCTACAGATTTCATGATTTCTACCTTTGGGGAAGACGAAGATGGGGAACTATATCTTGGGGAGTATAATGGAGCCATACATAAGTTTACAGATGAAGTAACCTCCATTGAGGAAAGTGTCACGAAAAATAGTTTTAAAGTTTTTCCTAACCCTGCTTATCAGTCCATTAATGTTAGCTTTTCTAAAGTTATGGCAGAGGTTAAGATTGTAGACAAACTGGGGATTACTTTAAGACAATATGCTCCTGAAAGTAAAAAAATTAACATTAATGATTTATCATTAAAAACTGGTGTTTACGTGGTGCAAATGACAGATGCTTCAGGTATAATTTATACCCAAAAACTGCTTATTAGCCAATAACCTTTTAATTTATGATGATTGTCTTGGTGAGTGCTAAGCCGTAAATCTATTTTTTATTTAAAAGAAGCCTTTTATTTTTGGGCTTTATTTTAACTTCTATAGATTTTGAAAACTATACTTATTACCGGTGCCTCAACTGGCTTAGGACTTGCAATAGCAAAACACTTACATACTAAGAATTTTACAGTATACGGTACTTCCAGAAAGATTCAGCAGGAAGGCATACCATTTAAAACATTGCAAATGGATGTTACTAGCCGAGAAAGTGTCAAAAGTGCTATTGAAACTATTATAAGTGAGCAAGGAAAAATAGATGTCGTCATTAACAATGCCGGACTTGGTTTGGCTGGTCCTGTAGAGCACTTACAAGAAGAAGACATGTTAAATGTCTATAATACCAATGTATTGGGTGTTTTACGGGTTTCCCAAGAAGTTTTGCCGTATATGAGAAAGCAAAAGCAAGGGAAAATTATTAATATCAGTTCCATAGGGTCAGAGTTTGGACTACCTTATCGAGGCGGGTACAGTTCTACCAAAACAGCAGTAGACCGCTTGACCGAAGCCTTACGTATGGAAGTTAAGAAATTTGGTGTGCAGGCTTGTGTGGTGCAACCTGGTGGTATACAAACTGACATCAATGCAAACAGGGTTTTAACCCCGTTGCCTGAAGAATCCCCTTATAAAAACAGCTTTGACCGGTGTTATAAAGTTATTAATCATAGTGTTTCCAAGGGTTTAAAGCCTGAGGATTTTGGCCCTATTTTAGAAAAAATAATAATGGCTGACAAAACAAAAAGGATTTACCGGATTGGAAAGTTTAACGAAAAACTATCTGTAAAAGTAAAGAGGTTAGCCCCAGACGATGTTTTTGAAAAGATAATTTTAAACCATTACAAGATATAAGTTAAAACGGCAATAGGTCTTAATTTGCTTTAATCGTGGTTTTGCCGTGACCAGTAGTTTAACACTTGTTTTATACTAGACTTTATAAAGAAAATATTGCATATTTAGAATCTAAAAACATGAATTAGTGCCCATGAGATCTCTTAGAAAAGTTTTACTCCTGATAGTTTTTGCAATTAGTTTTCACACCCTTTCTTCACAATCTTTTGTTACACGGGAGGGTACATTGCTAAAGTATCAGGGAGAGGAAATACTCTTAAGAGGTTTTGCTTTTGGAAACCGGGTTTGGATAGGCGATCCGTTGCCAAATGAGCATCATGGAGAAGAAGATTACCAAGAGGTCAATGAAATGGGGTTAAATGCTGTCCGCTTTTATTTAAACTATTTGACTTTTGAAGATGAAGAAAACCCGTACACCTATAAAGAAGAAGGGTGGGAATGGATAGATCAAAATATCAGCTGGGCGAAAAAGCATGATGTATTTTTAATTTTAAACATTCATGTACCACAAGGAGGTTTTCAGTCCCAGTGTGAAGGTACTGCTCTTTGGGAGGAGCAGGAAAATCAAGAACGTTTAGTAGCATTATGGAAAGCCATTGCAGAAAGGTATAAAGACGAAACGCAAATTGCTGGATATGATATTTTAAACGAACCAACACCAACAGAATCGGTAGAGCAGTGGAGCCTTTTAGCCCAAGAAATTATAGATAACATTCGTTCGGTAGATGATAATCACTTGATCATTGCTGAGCGGGCCATTGCCATAGATTGCGACTATGGGTATAATGACGGAAACCATAACTATCCAGACATTACAGAAGATAACCTGATGTATACCGTCCACTTTTATGACCCTCATGAATATACACACCAAATGCAAGAGTGGGCCAACACCGGCGATGGTGGAACTTATCCAGACGAAAATGAAATTACAGAGCCTTCTGATATTACTTATGCTACAGGTAATTATTCTAACCCTTCATTGCCCGAAGGCGATACAGAATGGACGTATTTTGAGGGCTCCCCTTTTAAAATAGAAGGTGATTCCTTAATCATGGGAAGAGTAGTTTTTATAGGAAACAACTTAGAATCAGGCACTGCATACTATGACGACATTCGTCTAATAGAAACTGATGAAAATGGTGAAGAAATTCGTGAAATACACAATTCTGACATTTCTTCTACCCCTTCTATATGGTTTTGGTCAGAAGAAAACGATGGAGAACAAAGCATGGTGGCTGGAAGACAGTCTGGAAATGCTATAAGGTTGTCAGGTACATCTGGAAAATCTTCTGTAACAGTAGCAAGCTTATCTTTTCAGGTAGAAGAAGGTAAATACTATAAAATTAGTGGCTGGATGAAAGGCGAAGAGATACCTGCTGAAGCTTTTGCTATTATAACAACAGAGTTTCAATACTCTCCATCTGGACAAGGTTTGTCTTTTAGAAATTACGATTACTTGAAGGAGAGGATTCTAGAGTACAGCAAGTATATAAGAGACCAAGGCTTCCCTGTTTATTATGGGGAGTTTGGAGTTGTCCGAGCAGCATTTGAAGATGATAAAGGTGGTGAACGCTGGGTAAGAGATGTAGTCGAAATATTTGATGAGTTAGGGTTTCATTATACCTATCATGTATGGCGTGAAGGAGGGTTTGGTTATTACGATGGTTGGGATGGACATGTAGACCGTTCTACACGAAACGATGCATTGAAGGAAATTTTTATTGATTCCTCTACAAGAGTGTTATATGTAGAAGAGAAAGAAATAGAAGAAGGAGCCCTAAAAGTATTTCCCAACCCTTATAAAGATGACCTGAACTTATACAATACTGGTAGTGAAGCGCTTTCTGTTACACTTATTGATAATAAAGGGGAGCAGCTTTGGGAAGAAAGTTTGCTCCCAAACGAACAAAAAAGTTTTAATAAGAACATCCCTCAGGGAATATATATAATTAAAGTCTTATACCCTTCAGGGAACTATAGTACCAAAGTGGTAAAAAATTAGTTTTACCATGTTTGTTTCTTTAAAAATAATAGGATTACCCATTTAAGTCTCTAGTAATAAGATTTTATTTCTACGATAAAAATGCTTTAAACTGCCTTTCTTAAATGGCGGTATGTGCCATTGTTAGAAAATAAGGCGGCCATTGATGAAATTGCGCCTGCCTGTCGGCAGACAGGTTAAAACTTTATAAGCATGGAGCGCCCAAAAAATTTGCTGTTTGAGCCCGACGCAAGGAGGGTGAGTTCCATCCCGATAGCTATCGGAATAGCGTAATGGTTTATAAAGTTTAGCAAATTTCATCACAGGCCCTGCCGGCGAGGCAAAAAGTAACTAAACGAGCCCAAGTAAGCTAATAACACATAAGATATCTAAATGGGTAACCCTATAAAAATAAATAGACCTTGATAGATCATTAGATAAGTTTATCTATAGCATGTTTTAGATGAAAAAATCAGAAATGAGTAACCTATAGTCTTTTTAATAGTTATTCACTATAAAAAAGAAGGGGTTTTCATGTCAGATAGACATAAAGTTGTAGCTGCTAATAATATTAGAATAATAGGTAAAAGCCTATGCCTTTTAGTCATTGCTATTGGGACATTGGTGTTTTTGGGCTGGATCAGCAACAGCGACCGCCTGATTAGAGGCATATCAGACTCACCACTTACTGATCCTGTTACAGCCTTGTTATTCATACTGTCTGGGGTAGCATTGTGGTTAGTTAGAAACAAACGATACCCTATTAAATATAGGAACATTTCTCAATTAATGGGAGGCGTGATTGCCCTTGTTGGGCTAACTAAATTGGGCTCTATTGTTCTCGACTATGAATTGGTGTTTAGTCGGTTCATCATGGGCAACCGTTTAATAGACGCTTCCGAAAATGGGCTTGTCCAAATGGCACCCAATACGGCATTGAATTTTATTTTGTCTGGTTTGGCTATTGTTCTTATTGACAGTACACGTGGTCAAAGGGAAAGAACTATTTCTGAAATATTTTGTATAGCAGTTTCTTTGATGTCACTGTTAAACCTTTACGGTTATGTGTATGGTGTAGACTTTTTAATAGGTCTTGCAGCCTATATTCCAATGTCATTTCCTGGTGCCATTAGCTTTCTTGCCCTTTCTTTTTCCGTATTGTTTTTACGGCCACATAAAGGATCTATGGCATTACTTATAGGGGAAAACCCTTTTGAAGTATTTGTACTTCGCATTTTAGCTTTCATCCTACCTTTACTGTTTGGATGGTTTGTAGTTTGGTCTGTTAATCATGGGATTCTTACCAATGAGATGGGTACAGCCGTATTTGCAGTTTTGTCTTACTCTATTGCTATTTTTTTGTTAGGCAGAAAATCGCTTATCCAATACCGCCTAAGAAATGTTAGAAAAAAAGCCATGCAGCAAATCAAAAAAGATGCGCTAAGACTGCATTCTATCATGAACAATAGCGGAGCAGTTATCTTTATAAGAGACTTGAAAGGCAGGTATATGACTGTAAACCGCCAGTATGAAATGCTTTATGATGTTAAAAAAGATAATATAATAGGAAAGCATATTACGGAAGTATTTCCAAAAGAAATGGCAGCAATAGGTTTACAGGAAGATGAAGAAGTGATTGAAACCGGGAGATCTGTCACCTCTGAAGAGGAAGTAAATGTTGGGGATTATACTTACACATTCTTAAACAATAAATTTCCATTAACCGACCATACAGGTCAAATATATGCGGTATGTGGAATTTCTACGGATATTTCAAAAAATAAAGAATATGAAGCCGAACTTTCTCAGAAGGAGCAAAGATTAAAAGCCATTATTGAAAATATTGGAGAAGGCATTGTAGTGGCCGAGCACGATGGCCGGTTTTCTGTTTATAACAGTAAAGCTAAAGAAATACTAGGAGCTACGGCGGATAATATTCCACCAGAGCAATGGTCAGAGCATTATAAAGTGTATTATCCAGATGGAAGAAAGTTGTTCCCTTCTAAACTGCTTCCTTTAAACAGAGCCTTGAAAGGCGAAACAACACATGAAGTAGAATTGCTTATAAAAAATCCAGATTTTCCTGAAGGAAAAAAGATAAGCATTACGGGTACCCCGATTAATTATGACTCTGAAAAACCTTCTGCAGTGGTAGTTTTTAGGGACGTAACTCAGCGTAGAAAACTCCAAAAAGCAATTGAAGACAAAGAAAAGCACCTGAGAGCCATAATTTCTACTGTACAGGAAGGTATTGTTGTGAGTGACAATCACGGAAATTTAATTTTGATGAATGAAGCAGCAAAAGAGATTTTAGGGGAAGGGATAGAAACCAAGGGCTCGGAACATTGGACAGAAGATTATGAGATTTATTATCCAGATGGAGAGACTCCATACCCAAAAGAAAACCTCCCACTTTCAAGGGCATTACAAGGGTATGTTACTGAAAGTACAGAAGTAGTAATAAAACCGAAAGGGGAAGTCAATGGCAGGCGTATTTTTATTTCTGGAAAACCCGTAACAGACGATGAAGGGAAGATTACTGCTGGCGTGTTTGACTTCAGGGATATTACCAATTGCGGCATTTCCCCATATATTGGACAGCGTTTACCTGAAAAACGCGAACCCAAAAAAGGATTACAAAGAAAAAGAAATCCAAAAAAAGACTAGTTCCTTTTATAGTGAATACCTTTTATAGGTGTTGCTAAAATTGAACAATTAGTTTATAAATAAGTTAAGGAATAACATTTTATTCCTGCAACCATTTAAATGTTGCGCTAAGTTATTTAAATAAGTGCTTTTATGGACGACACTATATTTCATCAAGACCACCTGAATATTGATACCAACCAATTTTTTAAGTTTATAAACGAAAACTCTCAGACTACATGTATTTTGATCATGGATGCACAGGGAGTCATTTTAGATTCTAACTTGGGTTTTCAAAAAAATTTCGGCTACGCACCAAATGATTTGAGAGGAAAACATCTTAAAGAAACATTTCTGGAAAAAGACAGATTAAAAAAACTTCCAGAAATAGAGCTGGAGGAGGCTTTGCTAAAAGGACATGCATCAGACAATAATTACCTCCTTCACAAAGATGGTTCTAAAATTTTTGTTCATGGAGAGTCGATTAGCGTTAAGGACAACCAACAAAATTCTTATATCATTAAAATACTTTATGATATCAATCAGCAAAAGCTGCTTGAAAAACATTTGAAAGAGTCTCAGCAAATACTTTTGGAGAAACTTGATGAACTACAACGGCTTAATGAAGAGCTAGATACTTTTGTGTATGCCGCTTCCCATGACTTAAAAGCTCCAATTAGTAATATAGAAGCTTTAATTCAGACCTTACAAGAAGATTTAAGTGAGGAAAGCAAAAAAGCAACTGAAGATATTATGGGAATGGTAGACATTTCGCTCCAAAAACTTCGAAATACAGTAATAGAATTAGCAAGCACAGCCAAAGCAAAAATTAAAACGAAGGCCGACTATGGTAAAAGTAACTTTCAGAAGATCTTCGACGAGGTCAAAATAAGTTTGCTTAAGCAAATTCAAGAGTCTCATGCAACACTAAATGTAGATTTTTCAAAAGCTCCAGATATTTATTACTCAGGAAAGAACTTGAGGAGCATTATATTCAATTTGCTTTCCAATGCGATCAAATATCGACATCCACAAAGAAACCCTAATATTAATATATCATCTGAAAAAGAAGGGGACTACATTGTTTTAAAAATTTCGGACAATGGGTTGGGGATTAAAAAAGAAGATCAAGAAAAGGTTTTTGAGATTTATTCAAGAATATATACCCACGTAGAGGGAAGTGGTGTAGGGATGGCCATTGTTGCTAAAATGGTTAGGTCTGCTGGTGGTAAAATAGAGATTGATAGCCGGATAGATAAAGGTACGGAATTCAGGGTGTATATTCCTCAAGGTAAATAGTTAGGGTGAATTTCAAAAACAAAAACTTTGCTTTTGAAATACTAAAATTGAACAAGAGCTCTTTGGCGCACTTGAAGCAGCCAAAAAGCTCTTTTAATGCTATTGATTACCTATTCTTCAATTTTCCAACCAGTAAAAACCTCTTCAAAAACTTCATCCTCTTCATTGGTAAGAATTAGCCAGTAGTTTAGTTTTTTTGTTTCCAAATCAAACCTTCCGTGTGTATCTGGATCATTTGAACTAAGTGATCTTCCTTCAATAAGAATGCCATCAATTTCTTGTGGTTCAATCGTTAAAAAGTATTCATCATCTTCTGTGCGTGTTACTTTGGCATTAAAAGATGATGCATCTGTTTCGTTATAAGGTACAATCTTAATTTCGTCATCTTTTACTTTCAACACCTCAATCATGTCATTGTTAGTAATAACACCTTCAGCAGACAGGTTCCCTTCATAAACGCCTACCAAGTTTAAGGTTTTGTCAGCAGCAATTGAATCCAAAAATGCATTGCAACCGGTAAGTAGGAGGTAAGGTAAAAGAAGAAGTAAATGTTTTTTCATAGTTAAATTGTTTCAAATAAAATAAAGGCGAATATAGCTAAATAACCTTTTATTTTAACTAAAAAAATAAGATTTATCTTAGAATTTACTTACTTGGCATGATATAATGTTTATTAGATGCCCATTATTTAAGAGACTGCAAGTAAATTGGGGTACTGAACTGCAGTCAATCTAAAGTCTCAAGAAAAATGTTTTAATTACAAAAACCCTTCTGACTGATATGGGTTATATGGAAAAAACTATGATATGAGAAGCAAGGCAAATTTTAAAACACACCCTATTCACCCAATGTTGGTAGTCTTTCCTTTAGGATTACTGTTTACTGCGTTCATTTTTGATTTATTGGCAGTGCTTAGCGGGAATTCCACTTTTTGGCAAACGGGAAGTCATTTAAATATAGCAGGTATAATAGGTGGTTTGCTGGCTGCGGTGCCTGGTATTATAGATTATTATTATACGATTCCTCCTGACAGTTCAGCCAAAACCAGAGGCACAAACCATGCACGGGTAAACACCTCTGCAATATTAATCTTTGTACTGGTATATATACTTCGTGGTGAGCTGGGAGGTATTACCCCTTTTATAATCTTAGGGCTTGAAGTTGTAGCGCTTGGATTGTTGACTGTTGGTGGTTGGATGGGAGGAACATTGGTTTACCGTAACCAAATTGGTGTAGACCATAGGTTTGCGGGAGCAGGAAAATGGAAAGAGGAGTCTGTTGACCCGGAAGCAAAGGAAAAGCCGCTTGCTAAAGAAGACGAGCTTGAAATGAATCAAATGAAGCTGTTGCATTTAAATGGAAAAAGAATAGTTTTGGCCAAAACACAGGCAGGCTATGTAGCTTATGATGATCGGTGTTCTCACAAAGGAGGATCTTTGGCTGGAGGTTCTGTCGTTTGTAATACCGTGCAATGTCCGTGGCATGGCTCCCAATTTGATGTGCATACTGGGGAGGTCAAAGAAGGGCCTGCTAAAGAAAAGATCAAAACTTATAAAGTCACTATTAAAAATGGCAGGGTTATGCTGGGTCAACCAATTGACTTAGGTCATAAATAGTTAAACCTAAAATATGCATTAGAAGCTTCTATTGCGTGGCAAAGTGACCTCAAATCAGATTCTTTTGCCCCTCATAATAAAATCTAATGCATAATCCAGGTTAAAACTCCCTTAAATTGTACATTTGAACTAACGATTTTGCTAAACTAGTAAATAGCGGCAAATTAAATTACATTTAACAAAAAGGTATTTGTTTAAGTATTAACCCTTTCCTTTCAGTAAGAAATAAAACGGCTGGTGTAAAAAAAATATAGGGTAAATGTATGGCTTTTAACATATATCATGTAACTTAGTAAGTTAGTATGGTCTTGAAATAGATGTTTCTGTGTTAGAAAAAATAAAAAAATACCTAATTATCTTACTAGAGAAAACAGATAGTAAAATTACAGCTATACTATTTTTATTACTTATTTTTTCCTTTCATGCTTTTGGAGCACCTACCATAGACTTAGAGAAAGGTGTACCTTCAGGTTATATTGGACAATATTTGCTTTCATTAGAAGATAAAGAAGGGGAGCTTTCAATAGAGGATATTCTTCAGGCAGATACTCAGAATCAGTTTACGGTTAATCATCGTTCCTCCATTCATTTTACACCAAAAGAATCGTCAAGCTTATGGGTTAAGATTAATGTAAAGAACATTTCCCTTGAAAACTACTATTATTTAAGCTTGCAATTTCCTGATGTAGATGAACTTTCTTTCTATGGAATAGAAGGGGATTCTGTTGTTGAGAAAGAGGTTGTTACAGGTAATTTATTTAATTTTTATACAAGGGAAATACCCCATCCGCTTTTCTCATTTTCCTTAATTCCAGACTGTGATACCTATTATTTAAGGCTTAAATCTACCAATCCTATACATGTAGCTTTAAAAGTTTCTGAAAAACATGGGCTTTTTCAAAGCTATCATACCTATGATTTATGGCAAGGTATATTTCTAGGCTTGTCCATACTAGTAGTTATGGTATTTGCTACTACTCTAATTGTTGAAAAAAATAGGCTTTCAGTCTATTATCTTTTACATGTATTAGGGACTGTGCTAATTGTTGGTATTTATCAGGGGCACGCTAAGCAATATTTCTTTCCTAACTCAACTTTTATACATACTTACCAAACGGGTTTAATCGCTCTTTTTTCTTTGCCCACCATATTTTTTGTATGCAAGTTTTTAAATGTAAAGTTCATTAACAAGTCTTGCCGAACTACCTTACTGATCATAATGCAAGCCCTGTTAATGATTATAGTATTTGACATAGCAGAAATGCATAATGTTTCTAGGGTACTGTTAAAAGTTACAGCATTTGTATTAACCGTTTTCGTGCTGATTCTAGGTGTTTTTATAGCGTCAGAAGGGGATAGGCCAACAAAGATATTTGTTGCAGGATGGGTTTTATATCTTACAGGGGTTGTTTGCTCTGTTTTGCTTTCCGCTGGCTTAATTTCTTATAGCCTATTAACCTATAATGGTTTTTCTATTGGGGTTGGGGTTAGTATAATTTTTGCTTCTGTCGCGGTAGCAGATCGTTTTCAGCAGTACAAAAGAAGTAACAATAAGTTGGAAGCAGACATGCTTGAACATTTGCGGAAAAACGAAAAACTTGTAAAACAGCAAAACATGATACTTGAGGCTAAAGTAAGTGAACGGACACGCGAAATTGAGCAGCAACGTATTGAAATAGAACTAAAAAATAGGATCATCAGAAAACAGAACAATGAGTTGATCCACTATAATACCTCTTTAGAGCAGCAAGTAGAAGACCGGACTAGGGCGCTTTCAAAAAGTTATGACGAAATCAAAAAGAAAACGCTTCAATTGGAACAGTTCAATTATGTTGCAGCCCATAACCTACGCGCGCCAGTATCAACCCTGTTAGGACTGACGAATATATTTAATCCTCAAAATGTCAGCCCGGAAAACCTGATGGTTATTGAAAAAATCAAGGAAACATCGCTTAAACTAGATCATATTATAATAGACCTAAACAATATCCTTAATGTCAGCGACCCCGCTAATATAATACATGAGCACTTTACGCTTTCGGAAGCATTTGATAAAGCTCAGGAAATGCTCCAAAAGGAAATTTATGCAACCGAAACAAATGTTGAAGTAAATTTCTCTGAATGTCCTGAAGTCTATACTGTTAAGCCTTTTCTGTTAAGTGTGTTTTATAATTTATTGAGCAATGCCATTAAATATAAAAGTGAAAACAGAAAACCGAGCATTAAAGTATCTTCTGGATACCTTGATCAGAATACGCTTTATATTTTATTTGAAGACAATGGCATGGGCATTGACCTGAAAGCTTATGGAAGCAAACTCTTTGGATTATACAAAAGATTTTCTTTTCATGTAAAAGGAAAGGGGATGGGGTTATTTATGGTTAAAACTCAAGTAGAATTAATGGATGGGAAAATTGAGGTTTCAAGCACACCAGGTGTTGGAACTACTTTTCAAATCCACCTTCCGGTAAAGAAAGTCAAGAAAAAAGTGAGCAAAACAGAAACTTCGCAACTATAAACTTTTATTCCTCATTTACCTCCGGATTATCACTTTTATTTTCCTTGAGCAGGGAGTAAAGAAATGGTGTGAAAAAAGTAAGGTTTTCAAGAAAGCAAGCCATACTATAAAATTTGCTCATGCTTACCTCTTTGTCCTCAGCCATCACTGCGAGTAACTGGTCTTGGCCTTCTTGAAACTTCTCTTTAAATTCTTCTTGTGTAAACTCCATAATTGATTTTTTTGTCACTTGAATAACTTTTCTGCCTCATTGACAGCTTCAGGCTTTCCAACATCTATCAATATACCATTGCTATGATCAAAACCTAAAATCTTTTGATTTTTGCACAGCTCTAAATATACCTCCACAATAGAAAATTTACCTTCTTGTGAAATCATATGTAAAAAGTCTGGCTCTATAATATGTATACCACTAAAAGCTTTTTCTTCAAGCTCGGGTTCATCTTTTACAACTTTTTCTTCGCCTGACTTGGTGTTTTTCCAGCCACACAATTCGTTTTTATCATTAAATAAAAAATAACGGCTGGTTGTTCTTTTGGTTACTGCAAGTGTAACCATGGGCTTATGTCTTTGGTGGTAGTCGAGCATGCTTGCTATATCCAAATCTGTAAGGATATCTACATTCATAACAACAAAAGGTTCCTGACCATCTAAAACTGGTGTAGCCTTCTTTAGCCCTCCTCCAGTTTCTAACAGTTGCTCTGTTTCATCTGAAATATGTATTTTACAGCCATAGTTCTCATTTTCTTTCAGCAGGTTTAATATTTGGTCTGGAAAATGGTGAACATTTACTATAAATTCATTGATTCCAAAAGATTTCAAATAACCTATATTTCTTTCTAGTAAAGTTACTCCATTGACTTCAGCCAAGGCTTTTGGTTTGTTATTTGTAAATGGTTTTAAGCGAGTCCCTAGACCAGCAGCAAAAATCATTGCTTTCATCAGAGTATGTTAATATCGTTCTCTACTAGTAATTTAATAGTTTTTTACTGAAGTATCAGTTTATCCAATTTTTTTCTTCCTGAACAATATGCTTAAGCTCTACTTTTACGCCAAACTTATCTTCAAGATGTTTAGCCACACTGTCTGCTGCGAAAACGCTTCTATGTTGGCCACCAGTGCATCCAAAACTCACCTGCAAGCTTTCAAATCCTCTTTTCAAATAATCGGACACACTTATGTCTACCAAACTATAGACATGTTGTAAAAAGGTAGGCATTTCGGTTTGATAAACTAAAAAATCTTTCACCTCCTTATCGCGTCCAGTTAGTTTTTTATAAGGAGCAAACCTACCAGGGTTTAAAATACCCCGACAATCAAAAACAAAACCGCCCCCGTTGCCACTAGGGTCTTCTGGGAGCCCCTTTTTATATGAGAAACTGTGGACTTTAACTACAAGTTTGCTTTCATCTGTAGCTTTAATGTTTTCGTACCGAGCTATAATATCATCTGAGGTCATGGCCTCCAACGCTTTTTGTAGTTCTGGAAGCCGTATTGGTATACTTTTGTTTTCCAGAAACCATTTCAAATTTTTTAAAGCATACGGAATACTACTGATAAAATGTGGCTTTCTTTCAAATAATCCCCTGTATCCATAAGCCCCAAGCGTCTGCAACATTCGGATAAGGACAAAACCATGGTAGTTGTCAAGGAACTCATCACGCTTAAGCTGACCATTCAACAAGTCATTTACCCTGTCAAAATAATAGTCAAATAACTCATCACGCCATTCATAAGGTAGAGCAGCTTTGGCTTGCCATAGCATAGAAGCCACATCATATTGTAATGCCCCTTGCATACCACCTTGATAATCTATAAAATACACCTTATCATCTTTGACCATTACATTTCTGCTTTGGCAATCCCTATGCATGAAAAATTTATTTTTTTCCTGCATTAAGAAATAGCTCAGCATTTCAAAGTCGTTTAAAAGCAGGTTTTTATCATAAGGAAGCTTTAGAGCCCTTAAGAAATAGTATTTAAAATAAAGTAAATCAGAGTAAATGGCGTGTCTATCAAAAGAGCGTGTAGCAATACAATAGTCGTAGTTCAATCCGGTGCCTCCTTGGATTTGTAAGCGGGCCAGTTGCGCTAAGGTTTTTTGATAAAGCTCAAAGGTATGGTCTGTATATCCCTCTTCCTGCAATTTATCAAGAAGGGAAGTGCTTCCCAAATCAGCTTGTACATAAAATTGCTTGTCAGCACTAACATGATACACTTCTGGAACAGATATTTGTTTACTGCTAAAATGTTTGGTAAACTCTAAAAAAGCAGTGTTTTCACGAACATTTGTATTGTAGGTTACGATATATGGCCGCTGAGCAGTGCTGACCCTAAAGTACATTCTGTCACTTCCCGCTAAAGCAAGCTGCTTAATGTCCTGAATGGCCAACTCTGGTTTCCAATTTTCAAAAAAAGCTTTTACCTGATCTATTATGGTAGGCATATTATGGTCTATTTAAAGGCGAAAAACAATTCCGCTTAATTCTTATTAAGTATAACGCTGACAAATTTATAAAATATAAAGTTTGTTGCAGGTTTTTCTGTAAGAAATGACACAACCCTTTAGAATATAATAATATTAAAATTTTTTAAGATTTTTTTAAAATATTCCATTACCTTAATATATGTAAAATGTATATAGTGTATGCTTTACATTATAATCAACCAAACCTAACTTTTATGAAGAAACTGTACTTTTTAACGCTTAGGCGAATGCTGTTGCTGTTGGTTTTTCTAAATATGAGCTTTTTATCAGCAAATGCGCAAAACCTTTTAAGCAATGGAGATTTTGAAGATGGGGATACCGATTGGAACCATCAAGCAGGTGGAACATCCAATGCGTCTTTTGATCTAGTAACAGATGATGTTTACAGTGGATCGAATGCTCTTAGGGTTCAGGCCAATACGCTTGGAGCAGAAAGTTGGGATATCCAGTCCATCCATTCCGGTTGGGAAGCAGAAGTTGGAAGGGATTACCAAGTTACGATCCACGCCAAAGCAGACCAAAATGGAAAAAGACTACGTCTGGTGAACCAAAATGAAGTTTACCTGACACATGCTGTCACATTAAGTACAGAATGGAACAGCTACACTTGGACATTTACCGCTCAAGAATCAAACCCATCGTTCCGGTTGCATTACATTGAAACTGGAACTTTTCACATCGATGACATATCTATAGAAGTGCTCCCTGAAATTGAGCCTCCCGTGTTAGAAACATCCTTAAAAGAGCTGGGAGAGTATTGTGGTTTGTATGTAGGAACTGCTGTGGCTGATGCTCCCCTGAGAAACGAAACGCATTACAGAAATACCATTATCCAACAATTTGGAATGGTAGTGGCCGAGAATGAAATGAAGATGGAGACCATTAAACCTTCTGAAGACGGCCCTTATAATTTTGAACCTGGCGACAGACTGGTTGATTTTGCAGAAGAACATGGTATGCAGGTGCGTGGACACGCATTACTTTGGCATAGCCAAATGCCACGATGGATGAACGACAGGTCTTGGACCAAACAAGAGTTGATGGATTACTTAAAAGAATACATCACCACGGTAGTTACCCACTATAAAGGAAAAATCCAAGAATGGGATGTCGCCAATGAGGTAATAAGTGATGGCCCTGGCAATCCTATAAGGGATGAACTGTGGTTCAATATTGGTGGAGTGGAAATTATTGACTCAGCTTTTAAGTGGGCACATGAAGCAGACCCCGACTGTAAACTTTATTATAACGACTATAGTGCCGAAACCATGAACAGCAAGTCTGATGCTGTTTATGACTTAGTAAACGGACTGAAAGAAAGAGGTGCTCCTATTTATGGTGTTGGTCTGCAATCGCACCGTAATTACAATGAAGGTCTCCAAATGCACTACGACCTGATTACCCAAATGGACCAGAATATTAAAAGGATCGGGGAACTAGGATTGAAAGTGGCCATTACAGAATTAGACCTTGGTATTCATACACCAGTAACGGAACAAGATTATCAAGACCAAGCTGCTACTTATGCTAATATTTTGCAAGTAGCCCTGGACAACCGGCCTACCATTGAAACTTTTTGCTTATGGGGCTTTACTGACAAACATTCTTGGATTCCAAACTTTTCAGGTGGAGAAAGAGATGAAGCTTTGATCTTTGACCATAATTACTTTCCCAAGCCGGCCTATGATGCCTTAGTAGAAACCTTTGAAAATTGTACCCCGCCGGAAACCTGTGATGCGGAAATTTCTTATGAAGGAAGTAGGACTTTATGTGAAGGAGATTCGCTCGAGTTAACAGCTACAGAAGGTGCTTCTTATGTATGGCGAAAAGACGGTGACAATATAGGTACTTCAAGGACTTTGTGGGCAAAAGAAGATGGAGAGTACAATGTTGAGGTGACTTATGCTAATGGCTGTACTGGTACTTCAGAAAGCCTTGGAATCTCTGTTGACCCTAAACCTGAAATATCTTATGAAGCTCCTACAGTTGTATTGGTAGAACCTGCGGTCATTAGTTTCTCCGCGGAGTTAGCCAATGGCGGGGGAGATGCATGGAAGCTTAAAAATGAATCAGGAGAAATCATTTATACAGAAGAAGGGGAGAATTTCAACTTTGAAGAAGACGGGTTTGAAGCAGGAGAGCATTCTTTTATATTGATAGCTACAACAGAAAGTTGTATTGATTCTGTGGAAATAACTTTTAATGTAGAAGAATGTCCAAAACCCGAATTTTTAACTTATATCCAAAAAAATGAGGAAGAAGTTCAAGAGGTAGACAGTATGTCTGTTCCTGATGAGGCAAGCGTTAGATTGATACCTGAAACTGAACAAGAGGGCATCTGGAGTTGGACTGGCCCTAACGGTTTTGAAGCTGATACTCGTGAAATTACAATAGAAGACTTCTCAGAGTCGCATGAAGGTGAATATGAAGTGACTTTTGTCAATGAATGTGGTCGGGATACCAGTATTATATTTACTTTATCTTACTGTTATATATCTGACATACTCCCTTTTGCTTTTGTCAATGAAGAAGAAATCGAGAGCAAGGAAATAATAGTTGCTGAAGGCGATGAATTACTGTTAGATCCACGTTTACTTATTACATCCACTCCTGGCCCTGAACCATATCCTGGACAGCCAGAAGATGGTTGGTACTGGGCAGGGCCTAATGATTTTGTTTCCAATGAAAGGCAAGTTTCAATAGAAAGCGCTTCTGTTGAAGTTTCTGGTACTTATACAGTAAGCTATACTGCTGAATGCGGTACGAAACAAATAAGGTATGAGGTGCAGGTACAAGCAGAACCTGCCATCGACTGCAACGGAGACGAAGGGGGGACAGCCGAAATTGACGAATGTGATGTATGTGCCGGTGGCGAAACAGGCATTGAACCGGGTTATACTTGCGCTGAGCCTGAAATTGAGTCTATCAGCGAGGACATTGAAGTTGAAGAAGGTGAAGAGCTAACGCTAACAGTTACAGCTTCTGGCCCTGGCGAACTTTCATACCAATGGTTCAGAAACGGCCAAGCCATTGAAGGTGCCACCGATGCTACCTATACCGTAACGGAAGCTGCTGTTTCTGATGCTGGCACTTACCATGTGGTGGTAAGCAACGAAAACGGTGACACGCAAAGTGCTTCTGTTGAGGCAACCATTGTCCAAGGAATCGACTGTAACGGCGACGAAGGGGGGACAGCCTATATCGATGATTGCGATGTCTGCGCCGGTGGCAATACAGGCATTGAGCCAGGCTTCACTTGCGCAGAGCCAACAGTAGAAGTTGTCTCCAGCGACATCAATGTAGAAGAAGGTGAAGACTTTACTTTGGAAGTTTCTGTAAGCGGCCCTGGAGAGAACACTTATCAGTGGTTCAAAGACGGAGAGCCGATTGAAGGTGCTATAGAAAGTACCTATACCGTACCTTCTGCAAGCGGATCCGATGCAGGCAGCTATCATGTGGTTGTGACCAATGACAATGGCGCTACCACCAGTGACCCAATTCAAGTAAGTATTGCCTCAGCACCTGAAGTAGACTGCAACGGCGATGAAAACGGAACAGCGGAATATGACGAGTGCGATGTTTGCGCCGGTGGCAATACAGGCATTGAGCCAGGCTTCACTTGCGCAGAGCCAACGGTAGAAGTTATCTCCAGCGACATCAATGTAGAAGAAGGCGAAGACTTTACTTTGGAGGTTTCTGTAAGCGGTCCTGGAGAGAACACTTACCAGTGGTTCAAAGACGGAGAGCCAATTGAAGGCGCTACAGAAAGTACCTTTACAGTTCCTTCTGCAAGCGGATCCGATGCAGGCAGTTACTATGTAGTGGTGACCAATGACAATGGCGCTACCACCAGTGACCCAATCCAAGTAAGTATTGCCACAGCACCTGAAATAGACTGTAACGGCGATGAAAATGGAACAGCTGAATATGACGAGTGCGATGTCTGCGCCGGTGGCAATACAGGCATTGAGCCAGGCTTCACTTGTGCGGAGCCGGTTATAGATGCCATCTCTGCTGATATTAATGTAGAAGAAGGTGAAGACTTTACTTTGGAGGTTTCTGTAAGCGGTCCTGGTGAAAATACTTACCAGTGGTTCAAAGACGGAGAGCCAATTGAAGGCGCTACAGAAAGTACCTATACCGTACCTTCTGCAAGCGGATCCGATGCGGGAAGCTATCATGTGGTTGTGACCAACGACAATGGTTCTGTCACAAGTGATGAAGTACATGTGGATGTGAGCTTGGCGGTAGACTGTAATGGCGTAGCTGGCGGTACTGCCGAAATAGACGAATGTGGAGAGTGTGCCGGTGGCGATACAGGTATCGAACCTGGTTCTTCTTGCCCAGTGGTGAACCCAGAAATCATAAGTATCCCAACTGCACTAGAAGCGACTTTAGGAGAGCCGTTTGAGCTGAACGTAAACGCTTCTGGACCGGGATCTTTCACTTACCAGTGGTACCATAATAACCAACCAATAAATGGAGCTACCAACAGTACTTATTCTGTAGAAGAAACTTCTGAGGAAGACGCCGGTACATATCATGTTGTCATTACAAGCAGCAATGGCGGTGAGACCAAAAGCGAGGAAATTACGCTAACAGTTACCCAACCGGTAGACTGTAATGATGATATTTGGGGCGATGCCTTTTATGATGTATGTGGTATTTGCGCAGGAGGAAACACAGGCATTGAGCCAACATTAGATGAGGATGAATGTGTTACCAGCATCAATGGCGAAGAGTTGGGTGCCAAGGTAAATGTTTATCCTAACCCTGCAAGTACAGAGTTGTTTGTTGAATATCAAGCTGTGGAGACTAAAACCTTGACTTTGTTAAACGGTTTAGGTCAAGTAGTCAGGTCTGTAAACAGTACCAACACAGTTGATCGTTTTGACATCTCAGATTTACCTTCAGGAGTTTACCTGTTGGTCGTTGAATATGAAGGCAAGGTACAACATGCTAAAATAGTGGTTCAGTAACCATAAGGCATGTGTTGTGCCCTTACAAAAAAAGCTGCCGGATTTTTTCTGGCAGCTTTTTTTGTTTTATAACTTAAGCTAAGAAATTAACATTGGATAATAAATTATAAATTACCCTTCAGCCAAACCTGCTTTCACCCATTTGGCAATTTTTACAGTTCTCCTTGCTTGGTGCTTTATCGCTTTTTCCACACTATTTTGTATTTTTCCTTCTGAGTCAATGGTGGCGCTAGTGCCGTATGGATTACCTCCTGCTTCAAATATAGATTGGTCAGTATAACCAGTAGGAACAAGTATTGCCCCCCAATGTGACATAATCTTATATAGTGACCTTAAGGTAGTTTCTTGTCCTCCATGTGGGTTCATGGCAGACGTCATTCCGCTCACTACCTTGTTTGCAAGTTTTCCTTGAAACCACAGCCCTCCAGTAGTATCTATAAATGATTGTACTTGAGAAGGCATGTTTCCATATCGGGTAGGTATGCTGAAAATAATACTGTCAGCCCATTCTAGGTCTTCTAAAGTTGCTTCTGGAACATCTTTGGTTGCTTCTACATTTTTCTTCCAGGCAGGATTCTTGTCAATAGCTTCTTTGGGGGCAATTTCTTTAATTTTCAAAACCTTAACTTCTGCACCAGCTTCTTTTGCTGCCCCTTCGGCCATTTTAGCCATTTTATAATTTCCTCCTGTAGAGCTGTAGTAGATTATTGCGAGTTTTAATGTAGCCATTGTTGTTTAAATTAAATGTTATAACATGTATTTTGTCTCTGATAAACATTTAAAGACTCAAATTGTTTGTCAAGGTAAATACCTTAGCAAACAATCATTTGCCCTCGCTCTAAGCAAACCACAAACATAATGAGTGTGCTAAAGTTTACATTATTCCGGAATAAGGAGAAAAAGCTTTTGGTTAAAACTTAAAGTTAGGTTTCATAAATCTTGGTGATGAAAAACTCGAACAAGTTGCAATGATGCGTTCAGGAGTCCTTTCTTCCAAGGTTTCATTTAGAACACATCACATATGGAAAACCCTAATATAGTAACAAACTTTGATTATAAAGTAATAATTCTAGGTGCAGGAGCTGCTGGTATCAGGACAGCTATAGAACTTAAAAAGAACAATATATCTTGTTTGCTGATTTCAAAACGGAAACACGATGATGCCCACACCAAAATGGCTGCTGGTGGAATTAATGCATCATTGGGTAGCCTTGATCCTGATGACAACTGGAAAATACATGCGGCGGACACTATTAGAGAAGGTTATTTTATCAATGATCCATCTGCTGTGGAAGTAGTGTGCAAACAAGCTCCGGAAGCTGTTTTAGAATTGCAAAAATGGGGCTGTAAATTTAATTTGACTGAAGATGGAAAGATAAACCAACGTTTCTTTGGTGCCCAGTCTTTTAGACGTACATGTTTTTCAGGAGATGAAACGGGCAAAGAAATTTTAAGAACATTGGTTGCTAAAGCCAAAGCTGAGGCTATAGAACACCAAGAAGGTATTTATATTTTTAAAATTCTTAAAAGCAATGAGCGCATAACCGGGGCTTTAGGGTATGATATGGTAAATGAACAATTCGTACATTATTTATCACCTGTTGTTGTTATCGCTTGTGGGGGATATGCATCGGTATACAGTAGGTCTTCTTCAAGGCAAGGTGAAAATACGGGAGATAGTATTTCCTTGGCACTGCAAGCAGGAGCAAGGGTCATGGATATGGAAATGGTCCAGTTTCACCCAACGGGAATGGTTAGCCCTCAATCATATCTGGGTAAATTAGTAACAGAAGCTGTTAGGGGAGAGGGAGGGATATTGGTCAATAAAACAGGAGAGCGTTTTATGGAAAAATACGCTCCAGAGCAAATGGAGCTAGCTACAAGAGATGAAGTAGCACGAGCCATTGCAAAGGAAATCCTAGAAGGACGTGGCACAAAAAACAGTGGAGTTTTCCTGGATATTTCACATAAAGATAAGGACTTTATTAAAGATCGTTTGCCACATATGTACGAACGCTTTTCAGGGATTGGTATAGATATCTCTAAAAAACCTATGGAAGTGGCCCCAACCAGCCATTATTCTATGGGAGGTATAGAGGTGGATTTTACCACTGGCAGTACAGGTGTTAAAGGCCTATATGCAGTAGGTGAGGCTACAGCAGGTTTGCACGGCGCAAATAGGCTCGGAGGAAATTCATTAGCAGAAACTATAGTATTGGGTAAAATAACTGGCAATAGTATTGCTGAATACTTAACTACACAGGCAACTATTGAGAAAAAAGGGAATGACACTACCATACAGTTGCCACAGTTCCCTAATTATCTCTCCGCAGAAAAACTTATCAAAGATGTTAAAGAGCTCCTGTGGTTACATGCCGGGATAATTCGTTCTCAAAAAATACTTGAAGAAGGTCTGGAAAAGCTAGAAAAAATCCAAAAAAATCTAAAGGGCCATGAACAACAAACTGAATTTAATGCTGAGAACTTCTTAATGTCTTTAGACTTACATAATATAATGGTGGTAGCTGAACTTATTTTAAAATCAGCTTTAGAAAGAAAAGAGTCCAGAGGTGCGCATTTTAGAGAAGATTTTCCAGAAGAGAGGAAGCATTGGTGTAAAAATATTTTGTGGGGGAAAACTCAAGCCGGATATCAGATATCATCTAAAGATATTCCAGAAGTTGGTAGAGATATTAAAGAAGTACTTGAAGCGCATTATAGATTGGATTACCACCAATTAGAATAAAAAAAAGCCCGATTGTTCGGGCTTTTTTTATATGTTTTCGTTATTCTGCATTTTCTGACGATAAATGGCTTTGATCTTTTGGTTTCTTCTAGCCACTGAAGGTTTTTCGAAATATGAGCGTGAACGAACTTCATTTAAAGTACCTGTCTGCTGAAATTTCTTTTTATAACGCTTTAAAGCACGGTCAATAGACTCATTTTCTTTTACCTTAATTACGATCATAATAAATCCTTCTTTCTGTTTAATTTTCAAATTTTGATTCGCAAATGTATCACTTTTTTTTATTTAATGCAAGTAGCATTAAGAAAAATATTCTCCTTTATACTAATAACTAAATAACCAAAGCTTTAGTTGCGTATCTGTGTTTGATTGGTGTGCCACCTATTTATGACCAGTAAATTTAAAACTATAAGATTTCCTCGCAACTTAACTTAGTACCCTTAAAACAAGGTTGAAACCAGCTTTGAAAATTAAAAAATGGCAAAAGCTGTTACTTATTGCCGCTATACTTGTATTATTCAATATAATCCAGAGATTGTTCCATTTTTTCTCTGCTAATTTTTTCTTAATACATTAAACATCGATATGAAACGAACTTTACTAATGCTGTTATTGGGCTGCGTTGCCTCTATGTACGCAAATGCCCAAGGGTTTCAAACCTCGGGAGCAGAACTATTAGATGCTAATGGAAATCCCTTTGTTATGAAAGGTATCAATGTCCCTTTGGCGTGGTTTACTAACCAAACTTTAGACAACATTGAAAACATTCGTGAAAACACCAACGCTAACTGTTTGAGGATCGTCATTGGGAATGGCTATACCCCAAATGATGGAACGGGGTCAAACTGGAATACCAGGGATGAAGATTGGCAATTGGCAGTAGAGAGGTGTATTGAAAATAATATGATCCCAATGGTAGAAGTTCATAATGTACTGGGGAGCAACGATCCTGAAGACTTACAGGCTGTAGCTGAATGGTGGGCTTCGAAAGCAGATTTTTTGACCAGACCTGAAAATGAAAGGTATTTACTCATAAATATTGTCAATGAATGGGGGGATTGGTGGATGAGTAGTCCTAATAATGACCCGCCACAAAGTTTATGGCGTGATGCTTATATTGATGCAGTCCAAACTATTAGAGATGCAGGAGTTACCACTACTTTGGTAATTGACGCCCCCGGCTACGGCCAAGACTATCAAAGCTCTACTTTGCTAAACTATGCGCCAGAGGTTATTGAGGCTGACCCTGAAAACAATCTTATGTTTTCGTTACACATGTACTGTGAATGGAGTACCACTGGAAATTCAGATATAGCAACTTTGCTTCCAGCTGTGAAAAACGCAGGAATTCCTATTACTGTTGGAGAGTTTGGTTTCCAACATGATGAACCTGGTGGTATTTGTGATATTGACGAGGAGCTTATTTTAAGCATTGGGGAACAACATGGTATTGGTTGGCTAGCATGGTCATGGATTGGTAATGGCAGTCCTTTGGAATATCTAGACTTGAGTAACAACTGGAGTGGAACAGATCTTACCCCATGGGGAGAAACAATAGTAAATGGAACTTATGGAACCCAAACTGCTGAAACAGCCACTGTGTTCCTCTCTGATGGTGATAACGAACCTCCTGTTGTAAGTTTGATAGCACCTGAAAATGAAGCTTCATTTCCTCATGGAGAAGATATCATATTGTCAGCAGAAGCATCAGATCCTGATGGAGAAGTGGCTAATGTCCGTTTTTTTAATGGCAATGTTTTATTGGGGATAGTTGACTCTGAGCCTTATACGTTTACTTGGGAAAATGCCCCAGAAGGAGAACATACAATTACCGCTCGTGCCACGGACGATGGTGGAGCTTTTACTACTTCCGACCCAATAGTTATAACAGTAAGAACACCTTGCCCCCAACCAGATTTAGGAACTCAACTGGTAACCTGTCCAGGTAATGTACTAGAGCTTGATTCAGGGGTAGAACTTAATGATGATTTTGAATTTGGGTGGTCCTTTAACGGACAGGAAATAAGTGGTGCATCTTCCAATACTTTGGAAATTGATGAACCTGGTATGTATCGGGTTACTATTTCTACTATCGATTGTGAAGCAACTGACGAAGTAGAGGTGGTTTCTGGATTGCTGGAGGCAACAGGGGATACATTATGTATAGCTGGCGAGGCAACAATAAGCGTTTCTGGCGGCAACGGGCCTTATGAATGGTTTGCAGAAGAAACAGGTGGAGAAGCATTATATGAAGGAGAGTCTTATCAGCTACAAGTAGAGGAGACCACAGTTTTTTATGTAGAAGACCTTGGTGCAGAGCCTCATTTGGCAGAGTATATAATGGGCGAAATTGAAAGACCGGCAGGTGTAGAACAATGGGGGCTTTCAGGTACTGACTTTGCTGATGACGATAAAAACATTGCCTTTATTGTCTATGAGGAATTAACCCTTAATGCTATACATGTTTATTCTGCAACAGCAAACAATGAAGTAACAATTAGGGTTTTGGAAGGTACCAATGTTATTGAAGAAGTTATCCATACAGTAGGGACAGGCAAGCAGCGAATACCCTTGAATGTATCGCTTACCCCAGGGGAATACACCATAGACCCTGTAGGAACCTCCGGAACTTTACAGTATCAAGCAGAAGGAGCTAGTTTTCCATATGAACTTCCAAATATCATGTCATTTACTGGTACCCAGGAGTGGGTATTAAGTGATGGCAGATATGGCTTTTTCTACGAATGGGAAATTTCAGTTGAGTCAGATTTGGTATGTGGGCGAACTCCCATTACTGTGGTAGTAGATCCTGATCATGAAAGTTGTACTGATTGTCACGGAACTGAAAATGGAACCGCCGAAATTGACGAATGCGATGTATGTGCTGGTGGCGAAACAGGCATTGAACCGGGTTATACTTGCGCTGAGCCTGAAATTGAATCTATCAGCGAGGACATTGAAGTTGAAGAAGGGGAAGAGTTAACGCTAACAGTTACAGCTTCTGGCCCTGGCGAACTTTCATATCAATGGTTCAGAAACGGCCAAGCCATAGAAGGTGCCACTGGTGCTACCTATACCGTAACTGAAGCTGCTGTTTCTGATGCGGGCACTTACCATGTGGTGGTAAGCAACGAAAACGGTGACACGCAAAGCGCCTCTGTTGAGGTAACCATTATCCAAGGAATTGACTGTAACGGCGACGAAGGGGGAACAGCCTATATCGATGACTGCGATGTCTGCGCCGGTGGCAATACAGGCATTGAGCCAGGCTTCACTTGCGCAGAGCCAACAGTAGAAGTTGTCTCCAGCGACATCAATGTAGAAGAAGGTGAAGACTTTACTTTAGAAGTTTCTGTAAGCGGTCCTGGAGAGAACACTTACCAGTGGTTCAAAGACGGAGAGCCAATTGAAGGCGCTACAGAAAGCACCTATACGGTACCTTCTGCAAGCGGTTCCGATGCGGGAAGCTATCATGTGGTTGTGACCAATGACAATGGCTCTACTACCAGTGACCCAATCCAAGTAAGCATTGCCGCAGCACCTGAAGTGGATTGCAACGGCGATGAAAACGGAACAGCGGAAATTGACGAGTGCGATGTCTGCGCCGGTGGCAATACAGGTATTGAGCCGGGCTTCACTTGCGCAGCACCAACAGTAGAAGTTGTTTCCAGCGACATCAATGTAGAAGAAGGTGAAGACTTTACTTTGGAAGTTTCTGTAAGCGGTCCTGGAGAGAACACTTACCAGTGGTTCAAAGACGGAGAGCCAATTGAAGGCGCTACAGAAAGTACCTATACGGTTCCTTCTGCTAGTGTGGCCGATGCAGGCAGTTACTATGTAGTTGTGACCAATGACAATGGTTCTGTCACTAGTGATGAGATACATGTGAATGTAAGCTTGGCAGTAGATTGTAATGGGGTAGCTGGAGGTACTGCTGAGATAGACGAATGTGGAGAATGTGCCGGTGGCGATACAGGAATCGAACCAGGTTCTTCATGTCCGGTAGAGAACCCAGAAATTGTAAGTATCCCAACAGAGCTTGAAGCTACTTTAGGAGAACTATTTGAGTTGAATATAAATGCTACAGGCCCAGGGTCTTTCACTTACCGGTGGTATCACAATGGTAACCCAATAGATGGTGCTACCAGCAGCAGTTATACTGTAGATGAAACCTCAGAAGAAGACGCCGGTACTTACTATGTGGTCATTACCAGCAGCAATGGAGGAGAGACCAGAAGTGACAATATTACGCTGACAGTAACCGAACCGGTAGATTGTAACGGAGACGCTTGGGGAGATGCCTTTATAGATGTATGTGGTGAATGCGCAGGCGGTAATACGGACAGAGAACCTATAGAGGATGAAGATGAATGCATTACCAGCATTAACGCAGAAGACGTTAATGGCCAGGTAAAAGTTTATCCTAACCCTGCTAATACAGAGTTGTTTGTGGAACATGGTTTTACAAATACCGTAAACATTACAGTATACAATAATCATGGACAGGCAGTAGTGTCTATAGAAAACAGTCTGTCAACAGAAAGAGTAAATGTTAACGACTTACCTGCTGGAATGTATCATATTACAATACAGGGTAATGATTCAATTAAGCATATCTCATTTATTAAACATTAAATTCAAAAGCAGCCAGGTTTGACAGCCTTTCTTATAAAATAAGGTTCTATGAGAAAACGATTATGTAATTTTTGGGTATTTTTTTTAACATTTGTCCTGTACATCCCAACAAGTTATGGACAAAGTGAATACAGTTGGGGAAATGTGGAAATTGTCGCAGGAGGCTTTTTAACAGGTATTGTTTACCATCCCACAGAACAGGGCCTTGCTTATGCCCGGACAGATATGGGTGGTGCCTACAGACTAGATGGCACTACCAGAAGGTGGGAACCACTGACTGATGTATTTGATGCAGATGACTGGAACATGATGGGGATTGAAAGTATGGCCATAGATCCTACAGATCCGGATAGGGTTTATATGGCTTGCGGTACCTATGCTTACCATGACTGGGCAGGAAATGCTTCTTTCTTTAGTTCAACTGATCGTGGAGAGACTTGGGAAAGAACTTATCTTGATTTTAAACTAGGCGCCAATGAAGATGGTCGGGGCATGGGCGAACGTC
This sequence comes from Cytophagaceae bacterium ABcell3, assembly GCA_030913385.1. Lineage (NCBI taxonomy): Bacteria > Pseudomonadati > Bacteroidota > Cytophagia > Cytophagales > Cytophagaceae > Natronocytophaga > Natronocytophaga cellulosiphila. Next base: position 3,085,165 of record CP133159.1, read on the forward strand.
TGGCTTTAGATCCTAATGCACCTGAAACCCTTTATTTAGGTACTAGGCAAAACGGCCTTTACAAATCTACCAACAGAGGAGCTAATTGGTCTCAGGTAAGTTCATTTCCAAATATAAATACACCACGTGATGTAGGTCTTGGATTTGTAGTAATCGATGCAGCATCTGGCTCTCCGGGAAACCCTTCTCAGGTTATATATGTGGGAGTCGCACGTAATGATGGAACGAATTTATACAGAAGCACAGACGGCGGGGAATCTTGGGAAGGGATACCTGGTGCTCCTACAGGAATTATGCCTTATCAGGCTAAACTTGCCAGCAATGGGACTTTATATATAAGCTATACAGACGCTCCCGGGCCAAATGATATTGATAATGGAGCTGTATATAAATTTAATACTCAAAGTGAAGAATGGACACGTATTAAAGCACCTGACCCTGATATGGAATATGGTTTCGGTGGTATAGCTGTTGATCCTAATAATCCTAACACTATCATGGTTGGGTCAATTTGCAGGTGGTGGCCATACGACCAAATGTACCGTAGTACAGATGGCGGTGACAATTGGATAGCAGTAGGCACTGGCAGGGATTACATAAACAGGGATGTGTCTGCTTCACCCTATATTAGGTGGGGAAATGACCCTTCTGAAGATAATAATATTAGAACAGGAAACTGGATAAGTGCTTTGGCCATTGATCCATTTGACTCAGACAGAGTGCTATATGCTACAGGGGCAACCGTTTGGGGCTGTGATGAAATAAGTAATGCTGATGACCAAAACCCCATCAAATGGGAAATACGTGCTCAAGGGGTAGAACAAACTGCCATTCTTTCACTGGCAAGTCCTAATGAAGGGCCTAGCCTGTTGAGTGGAATAGGGGATATTTGTGGATTTGTACATAATGATATCAGGAAATCTCCTGAAGCTGGTATGATAGACCCTGCTTTTAAAGATGGTGTTGGTGTAGATTTTGCAGAACTAAACCCTTCTGTGTTCGCCATTATCGGGCACGATTATGAACCTGTTGACTACATGGGAGCCATATCAACAGACGCAGGTGAAAACTGGACCAGATTTGAAAATCATCCAGCAGACATGGAAGATGGTATGATAGCATTGAGTGCGGATGGTGAAATAATTATTTGGGCGCCTGAAAATCAAGCTCCTTATAGATCTGTTGATGGAGGAAGTCAGTGGACGCAGGTAAATGGAATTGGAGGTACCGCAACTCTGGTTTCTGATAGGGTAAATTCCAATAAATTTTATGCTATCAGAAGCAATACTTTTTATAGAAGTACAGACGGTGGTGTTAATTTTTCCGCAGCTGCCACTTCGGGTTTTTCTGGCACAAAACTTAAAGCTGTACCTGGATATGAAAATCATATATGGGTTCCTGCAAACAACGGCCTGTATCATTCTTCCAATGGTGGTGATTCTTTTGAAAGAAATAACCAGGTGCAAAGTGCTGACGTAGTAGGGTTTGGAAAAGCAGCTCCGGGTCAGGAATATCCTGCAATCTTTATCACAGGTTCTGTAAATAATACCTATGGTATTTACAGGTCTGATGATGCAGGTGAAAATTGGGTTAGGATTAATAATGATTTAAATCAGTTTGGCGCTATAAATACTGCCATTACAGGAGACCCAAGGGTATATGGTAGAGTTTATGTTGCTACAAATGGAAGGGGTATAATTCTTGGGGAGGTAGCTTCAGAAGAATGTGAAAAACCCAAAATTACAGCTTTTAGTCAAATAGAGGACAAGGAAAAAGAGCAGGTTAATGAAGTGGTTGCTCCGCTTGGAAGCAATATTACCCTATCTGTCGAAACCACAGAAGAAGGTACTTGGGAATGGACTGGCCCAGACGAACTAATCTCTGATAATGAATCACTAACAGTAGAAAACTTCAGTTCTGAAGTTACTGGAACCTACGCTGCCTCATTTACCAACGTTTGTGGAAAGGATACAACTGTTTCTTTCATTCTCTCTCTTTGTGATACAAACACCATTTCTCCCATGGTAATAATTGGGGAAAATGAACCAGAAGAAAATAAAGAAATTTCAATTTCGGAGGGTAAAAACCTGACATTATCCCCTGTAGCTTCTGATGGGAAGTGGGAGTGGATAGATATTAACGGTTCTTCAGAAAGTACTAGGGAAATCTCTTTTGCCAATATTGGTATGGAAAGTACAGGCAATTATGAGGTTAATTTTACCAACGAATGTGGCGCCCAAAGTTCATTAACCTATTCTGTTCATGTTATTGCCAAACCTGTGGTGGAAAGCTTGCCTACTGAAATCGAAGTTTCGGAAGGAGAAGCTATTACTTTGGAAGTTATAGCAACCGGAAGCGGCACTTTAAGCTATCAATGGTATCATAATGAAATGCTGATAGAAAATGCGACATCAGCAACCTTAGAAATTGAATCTTCCCGTGAATCAGACAGTGGTATATGGCATGTAGCTATAACCGATGAATATGGTGGTGTTACAACAAGTGACAATATCGAGGTTATAGTGAAACCTGCCATCGATTGCAACGGAGACGAAGGGGGGACTGCCGAAATTGACGAATGTGATGTATGTGCTGGTGGCGAAACAGGTATCGAACCGGGTTATACTTGCGCTGAGCCTGAAATTGAGTCCATCAGCGAGGTCATTGAAGTTGAAGAAGGTGAAGCGTTAACGCTAACAGTCACAGCTTCTGGCCCTGATGAACTTTCTTATCAATGGTTCAGAAACGGCCAAGCCATAGAAGGTGCCACCGATGCTACCTATACCGTAACTGAAGCTGCTGTTTCTGATGCGGGCTCTTACCAAGTGGTGGTAAGCAACGAAAACGGTGACACGCAAAGTGCCTCTGTTGAGGTAAGCATCATCCAGGGAGTCGACTGTAACGGCGACGAAGGGGGGACAGCCTATATCGATGATTGCGATGTCTGCGCCGGTGGCAATACAGGCATTGAGCCAGGCTTCACTTGCGCAGATCCAACAGTAGAAGTTATCTCCAGCGACATCAATGTAGAAGAAGGCGAAGACTTTACTTTAGAAGTTTCTGTAAGCGGTCCTGGAGAGAACACTTACCAATGGTTCAAAGAAGGAGAGCCGATTGAAGGTGCTATAGAAAGTACCTATACGGTTACTTCTGCAAGCGGTTCCGATGCGGGAAGCTATCATGTGTTTGTGACCAATGACAATGGCGCTACCACAAGTGACCCAATTCAAGTAAGCATTGCTGCAGCACCTGAACTAGACTGCAACGGCGATGAAAACGGAACAGCGGAAATTGACGAGTGCGATGTCTGCGCCGGCGGCAATACAGGTATTGAGCCGGGCTTCACTTGCGCAGCACCAACAGTAGAAGTTGTTTCCAGCGACATCAATGTAGAAGAAGGTGAAGACTTTACTTTGGAAGTTTCTGTAAGCGGTCCTGGAGAGAACACTTACCAGTGGTTCAAAGACGGAGAGCCAATTGAAGGCGCTACAGAAAGTACCTATACGGTTCCTTCTGCTAGTGTGGCCGATGCAGGCAGTTACTATGTAGTTGTGACCAATGACAATGGTTCTGTCACTAGTGATGAGATACATGTGAATGTAAGCTTGGCGGTAGACTGTAATGGCGTAGCTGGCGGTACTGCCGAAATAGACGAATGTGGAGAGTGTGCCGGTGGCGATACAGGTATCGAACCTGGTTCTTCTTGCCCAGTGGTGAACCCAGAAATCATAAGTATCCCAACTGCACTAGAAGCGACTTTAGGAGAGCCGTTTGAGCTGAACGTAAACGCTTCTGGACCGGGATCTTTCACTTACCAGTGGTACCATAATAACCAACCAATAAATGGAGCTACCAACAGTACTTATTCTGTAGAAGAAACTTCTGAGGAAGACGCCGGTACATATCATGTTGTCATTACAAGCAGCAATGGCGGTGAGACCAAAAGCGAGGAAATTACGCTAACAGTTACCCAACCGGTAGACTGTAATGATGATATTTGGGGCGATGCCTTTTATGATGTATGTGGTATTTGCGCAGGAGGAAACACAGGCATTGAGCCAACATTAGATGAGGATGAATGTGTTACCAGCATCAATGGCGAAGAGTTGGGTGCCAAGGTAAATGTTTATCCTAACCCTGCAAGTACAGAGTTGTTTGTTGAATATCAAGCTGTGGAGACTAAAACCTTGACTTTGTTAAACGGTTTAGGTCAAGTAGTCAGGTCTGTAAACAGTACCAACACAGTTGATCGTTTTGACATCTCAGATTTACCTTCAGGAGTTTACCTGTTGGTCGTTGAATATGAAGGCAAGGTACAACATGCTAAAATAGTGGTTCAGTAACCATAAGGCATGTGTTGTGCCCTTACAAAAAAAGCTGCCGGATTTTTTCTGGCAGCTTTTTTTATATTATCCTTTTGCGTAGCCCTTGAGCTTTTTAAGCACAGATTTAAAGTTTTAGATTCCCTGTAGACTTATCGAATTACGACTTTGTTCATGCCATTTTTCAAATGACAAAAATTCTTAAAATTTCCATTCTAACTAATATTTGCCAATATTTTCATATTATTTTTTTAACATATGAAATTTTTTTCATATGTTAGCGTTATGGTTATAGAAGAAAGGAAATATGTATGAATAATTCTGATACTAGACCGCAAATTACTCCTGAGAAACTTGAAAAAGCATGCAGGATACTTAAAGTTATCGCCCATCCTGTAAGGATGTCAGTGATTGAACTACTGGATAAGTATGAACAATTAAATGTGGGAGAAATTCAGGAGCATATAGAAATAGAACAAGCGGCACTTTCTCACCATCTAATCAATATGAAAGATAAAGGAGTTTTGCAATGTTTTAGAGATGGAAAAAATATGGTATATTCTTTAAAAGAAAAGAAGATTGTGAAGATATTGGATTGCCTTTCCCAATGCGAAATGGAATAATTTTTTTTAAAATATATGCAATTATCTAAATATGTAAATAATTTAATATTTTTATGATGGAATTTTTGGGTTATTGTTTAGCAATTCTAATCGGGCTTTCTCTAGGCCTTATAGGCGGGGGAGGATCTATACTGACAGTACCGGTGCTAGTATATATTATGCAACTTAGCCCATTAAGTTCAACCGCATATTCATTGTTTATAGTAGGTATTACCTCACTGGTAGGAGCCATTGGGTATTTAAAAAAAGGCCAATTGTGTTATAGAGCGGCAGCAGTATTCTCCATTCCTTCTTTTATAGCTGTATTTGCAACGAGAAAATATTTGATGCCTCTTTTCCCAGACCATATATTGAACCTTGGCAATTATGTTGTTTCAAAGCAGCTGATGATAATGGCCATTTTTTCAATTCTAATGATTGCTTCATCTTATACAATGATTAGACAAGGGAATGTAAAAGGAAATGACGCTGATTTATTTGACCGGAAAAAATTAAAATTTAATTACTCTTTCATAATGTTGGAAGGGGCTATAGTAGGTGTGATAACTGGGTTTGTAGGTGCAGGTGGAGGTTTTTTGATTATTCCTGCACTTGTATTGTTGACAGGGTTGCCAATGAAAATAGCAGTAGGTACATCATTGTTAATTATTGCTGCAAAATCATTAATAGGGTTTACAGGAGACCTTTCTGCAGGCTTATTAGTTGATTGGCCATTTTTAATAATTTTTACTAGCTTTTCCATCATTGGAATTGCTTTGGGCACCGTTTTATCCAAAAAAATTAGAAGCGATGTCTTAAAACCAAGTTTTGGTTGGTTTACCTTGATTTTAGGTATTGTAATTTTAATTAACGAAATGTTTTAAATAAAATAAATATGAAAATAGAGCAAATTTATACTGGTTGTTTGGCACAAGGTGCCTACTACATTGAGTCTGATGGCAAAGCGGCTATTATAGACCCTTTAAGGGAGGTTGATCCATATATCCAAAAAGCAGCGCAAAACAATGCGACTATAGAATATATTTTTGAGACACACTTTCACGCAGATTTTGTTTCCGGACATTTAGACCTTAGTGCAAAAACCGGAGCATCCATTGTGTACGGTCCAACAGCAAAGCCTTCATTTGACGCTATTATTGGAACAGATGGACAAGAGTTTAAGTTAGGCAAGCTTACTATAAAAATGCTGCATACTCCTGGGCATACGATGGAAAGTGTGGTTTATTTATTAAAAGATGAAAAGGGTAAAGACCATGCCATATTCACGGGAGACACCCTTTTCCTTGGTGATGTAGGAAGGCCGGATCTTGCACAGAAAGCGGCTAATGTTACCAAAGAAACATTGGCTGGATATTTATATGACAGCTTAATGAATAAAATAATGCCACTGGCTGATGAAGTTATAGTTTACCCAGCCCATGGCGCAGGAAGTGCATGTGGAAAAAATATGATGAAGGAAACTGTTGATACGCTTGGCAACCAGAAAAAAGTGAATTATGCGCTCAACCAACCTGATAAGGAATCTTTTATTAAAGCTGTTACAGACGGTTTACTCCCTCCTCCAGCATATTTTCCTATGAATGTTACAATGAATAAACATGGTTATGAAAGTTTTGACCAAGTTTTAAATAATGGGTTAAAAGCATTATCTCCAGATGAGTTTGAAACATTGGCAGAGACTAATGCAGCTTTGGTTCTTGATACACGTTCTCCTGAAGTTTTTTCTAAAGGATTTATTCCCAGATCTGTAAATATCGGTCTAAACGGTGATTTCGCACCTTGGGTAGGAGCTATGATTGGAGATGTTAAACAGCCATTGCTATTAATAACAGAACCTGGAAAAGAAGAAGAGGCTGTGACGCGATTGAGCAGGGTGGGGTTTGACAATATTCTTGGGCATCTGTCGGGTGGTTATCAATCATGGGTTAAGTCTGAAAAGGAAATTGATACCGTCAATCGTATTGAAGCAGAAAAGTTTTCAGAAGCATTGAAAACAGGCAGCAAAGTAATAGATGTTCGTAAAGAAAGTGAATATGCAGCTGAACATGTAGAGGGTGCATATAACCGCCCACTAGCATATATTAATGACTGGATATCAGAAATTGATCCTAAAGAGCATTTCTTCCTGCATTGTGCTGGAGGTTATAGAAGTATGATTGCAGCATCTGTGTTACAAGCAAGGGGATATAGGAACTTTTCAGAAATTGAAGGAGGTTTTGGGGCTATTAAAAAAACTGAGGTTCCTAAATCAGATTTTGTTTGCCAAAGTAAGACAATGAATGTATAACAAAAGCACTAAACAATGATAGAATTTATTTATAAGCCTTGGCCATGGTATGTGGCCGGGCCTCTCATAGGCTTGGTTGTTCCCTTGCTCCTTATTCTGGGAAATAAATCTTTTGGAATAAGCTCTTCTTTACGGCATATATGTGCGGCATGTATGCCAGCCAATATCCCTTTTTTTAAGTACAATTGGAAAAAAGAGGTCTGGAATTTATTCTTTGTGACAGGCATCCTTTTAGGGGGAGTACTCACGGCTACTTTCTTTTATAACCCAGATCCTGTAAATATAAATCCAAGTCTTGCGGAAGAATTACAGGCATATGGAATTACAAGTTATCAAAACCTGGTGCCAGAAGACCTGTTTAATTGGAACACGTTATTTAGCTTAAAAGGCTTTCTGCTGATGGTAGTAGGTGGGTTTTTGGTGGGATTTGGAACCCGGTATGCTGGAGGCTGCACCAGCGGTCATGCTATTATGGGCTTGTCTACACTACAGTATCCATCGCTCATTGCAACCGTTAGTTTTATGGCAGGAGGTTTTCTCATGGCCAATATTATATTACCCCTAATTCTTTCTTTATAAATACTTAATAATTATGGAAAATAAAGAGGCAATAAGAAATCAAAATGCTATTTGCACAAACGAAAGTACGTTACAACATAAATGGTGGCATAATATCAAGTACCTGCTGGTAGGACTTGCCTTTGGAATCGTATTTGTAAAAGCTGAAGTAATTAGCTGGTTTCGTATTCAAGAGATGTTTCGTTTACAGTCTTTCCACATGTATGGGATAATTGGTAGTGCTGTAGCGGTAGGGGCGCTTTCAGTATGGATTATTAGAAAGTTTAATATCAAGACTATCTATGGAGAACCAATTGTTTTTCATTCAAAAACTTTTAATAAAGGACAGATACTAGGAGGGTTGTTGTTTGGTTTCGGTTGGGCAATGACAGGTGCATGTCCAGGTCCTTTATTTGCTCAAATCGGTACGGGCGCAACTGTCATATCGGTCACTTTGTTAAGTGCTATTACAGGGACATGGGTTTATGGGCTTTTGAGGGGTAAGTTACCACATTAATGAAATAATTGGGTCGAACCGTTAAAAAGATAATGTATGTCAAATATATCCAGAAGAAAGCACTGGGAAAAAGTGTTTGAAGAAAAAAAAGCAGAAGAAGTAAGCTGGTACCAGCCAATACCGGAAACTTCAATAAACTTAATCCTATCTGTAAACCCAAAAAAGAACGCTCCGATCATAGATATTGGTGCAGGGGATTCTATGCTCATTGATCAACTTATATCTCACGGATTTACTAATATATATGCTCTGGACATATCTTCAAAAGCTTTGGATAAGGCAAAAAGACGTTTAGGGGAAAAGGCGGACCTGGTAAAATGGATAGTTTCAGACATTACCCACTTTAAACCAGACACAGCGTTTGACTTTTGGCATGACAGGGCTGTTTTTCATTTCTTAACAGATAAAAAAGATGTCGAAATGTACCGGTCCATTGCAGCATCATCCGTAAGGGGGGATATGAGCATAGGAACATTTGCACCGTCAGGCCCTTCAAAGTGCAGCAACCTGGATATCCAACGATATTCAGCTGAAGAACTGAAAACGGTGTTTAAAGAGGGCTTCACATGTGAAAATTGTTTTGAAGAAGCCCATCTTACACCTGCAGGAAAAGTACAAAACTTTACATTTTGTTTGTTTAGAAAATCATAACACTCTATAAAATTTTTTATGAAAGAAAAGCATATTTTAACTTCTACACTTTTATTGGTCTTGGCTATTGTTATTCATGCTTGTCAAACTACAACAGAGAAGGAAAACAATAACCTAAGCTTAGAAGAAAAACAGAAAGCTGTGGGGTTGTTTCAAGACGGCTGCGCATCATGCCATTCACTGACGAGCTCTGAAAAACAAATTGCCCCAGCAATGGATGAAATACGAAAGGCCTATTGGTCAAATAGTCAAACAGAATTCTCCAGTAAGATGACAAAATTTATCCTTGCCCCCTCAGAAGAATTGTCCATGATAAAAAAGGCAGTTGAGAAATATGGAATTATGCCAAAAATACCTTTTAAAGAAGAAGATATAATGTTGGTTTCAAAGCTTATTCATGAAACAGATTTTAAAACACTCAAAGAGGAGGACTGGTTGGCGCTTAGCAAAAAAAACAATATTTCAGAGGATAGTATAAGCTATGAAGAGAAAGGCAGAAAAATTGCCAATGGCACGAAAGCTACCTTGGGCAAAAATTTAATGAAGGCTATTCACGAGGGTGGTAGTGTCTATGCGGTGGAGTTTTGTAACACAAAAGCTATTGCACTTACAGATAGTATGGCTGGGGCTTATAAGGCTTTGGTAAAAAGGGTGAGCGATAAACCACGAAACCCTGAAAATATGGCCACAAACGATGAGCTTAAAATTTTAAACACATTTAAAGAAAAACTGGCTAAAGGTCATAAAAACATCACAGAAGTACAGACCCAAAACGAACTGGTAACTGCTTACTACAGTATCGAAACCAACCAAATGTGCCTTCAATGTCATGGAAAGCCCCAAAAAGACATTGCGCCAGAAACTTTTACAAAAATTAACAAGCTTTATCCTAATGACAAAGCAGTTGGGTATGATGAAGGTCAGGTGAGGGGGATGTTTGTGGTTGAATTTGAGAAAGGGCAATGAAAAGCAACATGCCATCATGATATAAAACTAATGAAAGTCTAAAATTGACTTTCATTAGTTTATTTTTAATTATTATTAGAATATATGTCCAAACCCTAAGAAGAACTGACCACCTTCACGGCTTTGTGCATAATCTAAACGCAATACAGTTGATTGATTCCAAGCGACCCTGCCGCCTATACCTGGGGCACCTCTCCATTGACGTAAATTTATATCTGTTAAATTGTCCCACACACTACCCATATCATAGAAAGGAGTAAGGCCTAGAACAAAGTGTTGGTTCAGTAACCGGAAGTCATACAGACGGGTACGCATTTCCAAGTTGATCAAACCAACCGTAGGAGCTAAGAACCTTGCCTCTCTGAAACCACGGAGAGAACGCTCGCCACCCAAAACCAATATACCTCCAGCTTCCGCTTGGCTAGATAAATCCCACATTTCTATAAAGTTGATATTGGATCCAAAAATATGGCCTAAAGCACCCATACCAGCAAAGGTTATACGGCTTTTTCCATTTCTCCATCTTTTTAAGGTATGGATAAATTGACCTTGCAACATGAACTTATTGAAGTTAAACTGGGAACCAATAACCGGATTAGAGAACTCATGTGAGTATTCTAAAAAGATACCTTTAGAAGGATCTGGCTCAAAGTCCCTTGTGTCATAAATTAATGCACCGGCCAACATACTGGTAAATTGAAACCGGTCTGAGAAGCCAGAGAGATTAAACCTATCCCAAGTACCATCATTCATTTGCTGATGGAATAATGTTTCCCTGTTAATGGCTTCCACTTCTTCACCTGCTGCGGTATATGCTTCTTCGGCTACCCTCCCAGTATAATCTTCAAACTGCGTAAACAAAGCCTCATATCCGAACATAAACCTTAACCTACCATCCATAGCCGTTCTTTCAAATAGAAGGTTGTAAAGCATTTCCCTTTGAATGAAGTGGTTGTAATGGAAGTCCGTCACGTATTGACCATTTCCATTGAGCGGTACTGCGGTCGCCAAGTTGTCTTCATAATTGTTGACTCTGTTAAACCTTCTTTGTGCACCTATTCTGCCCTCACTTTTATCAGCAAAAGTCAATGGCTGTAAGGTTTCTCTACCTATGCCCCAATATTGCGCATGAGGGTCTTCCCACAATACAGCATCAGCACGTAACCTCCACTTAGTGTTAAAAATATAAGGGGCATCTAAATTTAATTCATACCTTACTCTACCGTTCTGAAATATGAAGAATTCTGTACTCACACGGTACCTATATGGTGTGTAGTAAAAAAACGGGTCTTCTCTGGTCCTGTTTTGATACATAAACAGATTACCACCTGCTCCAAAGCCTCGGATTGGGTCAAATTCTACCCTAGGTAATCCAGTAAAGAATATACCTTCTTTTTTGTCTTCAATATCCTGTGGAGAAAGTCTTTTTTCTTCTGCAATATCAAAAGGCAGAGGAGGGATAGTGTCTGGATCAGTCCTAACTGTATCCCTTAAAATTGTTACCCCTTCGGTTTCTCCTTCTGGAGCAGGAACTTGTGCAAAAGCTGTATTAAGCAACAGCAGGCATGTTGAAACTAGGTAAAAGTTTTTCATTATAATTATTTTTCGTGGTTAACTCCAAGGTTTTTGTATCCCTTGTGTTAGAGAGTATGTATATCAGTGGTTGGTAAGAAATTCAGAAATTTAGCTATCTCAGATTTTTTTATTTTCAACCTTGTTGCTCTTCATTCACCTGCCAACTTACCTCACTTACTCCATATTCAAGTGTCAACTGGCCAGCCAATTTTTCCATAAGTTGATCGAACTTGCCAATGGCCATAATTTCAGCATCTACATAAGAGAAGGCGGGGCTCCCATTGTCGCTGCTCTTCAATGACCTCAGCTGTAAGTGATCATCTTTCTTTACTGCGTTCAAGATCATTACTCTAATATGGTTCTCCACTTGCTGTTTGCAACGGATTCTAAAAGCGTAATAATGAATGGCCGAATCATCTTTTTTAAAGGTAAACCTGTTCATTTTCAACCCAAGTGGCCTTAATAATAAATGGGTGCCTGCAACAGCAGCAGCGGTTACTACAGCCTCTGCCCATAAACCGGCTCCTGCCAAAGTCCCTACAGCCGCGGAACACCAGATGGTAGCTGCTGTATTTAAACCTGAAATATTGAGTCCGCTTTTCATTATAACACCAGCACCGAGAAAGCCGATACCTGTCACAATTTGGCCTGCAACCCTAGAAGGGTCACCCATATCGTCCGTTAAAGATTGAGAAAGGAGGATAAAAGCTGCCGCACCCATAGAAACGAGTGTATTGGTTCTAAGACCGGCGCTCTTTTGCCGCCATTGCCTTTCCAATCCTATCAAAGCACCTAAAACAATGGCTAAAAGCAACCGGAAAATAAATGCCGTAAACATCATTTTTTACCTCCTTTCGTGAAAAAATGAACAAAAACTTTAAAGGAGGTTATTCTTTTGTAAGGCTTTGAATGGTGAAAACATGGCTTGTTTTCAAAACCAAAGGTGCAATTATCATAAGAAGATTTTCTGTTAAGGATCGCTAATATTTTCATGACTATACGTTTTTGTTCCCGCTTAAAGGGAACCATGGGTCATAAGGCAGTCCTTTTGCGGGAGGGTTAAAAATTCACAATCTGTTGTTCGGGATCGGGATTACTGTCCATGTCGTGATTATTTATTTTATTTGTACAAAAGTAACCTCAACGATTTGTAAAAACCGTTAGAAAGCTATTAGAGTTTTATTAGAATTTTATTAGAAAGGCATTAGCAGCAAGCATTATTGACCTATAATTACTTTATAAGGTTTGTCAATCACCTTTTTTTCAGTGAACTAAAGTTAGTAAACATTAAATAGGGTACACCTAAAAGTAAAATTGATTATAAAAAAAAGAGTGCCTTAAAAGACACTCTATCATGATAGTTTTACGAATTAGAGTTTATAGCTATTGTTTTATTCCCCAATTTATCGAACCTATTACACTATTCGCACCAAGGTTTTTCCTTCATTGATAAATAATTCCTCATTCTTTGGCACATCCTCTTCAGCAGTTTTAACATAGGGCGGTGCCCCTTCTGGATTATAAGTAAGCATTACCACAGTACCTGAAGATGCAGTAATGGTTGTAGGAGCAAGTTCGTCCAACAGCCTCTTTTGTTCATCATCTAAAAAAACGGATAGAATGTCCAGCAGTTTTAATGCTTTTAGCTCATCAGGTGTATTAATGGATTTAAGGTATTTCCCTAACCAGTCATAGTTAGTAAGTAACAGTGCGTGTGTACTTACGTCAGGCCATCCTTCCTGAGGACGCCATTTTCTTAAGCTAAGAACCCGGTTTTGCCATTGAATTACCTTTTCATTAAACGCTAATAATGACTTGCCTTCTTTTCTAATCGCATCCGATATAGCCCTCACCTTACTGTGTTCTTCGTCTGGAGCAGGAAGTGGCTGAGACTTTAGGACAATATTTCCTATACTCAAATCTAATGTAGCAGAAAGCTCGCCATCTTCAGGATCCCACTTTACTACTTCTTTTTGTTTTACAAGAGGGGCCAGGTCTTTGGGGTTTAATGGAGAGGCTAGAAAAACTTTGCCTGTATCCTCCCTTGCATTCAGGTTAGCAATAACCAACCATGGTTCATATGCCAAATCGTCTTTGTGGGAAAAAGAAGCATACTTGCCATTAGCCAACTGGAACTGTGAGTTGTTTCCCGGTCTGGCACATGCAATCCTTTCAGGATATGCATAAGCCAAAAGCACGCCTGTTTCATAAGGGTCATGCGCCTCATTATCTGCTTCTATATTGAACATTTTTCTATAAGAGTGGGCAATTCGTTCAACCCTGCCCAACAACCTGCCCTTACCTTGTTCCTTTCGGTACTTTCTTAATACATCGATTCTGGCGTTAATGTCTACACCAGCTTCCCTTACACGAGACAAAGGGTCTTTTTCTTCAAGAAGGGCCGCAATGTCTGTGGCTAAGGACAGGGAGTCTGCTTGTTGAGCCATTAACAACATATGGCCAATCCGAGGGTGACATGGCAGTTGGTGAACCGCCTTGCCATGTGCTGTGATTTTACCATCTTCAATGGCACTTAGGTGTTCCAATGTTTCCCTTGCAGTGATTACGGCACTTTTAGGCGGGGGGGTAACCCAAGTCAATTGGTTAGGATCTATAATGCCCCAGTGGGACAGGTCTAGCATAAGCGCACATAAGTCTGCCTCCAGTATTTCAGGTGTTCTGTGTTCTGCCAAACGATAGTGATCTGCCTCGTTCCACATTCGGTAACAGGTGCCAGGACCTAATCTTCCAGCCCTTCCGGCACGTTGGTCTGCAGAATCTTTTGATATTTTAATTGTTTGAAGCCCCGAAAGCCCTGACATTGGGTCAAACTTTTGAGTTCTTCCATAGCCTGTATCTACCACAACGGAAACTCCTTCTATAGTAAGACTGCTTTCTGCGATAGAGGTTGCCAAAACCACTTTTCTTCGTCCCTGTTTATCAGGCATAATAGCAGCATACTGTTTGCCCGGTGGCAACTGTCCATAAAGAGGCAAAATTGCAAAGCCTTTTAGTTCCTTTTTTAAAAGATCCATGCATTTTCTTATTTCTCCTTCACCTGGCAAGAAAACAAGTACATCTCCTTGCTTTTCTTTAATAGCTTTATGTACTGTGCGTGCTGTAAGTTCTGGCAGAACCACTTCATCTTGTCCACCCGTATAAATAACATCCACTGGATATTGACGGCCTTTGCTTTCTACCACAGGAGCCTTAAATTTTTCTTTTAACTGTGGAATGTTGAGCGTGGCAGACATGACCACTATTTTCAAGTCGGGGCGGTAAACCTGCTGAACTTCCCTGCATAATGCCATTGCCACATCAGCATGAATGTTTCGCTCATGAAACTCGTCAAAAATGACCATTCCAACATCCTCCAAAGTCTTATCTCCATGAATCATTCTGGTCAGGATACCTTCAGTGAGAACTTCGATCTTAGTTTGGTCAGAAACCCTAGTCTCGAAACGAATTCTATATCCTACAGTATTTCCCAAGGAGTCATTCAGCAGCGCTGACATTCTTTCTGCAATGGTTTTCGCTGCCAACCGACGTGGTTCCAACATCAAAATTTTCTTACCTTTTAACCACGGCTCATTCATAAGCGTTAGCGGCAACAAGGTGCTTTTTCCTGCTCCAGGAGGGGCACTAATAATTAAAGTTTGATTTTCCTGAAGCTGATGTTGTACATCCGATATAATTTCTGTTACCGGAAGATCAATATTGTAAGGGTTAAAAGACAAAATCTTGCTATATTTTAAGTAAAGACAGTGCGAATTTATGACTTAAAACACATAAATAGACAAACTCCGTTCATAAAAAATATATACACTTAGGAAGTATCTTAAAAAATGGTCGGAATGTTTTTGGGAATGTATGGCAAAAATTGAAAAAGCAGCTTTTAGTTCGTTCAAAAATATGACAAAAGGCATCTACAACAGTGACTCAAAGCACCTAAGCTTTACAATAAAAAAATTAAATTTGTGCCGTACGCTTAAAACTTGTCTACAGGCATGAATGATCCTATAAATACAGAGCCCGTCAATAACACAGAAGAGCAAGGCTATACTCTAAAAAGTAAAGTTTTTGAAAAGCTAAAGTCATTTTACATGGCTGATCTAAAAAAAGAGGTCAGTATTATAGGCTTTACTTTTTCTCGACTTTACTTATTTCTGTTAGCTCCTGTATTCCTTTTGGCATCTGCTGACATAATATTGATCAGTTTGCTTGTTAACGCAGGGTTTTCGGTCTTAGGAATGATTGCCATGGGAATATTTGGACTCACTACAGCAGCCTTATGTGGTTTTTCTTTAGGTATGGTACTTAGCATTAACCGAATCATGAATGCTGTAGAAAATATACTGGATCTATGTCTGGTTTTTACCATTAAAACCATTAGAGAACTGGAGCAGAAAGCAATTGTGTGGTTTGGAGATCACGTAAAAGTATCTTCCACCGAAATTTTGAACCAGGTCTCCTCTGATGTCCAAGAAGAAATTAAAAAAACGCTGAAGAAAAAACTTGGGGTTTTGTCATACCCGCTTAATCAGGCAATTGCTAAATCTATGGCACATGCAACAGTAGAAATCAATGACTCTGTTGGAAAGGCCGTACATTCCTACACAACTGATACCGGAGGGAAGTATTTTTCAAAATACATTTCCATATCCATTGAGTATATTGAAAGCTACCGTGGCAAACTGCGAATTTATCTTGAGAACAGCAAAAAAACGCTTTTGAAACCTTTCCTGATGATTTTAGGGATATACGGAAGTGTATCAGTTGTGGTATTTCTCCTTTTGATCTGGCTATCAGCTTAGAAAGTTTCGTGGCTCAACTTTCAACCCCATGATCTTTTCTTCAAGAGAGAGATTATTTAAAAATAATCTCTGGTTCATCCATTAAAGTTTCTATTATTCATTTTATATTAGAATTTACTTTAAGCAAACAATGGGAGAACCTGCATTTAAAATTAAATATACATTTTCCAATTTTTTAACCGATTCAGCAGTTCAAGAGCCAAGCCATTTTGTAAATGAATACAAAATAAAGATTTGGTTGTTAGATTCTAGTGATCAAAAAGTAGAGCTTGTAGGGAAGGGGAGGTTTTCAGTACTCCTTTTTTCTCTGGCCGAGGAAAATGGTTGCCCACTATTTGACATCATGGATGTTAATGATCATGTATTAGAAATGTCCGCTTACCTATTTTCACACGAAGAAGAAAGTGACTATTGGGAAAAGATTGATAATTATTACTCAGAAGAACCCCTGATTGAAAACTTAAATATAGGGTTTCTTGAAAGGTTAGAGCTCTTGCCCGAATACAGAGGGTTGGGAGTAGGCGAGCGGGTGATACAGGATATTGCTTCACGATTTTATAATTCATGTGGCTTAATTGTTGCCAAAGCTGTCCCTTTACAGCAATCTGAATATTTGCTCCAAACCAAGTGGGGCAAAAAACTGAGGCTAAATAACTTATCTAATGATGAAGAAACCGCTTCTTATAAATTATATAATTTTTTTCAAAAACTTGGTTTCGACAATCCTTTTCATGAGAAATACTTCATCGCCAAACCAGAACACATAGTAAGAAAGCTTGTTGAAAAGCAGGGAAATAACAATTCCAACTATGATAGTTTGGAAGATGATGACTCGGAATTGCCATTTTAAACCTGGATTATGCATTCGTTATGAGGGGCAAAAGAACAAAAAATCAGTATATTTAATTTGCAAAGCATAGTGGTTCAATGGTTAAAAACCTAATGCGAGCGAAGCGCTTGATTTGAAGTCATTTTGCCACTCAATAGAAAGTTCTAATGCATATTTTAGGTTAAAGTTTTCATACTGGCATGAAAAAACTTTGTGCCGGTGTTATAAAACAATTCTGCCTAGGGCTACTGACAAAGTCACAAAACCCAAATACTGATGGACTACACTTTCTCAATGTAATGAAAAGAATAATCGAAAAAACTTTCACCTATACCTCGCCAAGAGTTTTATAATTATTTTTGAATCAACATTTCTGATATTTTTTTCATCACGACCTTTTCTTAACAGCTACTTAAGTTTAAGTCTTTCATAATCAGTTATAAATTGCTTGTTATCACATAGCTATAGGACAGCAGCTAATCAATAAGCAAAAAAAGTTCATTTTTTTAGTTACCATCTGCATAAGCAAATGTATTAAAAGGCAATTGCAAGTGTCACTTAAATAAGTATATATATAATTATATATGGATTTTTATAAAACTTCAGCTAGCAGGTTTAGGTCCTTTACTTTCATTTTCTTACTTATTTTTCTTTGGAAAGGAGCATTATTACATGCACAAGTACCTGTGGACATAAACTCAGGAAATCCAAACTTTCCTTTTCCTCAATTTAATCCATATACAACAGACGATGGACACTATTTAGGAAACCTAGCCACCAATAATGCTCCAGGAGTAGTACATGCTGAAATGGAACAACGTATTAGAGATGCTTGGCAGATCATGGCCAATAGACTTGAATATACGGGCGAAGAACATGCGGGGGTTCAATATATTATTGGTAATATAGGCTGTCCTTATGACTGCTCAGAAGGGTGTGGATATGCTTTGCTTGCTGCTGCAGAAATGGCTGACAAAACAACTTTTGATGGTCTTTGGATGAGAACACATGACCATAGGATGATTATGCATCCAAGGTATTCGGATTGTGTAGTACCTGACCCGGATTATAGATATGGTGATAATTCTTTAATGGATAATGTAGATGCTGCTGCTGATGGTGACTTCGATATTGCCCTTGCTTTATTAATTGCCTACAAACAGTGGGGGGAATTTATGGGCGTAGATGATGCCTGTGGAAACCCTATCAGTTATAAACAAGAAGCTTTAAATGTTATTCGCGGTCTCGTAGAAGTTTACCAAAGCCCTGACATTGACCCAACCGACTGTAGGAAAGTTTCTGGCGCGATTGGATTTGACGGCTATGTTAAAGGCGGAAATACTTGGGGAGAACTTACTAGTTGGGCTACAGGGCAAGAACCAGATTGTCCTGAGTTTACCGGTCCTACACAACACCATATTGATTACAATGCTCCAGCTTACTTTCATGCCTTCGCTCATTTTTTGGAAACAGAAGGCGATGCCCAAGATCTTGTCTGGAATATCAACCAATTTTTGCGTGCCGAGGCCTCTTCCGAATGGCTTGATGGGCAAATGCTGGATAATCCAGCAGCGTTACCATTGGCAGGCTGGGTTGATTACGAAGTAGGGGATGACAGACCTGTTTATACCAATTTTATGGATGGAGAAGATTTCAGACATGCCTGGAGAACCATCCTAAACTATGTCTGGCATGGAAACCCCAACACGACCTGGAACCCAAATACCAAGGAAGTAGAACCCGGTGGAAACACTTATGAAAGGGATTTAGGATTACGTTTAGCCCAATTTATGAATAACCCCGGAGAAGCTCCTTGGAGCAACCCGTGTAATTCTGTTGGGGGTGGACCCGAGCTCACTTATAATGGGCCTTCACAGTTAAAGTATTATTATGACCCTAATACAGGGGACGAGCTTACAACTTTTACCCTTAACTTTCTGCACGGTACAGGTTCCCCAGCAGCAGTAGCAGCACAGGATTTTGACCTTATGGGCAAAATGTATAGGCAATGTGCTATTGAGTGGGATGTGACTGATCCGGGAGACAACTATATTACAAGTGTTCCTGTTTATTTCCATGGTTTTTTTAGGCTTTTAGGTATGTTGACGCTATCAGGAAACCACCCTTCTCCTGCAACAAGTGTCCTGCAAGCAAACATGAAAGTCTATAAAGATGTAGACCGAACCTATGCCTTTACAGATGATTTGGTTACCTATACCATTTCTTATCGAAACTATGCTTCTGTAGATGCAGAAGGGGTAAGGATAACGGAAGAAGTACCAGAGGGGTATGAGTTTGTTTCTGCCTCTGATGGAGGTTCTTTGAATGGTGAAACCGTAGTATGGGATGTTGGTACTGTCCCTGGATTTACAACAGATGGAGGGGTTGAACCTACCACGGGGGAGGTCACTGTCGTGTACCGTGTGTTACCGGAATTTTCTGGTAGAATTTGTGCCGAAGCTGAGATTACCTGTACTAATGGAACTGGGTGGGTCACCAATGAATATCCTAATAACATTACTGCGGTAATGGAAAGAAACTGTGTGGATATTATAGAAAAGGCACTTGAAATTGATAAAAAAGTAAACTATGAAGAAGTAAACCCAGGCACAGAGGTAAAATATGAAGTAGATTTTAAAAACGCTTCATCTGGAGGTTTTCTTGACGGGGGTAGACCAGGCGTTGTAGTTGCTCATGCGCAAGATACTGATGCAGAGGTAGCCCCTGAAATGAACTTAAAGTTTCGCTTGTACCATGGTGCTGATGAGCCTTATATCGACTATGGAAATTACAGGATATCCATGTTTGTTAATGATAACACATATGACTGTGTAGCAGGAGAGGGAGATTGTGATATTGGTTGGCAACTGAACAATGAGATTTATGAAGGAGGAGACTTTGAGGCATTGCATATTTTTAATGAACCCATTGTTCCTGGTTCTGATGATCGAGGAGCATGGAACCAAAGAATTGTTGTGCAATTCTCAGAACAATTAGCAACCACTACCCCTCATCTATCACGGTACTTTGGCATGGGCCAAAGGATTCACCAAGGCGGTACAGAACCATTGAGGGTTAAGTGGAGACTTAACGCAAGTAATTATGCTGATGTGAACTGGGGAGACGATTGGTCTTATGCTCCTTCCGCTGGTGATGCTGATGATGGTTTGTTTTATCCTATTACCAATGATTGGACCGATATAAACAATCCTGACATTCCTGTTACGGAATGGCACAATGAAGCTTGTGAAACGCCTTCTCAATTTGTAGACAATATTCTTGTTGAAGAGTGGGATGGATACACCTGGAGAAGGGTGTTTGGAGATGGCCCCCTTCCAGGAAGAGAAATTGAAAATGTAATTGTCAGGGATGTACTTCCTGAGGGTTTTACTTTTACTGGCTTTATTGATGAAGATGGCGAAAGCTTGGGTGATACAGCCGTAATACTAGGAAGAGAGGCTACTTATGATGAGGCAACCAGGACCATTACGTGGAGTATACCAAGATTACAAGTTCGGCAGGGGGGGACAATTAGGTATACAGCTATCGCAGACTTTTCTTCCGGAGAGTGTGAACGTGAGGATGAACTTCAAACCAATACGGCTTCTATAGAAGGGGACAATGAATCTCCTACCTATGCCCATGCAGATGTAAATGTAACTTGTGCAGAAGTTATTTTGCCTCCGCCACCTTCTTCTATGACCAAAGAGGCTGATGATACTATATATGAAATTGGTGACAATATCACCTACACATTATCCTATGAAAACACCGATGGTTCCATAGCACGGGCTAACCTAAACAGCTTGGAAAATTGGACTTCTCAATCTGGTAGTGAAATGACAGTGGAAGGAGGAGAGCTTACTAGTGTCCAAAACAATTTAGGAGTAATGACCTATGATTACTCACATGGTATCGATGGGGCTATCAATGCTTCTATAGATTTTGCTGCCAGTGCTGCATTTGGACTTGCTTTTAGGCACACAGGAGGTGCTGTAGATAATGGACTTTATGTAGTGTTCAAGCCTAATCCAGGTGCAGGTAATGTGGAGGTAAGACTATATGACGGCACCGATGAACTAAGCACTACTTCTCTTGGTCTTCCTGGAGGTTCGCCTACTAATATCCGGGTGGTACTTTCTGAAGACCGACTAAACCTTTGGCTAGGTAACGTGACCAACCCATCACCTACTTGGGCTGTTTCCGGACTTCCTGTAAGGGAAGGTTATGCAGGTGTCATTAACGGGTTTCCTGATGGACAAGATACATGGGGTGAGCATACGCTGGTTAACTTCAGGACCCACCTTGATTCTGGTTTTGATATTATAATGACTGATCCTATTCCTGCATCTTTAGAGTTTATAAGTGCCTCTGATGGTGCTACAGTAACAGACGGAGTCATTGAGTGGCCGGTAATCCCTGGCCCTGTACCTGTAGGCGAAACAATTACGAGAACCTGGACAGGCGTAGTAGCTGGCTGCCCAAGCAGTGGGCAAATTGTCAATAACGCCTATACAAACTTAATGGGTGTCCCTAACAATTCTATACAAGCACAGTCTATTGTATCTTGTGGCCAAGACATCGTTTGTACCCCTCCTGATGAAGCTGAAATAAATGCTTCTGACTTAGTTTTCTGTACTGGTGATTCAGTAGAACTTACAGCCACAGAAGTTTCAGGGGCACTCTATAGATGGTATAGGGATGGAGTGGCTTTAGGTCCTGGACAGGAAGACTGGAACTCTATCATGGCCGATCAGGCTGGAGAGTATACCGTACGCATTGGCGATGGCTCGGTAACAGATGCTACTTGTTATATTGAATCTGACCCTGTTGAATTAGAAGAAAATTTATTGCCAGATGCACCGGACGGCATTGATGGAACCAATGAAGTTTGTGCGAATACTACTGATATTGCGCTTCAAATAGAGCCAATTGAAGGTGCAGAAAGCTATACATGGTCGGTTTCTGATGATGGTGTAATTACTGGTGACAGTCTTGAAGCCTTATTGGACATTGGTCTTGAACCAGAGTATATTGTTACTGTTTACGCAACCAATGGCTGTGGTGATGGTCCATCAGATACTTTGATTATTGAAACTATTCAGCCGTTGGAGCCAATGGTAGAAATCCAAGCAGATGAAACTGATATTTGTGCAGAAGAAACAATTACCTTTTCCATTGCGGATAGTCTCAATTTAGGTTTACCTTCTTTTAGTTGGATTGTCAATGGTGTTGAACAAGGGACGTTAGAAGAGTTCAGCACTTCAGCCCTTGAAGACGGAGATGTGGTTCAACTCATTGCAACTTCCGATCTTGCTTGTGTAACTTCAGAAGAGGCGGTGTCTGACTCTATTGTAATTTCTGTAATGGATCCATTAACACCTTTTGTATCCATTGCAGCCACTGATAGCGTAATTTGTATCGGGGAAGATGTCCAGTTCACCATCGGTGATAGTTTATATCTTGGAAATGCAACCTATAGCTGGACTGTCAATGGAGTCGAAGAGGAGATAGGTGACGCCTTTTCTAGCACCACGCTGCAAGATGGGGACACGGTAAAGCTGACTGCAACATCAGACCTCGGCTGTTTAACTACAGAGGAAGCGGTTTCCGAACCAATTATTATTTTAGTTTCAGATAATATTACCCCTCAAGTGGCTATAGAAGCAACTAGCCCTGAACTGCTTTGCGATGGAGAAACATTTACGGCAGAAGTCACCAGTGTCACGGGTGGGGGAGATAACCCTTCTTTTGATTGGCATGTAAACGGGTTAAGTACTGGGGAAACAGGAGATGTATTTAACAGTTCGTCTCTTGCTAATGGCGATAAAATTACGGTTGTAATGACTAGCAACTCTTCTTGTGCTTCAGAGCCAACAGCAACTTCTGATACACTTGTTGTGAATATCGGGGATCCTGTAACTCCTGAAGCAACTATTGTTGCAAGC
Organism: Cytophagaceae bacterium ABcell3; assembly: GCA_030913385.1. NCBI lineage: Bacteria > Pseudomonadati > Bacteroidota > Cytophagia > Cytophagales > Cytophagaceae > Natronocytophaga > Natronocytophaga cellulosiphila. The sequence goes on from CP133159.1 coordinate 3,108,255, forward strand.
CAAACAACTATATGTGACGGAGATGAAATTATATTTGAAATAGATTCCACTATTTACGCGGGAGAGACTCCTTCTTTCAGTTGGTCTGTAAATGGAAATGAGCAGGAAACTTCAGAAGTTTTCACCACCTCAACCCTTGAAGACGGCGATGAAGTAACACTTACCATGACATCTTCCCTAACTTGCGTAACAGACCCTGTTGCTGTATCAGCACCTATTGCTATTGCAGTTACAGATCCCGTAACGCCAACAGTAAATATTGCTGCCACCAATACTACTATTTGTAATGGTGAATCTGTAACTTTTACTCTTAACCAAGGAGAGCATCTAGGCAATGCATCTTATTCATGGTTGGTTAATGGCGTAGAAGAGGGTACATCTGATGAGTTAATCACCTCTATCTTAAATGATGGAGATGCAATACAGCTTATTGCAATATCTGACGAGGGCTGTGTTACGACAGATACAGCTACCTCAGAAGTTATTACTATCAATGTAGATGATAGTGTAACTCCTGAAGTCGAAATCATCGCTACAAGCCCTGATCCACTTTGTGATGGAGAAACCTTTACTGCCGAAGTGTCGAGTACATCAGGCGGAGGTAGTGCGCCAACTTATGAGTGGTACATCAATGGTGCAAGCAGTGGTCAAACAGGGACAACCTTTAGCAGTGCAACGCTTGACAATGAAGACGAAATTACGGTAGAGCTTACCAGTAACTCAACTTGTGCTACGCAACCAACTGCAAGTTCTGGGGCAATTGTGGTTAACATCGGAGCTCCTGTAACACCTATTGTGGATATTGTTGCTGATGAAACAGAAATATGTGCAGGCACCGATATTAACTTTTCAATAGATGACAGTGAATACTTAGGAAGCAATCCAGTCTATAGTTGGACAATTAATGGGGTAGAGGCTGAGACTTCTGATACTTTTTCAAGCGATATACTAGAGGATGGAGACGTGGTGCAACTGATAGCTACCAGTGATATCAATTGTGTTACAGCTTCTGATGCAATTTCCAACGAGATTACCATTACAGTACACCCAATAGTGGTTCCTGATATTAGCATTACATCTGATGCCGTTGATGGGGCTTGCGAACCTGATGAAGTGAACTTTTCCATTAACACCCAAACCAATGAAGGCCCAGCGCCACACTATGAATGGTATGTTAACGGTGAGGCACATCCCAATCCAGGAACTACATTACAATTAAGCAATCCTCAAAACAAAGATCAGGTGTATGTCCAGATGACGAGCAATGCCCTTTGTGCTGAACCGCAAATCGTTTCTTCAGAGGTCATTACACTTAATTTTACAGAACCTGAAAATGCAGAAATAAGCTTGACCGGTGGGCAACCTGCCTATTGTGGTGATCAAGTAGTAGAACTCAACGCTCAAACACCTAATAGCAATGCAACGATTTCCTGGACCCAAGAACGGGCGGGTACAACTATTTTGACAACAACTGGCACTAGCTTTACCGCTCCGGATTGGGAAGACGGTGATATTATTTTTGCAATTGTTAATATTACGGGTAGTTGCATAGGGCAACCGAGTGATCAAGATACATTTATTATTAATTTAGGACTTTCACCAGAAATTATCAGCCACAATGGCATAATCTCTATATGCGAAGGGGATGATCTTGTCCTGGTCGGAAACAGCCCAGGGACTTGGTATGAAAATGACGTACAGGTCGGAGACGGAAATGAGTTTAACACAGATCGTGCAGGGGTTTACCATTTCACTTATGAGCCTGGCTGTGGGCTACTGCATAGTGACACAGTTGAGGTAATAGTAGAACCTGTCCCTGAAATTATATTTATTAGAGATAACCAAGCAGTTTCCTCTGGAGAAGCATACATCTTTAGCCCTAGCGAAGAGGTATGGGTGGAAATAGATGGTTCTTACCTAGAGCCTCAACAAACAGTTTGGAGTGCCCAGCCACACCTTAACTTGTCAGACCCTGAAGAGGTGGACGGGAATATAATAACCCGAGCCGATGCACCAATTGGTGATTACTGGTATTTAGTAAATGCTACCATTGGAAATTGTAGCGCAACAGATAGTATTCTTGTTAGAGTGCTAAACGAGTTAACAGTTCCTAATGCATTTACTCCAGATGGAGATGGTATAAACGATTACTGGGAGCTGCCGGGTATAGAAAGGTATCCAGATGCAGAATTTGTTATCTTTAACCGCTGGGGTATGGTAGTATACGAACACAAAGGGAGCTATGCAGGCAACCCATGGAATGGAAGAAGTAACAAAGGGCATTTATATCCTGTAGCCACTTACTATTATGTAATCCACCTGAATGACGGCAGTGGAGAAACACTTACAGGCCATGTGACTTTGATCTATTAACCTCAACAGGGGTCTTGAATAAGAGTTAATAAAGAAAACCCCAGAAATACTACTTTTCTGGGGTTTCTTAGTTTATTAGGAGTACATTCTAAAACCTGAGTAATACAATAGGGTTATTCATTTAAGTCTCTAGGAAGCAATAAGTTTTTTTTGTACGATAAAATGCTTTAAACTGCCTTTCTTAAATGGCGATATGTACCACTGTTAGAAAATAAGGCGGCCATTGATGAAATTGCGTTAAGAACTTTATAAGCATGAAGCGGCCAAAAAATTTGCTGTTTGAGCCCGACGCAAGGAGGGTGAGTTTCATCCCGATAGCTATCGGGATAGCGTAATGGTTATAAAGTTTAGCAAATTTCATCACAGGCCTTGACTTTTTTGCTTACTTTTTTTGTCTAAGAAAAAAAGTAAGGCCCTGCCGGCGAGGCAAAAAGTAACTTAGCGAGCCTAAGTAAGCTAATAACACATAAGATATTTAAATGGGTAACCCTATAATACAATAGACTTATTGCTACGTAACAGAAAGTTCTATTACATTATTCAGGTTAAATATTAATTCTTTCGTTCAATCTCTTTTAAATTCACCATTTTTTTGTTGCGGAGAAATCCATTAATATCCTCAAAGTGTTCTTTAATACGCTTGTTTCCAAATTCAAAGACCTTGTCTGCAAGTCCATCTAGAAAATCCCTGTCATGCGAAACCAGAATCAAGGTTCCATCAAATGCTTTAAGGGCATCTTTAAGGATGTCTTTGGTTTTGATATCAAGGTGGTTTGTAGGTTCATCCAGAATAAGGAGATTTACCGGTTGTAGCAATAGCTTTACCATTGCCAACCGCGTTTTTTCACCACCAGAAAGGACTTTGACCTTTTTTTCTATATCGTCGCCACTAAACATAAAAGCACCTAAAATGTCCTTGACTTTTGTCCTGACATCTCCAACGGCTACTTCATCAATTGTCTGAAATACCGAAAGGTCTTCATCAAGTAAAGACGCTTGGTTTTGGGCAAAATATCCAATCATACAATTATGGCCTAGCTGAAGTGTACCTTCATAATCGATTTCACCCATAACTGCTTTTACAAAAGTAGACTTACCTTCACCATTACGACCTACCAAAGCTACTTTCTGCCCCCGCTCAATAGCAAATGAAGCATCTTGAAACACGGTGTGGTCACCGTAGCGTTTGCTAAGCTGCTCGCAGGTTACAGGATAGTTGCCAGAACGTGGCGCTGGTGGAAACTTAAGATTTAAAGCAGATGTGTCTATTTCGTCTACTTCTACCAATTCCATTTTTTCCAGCATTTTCACCCTAGACTGTACTTGTAAAGTTTTAGAGTAGGTACCTTTAAATCTTTCTATAAAAGCTTTTATGTCAGCAATTTCTTTTTGTTGCTCATCATAAGCTTTTTGTTGTTGCTCTCTTCGTTCTTTCCTAAGTTGTAAATATTGAGTATATGGAACTTTATAGTCATAAATTCTGCCCATGGTCACCTCTATGGTGCGATTGGTTATATTGTCTACAAAAGCTTTGTCGTGAGATATGACAATAACCGCTTTCGCATTATTTTTCAAAAAGTCCTCCAACCATTGAATAGATTCAATATCCATGTGGTTCGTGGGTTCATCAAGCAGTATTAAATCTGGGTTTTGCAGCAGGATTTTAGCAAGCTCTATACGCATTCTCCACCCACCGCTGAACTCCTTTGTTGGTCTGGAGAAGTCACTCCTTAAAAAACCTAAACCTAACAAGGTTTTTTCAACCTCCGCATCATAGTTGATCTCTTCTATAGAATAATATTTTTCACTAAGTTCAGAAACCTCTTCTATGATTTTCATATATCCATCAGACTCATAATCTGTCCGGGTTTCAAGTTGGTTGTTTAACTCATCTATCCGCTTCTTCATGTCAAGGATAGTGGAAAAAGCTTTAGTAGCTTCTTCAAAGACAGAGCAGTTGTCTTCTGTAAGAAGGTGCTGTGGAAGGTAAGCAATGACGGCATCTTTAGGCGCAGAAATTCTTCCACGTGTAGGGGTATTGACACCAGCTAAAATTTTTAACAAAGTTGATTTGCCAGCACCATTTTTACCCATTAGGGCTATTTTGTCATTCTCATTAATATTGAAGCAAATATCACTAAAAAGTGTTGAGCCACTAAACTCAACCGTTACACCATCAACAGAAATCATAAATATTGTCTTTAAATAAAAGGTAAAGATATATATCAATAGTTAGATTTCGGCAACGTGGTTCCCCAAATATCCCCAATTGGACATACTTTTTCTGATTTTTTCTAAACTATAACAGAATTCAACAATTGTACTGCTTATAATAAGCTAGTACCATGAGCGAAATAATCAAGTATATTGAAGTAGTAGCTATAGGAGTGGAGGTAATAGGCGTCACGGTTATAGCGACAGGAACAATTTATGTTTTTAGTAAATTTGCTATTTCTTTTCGCAAAGACAAACATTTAGCCTATTATCAACTAAGGCATAATTTAGGGAAAGTAATCCTGTTAGGGCTAGAGGTTTTAGTGGCGGCTGACATAATCGCTACAGTGGTGACAGAGCCCACCATGGAGCGGGTCTTAACACTAGGGCTGATTGTACTGATTCGGACGTTTTTGAGCTTTTCATTAGAGATAGAGCTTGAAGGAAAACTGCCATGGAAGCAAGGAAAGTCCAACGATAAGGATTTAGGATAAAATATTAAAAAGGGGCAACCCAGATTATACTAACGTCTTTAAGTGTTTTGTATAATCTGGGTTTCACAGAACTATGTTTCATTTAGCCAAGATTTAGCCTTGCCCGCATCTTCCAGTGAAAAGCTTTTTAGTTCAATACCTGGAATTACTTTATAAATTATTTCCGACAAACTCTGAAACCACTTCTGGTCTGTAACCAGCGCAATCTTGTCTACTTTATTTGTTAACTCTGAAAAATTACTTATACCAAACTTAAGCCTTTCCCAAAGGGCTTTGGGTTCAATTCCTTCAAAGTTATACACTTCAACATAGCCTTTAAAGTGATCAGACGTCTTTAACTGTGTCTGGATAGTGTCCATTACCTCTTGTGCATCTTTTAAGGCCACCTTTCCATCGACCTTAAATGCAATAGTATTATCTTTTTCGATATCTAGTTTTTCTACCATTTGTCTTAGCTGTTATCCTATGAGAAAGTAACTTATGAGAGAGGAAATTGTGTTATTTTTTACTTCATTTTCATTTTAAGAAAAAATAATCGGATCTTATTTTTATTTACAAAACACTGATATACTGATATGTAATAAAAACTCTTTTAAAAAGTGGTGCAAATATTTATATATATAAATAGAAAAATCATATGCTGTAAAGGAATCAAAAAAATTATGATAACAAAGCGTATAAAGGCACAGTTAGGTTTATAGAAGGCATTCAAAAAGGGTTGTGAAGTTGGAAAGAGTTGAAAGAATGTGTTGTTGGCAGAGGCGTTTTGAATGCAGTGGGGTTGACTAGGAGCGGAATGTTAAGTTAAACAAAGAGGCAGACCTGTAAGTCTGTCTCTTTCTGTTTGTTTATTATTAATTTCTCAGGTATAGGCCCAATATAAATTTAATGTTATAAACAGGGTAATACTTGTCATAAATGTACATTGGCTCAATCCCCATAGGTATACCATTGATTTCATATTTCAACTGCACATAAAATACAGGGCTCAGTAAATTATAGTCTACAACTGACCTTGCAATATCATCAGATTTAACAATACCTGTTGTAGAAAATGCGTATCCTGCGCCTGCTAGAAGCCCCAAATTTACGGGTGCTGAAATTGGTTGCCCCCAATCCATAAGCTGCATTAATGGTCAAAGGAAACATGAAATTGGCATATCGTGAAGAGAGGCCTCTTCTTTCTCCTGCATTGTACCCACCACTAATGTTCAACCCGGCACTTAAAGCAAAGTCTCCTTTAGCTTTCCATAAATTATGTCGTATGTTTGCTGAAAATCCAGGAACTACTACTGCTGTTCCACTAATCAAACGCTCTTCCGAAGGATGCTCAATATCATATGGGGCAAAAGAAACAGAAAACCCCAATTCCATGGGCATATCCTTGTATATAACGGTCTACTCTGTCAAACTGCGCATAAAGAGGACATGCCAACCCAACCAAGAAAAACAGTATAATTGGCTTCTTAATATAGTACATATGTGTTTTTGGCCGCGAATTTAGGTTTTTTATCTATTATAAACACCTTGCCTTCCAAATTATTTAATAGTAAAGGAGGTTATTGGTATGAGGAATTTACAATAGTGGAAAAACAAAATATGGCACACCCTGTTATTTTTACAGAAGGCATTCATAAGGAAGTGAAGTTGGTAAGAGGCGAAAGAAGCGTAGTTGGATGAGGCGAAATGATTGCAGAGGGGTTGATAGAAGCGGATAGAATAGTTTAGTAAAGTAGGGGGCAGGCCTGTAAGCTTGCCTCTTTTTTTATAAATATTCAAATGAGTCTTCATGTAAGCAACTGCATAACATGCACAAATACAACTTTTTAATTAAACCTACTTAAAGATTTAGTTGCCAAAAAAAATCCCGAGAAAAAATATTCTCGGGAAACTAGCAAAAGTAATCCATATTATTGGACTAAAGTAAAAAATAAAAAATGCAGCATAGTTGGTTGAACATACCCTAATATATACAATTTATGTAAAAAAGGTAACCAGATCTACTGAATTATTTTAACAATATTTCAGTAGAATTACTTACCGAGTATAAAAGAAACCCTCAAAACCTTTAAAATTTCCTTGGCAACAACTACTATTTAATACATATTGCGTTAAAGGAAGTAATGAACAACATTTTAGTGCTGACCCCGCGTAATATGAACTGCTTAACATTTATCAAAACCTTTGCATTTATTGTTTTTGCTTCATCGGTAACTTTAGGTTATGTCCATAAAAAACCACCAGGTGCAGAATTAATAAAAACCAAGAATGGTATTTCTTTATACGAAAGGTGGGTAAATCTACCTGACAAAAAGGTTAATGCCAGAGAAGTGATTCTAACCCTTAAAGTCGATGCAAGTCCAAATGAAGTGGTTCAACTTATAAGCAATGCAAATCTGACCGCCAAGTGGAACACCAGTATCCGTTCTGCTAAAATGCTTGAACAAGACACTGACTGTTGGATAAAATATGTGCGTTATAATATTCCATGGCCATTTAACGATCAAGATTGTATTTTAGAGCACCGTATTGTTAGACAAACACCTTCTACTATTCTGATTGAATACTCAAGTATTGCTTATCCCTCAAAACCACCCGTTAGGAGAGTAGATAGAATAGATTATGTAAAAGGGCAGTGGGAAATTAGAAGAGAAGGCCGACAGACGCATATAACTTATTCTGTATTGTCTACGCCATCTAATGTGCCTCGTTGGATTACCGACCCCTTTGTACGCGATGCTTTTATTAGCTCAATGACAAACTTAAAAAATATGTTATGAGTTAAAAAAGGTGTCTTTAATACATATTTTATGCTTTATCAATTGTCAGAATGGTACATATCCCTTACCTTTATCATTATTTAATTTTTAATCATCTATAAATATATGGCAGCTACTACATCAGATCTTTCAAGAGGGGCTTTTTTACGGCATAATGGAGAATTGGTAATGGTAATGGACTATACGCATATTACACCAGGAAAAGGAAATGCAATTTATACCGTTAAAAGCCGGAATATCAGAACTGGCAAGCAAAGTGAAATTCGTTTTCGCTCAGGAGAAAAAATAGAACTAGTAAGGGTCGAAAGCAGGGATGTTCAGTTTCTTTATAAAGAAGGTGATGCACTAGTCTGCATGGACCAGGAAAGCTTTGAACAGTTTCCGGTGCCTGAAGAGCTTTTTGGCGACACGTTAAAGTTTATAAAAGAGGGAATGGTCTTGAGTGTTTCTTTTGATGAAAATGAAGAAATTGTATATGGTCAAGCTCCTAAACATGTGGAGTTAGAAGTAACTTATACCGAACCTGGCATCAAGGGGGACACAGCAACCAAAACTATGAAGCCAGCAGAGCTTGAAACAGGGGCAACTGTACAAGTTCCTTTGTTTGTAGATAATGGTGAGCTTATTAAAGTAAATACAGAGACTGGAGAATATATGGAAAGGGTCAAATAGCCTTTTTAAAAAAATCAGAAAAAAGCTGGCACGGTCATCCATGTCAGCTTTTTTTATTTATCCGAAGCTGACTTTGCTAAACTTTAACCTTGGCTCATTCGTAGCAAATATATACGGGAGAACTTTTGTTTAGCTTTACATGTTTTAAAATGGGAATTTTTTACATCATTAGTAGAACTTTTAACATTTGACATTAGGTACAAAGGAAAGGCTTAATGTCTTACATAAATAAGAACGAGTCCTAGCAAAGATTTAGAGAGAGTGAATGCTATTCCTTATAGCATTATATATACAATGAAACGCTTATAGCCATTATGGATATTTACGACCTTTTTTCTTCTGACACAGAAATTAACTTGCAAAGCATTGCCATCAGACTAGTGATGAGTATAGTGCTTGGAGGGCTGATTGGGTGGGAAAGGGAAACCCGTAAGCAACAAGCAGGGTTAAGGACGCATATTATTATATGTTTAGGAGCTACCCTTTTGATGCTTATTTCAATATTCATACCCCAAACATTTCAGAACTTCCAAAACGGGGATCCGGGCCGAATTGCCGCACAGGTGGTTTCGGGCATAGGCTTTTTGGGTGCAGGGGCGATTTTTAGTCTCGGTGGAAGCATTCGTGGCCTGACTACAGCAGCTACTATTTGGGTAGTGGCAGCTATAGGTCTTGCTATTGGGTCAGGAATGTATGGAGGGTCTGTACTGGTAACCCTGTTCGTTTTGTTTGTCCTGATTTTTGTCGGGAAACTGGAAAGTAGATTTTTTCAAGAAGATGTACTTAAGATCTTACAAATTACCTTTTCTACCGCAAAAATTGAAACTGATGGAGTCTTTGCCATTCTCGACAAACATAAAATAACCACCCAGTCTGTCAATATACTTCAGTCATACGATAAAAAAAGGTCTAAAATGAAGCTGTTTGTCCATGTACCCGAAAAGATAAACTTCAAAGCCTTGTACAAGGATTTAAACGGCATAACAAATGTTAGTCAAATATCTCTGGGACAAGACTTTTAAGAAAGGGGGATATCAGTCTATGGGTACACTTCAAAGTAATTTGCTGATTGGTGTCTTTGGAGGGGATACCCAAAAAAGAAAAAAGCAGGAGAGAGGCCAAAAACTCCCCTGCGATATTAACTGATAAGCCAATTCCTACCAGTCAAAACTGTCACTGCATCTTACTAACTTTGCATGTTGGTTTCGCGTTCTAAGGATAAAAACCCCAGACCGCCTTTTTATAATATCTTTAACAACCATAACCACTACATCCTCTGCAAGATTTAGGTGGTTAGCTATAGCACGACAAGTTGCAAGTTCAGATTCATGTATTACATTATCTATTAATATCAGGTTTACCATATCATACACCTGCAAAATTCTATTCCCCAATTTTTCAGGAACTATAGAAGTAACCCTCTGAATATTTTCAAAATCGTACTCATTTTCGGAAAGGTTTAAGCTTTTGGCCCTGGCCTTAATAAAGGCTTCTTCATACCTATTTAGAGGACCATCAGCCGTCGCCACCAAATACAAATTTTTTATGTGGTTCAACCTTTTAATTTTCTTCATAGAAGTTTTCATAACAAAAAAGGTTTTGTTCCAATATATTTACGCATAAAAGATGTAGCAGGTTAATAGTTACAGTTATATTTATGAAAATAATAGCATACAGTTTATGCTTCCTGAAACTTTTGCAAAATCTAAAGAATTAACTATCAAACCAATGGCCATTAAACGTCGTTCATTTGAAATGCAGGTACAAATATTAATTTTTAGGATTACCCATTTAAGTCTCTAGGAAGTAATAAGTTTTTTTGTAAGATAAAATGCTTAAAACGGGCGTCCTTAAATGGTGGTATGTGCCATTGTTAGAAAATAAGGCGGCCATTGATGAAATTGCGTTAAGAACTTTATAAGCATGGAGCGGCCAAAAAATTTGCTGTTTGAACCCGACGAAAGGAGGGTGAGTTTCAAATTTTTTAGCGTAATGGTTATAAAGTTTAGCAAATTTCATCACAGGCCTTGACTTTTTTGCTTACTTTTTTTGTCTAAGAAAAAAAGTAAGGCCCTGCCGGCGAGGCAAAAAGCAACTAAGCGAGCTTAAGTAAGCTAATAACACATAAGATATCTAAATGGGTATTTTTTTTTAACCGATTATGCATTAGGTTTTGTTAGGAGGGGCAAAAGAAAGTTCTAATGCATAAAGACAAAGAGATAATGCTCTTTTTTTGTATCTGCTTAAAGCTTTTCACGTTTATTTTTATATGCATGCTATTTTTGGTTACTTTGGAGTTTAACCCGTAGATGATGATAACCCCAGATTTGTTTGACAAATTTTCGCTAAAAAACAAGATCCACCTGCTATACTCAGGAGGAAGCTTTATCGTAGCGATACGGTACTACGGGTATAAAATCAACTTGTACCTCTTTAACAATTATTATGTAGAGGTATTTTACAACCATAAACTTGACAAAATTGAGAAAATAGAGACCTTGAAAAAACACCACTCAAGGATGAAGTTTTATGCAGACCAAGTCAGACTACCTAAAATTTAATTTTTAAAGGAAAGCGGGTGCGTGCATAACTACTTTTTAACAATCAGGTTATTTAATAAACAACCAATTGTAATTATGCCAGAATTACCTGACGTAGAAATATACAAACAGTATTTCGAAGAACATTTTCTTAACAAAAAGGTCAAGGATGTGGAGGTGTTAAATAGTAAGGTAGCCCCTGACTTTCCTAAACAAGCATTAATAGGTCATACATTTACAGAGGCAAGCAGGACCGGAAAGTACCTTATGGCAAAGCTAGACCACGGAAAAATTTTGTCCCTTCATTTTGGTATGACAGGTTTTTTAAAATACACGGAAGCTGAAAGCCCGGAGTATACGCATTTTATAATACACTTCGAAAACGGAAGTTCGATGGCTTTTTCAGATACAAGGAAGTTAGGTCATATCAACGTGTTTGACAATGCTACAGACTTTATAAGCAATTACCAACTTGGACCTGATGCCTTGGAAATATCCAAAGAAGCATTTCTAGCTTTGGTGTTATCAAAGTCCGGAATGATTAAATCTACGTTGACTAACCAAAAATACATAGCAGGCATTGGCAATGTGTATGCAGATGAAATTCTTTACCAAGCAAGCATACATCCGCAAACACGTTGCAAAAGTTTAAGCAACGAAGAAGTAGAGCACCTATACCACTGCATGAGAGACGTGCTGACCCAATCTATCAAAGCATCAGCCATTCCAGATAATTTGCCTAAAAACTTCCTTACTCCAAAACGTGGAGAACAGGATACATGCCCAGAAGGAAGAGGAAGTATAAAAAAACTAAAAGTAGCGGGCAGGAGCACATATATATGTTCAGAAAACCAAAAAATTAAAAAATAGAAGGGACTACCCCAGGGCTGACGCATTTAAGTTTCAGGGTGTAAGGAACTGCCTTACAGGGCGTTCCGCAAGTCTCATAACCTTTATTGGGTTTATTTAATATATGGGTGCCTTACGGGGCACTGATGATACAAATATAATAATTTTTTAATTGATAATCAGTGTTTTAACATTTTTTGCTTGACTTTTTTCTATATAGAGAACTCAATTAAAAAATTCAGTTTCCGATTCATTTGTTCGTATATTTGGCACTGTGTCAGAACCAAGAAGAACCATCAAAGGCAATTTCAAATATCCGCTGCAGGAGATCCTGTTTCTGTGCGTAAGTGCCGTTGTCAGCAATGCGGGGGACTGGCATGAGATTGTTACATTCGGCAAAGAAAAAATTGAATGGCTACGTAAATTTTTTCCTTACCGTAACGGTGTCCCTTCGCACGATACCCTGGAAAGGGTATTTGCAAAGATAGTACCGGATGAATTTGGCGAGTGTTTTGTAGAGTGGGCATCAACCATGTTCAGACCAGTCGAAAACGAGACAATCAATATTGACGGGAAGCGGATCCGTGGATCGTATGACAACAGAAAGGGCGCCAATGCATTGCACATGGTATCGGCTTATGCCACCGCTAACCAGCTTACCCTCGGTCAATTGGCCGTGCCAGACAAAAGCAACGAGATCACAGCCATTCCCAAGCTTTTGGATATGATAACTGTTGAAAACACAACAGTGACAATAGATGCCATGGGCTGCCAAAAAGATATTACGGAAAAAATAATCCGGAAAAACGGTGATTATGTAATTGCTGTAAAGAACAACCAGAAAGAGCTATTCCAGCAAATAGACAGGGCTTTTAAAAAACAGGTAATTGCAGATGTGCACAAACAGATAGACACGGGACATGGCAGGTTGGAGAGCCGCACCTGCAAACTGATAAATGACCTGAGGTTCATAGATGCAGCACATCAATGGTGCGGCATAAAGTCAGTGGCAAGGTTAGAGTCAGAGCGCTATAACAAGCTTACAGGAAAGCAGGAGCAACAGGTGAGGTATTATATAAGCAGCCATGACAAGACCGCTGAATGGCTTAACGGTACAATACGCAACCACTGGGCAATTGAAAACAAGCTGCACTGGAGCCTGGATGTGGTTTTTGGGGAAGATAGTTCCAGAAGAAGAAAGGGATATACAGCACAAAACTTCCACATCTTAAATAAAGTGTCCCTGATCTTGCTACAAAAACATAAATCTAAGGAAACAAAACCCAAAAAAAGGTATAAGGCAATATTCAATGATGCTTTCAGGGAAGAAATTTTAGATGTTTTTTAAATGCGTCAGCCCTGGGGACTACCCAACTCCCCAATAGAATGGACAGCATTTTGAAGGTTATGTATAAAACTAAAATTCCTATATCAGTACCCTTCCAGGTGAAAAAAACTCTTGGAGGGTACTAAATTTTTCAATCAACACTAACCATCACTATTACATATAATCATATAACACCAAGCTAACCAATTAGCAAACTATCCTATCGTAAACTTTTCTTAAACATTTTTTTCAGAATCGTGTTAATTCCTTCGTTTCAATGACTAAATATAAGTTTGAAGGAACCTATACTGTTCCAGCTCAAAAAATTAAAGATAAAGGAACTTTTTTCGCATATTTCAAACCAAATGAATATCTGGAACGAATATTGCTTATAAAAACCTAGAAAAGTTCAAAAGTTGTATTTTAATTTCAATTCGGACATAAAATTCACTAACTTTAACTTTATTGTAAAAAGTACAATAACTGAAAAATAAACAATAAACTCACATTATGAAATCAAAATTAGCATGTGCTTTATTAATGCTGGCACCTTTTGTTTCAGATGTACAGGGGCAGAATGTCTTGAACAACCCTGGCTTTGAAGAAGAAGGTGGCTGGAACCACTGGGGTGCAGAAAGAATCAACAAGGGGCATACCGGTGATTATGCGTTGAAAATTAGCAACCTGGACTTTAAATGGAGTGGTACAGATCAAATGATCGTAATGCCTGAAGGAGTCAAAACATTGACTGTTTCTGGTTATATGAAAGTTGATTCGGTAGTAAGAGGCAACAAGCCTTGGGAAAAAGCAAGGATTGCCGTTGAATTCTATGACGAGGACAACCACCAAGTAGGAGGCTTTCTTCCTGTTGTAGCTGAATCATTTGGTACCCGTGAATGGAAACATTACGAAAGGGTTTACCAAGTGCCTTCTAAAGCTTTTAGTGCCAAAGTGCAACTAGCACTGGGTAACGCAACTGGAACTGTATATTTCGACGAAATTAAAGCAGTGCTAAAAGACCCTGAAGAGAATGTATTAGAGGCAGGCGTCATTAAGCCTGAACCTCCAAAACCAGAAGATTTTATCAGACTTAACCAGTTAGGATATTATCCACACGGTCCTAAAAAAGCGGTAGTCGTTTCTTCTGATGCGAAAAAATTCAAGGTTATTGATGCCGAGACCAACAAAAAGGTATTTAAAGGCAAACTTGATAAAAAAGGAGTATGGGAACACTCTGGTGAAGATGTTAGCCATGCTGATTTTTCTAAGCTTACCAAACCAGGAACATATTACATAGAAGTACCAGGTTTAGCAAACTCTCACCCATTCAAAATAGCTGATAATATAGCATTGGAAATGGGTAAGGCTAGTTTGAAGACCTTCTACTTCCAAAGAACAGTAATTGATCTTGATGAAAAATATGCTGGAAAATGGGCTAGGAAAGCAGGTCACCCTGATAAAGAAGTACTAGTACATGCTTCTGCGGCAACTGAAGAAAGACCTGAAGGAACAAAAATTTCTGCACCTTTCGGTTGGTACGATGCAGGTGACTATAACAAGTATATCGTAAACTCAGGTATCACTACTTATACTATGTTGGCGCTTTATGAGCACTTCCCTGAGTTTGCTGCTAACATTGATGTAAACATCCCAGAAAGCGACAATGACATCCCTGACCTTTTGGATGAAACATTGTATAATATCAGATGGATGCTTGCTATGCAAGACCCTAATGACGGTGGAGTTTACCATAAATTGACCAATCCTAACTTTGATGGGGAAATCATGCCTCACGAAGCTAAGGAACCAAGATATGTAGTGAAAAAATCTACCGCTGCTACATTGGATTTTGCTGCAGTTATGGCAACTGCTTCAAGGATTTTCAAAAACTATGAAAAGCAACTTCCAGGTTTTGCAGACTCTACTTTAGCAGCAGCTAAACAGGCGTATGAATGGGCTAAGAAAAACCCAGAAGAGTACTACGACCAAAACGAAATGAACAAGAAGTTCAAGCCTGCTATTGTTACTGGTGAATATGGTGACAAAAAAGTAAGTGATGAGTTCCAATGGGCTGCTTCTGAGCTTTATATTGCCACAGGAGATGAAGAGTACTACAAAGCAGCTAACATCGTTGCTACATTAGACAGTTTTGCTGTTCCAGCATGGCCAGAAGTAAATACCTTGGGCTTGATTTCCCTTGCTAACCAAGGAAGCAAAATCAAAGACGCTGATGCTATTAAAGGCAGAATCGTTGCGCTAGCGGATGAGCTGAAAAACCATGCTGCAGAGTCTGAATTTGGTACGCCTATGGGTATCGAAAAAGGAAACTTTGTATGGGGAAGTAACTCTTTTGCTACCAACCAAGGCATTGTACTTATTCAGGCATACAGATTGACTAAAGATCCTGAGTACTTATATGCTGCCATTGCCAACCTTGACTACATTTTAGGTAGAAACGGTACAGGTTATAGCTACGTGAGTGGTTTTGGATCTAAGCCTATGAAAAATCCTCACCACCGTCCTTCTCAGACTGACGGAGTTAAAGAGGTGATTCCTGGATTTATGACTGGCGGGCCTAACTATGAGCAGCAAGACAAATATGCATGCATGAAGCCTTACCCTTCTAAGCTTCCTGCAAAATCTTATCTTGATGAAGAGTGTAGTTATGCAGCTAACGAAGTAGCCATTAACTGGAACTCTCCGTTAACTTATATGACCCTTGCAATTGAAGCTCTTATGGCCGAAAAAGCTAAAAAGTAAGCTTTAATCAACTTATAATAAAAAAAGAGGCTGGATATTTTCAGCCTCTTTTTTTTATGCCTGCTTTGTCTGAAAAGTATTACGCTACATAAACAGACTTCTCACCAGTTATTAAAATGTAACTATCCAGGATCGGCAGGGCTGACGCATTTAGACTTTAGGGTGTAAGGAACTGCCTTACAGGGCGTTCCGTAAGTCTCATAACCTTTATTGGGTTTATTTAATTTATGGGTGCCTTACGGGGCACTGACGATACAAATATAATAATTTTTTAATTGATAATCAGTGTTTTATTATTTTTGGCTTGACTTTTTTCTATATAGAGAACTCCATTAAAAAATTCAGTTTCCGATTCATTTGTTCGTATCTTTGGCACTGTGTCAGAACCAAGAAGAACCATCAAAGGCAATTTCAAATATCCGCTGCAGGAGATCCTGTTTCTGTGCGTAAGTGCCGTTGTCAGCAATGCGGGGGACTGGCATGAGATTGTTACATTCGGCAAAGAAAAAATTGAATGGCTACGTAAATTTTTCCCTTACCGTAACGGTGTCCCTTCGCACGATACCCTGGAAAGGGTATTTGCAAAGATAGTACCGGATGAGTTTGGCGAGTGTTTTGTAGAGTGGGCATCAACCATGTTCAGGCCAGTCGAAAACGAGACAATCAATATTGACGGGAAGCGAATCCGTGGATCGTATGACAGCAGAAAGGGCGCCAATGCATTGCACATGGTATCGGCTTATGCCACCGCTAACCATCTTACCCTCGGTCAATTGGCCGTGCCAGACAAAAGCAACGAGATCACAGCCATCCCCAAGCTTCTGGATATGATAACTGTTGAAAACACAACAGTGACAATAGATGCCATGGGCTGCCAAAAAGATATTACGGAAAAAATAATCCGGAAAAACGGTGACTATGTAATTGCTGTAAAGAACAACCAGAAAGAGCTATTCCAGCAAATAGATAGGGTATTTGAAAAACAGGGGGTTGCAGATGTGCACAAACAGATAGACACGGGACATGGCAGGTTGGAGAGCCGCACCTGCAAACTGATAAATGACCTGAGGTTCATAGATGCAGCACATCAATGGTGCGGCATAAAGTCAGTGGCAAGGTTAGAGTCAGAGCGCTATAACAAGCTTACAGGAAAGCAGGAGCAACAGGTGAGGTATTATATAAGCAGCCATGACAAGACCGCTGAATGGCTTAACGGTACAATACGCAACCACTGGGCAATTGAAAACAAGCTGCACTGGAGCCTGGATGTGGTTTTTGGGGAAGATAGTTCCAGAAGAAGAAAGGGGTATACAGCACAAAACTTCCACATCTTGAATAAAGTGTCCCTGATCTTGCTACAAAAACATAAATCTAAGGAAACAAAGCCAAAAAAAAGGTATAAAGCAATATTCAACGATGCTTTTAGGGAAGAAATTTTAGATGTTTTCTAAATGCGTTAGCCCTGCCAGGATCGGTGCTTTAACAATAATTGTGTACTGAATAATTTATATTGTCGATAAAAATACTTAAGTTTGGTTAGAACTATAATAACTCCAATGACAAAGAAACTAACATTCATTGCATTTACCTTATTTGTATTATATAGCTGTGGTACTAGCAGATACGAGTTTTGGGATATTGAAAAGTTCAATATTGATGATAAAGCCTTGGAAGAATATGAGGAAGTGAAAATTCTATATACAAGCCGTGGTCCAGGCAACAACAAAAAGATGAGCTATTATATCCATTTAATTGCTGTTTCTCAAAAATCAGGCGACACCGTCAACATTCTTACCACTGCTGATAACGGGCTAAAACTAGAAGATAAAAATAAAGTGTTTAACTTTTTCACTGAAGATAATATTGCATCGAAAATCATGCAGATGGATCCAGATGACATTGAAGACATTAAAAGCCTTGAAGATATTGAAAGCCAACCGTCAAAAACCATCAGTAAAGTGGCAAGAGACCCTGAATTTGACGAAGTAGCAGATAACAGCTATCCTACTATAAAAGGCTCAATTGGCACCTATGTGCCTAACCAGGAATAAAAGGCCTAAGGTACCGTCAATGCAGAAAAAGGCGAAACAAACACACGGAACAACTGAGCATGTCTTGGACAGTAGGCGAAAAATAGCCTTTGGTAAGACCTGCTTTAGTATAGTTAGTAGTGAAGGTTGCCACAAAGATGAAAGGTTTTACTACAGTGATATTAAAGCAGTTAATTATTGTCACACTAAAGTTAACTGGTTTAAGTCAGCAGTTAAGTTCATTCTACTGTTGTTTTTTGAATCATATGGCAATCCTGTTTCTGGGGAAAGCAAGAAGTTAGAGATAATATTCAAGAGCGGAACAAAAAGATTTTTGTTTTTAGAGCATACCCACAAAGATGTTATAGAAAGTTTGAGAAAGGAGCTGTTTACCCGAGTTTCAGGCTAAAACAGTTTTTAGGTTTTCTGGCAAAAGTTGCTCATTGCAAGAGTATAAAACTTACCAAACAAAAGTACACTGCACTTATCGAAGAAAGTTGTTGGGAAATCGATATTTTAGAAATATTTTAATATTTTCAAAATCCATTGCTACACGTTAATCCCGGAGGGGGGAAGGAGGTATTTGTGTTGTTGGTCTGGCTGGGTCATATTTAATTAGTATCATGAACAAACTACTTGCTTTATTGGCAATCACATTTTCCATCAGCTGTACAGGGCAAAATAAACCTGAAGCAAAAGCCGATATAGTCACATTGGCACATTCACCTTTGGATACAGCAGCCTCTTTTTTAAGAAAAGACTATACTCTTTATTCATATATTCCAGACAAGTTTCCTCGCAATGGAGGAACAGAGTTTTGGTTAGTTCCGAAAGATAGCACTGACAAATTTACGATAAATGCATCTAACTCAATGGTAATAAAATCTACTGAAGGAATAAGAGTTTGTGTTGTACCAGCAGACGATAACTTCAAGCTAAGTATTTTTAAAAATGATCTTTTAGCTGAAGAGATAAGTTTTAACGTAATTGATTTTGAAGAGCCTAAAATTTCCGTTTACTCAGAACAAGAGTTGGCAAAGAATAGCTTAAGTCACAAAAAGGATTCGGTCCTGATTAAGATTGAGCAACCTAACCTAAAATATAAAAGGGTTTACCCAAAAGATTGTCGTTATACTTCTGATAGCTTAGTTATTTCAGTTGTTAGGGATGGAAAAACAATAGGAAAATTCACTACGAAAGAAGGAAAAGTTTCACTACTCAATTTTAACCTTCAGAAAAATGACAGTTTTCATATTGAAGCTTTTAACGTACAACGCAAAAACTTCATAAACCAGTTGTTTCCCGTAGTACATAAATTAGAAGCTGATTACCAAATATCACAATAAAACTATTACGCAATATTTTTTATAAACTTTCACTCATGAAAAGTCATTTAAGATTATTAATGTTTTTGCTCACCATACTAGTCGCTTGTAATGAGCAACATAAAGACAGTTCTCAAAATGTAGAGGAGCAGGTAACAGTTCCGAAGGAGCCTAAAGTTGATCCCAAAGAAGAATTGCTAAAACTTGTAAACCTTTGGAGTCGTTTTGATAGTTCAGGCCAAATTTTAAAAACAACGGCATCTAAGCCTTCAGAGGTTGTAGGAAGAGAAGGGACAGTTATAAAAATTAACCCTTCGGACTTAACCACAAAAAGCGGAAATCCATTGGGTAAGGTCATTGAAGTTGAATTAAAAGAGTTGACCAACCAATTTGACCTTTTACAGTCAAACACACCAACAGTTTCCAATGGTGACCTATTGGTTTCAGGAGGAGCTTATTACATCAACTTAACCTCAAATGGGGAACCATTGAAATTAAAGGAAAACAAGAAACTAAAGGTACAGTTTCCCATAAAATCTGATGAAGAAATGCAACTTTTTTATGGCACACGTGATTCATTGGAACAGTTGAACTGGGAAGAGGCTAATGAAAGTTTGAAATTTCCTCAAGAAACAGAGGCTGTAGCAGCAGATGAGGATGTTACAGAAGATTTCTTAATAAATGGTGGCCTTACTTATGATACGGCTACCGAAAAAGCAAAAGAAAATCACAGACGTTTATCCAAAAAACTATATGAAGAAACAGGAATATCCAAGTTAGGGTGGATAAATGTAGACAGGTTTTTAAAAATGAAAAATAGGACAAATTTAACTGTACAGTTCAATGATTCTGATAGTTTGAGCTTTGTTAATACATTTGTAATATTTGAAGACATAAACAGTGTGATTCAATCTTTCTTTATTACAGGTCAAAATAAAGAAAATAGCTTTACAATACCGATAGGCAGTAAAGTTCATGTGATTTCATATTCAACAAAAGACGAAACCATTCTGGCATCGTCACTAAAAACAGTTGTTAAAGAGAATCAAAAAGTAACCTTACCTATGAAAGTCGTCAATGAGCAAGAGTTAGTTTCCTTGATGAAGAAATAGCAGAAGAAGCCTTAGTATGTCTAATTGGACCTATGTCATATAAAACCATATCAAGTTTTGAATGTCAAAATTGTACTTTATGTAGGGTCTATATGATTTACTGTGGAAAGGTGATATAATGTAGTTATTTTTACAAAATGAACAGTATCGAAATATTTCAATTGGCTTTGCAGTTAACAAAGCCTTGGTCGGTAACCGATGTTAGGTTTCAGGAAGCATCCAATGGTAAACAAGAACTTCATATAACCATTAGCTTTGAGCGTGGTTTCGTATTTGAACCAGAAAGTAAAGTTCATGATACTCAATATAGGACTTGGCGTCACCTCAATTTTTTTGAACATGAATGTTATCTTCATTGCAAAGTCCCTCGAATCAAAACAACGGATGGAAAGGTAAAAACCGTGGAAGTGCCGTGGGCTAGAAAAGGAAGTGGTTTTACTTTGTTGTTTGAGGCTTTTAGCATGGCTTTGATTGAGCGAGAGATGCCCGTGAACAAAGCAGCTGATTTAGTGAATGAGTACCCACAGCGCATATGGAATATATTTAACTACTGGATACAAATTGCCTATCGGGCAGATGATCAAAGCTCGGTGACCCAATTGGGTATTGATGAGACTTCTGTAAGAAAAGGACATGATTATGTGACCGTAGCAGCAGATTTGGCTACTCGCCGTGTGATTCATGTTACTCCAGGCAAGGATCGGCACACTATCGGAAGAATTAAAGACCATTTAAAAGCAAAGGGTGTTGAACATCTGTCAATTACCGACGCATGCATTGATATGTCTACAGGTTTTATCGCAGGCATGCTCGAACATTTTCCTAACACCTCGGTAACATTTGATAAATTTCATGTAGTCAAACTGCTTAATGAAGCTATGGACGATGTACGTAAGCGAGAAGTCCGAGAACACTCAATACTTAAAGGACACAAATACACGCTATTAAAGTCCACACACAAACTTAGCGCTAAACAGAAGCAGGACCGGCAGGTACTTATTGAACTGTTACCAACTATTGGGAAGGCTTATCGGTTAAAGACCTTATTTCAGAGCTTTTGGGAGTTTAAAACAAAAGAAGAGGGCTCTGCTTTCTTGGCTTACTGGTGTGACCTTGTTGAAGAGGAAGGCTTGTATGCCTTCAAGAAGTTTGTAAACACAATAAAGTCCCACTGGCAAGGAATTACCAATTATGTCGAGTCCCAGATTGCCAATGGTGTCATGGAAGGGATTAACAGCAAAATACAACTAGCTAAAAGAAGAGCTCGTGGATATCGGAATATTACAAATTTTATCAACATGATTTACTTTATTTCCTCTAAATTGAAATTCAATTACCCACAGTATTCCACATAGGGCCTTTATGTAATTGTTGGTGTATTAATAATTTCTTGCCGAAAAAGCAAAGAATCACAAGTGGTACTACAACAAGCAATGGATATATATTATTTAACAAAGCTTGAAGATAGTATTAGAATTGACAGTTCTTTGGCATTAACAAACAAAGCATTGGCCTTAGATGGTCGTAACATATCAGCCCTTCAACATAAAAACACACTTCTATTTTTACGAAAAGACATAAACGAATTGCTGCAAGTAACTGACAAACTCATTAAAATCAGCCCTGAGAGGCCATTTTACCTTGGGAAAAAAGCTTTATTCCTAGAATTAGCAGGAGACTCTTTAAATGCCGTAAAATATTATCAAAAAGCTATTGATAAATATCGAGAGTACCTGAGTTCTGACACAGTAAATTTTGACCTAATGTTGGAGTATGTTGGAGTATTAGAAGCTTCGGGCCACATTTTGTTGGCGGAGAAAACATTGAGTGAAATGAAAAAAATGGACCTACAAGATTATCAAAATGAAATTATCGACCTCTATAAAAAACAAAAATTATCAAAAAAACAGCTTATTAAATATTGGAATGGTGAAATTCAATTTAACGAAATTGAAGGAAACTAAAGCTTTTTAAAAAAGGAACTTATCTATGATACACCACAGACAATGAAAGAAGTTGTTGAACTTGCTAGCAAAACCATAACCATCGGCAGAAATGGTTTTTTGAAGACCAAGGGAAGTATTGATACCAATGTTTATTATATAGAAAGCGGGAGTGTAAGGATTTTTATAGGGGATAATGGTACAGAGCAAGTAATTAGGTTTGGCTATAAAGGAAATCTAATCGTTTCGCTGGATTCTTTTTTAACCGGAAAACCTTCTGATTTATGTATTCAAACCATAAAAAAAACAGTATTAAAAGTTATTCCCAAAGAGTGCTTTGATAGTTTTCTGGAAACCGAAGACAACAGGTCATTATGGACTAAGGTGTTAGAAAACATGGCTCTGGAGCAAATGGAACGGGAGATAGATATTTTAACAACATCTCCCAAAGAAAGGTATGAACGTATTTTAAAAAGAAGCCCTCAGCTATTTCAGGAAATCCCCAATAAACATATTGCAAATTATTTAAGAATGAGTGCCGAAACACTTTCACGACTAAAAAAGTCTTGACTTTGATCAAGGATTATAAAACTTACTTTTGACATCTTGCATAAAAACAAAAAACATATGCAAGCAGAGAAACTAATAGATTCCCTTATTGAGCAAACACAGAAGGCCCTAGGTCAAGTTGAAAAGCTTAAAAGTATTGATATACAAACACTAACATGGAAACCCGACGAATCTTCCTGGAATATATTAGAATGTTTGGAACACCTAAATTTATATGGTAAATTCTACCTGCCAGAAATCGAAACCAGTATACAAAAATCTAATAGTAAAGAAGAAGCTGAGTTCAAAAGTGGTTTTCTAGGCAGCTTTTTTGCCAAAAGCATGTTGCCCAAAGATAAGCTGAACAAAATGAAAACGTTCAAAGACAAAAACCCATTGGACGAAAAGCTTGACAAAAGTGTCATTGATGTATTTATTAACCAGCAAATTATACTTTTGCAACTGCTCAAGCAGTCTAAAAGTGTCAGTTTAAGTAAAGTGAAAATTAGTATATCAATATCAAAGCTGATCAAACTGAAGTTGGGAGATACATTTCAATTTTATATAAACCACATTTTAAGGCACTTAAAACAAATTGAGCGTATTCAGGTGGAGGAAGAGATATACAGAAAAAAAGATTAACAGCCACTGCACCAAAAGGAATGTGAGGCTTTTTTTAGTTTGACCTTTTAACGGGATAAGTTACTCCAAACCGCTCCACTTCAAGCTATATGTCTACGCAACGTAGCACAATACAGCTTTCCTACATTTTACTTGCCCTCTCTAAACCCCCTATGGTAAATAATGCTTGTTGAAAACGCTGCATCTAACTAGGTAAACTTACGTAGTTGCGTAAAATCTACACATAAACACACAACTTTTAAGATAATACATTACTCACAAAACGGCGCTTGTAAAAATACTACAAAATACTTATTTGCAGGTGTTTAATTATTGACCCCAAATAATTAATAGGTAAAAAAACCTATACTTATACTCTTTAACAAAGTAATTAACTTAAATTTTTTACGTAGATTTTTTACGTAATTTTACGTAATTAAAAAATCTTTATATATATTTGCCAATAACATTAAGGTAAGCCACCAGAAAAGGGGCAGGTAAAGTCAAACCAGTTTAAAAACTAAAATAAAACACGATGAAAGAAGAAATTGTTTTTTCCAACACGTCTTATCTGAAACCATCAGAACTAGTTACCAAAATGATTGATGCCGGGCAATCCAAGGTGTTGATGTCCACCAAAGACACTTTGATCAGGTCTTTTATGGCTGGAGGTATTTTAGCACTTGGAGCAGTATTTGCAACTAACGTTACTTATCAAACAGGCTTCCCGATCATTGGTGCACTCCTGTTTCCTGTTGGGTTTTGCATGCTATACCTCTTAGGGTATGATTTGCTTACAGGTGTTTTTGTACTTTCGCCTTTAGCACTTTTGGACAAGCGTCCGGGTGTAACCGCCAAAGGTGTTTTAAGAAACTGGGGTTTAGTTTTTACTGGAAATTTCCTGGGGGCATTTACGGTTGCGCTAATGATGAGTATCGTCTACACATACGGGTTTACAGATGACCCAAGTCCTGTAGGTAAGGTTATTGCATCTATTGGTGAAGCGCGAACATTGGGATATAAAGAACATGGTGCGGGAGGAATGTTAACGCTCTTCACAAGAGGTGTACTTTGTAATTGGATGGTATCTACCGGAGTAGTTATGGCTATGGTTTCAACTTCTGTAGGTGGAAAAGTAATTGCCATGTGGATGCCTATAGCTCTCTTCTTCGCTATGGCCTTCGAACATTCGGTAGTTAACATGTTTTTGTTTCCTGCTGGTTTGATGATGGGTGGAGAATTTTCTGCAATGGATTACTTGGTATGGAATGAGATACCTACTGTTTTAGGAAACTTAGCTGGTGGTATCACCTTCACTGGATTGACTATGTATGCTACACATAGACCGAAGGCCCTGAAAAAACAATCGCAGAGAGCCTCCTTCAATTCCACCATTAAAAAAGAAACACTGGTAGCCCAAAACTAGTATTTCCTATAAAAAGCCTTAGCTTTTATTAAGCTAGGGCTTTTTATTTTCCTAGAGCCTCCCAATCCCCCTAATTACAGCTTTGCAGAAAAAGGCTTACTGTTGGCTAATTCTGAAAACCATTCTCCCTTTTAATTTATTTATCCCTTCTTTTTAAGTATCCCCTAGCTATTAAACCTTCAAGAGCTTGTTCACTTCCTAGTTAATACTTTATTGTTCTGTTTTAGAGCAAGTCGCTGATTAAAGCTTATTCTTTCCAAAAAAATAATTGCTACGCTCTTTCGTTAGAATAACTCATCCTTGAATATGCAATAGAACTTTCTATTACATAGCAATTCGACCCCAAAATGCTGATTTATTGTTGCTTTGCACCTTATGACGAAACCTATCGCATATTTAGATTACACTTATGGAAGGAAACAGGGGGAGAGGGAAGGAATTAAGAAAATAGAAAATCAGTGAACGTTTAAGCGGAATTTTACATTAACCATTTCATGAAGTTGAATAAGTACTATCCTAAAACACTGGAAAAAGCAGTTCTTCAAAGTTTGTCCCATTATCCACAGCTCAAACAAACCGAGATCCACTTTAAACTAGTTTCTCCCATAGGAAGCTCTGTAATGCAGGCGCAACCATTGCCAAGAACTATATTTGAACCTAACCATAAAAGGGCTTATATCATTAAGATTTCTGAGACTTTTAACATGGACGGGCAAACCTTCAGTATCCATGAGATGCCTTACAATGTGCTATTAGGTTGGCTTGGTCATGAGTTAGGTCATGTAATGGACTACCTAAACAGGTCGTTGTCCTCCTTGGCTGTTTTTGGTTTAGGATACGTTTTTTCGGGAACATATATGAAAAAAGTAGAAATGGAGGCAGATAGATACGCAATTGCCCATGGCTTGGGAGAGTATATAGTTGCAACCAAAAAGTTTATTCTTAACCATAAAGATTTTACGGATACATATAAAAACAAAATCCGTCAATTTTATCCGTCTCCAAAAGAACTTGCTCAACTAATAAACCTATATGAGCGAAAGCAAGCATTCCAGCATATTGCCAAAGAAGCTTAAACTATAAATGAACTTAAAGACTAAGGCTGTCTTTAGTTTTCTTCCTATCAAATTTTATTGTACGTTTTACCTGGTCATTGATATTAAGGTGAAACATATTTACCTGGTCTTTAAAACTGGCCAATAGGATCGTATTCTGAACAGAAACAGTTTTAATAAGCTTATGGTCGACTGTGGAAGTTTCAAACCAAACAGCCAGTCCCATATAGCCTTTGTCTTCTACTTCTTTGAACACTAGCTGCTGCGACTTCCCATTGAAGTCAATAGAAAAGTGTTTGTCAAAATAATCTATGTACGCTTTCCTGGTTTGTTTGTTTTCACGTGTTTTAAACACATCTATATCGGGAAATCCATATTTTTTCTGAAGCTCATATTCAAAATCATCCTGAAAAATAGTATGGCTAATTTTAAAGACTTTTTTACCGGGATCATACTTAACAGAAGTATACGCCATCTTTAGAGGGTGGGTACCTACCTGAAAAGACAAAACCAGCAGCAATAAAACACAAAGAACAGCTTTTTTCATTAGAATAATGCTTCCATAATCATCATAACAGACAGGCCAGCACCGGCACCAGAGAAAAATACGTTCCACTCACGATGAACTACCTTAAAAAACTTTGTTGCAACATATAACAGTATCATAAACACTATCACAACCGTAATCTGTCCCAACTCTAAACCTGAGTTAAAAGCAAACAGTTGTTTGAGGATGCTATTTTCTTCCCCCATTAAAAACCGGAAATTACCTGCAAAGCCCAAACCGTGAATGAGACCAAACGAAAGTGCTATCACGTAGTTTACAGCAACTTTTTTATCAAAGGTTTTTTCTGTCAATGTATTATCTTTTCTCCGAACGATATTGGCAATGGCAGTTATTAAAATGGTAACAGGTATTAACGTTTCTACCAACTCAGGAGATAGCACAATATAGTTTAATGAAGATAAGGCCAAGGTCAATGAATGGCCAATGGTAAAAGCTGTCACAATGACCAAAACCTTCCGCCATTCATGATAAGTAAACAACGCACATAAAGTCATGACAAACAAAAGGTGGTCATAGGCTTTAATGTCAATAATATGGTCCCAGCCTATCATTAGGTAATCAACAAATTCCGCATCAAAAAAACTGCTCATGAAAACTATACTTTAATATTTTGATCAATATGTTGCTTAACAAACGAAAAAGATAAAAAGATTTTCAAGAAAATGAAGTATTTTTAACGAGGAGAAAAGAATTAAGAGAACACCTAACACAGATTACGAAACCATAAAACCAGCGAAAGGGGTTTATTTCCTTTTTAACGTTTCTTTTTAATCCCTTTTTGCGTTTATTTGTATTTTCCCAATTATTATGATTGAAATAATACCTGCAATTGACATTATTGATGGTAAGTGCGTAAGACTTACCCGTGGTGATTTTAACCTTCGGACAGATTACAGTGAAAACCCTCTTGAAGTTGCCAAGGCTTTTGAAGGTGCCGGCATAAGGCGTCTGCATTTGGTCGACTTAGATGGAGCTAGGCAAAAAAAGATAATAAACAGCAAGGTTTTAGAAACTATAGCTTCTCAAACAAGCCTAAAAGTTGATTTTGGCGGTGGTTTACAATCTGACGAAGATGTTGAACTAGCTTTTAACAGTGGCGCTTACCAAATTACCGGAGGTAGCATTGCAGTCCGTGACGAAGAAATGTTTTCCAGATGGATTACAAAGTTCGGTATTGACAAAATTATCCTTGGGGCAGATGCTCAAAACGGAAAAATAGCTGTAAGCGGCTGGCAAGAAGTGACAGAGATCGGTGTCATGGATCTCATTAGAAAATATTGTGAAAAATATGGGCTACGATACATTATCTGTACAGATGTAGCCAAAGACGGATTATTGCAAGGGCCATCATTCCAGCTTTATAAAGACATTATGGATGAGTTTCCTTATGTAAACCTAATAGCCAGTGGTGGGGTAACGACCAAAGATGATATCAAAAGGCTAGAGGAGGCAGGTATATACGGAGCTATTGTTGGCAAAGCGTTTTATGAGGGGAAAATTTCACTTGAAGACCTTGCGGAATTTTCTTCTTAAAATTTACTTATAGAAGTTATAAAGCTAAATATGCTTACTAAAAGAATCATTCCCTGTCTTGATGTAAAAGACGGCAAAA
Organism: Cytophagaceae bacterium ABcell3; assembly: GCA_030913385.1. NCBI lineage: Bacteria > Pseudomonadati > Bacteroidota > Cytophagia > Cytophagales > Cytophagaceae > Natronocytophaga > Natronocytophaga cellulosiphila. Next base: position 3,136,505 of record CP133159.1, read on the forward strand.
CAGTCAAAGGGGTCAATTTTGAAAACCTTAGGGATGCCGGAGACCCAGTAGAACTAGGGAAGCTGTATGCTGACCAAGGCGCTGATGAGCTCGTATTTCTGGACATAAGTGCCACCAATGAAAAAAGAAAAACCCTTTCTGAACTTGTTAGGAAAGTTGCCAGCGAAATAAATATTCCCTTCACGGTAGGAGGGGGCATATCTTCTGTTGAAGATGTTTCTGTTTTGCTCAATGCAGGAGCCGATAAAGTATCTATTAACTCTTCGGCAGTAAAGAACCCTGGGCTTATTGATCAATTAGCAAAAGCCTTTGGAAGTCAATGTATAGTAGTAGCCATTGATACGAAAGTGTACGAAAATACACATAAAATTCATACCCATGGTGGCAAAAAACCAACAGACATTGACACTTTTGAGTGGGCAAAAGAGGTAACTGACCGTGGCGCCGGAGAACTGCTGATAACCAGTATGGACCACGATGGTACTAAAGCTGGCTTTGCCAATGAAATTAACGCTCGCATATCAAGCTCGGTTCCGATTCCTGTTATTGCTTCGGGGGGTGCGGGAAATATGGAACATTTTGCCGAAGCTTTCTCCAAAGGTAAGGCCGATGCAGCCTTGGCCGCAAGTATTTTTCATTTTAGGGAAATTGGCATTCCAGACCTCAAAAACTATCTTTCTAATAACAATATTCCGGTAAGGATATGAATATAAATTTTTCAAAAGACGGAAGTGGCTTAGTACCGGCCATTATACAAGACATTAACACTCGTCAGGTACTAATGACTGGCTATATGAACGAAGAGGCCTTAGAAAAAACCAAAAGTGAAGGAAAGGTAACTTTCTATAGCCGTAGCAAGCAGCGGCTTTGGACAAAAGGCGAAACTTCCGAAAACTACCTTTTGGTAAAGGAAATACTAGGGGACTGCGATCATGATGCTATTCTTATAAAGGTACATCCGCAAGGCCCGACATGCCATACAGGTAGTGATACTTGCTGGAATGAAAAAAATGAAGGAAAAGCTTACTTTATCGAGCACCTCAAAAATGTAATCAGGAAACGCAAAGAACAACCTGATGAAAAGTCTTATACCAGTTCTCTGTTTGCCAAAGGAGTCAATAAAGTGGCGCAAAAGGTAGGCGAGGAAGCTGTAGAATTGGTCATTGAAGCCAAAGATGACAATAAAGACCTGTTCCTTGGAGAAGCTGCCGATTTGCTATTCCACTACCTTGTACTCTTAGAGCAAAAAAACATTGACCTGGACGAGGTGATGGACGTATTGATAAAAAGACATGGCAAATAGCCCTTATAACTAAAGCAGGCAACCGATGCTTGCTTTAGTTTTCACCCTCCCAATTTTCCCATAACATGCAATAAGATCTCAAACATTCCGAGTTTTATTAACTTCACTTCCTCTGCATGTCCAAAGTTTTTCTTTTTTCCCAAACTCTTTATATTTGACCTTTTGACACGAATAACCTGAAGCAACAATCAATAATCAGGTTAGTAATTCCGTTTTTTGTTTATGATACAGATTCGTAATAAAGCAAAAGTATTTATATTGGGCTTCGGCCTTTTTTTTACCTTTTCGGCCAATGCACAAAGAGGAAGCAATTGCCCAGAAGACTTGGTACCCAAGTATGGGAGCAATAGGCAGTGGGGATATGCCAACCTTTTAGGACATTGGGTCATAGAACCCATATACACCAAAGTGTCGCCCTATATCGGCAATATGGCCATTGTGCAAAAGGGTAAGTTGTCCGGAGTTATTGACTGTGACGGAAAAGTGGTCCTTCAGCCCAAGTACGAGAAGGTGTCTAACTATAGGTATGGTAAAGCTTGGGTGATGAAAGATGGTTTATGGGGCTTGGTCGATGATAAAGGAAGAGAGCTAATGCCGCCAAGGTATGCAGAAGTTAACCAAGTACCGTATACCGAACTTAGCTGGGTTAGGAGGGGAGACCTGTGGGGACTTTTTAATGAGGAAAAAGGCAACTTTATATGCCAGCCACAATTCCCTTTTGTACAGGTACTATCCAGCGGATCTACACTGATCAAAATGGATGAAAAATTTGGTATTCTTAACCATGTTAACTGCAAGTACCTATACGAGCCGGAAATCGAAAGCATCAAAAAAGTAGGAACCTATACCTATGCCATCAAAAAAGGTGATCACTATGGACTGATCAACCATATTGGAAAGAAAGTAGCGGCAGTAGTGTTTGACGACATCGAAAGGATCGATAATGAATTGCTGATTCTAAAAAAAGAAAACCAATATGGCATGAGTACCATGACTGGCGACACCTTGCTGCCTGTTCAGTTTGATGCGATTGGAAAGCTCAGTGAACATTATATCTCTGTATCAAAAGATGGAAAACATGGGTTTGCCAACCGTTTAGGTAGGCTTCTTATAGATCCTGTATACGAAGAAGCCACTGATTTTAAAAATAAGCGCGCTATTGTAAAAAAAGATGGAAAATATGGGGTAATCAACCTCAAGAATCAGTTTGTCATTAAACCGGAGCACAGAGAAATAAGCAGGAACAGTTCTGGTGATATATTCTTTGTCCCAGCGAGTCAATCAACTTTCTATATCTATGACAAGAGTGGTTCAAAGCTTAGCGCTGATGCTTATGAAAAAATTTATGAAGAAGATACCATAACATCTATGCGTGTAGTGAAAGATGGGCAAATACGTTTTTTAGATCTCGTTGCTCAAAATTACTTGAGCGATGACAGTTATGAAGACGCATCTGCTTTTGAAGATGATTACGCATTAGTTAAAATAGATGGCAAGTGGGGTATGATAAACCGCGCAGGGGAACTGTTGCTTCCGGCCGAATATGATCAAGCAACTTTCGAATACTTCCTCCAGAAATTGGTAATAAAAATTGAGAAAGATGGAAAAGAAGGCATTGCTGAAGTATCAGGAAAAGTAGTTGTTCCAGCAGAATACGATATGATAGCACCGGCTTTGCCCAATTATTTAAAGGTAAAGCAAGGAGGTAAATATGGTATTATCAGAACTTCGGGCAATGTGATAACCCCCATGCACTTTGACTACCTGAGCAATGCTATAGAAGATCAAGGACAGCCTGCATGGCCAGCAATTGCGAAAAAGAAAAACAAATATGGGCTGGTCAATGAGCGGGGAGAGGAAGTGCTACCAATCAAAGCAGTTGATATTCACTACGCAGGAGAAGGATATTTTGCTGTAAAGCAGAAGAAAAAATATGGACTGATGAACTCGAGGTGTACCAATGAGTACAAAGCTGATTACGATGCTATAGGCACGTTTTCCGATGGATTGGTGCCTGTGAAAAAGAAAAATAAATGGGGTTACCTGAATACTAGGACAGACTTGAAAATACCGGTTCAGTTTAAAGAAGCAGGTATGTTCCAAGATCATATGGCCGTAGTGCAAAAAGGTAAAAAATGGGGGGTAATAGACACTTCAGGAAAATTTATAGTGGATGCAGACTATGAAAGCTTTGAAGAAAAAAATGGCGAACGGCTCCTTTATAAAGACGATAACGCTTTTAAGTTACAAGAAGACGGGAGTCTGCAATCATTATAGTAAAAAAGCTTATAAACAAATTCTGCCGTGTCTCGTTTTTCCTGCAAGGCTTGGTAATTGTTTATAAGCTTTTTTATTAGCTAAAACATTATTGCCCTATTAATTAAAAAAAAGCGAAGCATCTTTTTTAAGCCTATTATTTTTTATAAAGTCCTTTTTCATTCAATGAAAGCTGAAGCAACATTGAATCAGAAGTTGCTTTTAAAATGAGCGGCTCAAACCCTGAATAAACTAGGACTAAATGGCAGGCTAAAGGTTTTGCTTTTCTAGGGATATCATGTAAATTACCGCCTGTTTATATGTTTTATCAAAACACCACCTGTTAAGACGAGTATGGAAGTTTTTGCGGTAATAGTAGCAGCAGGGTTAATTTTATTTATCATACCTGTTATTTGCGGCCAATACGCCAGTACCACAGGAAGGTCATTCTGGACATGGTTTATTATAGGGTGCTTCTTATCTTTTATTACTCTTTTTATACTCCTAATGCTACCTGATAAAAATCCAGAAAACGATAGCTCAGAAAATAATACTCATTAGACTTGAGAAACGGGTACGTACCTCTTTGTCTAAAACTGTATAGTCCTCCAAGGGAAACCTGGCACCCAATTTTACAAAATCCCTATTTTCAATAATGTGCCTGAAAGCTTCCTTATCAAGCTCTGAACATGGCTTAAAAATGGTGTCATCATAATAATACTCCCATGGTGTTTTACTAATGCAAATGAAGGGTAGTGTCTCGCGTATTTTCGGAGCATGCTCCAGCAATAAGTCTGCTTTTTCTTTGAGCATATCCCCAGAAACAAGCATTTCAATACTAAAGGCATATCCCCATAAAAAAATTACCCTAAACATAAAAAGGGAATCTTTACTGAATAAGCTTGGAAAATCTAAGACTATATACGGCAGCCCTCTGTAATTTTCTCCTTTTGATATTTTAGGGGTAAGCCTGGTATTTGCAGGCAAGACAACTGACGATTTTGCCAAATGGTGGCTAAGTTGCGAAGAAAGTGCGTCAAATGCACCGGTAACTTTTTGTAAGATAGACCTTTTGGTAATGAGAAAGTCAGTGTTTTTTAAAACAGAAAATTCATATTGGGAAAAATTCATTAATAAAATTCGCTTTTTATTTCCTTTTATTCAAATCTTCTTTTTAGATTGAAAGCAAATAAGTATTATTTAATCAATATTTAAAAATAGTTTCTATGATCAATGCTGTAATGCATACCGACAAGGGAGTAATGAAAATTGAGTTTTATGAAAAGGATGCTCCCAATACAGTGAAAAACTTTGTAGACCTTTCCAAAAAAGGCTTTTATGATGGCTTAAGCTTTCATAGGGTAATCCCTAACTTTGTTGTCCAAGGAGGATGTCCTGATGGTACAGGTGCAGGTGGTCCAGGATATACCATAAAATGTGAACTTGAAGGGGAAAATCAATATCATGATAAAGGAGTTTTATCTATGGCGCATGCTGGTAGAAATACCGGTGGTTCCCAGTTTTTCATTTGTCACAACAGAGACAACACACAACACTTAGACAGAAACCACACCTGCTTTGGGAAAGTAGTAGAGGGGTTGGATGTGATTGACCAAATAAGACAAGGTGACAAAATCCAAAAAATCGAAATCACTGAAAGCGCATCATAATAGTAAAAGCACATTTCTCAACTTAACAAAAGCAGTCTTCACAGGCTGCTTTTGTCATTTATGGCCAAATCAGCCAGCAGTAGCTATTCTTGAAGAAAAATATTTTTTCAAATATTATATAAATATTCATTTTTATTCGTACAATCATGTAAGGTTTTGTCCATAATATTTAACAGGTTGTATCTTGACTCTTATATAGTATTTTAAAACAGTGCATTGGGAAATAAGAATGCAGAAACCGGCATAAAAACCAGAAAAATCGTGCGTGACTGTAAGTTTTGCCTTGTTTTACCAAGCATAGGTAAACTTGTGGATAATTTAGGAGCCTACCTGATTTGCCAGCAAAAAGGAGATTCTTCTATATGGTAATAATGCTCAAAAACCATTTAAACAACATGTCATATCCTGTTAAAAATTGTGTGGTTTTGTCAGAACGCAAGCAAGCAGGGTTTTGTAGTTATTATGAACCTGTTTTTTAAGACCTATATGAAACGATTTATTATTTACACTTTAATTGCACTATTTATTTACACACCAAGAAGTGTTTTTTCTCGTGATGAGAATTATTCAGAATATGTTGTAAAAAGCACTGAGTCACTTGACAAAGCAGTAGACAAAGTAAAAGGTTCACAAGAAAGAGAAAACTATGAACAACACCTGGAGGAAATCTATAAAGCTGCTGCACTAGACTCTACCGGGTTAAGTTTCGAAGTGTTCCGTAAAGGTGTTACTGGGTATTATAACATGTTGGAAAACCAGGTTTTGCAAAACCAGTCAATTGTTACCATTATAGACTATACCAAACCATCTACAGAAAAAAGGCTTTGGATCATTGATTTGGATAAAAGGGAGATTGTGGAGCATACATTAGTAGCCCATGGTAAAAACACTGGTGATAATGTAGCATTAAACTTTTCTAATGCACCAGGCTCACATATGAGTAGCCAAGGTTTTTTTGTTACCAAGAACATTTACCAAGGAAAACATGGAAAATCATTGAGAATAGAAGGCCTTGATGAAAACTTCAACAACAACGCTTTGTCACGGGCCATAGTCATTCACGGAGCAAGCTATGTTTGCGATGACTTTGTTAGTCAAAACGGAAGATTAGGCAGAAGCCACGGATGTCCAGCCGTGCCTGTAGACAAGACCAATACAATTATTGACCTAGTCCATGGAGGTAGCTGTGTTTTTATAAACTCTGGAAGTCCAGATTACTACTCAGATTTTTTAAATGAAAACGCTGCAATCAAAATCTACAATGCGATGAACGCTTGATTGGATCCAATACCAACCCATCAACCATAAAGAGACCGCTTGTATCAGCGGTCTCTTTTTTAATCCGCCCCTACGGAGCTATTTTAAACTGTCTGAATCAGAATTCTCAGAATTTCAGGATTTACTCACAAATCTATCCCTAAACCAAACTGCCCCTTTACCCAACCACGTCTTTGCGAGGAGGAACGACGAAGCAATCTCATCGTCAGGTCTAGTATTATACCCCTACAAATATTCAACCAAAACAGCTTACCACAAACAGATTGCCGCGGCATTGCTTCATAAGGAACTAAAGCTTTAAAATTTCACCTAAAGAACTTTAACAACCACTAACTTACGCCTCGCAATGACGGGTAAGTTTTGGCTTTCTGATAATTACAACTCTTAACCAGTACATCAAAAAAGCTCACAAATCTATCCCTAAACCAAGCAGCCCCTTTACCCAACCACGTCTTTGCGAGGAGGAACGACGAAGCAATCTGATCGTAAGGTCTAGTATTTTTCCCCTACAAATATTCAACCAAAACAGCTTGCCCCAAACAGATTGCTGTGGCATTGTTTCATAAGGACCTAAAGCCTTAAACTTTCACTTCAAGAACTTTAACAACCACTATCTCGCACCTCGCAATGACGGGTAAGTTTTGGCTTTCTGATAATTACAACTCTTAACCAGTACATCAAAAAAGCTCACAAATCTATCCCTAAACCAAGCAGCCCCTTTACCCAACCACGTCTTTGCGAGGAGGAACGACGAAGCAATCTGATCGTAAGGTCTAGTATTTTTCCCCTACAAATATTCAACCAAAACAGATTGCCCAAACAGATTGCTGTGGCATTGTTTCATAAGGACCTAAAGCCTTAAACTTTCACTTCAAGAACTTTAACAACCACTATCTCGCACCTCGCAATGACGGTTAAATTCTGATTTTCTGCTATCTACAACTTTAATAATAATAACCTTTCATCCCGACGAAGGAGGGATCTGCCAGACAGTTACACTTACCAATAAAATTTAGCTCTAACTGACAACATTTGTACTTAAACAAAAAAAATGCTTTGTCCCTAAACATGAAAAAAAGAGGCAAACCAACGCAAAAAAAATAAAACCTTTCTCTTGCAAATTGAGAATTTGTTAATTTACTTTGAACAACAAAGTACTTTAACATATGGCAGACACATTAGAACACCTAAAGGAACTCAAAGAGATTCGCTCTTTAATGGATAAGTCCTCAAGATTTATATCTCTGAGTGGGTTATCCGGTGTTTTTGCTGGGATATATGCACTTATTGGAGCAGCCGCTGCTGCATGGTATCTAAATCTGCACCTGGTAGCAGCCACAGGAACGCATTACATGGAGAAGGAGGACTTTTATCTTTTTTTCTTTATTGATGCCGGTCTCGTTCTTTTATTCACAATCGGTACAGGAATCCTTCTTACGGTAAGGCAAACGAAGAAAAAGGGGCAAAAGATTTGGGATAGCACTAGCCGCCGGTTGATTGTGAATGTAGCAATTCCTATGATGGCAGGAGGGGGGTTTATTATAGGGCTTTTGTACCACGGACTAGTGGGGTTGGTGGCTCCGGCAACCTTGGTGTTTTATGGTTTGGCTCTACTCAATGGCAGTAAATATACCCTTACAGATATACGGTATTTAGCATTTTGCCAGATAGGACTCGGTTTAATTTCTATGTTTTTTATTGGCTATGGACTGCTTTTCTGGGTCACTGGCTTTGGTTTTATGCATATTATTTACGGAACCGTTATGTACTTTAAATACGAAAAGTGAAGTCTTTAATAACCAATTTAAATAAAGCTTTTGAAAACCGGATTCGACTGGGTATTATGTCAGTACTAATGGTAACTGACTGGGTAGACTTTCGCGAGATGAAAGAGAAACTGGATGTCACTGATGGCAACCTGGCTAGTCATGCGGCCGCCCTGGAAAAGATTGGTTTCATAAGGGTACGAAAATCATTTATTGGTAAAAAGCCCAATACTGCTTTTTCGGTAACGGATGAAGGACGCAAAGCTTTTAAGGAACACCTTAATGCCTTGGAGTCATTGATTCGAAACAATGAAAACTTATGAGCCTATATTTTTTTGCCTTTTAACTTTGAAACTCAAAGTACTTTTAAATAAAAACAACTATGAAAAAATCTGATGCTTTGTTTATTGTTTTAATAGCTGCTTACAGCTACTTGTTTTATGCTCAATCGGCAGGCATAAACTTTCTCTTGTTTACTATTTTGGTAACAAGCAGTATTGCACTCCAAAAGCCTTTTTTGATGAAAAGCCCTGCATGGTTGGTGGCGGCTATAGGGAGTATATTGGCCTCAGTTTGTGTGTTCCTTTATGGTAACACGCTGTCGGTTTTTGCAAACATCTTATCCATGCTTCTGGCTGCTGGCTTTTCAGCTAATCGTAAGGCTTCGGTTATCTTTTCCTTGTTGCATGCCTTGTATAGTTACGTGATGAGCTTGCCTGAGATGTTTATCCAATTTGCCGAAAGGCTCGAAAAACATCCAGATAACCCATCCGGGGATTGGATAAAGAAGGTTTTGGTTGTTGTCCTGCCTGTGCTTGTGACATTCTGTTTTGTTCTTCTTTACCGAAGTGCCAATCCTCTTTTTGATGAACTGGTGGCAAAGATCGATTTAAGCTTTATATCGTGGGGAATGCTCTTTTTCACCCTCACGGGTATGCCTTTAGTATATGGAACATTTGCCCAAAAGCATATCCCATGGTTGAAGGAAATAGACCAGGCTGCTTCTGATAAACTACAGGAAAACAGTTCTGATAGCGGTTTCTTGTCATCTATAGTCAATGAATTTCAGTCTGGTGTGATTTTGTTGTACCTGCTAAATGGTCTTTTGCTAGTTGTAAATGTTGTTGATTTTCAATTTCTTTTATCATTAAATAAGCTTCCTCATGGAATTACTTATTCAACATTTCTACACCAAAGCATTAACACGCTAATTTTTTCTATCATTGTTGCTATTGCTGTTATTCTATTTTATTTCCGGGGAAACCTAAACTTTCATAAAAACAGGAAACACTTGAAGGTACTGGCTTTTGCCTGGATTGTTCAGAATGGTATTCTCATCATAACCAGCGCTGCAAAGAACAATCTGTACATCATGGAATATGCATTGACCTATAAAAGGATAGGCGTATATGTGTATCTGTTGTTGTGCCTGATAGGGTTAATTATTACCTATTTAAAGAATAAAAATACTCATAGTAATTGGTTTCTGTTCCGAAAAAGTAGCTGGGCTTTTTATGTGGTATTAATAGGCAGTTGCTTTTTTCCATGGGATCAAATAATTGTCTCGCACAACCTTTCCAAACCTGCGCCTGATGAAAGGTATTTATTATCCTTATCCGCTTCTGTAATACCTGAAATGCTCCGTTACCAGCAAAACTATGGTTCTGACCCAACGGTCAGTATGCTACTGAGTGAGAAAGCTATAAGCTATGCTTATAAACAAAACGATAAAGGCTGGCAGTCTCTGAACTTGGATGATGTAAGGGTACAACAGGCCATTAAGGAAAACTGGCAGTTCATTAAAGCTCATCAAAACCTAAAGTAAAACCAACTATGATAAAAACTAATAGTGAAATTCGTCTTGCAGCGATAATGGCTATCATGTCCGCTATGTGCTGCGGTATGCTAGGTCTTAGGATATTTTTGAGCGGACAGACTACCTACCTGTTTTTGATATGGAACTTATTTCTGGCATTGATCCCCTTAGTGTTAGGGCTTAACCTTTATGCTTTGAGCAAAAAAAGTAGTCAAAATACCCTTGTAATGGTATTGCTGGGCCCTTTTATGGCTTCTGTTTTTTCCTAATGCACCGTACATTGTTACAGATCTAATCCATCTTAAAGAAAAACCTTCCATTCCGCTTTGGTACGATGCTTTTCTGCTTTTTACCTTTTCAATTACCGGGCTTTTTAGCGGTATCATCTCCCTTTATTATGTGCATCAGGCATTTCAAAAACTGGTCAGGTTTGCTTATAACTGGCTCTTTATTGTTTTTATACTTTCCCTTTCCGGCTATGGTATTTACCTCGGCAGGGTGCGAAGGTGGAATTCCTGGGACTTATTTTTTAATACAGAAGCCCTTCTCAAAGATGCCTTATTACACCTTACAGACAAAACAGCCATAACAATTACTGTTTTGTTTACAGGCTTATTGTTGTGCATATATTTTTTGCTTGCAACATTTATGGATAATCAAAACCTTGAAAAATATGATTCTTAAAAGCATTAAAAGTTTCCGGTATGCCTTTCAGGGGTTATGGATTATGATAAAGATGGAAAACAATGTTAGGGTACATCTTACGGCCACAATTTTCGTACTACTTCTTGGCTTATCTTTAAAGCTCTCGAGTGGGGAGTGGTTGTGGATTAGTCTGTCTATATTTTCTGTCTGGCTGGCTGAAGCGTTTAATACCGCTATGGAAAAACTGGTAGACTTAGTCTCTCCGGAAAAAAACGCATTGGCTGGATTAATAAAAGATGTGGCGGCTGCCGGTGTACTTTTGGCTGCTTTGTTTTCGGTAACGGTGGCTTTACTGGTTTTTACTCCTTACATTATGGCCTTTTTAAATTTATGAAGATAAGGTTTTTATATTTTGGTATTGTTCTAATAATTATTGTCTTGGGAATGTCTTCCAGAGTTTTTGCTTCTCAAATCCCGGTTTTTATAGCGGATCATGCCGGCGATGCACTTTGGGCAGCCATGGTTTACTTTGGATGCAGGATGCTTTGGCCAGATAGAGGGATGGTTTTCTCTGTTGTACTAAGTTTGTCTTTTAGCTTTTTTATAGAGCTAAGCCAGCTGTATCAGGCTGAATGGCTTAATTATCTCAGAAGTACAACGGTTGGCGCTTTAGTATTGGGGCGTAGTTTTGTTCTAATTGACTTTGTTCGGTACACCATAGGAATTGCCTTAGCATATTCTTTAGATTATGTACCTAAAGTTTTGAATAGAAGGATTCGGAAATTCTTTTCCGTATAAATGAATGGGGCATTTCTCCAAACCGTTTAGCGGTTCTCGGGGGTAATATTCTCATACTTGCCAATCTATTTTTGGTGGCTATTAAATTGCTCCGGAGCTTGCAAAGGAAAGGAAGTATAGCTGAAGTAGGAATGTCAATAGCTTTATTTTTACCTCTTTATAGCGTATGGACTATTATAGTAGTATTTGTTTTTCCGCTAATTTTTGGTGTTAAATAACAAAATTCCAAGTTGCCAGTTCTTTTAATAGAAGGCATTCAAAAGGAGTGAAGTTGGCAGAAGTGTTTAGATGTGTTGATAGGCTAGAGGGGAAATTGAATGCGTAGCGTTGGTAAGTGCAGAAGTTAAGTTAGTAAATAAAAAAAAGGCAGGCCCGTAAGTCTGCCTTTTTTATTTAATATCTGCTAAAAAAGTTTATACATTTCCCCTATTTAAGGTTGGGTATATAAATATCAATACTAGTACCTTCATTCAAGTTTGAGTCAAGCTTAACAAACCCTTCAAGCCTTGTTGCAATCTTTTGAACCACATATAAGCCCAAGCCAGACCCTTTTGACAAACTTGACCCTCTATAAAACATCTCAAAGCACCTGTCTTGTACAGATTTATCAATCCCCAAGCCATTATCGCTCACAGTAATGATTATCCCATTTCTATAAGTAGCAATCCTTATTTTGATGTAAGAAGATGGCCTTTCTGGGTTATAGAAAAAGATAGAGTTGTCAATAATGTTTTTTAAAATGGTGTGTAGAAGCTTAAAATCATTGTAAAACTCCTTTTCAACTTCTATTGTAACATCAATCTTAATATTTTTTACAGCACACTCCTGTTCTACTCCATCTTCTATTACAGAAGCAACTAATTGATTGAAATCAACCATGCAGCTATCAATATCAGCTTCTGTCATTTCTACAATCTCAATCAGGTTTTTGGTTATAGCGTCTAAACGGTCAACGCTGTCATTTATCATATTTAGATAACTATGCGCTAATCGTTCTTTTAACTCCATTTTGCCTAGTTCAGTCAAACCCTTAACAGATTTTAGTGGCCCTCTTATATCATGAGAAGACTTGTAAATAAATAAATTAAGTTCTTTATTAGTTTGCTTTAGCTTCTCTTCACTTATTTTTTGCTTACGCTCAGCCCGTTTACGAACCCTGATTTCAGATAGTAATTTAGATTTTTCTTCCTGAAGGACTTCTCGTTGTTTTCTAAGGTTATCAGTTCTCACCTTTACAAACATAGCCATTAACCCTAGCCCAGAAGTGGCTGTTAGAATCATAAACCACCACGTTTTCCAAAATGGGGATGACACAGAAAACTCAAATGATACAGCTTTACTGTTTACGCCCATATTATTCACAGCCATGGCTTTAAATGTATAATCACCAGGAGGAATATTGGAGTAAGTAATAAAGTCTTCATTGGTAATGAGTGACCATTCACTGTCAAAGCCTTCCAATTTATACTGATACTTGACTTTGTCAGGAGCTGTCAAGCTAATGCCAGAAACAGAAAATGTCAGGTGATTTTTATTATGGGGCAAGACCAGGTTTTGAGGCAACCTTGCCAGTCCGGTTACATTTTTAGAAAACTGGTTCCAGTCTGTCTTCTTAAAGAAAAGGCTTATGTCCGAAAGACTGATCAATGGTCCAGCCATCATTGTTTTATCAGCTCTAAAATTATATTTTAAGAGGCCATTTCCAGTTCCAAAATAAATATTGCTTTGGTCTTCTATTATAGAGTGGCTATTGACTCCTTCGACTAAAAAACCTTCCTTTTTTTGATATTTACTAAAAGTGTTTTTTTCTACCAAAAACTTAGAAATTCCAGTTTTGTGCCCCACCCAAATATTACCGTTACGGTCTGCATGTATAGAGTAACAATAGTTAGAAACCAGTCCATCTTTGGCTGTATAGTTATAAACAAACTCTTTGCCGTCAAAAATAAAGATACCCTGTCCATAGGTTCCAATCCAAAGATTACCATCCTTATCCCTGGCAAAGCAGTTGGTTTCGATACCGCGTGTATCGATAGGAGAGGGGTGGTTAATAATTGAGTCATTTAAAAAACAAGAGAGACCAGTACCATGTGTAGCAAACCAAATATATCCTAAGTTGTCAGGATAAGCATAAAAAACATTATTATGTGCCAAGCCATCTTCCATAGTAAGGTGCTTAAAGCTTTTATCTTTAGAGCGGTAGTTAAAAACACCTTCTTCAGTAGCAATCCATATATTGCCGTTTTTATCCTTAGACAAACCTTTTATCCTATTATGTAAAAGATTATGAGAAGAGTAAAAAAACTTTTCAGCTATTTTATCTTTCCTGCTGTATTTCCATACACCTTCCCTAACAGTCCCCAATAGTAAATCACCTGAATCATCTTCACAGATGCTTGTGATTTCAAAGCTATTACTTGAAGTTTCATTGGGTAATTCAAAGACCACTTCTGGCACTTTATTACCACCGACCATACCAACAAGTTTGTTTTCACATCCTAGCCACAACTGCTGTTGGTCATCTAAGTACAAAGCAGCAATGTCATCACTGGGAAGGCCATCTTTATGGGTGTAGAGCGTAAATACAGGATCCATTAACTGATCTAGGCCACCACCTACAGTGCCTATCCAAATATTGCCTTCGCGATCTTCCAATATCGACCTGACATAATCACTGCTTAGACCAGAAGATGTAGTATAATGACCAGCTTTTTCATAGCCGTCGTCATTATTATAAAGCCTGTGAATACCTTCTCCCAAAAAACTTAACCAAAGGTTACCATCCCGGTCTTCGTAGGTCAGGTTAATTTTTTGTTCAGCAAAATCCAAAGGTATGGACACTTTTTGTAAAGGATTTTTACTTTTCTGCCGGTACTTGTAAATGCCTTCTTCCCCGGTAGAGATCCAAAAAGCGCTATTTTCTTTTGCAGGGGAAATATTAAGAACCTGGACATCATTCAAAAACTCCTTAAGAACGATAATCTCTTTTTTTTCTAGCTTGCACAACAACAATCCTTCATTGGTACCAATAAGGATTTCACCGTTTGCAAAGCTCCTAATAGAGGTGATAATTCTTTCTTCAGGAAGCTCTATATGGTGCACCCCTGATTTTAGTCCAACTAATACAAGTCCACTGGCCTGTGTAGAAGCCAATAATGTTTTATCAGGAAGGTCTGCAAACCCTGTAATACTACTTGTAGCGTAAGCACCTGTGGGCAGGTGCTTAAAGTCAGTACCATTAAAGTAAGAGATTCCTCCATGATAATGACCTGTCCACATAATTCCATCAGGAGAAAAATGAGAGGCAGTAATAAAATTTTCTGCGAGACCGTCAGAAATTTTAAATGTTCGGAAATTCCGTCCATCAAATCGGCAAAGGCCTTCTCCCGTACCTACCCATAAAAAACCATCTTGGTCTTGCTGTAAGGCATACACATATGATTGCGGTAGGCCATCATTAATATCAAAGTTGCGAAAATTAAATGTTTGTGAAGATGCATTTTGGAGAAAAAGCACCCAAACTACACTCCAAATATAAAGCTTCTTAAAACTCAAGGACCGACTAATTTATTTGTTTGAATTGAAAGGTTTAACACCTATTTCATATTTAAACTTTGGCGTTCCACCTATAGGAGATGTATAAAAAGGCAGTGCCTTTCCATATTGGTTGGTAATATAGAAAACTACATTATTATTATTAAAATCTTCAGTTTTGATGATCTGAATATCCAAAGAAGTATTCTTTTCCTGATCAGAAATTTTATGCGTACTAGTTACCCAGTCGTTATCACCAGAAATTTGTACATCTTCATGCTTTTTTGCCACTGAAACAATTCTAATCCTACCATCATAGTCAAAGTCGAAGGTATGGATTTTTACTGCTACGACATCTTTGCTTACGAATGGATAGATATGAGAAACTGACCCAGCTTTATCTGGCAAACGGAAGGTATATTCGAAGGTAAAAGAGTTAGCCCCTTCAATTGGGATGTTCTCAACAGGCGAAGAACTCAAAAAGTATTTATAAAGGTTTCCATCATCTCCTGAAATGCCTTCTGCAATTACTTTAAAAACATAACCTCCATACTCCTTTACATACTCACCTTCTACGGGATTAAAAGGGCCAAAAGAGTACCAGTTTTTATCATACATGGATTGATTTCCAAATGTCTTTGAAGCGATCAGTATGCCTGATTTATTCTTTCCCTCCGGATCTACGGAAGTGGCAGCAGGGTCAGTTATACAGCCTTTACCTCCATAAATACTAAACTTTGTTTTAGTATCAGCAACTCCTTTAACTTCATCATAACTCCCACCTGTATCAGGGTCATAAACCCGTATAAAAACTGGTTTTTTCTGATCAGGCGGTATTACAAAGAAAAAGGTTTGGCTAAAATCGTCATCTCCCCACGAAGGATCAGCATCTTTACCAAAAGTTACCAAAAAAGGAATATTTTCTTCCGATGAAGGTACTGGTTGAGCTTTAAGGTTAGATAAACATCCTGAAAGAACACAGAAAAACACGGCCATAAAAAGACCAGGAACCTGTTTTGATATAGTGTTTTTATTCAGCATGCACGTTTAAACTTACTTAAATTTAGTCAAAAACAAAACGAAATTCAACCCTTCTGTTAAGATATCTACCTCTTTCAGTAGAATTACTTACCAAAGGTCTTGTAAAACCATATCCTTTAGCTGTAATTTGGTTTTTACCAACGCCTATAGACACCAGGTAATCTTTCACGGCTTCCGCTCTTTTCTGAGACAACTTTAAGTTATAGTCATGTGTGTTGATATTATCTGTATGCCCAGCAATTTCTACTTTTACATTATTATGTTTCTTAATCATCTTTGCCAACCTATCCAACTCTGCATATGATTCGCTGGATACTTTTGATGAGTTAGAGTCAAAGAAAAGATTATTTATTCTTAAGGAAAAATTGTCATCAGCCATATGCTCTATGGCAACAAGCTCAATGTTCTTTTTGATTTCTAAACTCCGGCTTTCATCCCTAAGGTCTATATGATTAGAAACAGAGTAGTGGTCTGGGTATTCTGCATAAAACCCATAAAGACGGTTGTTCATTAGCATAATTTCAAACCGCCCTTCAGAAGAATCTGTAGAAAAAACAGCAATTTTTTTACCATAAGTTAAATCCTCAAGATATACTGTCGCCGGCAATGGTTCTCCAAAACGATTTATGGTTCTTCCGCTCAAATATGTAACAGATGTAGGTTCTTGACTTTGCGATGTATTGGATGTGTCGTTTCCAGATACAAGCTTCCCATTGCTAAAAGCAACGACTTGAGCATCCTCGAAGCCCTTTTCTTTAATGTCTACATATAAAGGATATGCGGCTAAAAGTTCGGTTTCTTCTCCCACTGTATACCCATATTGCCCCCGGTCATAATATTCAGAAACAGGTTGATCAATACCACAAAACCGTTCAGAATCCAAAGGGATAGGGGTTTCAGAAGAAGTAAGCTGCACTTTATATATAAGAGAGTCACTTTCCGATGCATGGTGCACAGAAGACAATTGCCCAGACGCCTGCATTGCCAAAGAGTCAACCATCAAACTATCATTGGCAGGGACTTTTATCTTTTTAGTTACGCAAGAAGAACATTCTCCACCAGAGATATCGGATACGCCTGAAATATTAAGGTAAACCTCATAAACACCAGGTGACGAATACCTGTGCTTCACTTGCTTGCCTAATGAAGTAAAACCATCTCCAAAGTCCCATAGATATTCATCTATAATACAATGCGGCAAGGATGATCTGGAAGCATCAAATATAGCTGTATTGTCAACAACTTTTCCGCCCACAAGCTCAAAATAAGGCTTTCTGATAGGGTCTATAGAAATTTCATAAGTAGCTTCATTAAAGAAGACTTTTCCTGTAATACTGTCAATAATATTTAACTGTATAGTATAAGAGCCAGATTTTTCATAGCAATGGTTTATTTCTGCGCCCCTTTTTTTATTGCCATCACCAAGAGACCACTCATAAGCCAAAGGTAAAGAAGACTCCTCTAAAGAACTTTTTTCGAAAAAAGTGAAGCAAAAATCGACATTTTGAACTGTGTCACATTTAGGACTGCTTCTTTCAAACCTATAAATATTATCTGCAGATCCATTACGGTTAGAAGAAAAGTAGCCAGTAATGCCATTTTTTTCAATGAGAAACCCAAAATCATCAGCATCTGAGTTTACAGGCTTTCCGAGATTAGATACATTTGTCCATTTGTCATTCACAAAACTAGCAGAATACACATCGAGTCCACCTAAACCTTTGTGTCCATCTGAAGCAAAATACAAACTTCCGTCATGGGTTATATAGGGAAACAGCTCATCACCACTTGTATTGACATCAGGACCAAGATTCATTGGTTTACTCCAGCTTCCTTCTTTGTAAACAGAAACGTAAATGTCGCTCCCTCCATACCCACCTGGCATATCGGATGCAAAAAACAGTTTAGTCCCGTCTGCAGAAAGGCTAGGGTGACCGTTTGAATATTTGTCACTGTTAAAAGGAAGGCTTTGAATATTCACCCACTCATTATTTACCATCCTTGCCCTAAAAATTTTTAAAGAATAGGCATCTTTCTTCCTTTCTTTACCTACAGAAGCCGGGTTAAGGTTGGCCGTAAAGAACATAGTAGAATAGTTTTCATCAAAACAAACAGGCCCCTCGTTGAAACGGCTAAAGAATATCCTGGAAAATAACCTTGGTTTAGTCCATCGGTTGGCATAGGTATTCTCTGTATAAAAAAGATTACTCATTTGATGCCCCGAACCATCAGAGAAAAAAGAAACACTGTTTACACTCTTCCGAGCCGAACAGAAAATTATGCCATCTCTATACGGTACTGCGCAAAAGTCAGAAGCCGTAGAGTTAAATGGCATGTGAATCACTTTATATAAAGTGGTATCAGCTTGTTCTTCCGACAAAAGCTGTCCGTGCAGCTGACTGCTAAAAAAAATTAGCATTATCACAACAAGCGTATAAATATTGCAATAATACCTCATGACTATTTAAAATTTCTAGGATGTACAGTTTTTACATTATAGCGAAAATTATAGGTCAATACAAGCTCGTGTACTCTGGCGGTAATACCGCTCCACCGATGTGCCCACCGTTCAAAAGAATAACCTATGTTAAATTGCCCTAATTCCATTTGAGTTATTAACGCTATTGACCGCTCTGGTCTGAAAGATCCACCTATAGAAAATCTTTTGTCATAAATGACACTTCCATTAAAGTCTGCAAAGACACCACCTGAACCAAACCTTCTCAGAAGAACGGATGGCAATACATCAAAATTTTCATTTACACGAAAAGTGTTTCCAATAATAAAAGTATATAATCTATGTGGGACTATATTGGATATAGTTTCTGGGATATTTATAGTACTAATTACATTATCAGGCAAAGCAAGCCCTACAAAGAAATCATCAACATGATAATATACGCCTCCGCCAAAACGTGGCAGAATAGCATTGCCCAAAGTATTTTCGTCATCAAAAGTATTTAAATCATGCCCTATAAACCTCGCACCACCCTGTACCCCTAAAGAGAGATGTCCTTTCTTCACAGGTATTCGCCATGCATACATAGCCATTACATCAGCCGTAGGTCTATCTCCAAACCTATCGAGCGCTATAATACCTCCCACATTGTAGTTCTCACCACCTATAGGACTGTGCAGGGAAACTGACTGTATAAGCCGTCCGGCAGAAAAACGATGATCCTGATACCGGTGGTGCGCTACTGCCGTGAGTGCTTGGTTCTTACCAGCATATGCTGGATTAATGACTAAAGGGTTAAATATATACTGATCCAGAAGCTGGTTATGCTTATCAGCTTGTGCCAACGCAGCACTGTGAAACCCTAACAGGGCAAGCACCAAAAAGACAATTTTATATAGTTCTGTGATCAATTTTTCCTTAACTAATGTTGAAGTAATACTTTGAAATGGGGTAGGATCCGCATTTATTACATTAATGTGCAATAATATATATTTTTTTCCACTCTTTTATTTGTTTAATCGATAAAACATCACATTCCTATTGCTTATTGACCATAAAAAATGCGGTTTGTGGAAACCTATTAAACAAATCTTCTTTTAACTGTTCATCTACAGGGAGTTGCTGAATAGCAGCATGCATGCACTTTAACCAGGCTACTGCCGAATCTTCGGATATTTCATGGGGCATATGCCTGGCCCGCATTCGCGGATGGCCATATGCTTCTGAATACAAAGAAGGACCTCCCAAAAACTGAGTCAAAAACATGTATTGCTTCTTTTTTATTTCTTCCTTTGGTGTTCTACTGAACAGGTGGCTTATATCAGGATCAGCAAACACCAAATCATAAAATTTATCAACAAGCAATTTTAAATTTTCAGCCCCCAATCTTTCATAAACAGTTTTATCCATGGTCGTTTTTGTAAATTTTACACTAATCTAAGAAGTGATCGGCTGTTCTTATAATTTTTAAATAAAAAAAATTGCGTTAATTTTAAGCCTGAATATGCAAAAAATGCATACTTGTATATAAATAAGACTACAGATCAGTTACTTAAGACTTTTTCAGGGCTGAAAGAAAGATAAACTGACATGATACTGGCTTAAAACGCTTATTTACAGCAAAGGATATCGATTTAATTTTTTAACCCAAAAATATAGAAAGAACGTACATTATGGCATCAACAAAACTAACCGTAAACAACAATGGATCATTGAAAGTTGAAGGCGATTTTGAAATAGTAGATCAGCAAGGCAATGTTTATGATCTCGGAGGCAGAAATTTAGTTAGTCTTTGCCGTTGTGGGCTTTCTCAAAATAAGCCTTTTTGTGATGGCGCTCATAAAGGTAAGCTTGATCACGAAGCAAAAGCTTTTGATTTACCTCCAAAAAAATAAAATTTATTATCTTTATCTTAAAAAAAGCTTACTGCTTTTAACAAAAAGTTTTTAAAATTTAACCTATACAAAAGGTTTCTACCCGTATGGCGGAAAATGTTACTTATAATGAAGACAGTATACGGTCGCTGGACTGGCGTGAGCATATTCGCCTTAGGCCCGGCATGTATATTGGTAAACTAGGAGACGGCTCTTCTCAGGACGATGGTATCTATATACTTGTAAAAGAAATCCTGGACAATGCCATTGACGAACACATGATGGGGCATGGGCGTACCATTGATATCAAAATCAGTGAACACAAGGTTGAGGTTCGGGACTATGGGCGCGGAATCCCTTTGGGGAAAGTCGTTGACTGTGTATCCAAAATCAATACAGGTGGAAAATACGACTCTGGCGCCTTCCAAAAATCGGTAGGGTTAAATGGGGTTGGTACCAAAGCGGTCAATGCATTATCGTCTTATTTTAAAGTGCAGTCTGTCCGTGATGGGATGACAAAAATTGCTGAGTTTGAGAAAGGGCAACTAGTTCAAGAGCACAAAGAAGAGGCATCGAGCCTACGGAATGGTACCTTTGTCAGTTTTGTGCCTGATGGTACTATCTTTAAGAACTACCACTTCATTCCTGAATTTCTGGAGGAGCAACTGTGGAATTATGCATTTCTCAATGCAGGCTTGACCATAAACTTCAATGGCCGTAAGTTCCATTCAGAAAACGGGCTTCTTGACTTGTTACTTCGTAAAACAGACGAAGAAAACATCAGGTACCCCATTATACACCTAAAAGGCAATGACATTGAAATAGCCCTGACCCATGGCAACCAATATGGAGAAGAGTATTACTCATTTGTTAATGGGCAACACACTACACAAGGGGGTACCCATTTGGCAGCATATAGAGAAGCCATCGTTAAAACATGTAGGGAGTTTTTCAAAAAAGATTTCGACGCCTCTGATATACGTGCGTCTATCGTAGGGTCTATAGCTATAAGGATTCAGGAACCGGTATTCGAATCTCAGACCAAAACCAAGTTAGGTTCTCAAAACACATATCCCGATGGGCCAAGCTTAAGAACCTGGATCAACGATTTTGTACGGACAGAGTTAGATAACTATCTCCACCAAAATCCTGCGACTGCAGAACAAATGCACAAGCGAATTTTGCAGTCTGAAAGAGAGAGAAAGGATATAGCAGGTATTAAAAAATTAGCCAACGAAAGGGCTAAAAAAGCTAACCTTCACAATAAAAAATTAAGGGATTGCCGCTATCATTTGGATGACGGAAAAGATGAAAGAAAATATGAAACGACACTTTTCATAACCGAGGGTGACTCTGCAAGTGGTTCCATTACCAAATCCAGAAAAGTAGAGACACAAGCAGTATTTAGCCTTCGAGGAAAGCCTCTAAACTGTTTTGGGCTGACCAAAAAGATCGTTTACGAAAATGAAGAGTTTAACCTCCTTCAGCATGCCTTGAATATTGAAGATGGACTAGACGGTTTAAGGTACAACAGAATTGTCATTGCCACTGATGCCGACGTCGACGGTATGCACATTCGGCTTCTTTTACTTACCTTCTTCCTTCAGTTTTTCCCTGACTTGGTAAGGAATGGACACCTTTATATACTAGACACACCTTTGTTCAGGGTCAGAAATAAAAAAGAGACGATTTATTGCTATAGTGAAGAAGAGAAAAGCAATGCAATAAACAAGTTAGGGAGCAAACCAGAAATCACACGATTTAAAGGGTTAGGAGAGATCTCCCCGGAAGAGTTTGGTACATTTATAGGTGAAGACATTAAACTCGACCCTATTGTATTAAAGAAAGAAACAAGTATACCTAAGCTTCTTAGCTACTATATGGGCAAGAATACACCAGACAGACAACAGTTCATTATTGAAAATCTAGTTATAGAAAAAGACATAGTAGAGACAATGGATTTAGGTACGTCTAAATATGCTTAATTAATTAGCTACTAATCAAATTATTACAATAAATTAAATAAAGTTAAGATTTAAGTATAAAAGTAATTCCAAGGGAAGATTCTACAAGTTTGAGGAAGTTGAACCTATACAAGAAATATATAACCTATGTCAACTCCACTTAAAATTGACAGAAAAGAAGGTTTCTTCAAC
The DNA here is from genome assembly GCA_030913385.1 of Cytophagaceae bacterium ABcell3. Classification (NCBI taxonomy): domain Bacteria; kingdom Pseudomonadati; phylum Bacteroidota; class Cytophagia; order Cytophagales; family Cytophagaceae; genus Natronocytophaga; species Natronocytophaga cellulosiphila. Next base: position 3,159,100 of record CP133159.1, read on the forward strand.
AGGATTTACTAAATTGCCTTATTATTTTATTTTTATTATTCAATAAACGATGGCTGAGAACGACAATATTATTCCGATCAACATTGAGGATGAAATGCGAAGTGCTTACATAGACTATTCTATGTCGGTAATCGTATCCCGGGCACTACCCGATGTGAGAGATGGGCTCAAGCCCGTACACAGAAGGGTCTTGTATGGAATGTCCGAACTCGGAGTAAATTATAACAAACCTTATAAAAAATCAGCAAGAATAGTGGGAGAGGTACTTGGTAAGTATCACCCCCATGGCGATAGTTCTGTGTATGACACCATGGTACGTATGGCCCAAGAGTGGTCTTTGCGATATCCGATGGTAGACGGGCAGGGAAACTTTGGTTCGATAGACGGGGACTCTCCGGCTGCCATGCGTTATACCGAAGCCAGGCTAAAAAGGATTGCTGAGGAAATGCTTTCTGATATCAACAAAGACACTGTTGATTTCAGCCCTAACTTCGACGACTCATTAGAGGAGCCTTCTGTACTTCCTGGAAAAGTTCCAAACTTACTTATCAACGGAACCTCTGGTATTGCGGTGGGTATGGCTACGAATATGGCGCCACACAACCTTACTGAGGTGGTCAATGGTATTATTGCTTACATTGAAAACAATGAAATCACCATACCAGAACTCATGGAGCACATCCAAGGACCAGACTTTCCGACGGGTGGTACCATTTATGGAGTACAAGGAATAAACTCTGCATATGAAACAGGTAGGGGACGTGTAGTAATGCGGGCGAATGCGGTTTTTGAAACAACCTCAACAGGCAAAGAGCAGATCATTGTTACTGAAATTCCTTATATGGTCAATAAGGCATCAATGATTGAGAAAACTGCTCAACTGATCAACGAGAAAAGGTTAGAGGGCATTTCTGATTTAAGAGACGAATCTGATAGGGACGGGCTTCGTGTCGTTTATGACCTTAAAAAAGATGCGGTACCAGGCATTGTATTAAATAACCTTTATAAATATACACAGCTTCAATCTTCTTTTGGGGTAAACAATGTGGCCTTAGTTAAAGGCAGACCACAGACACTAAACCTAAAAGACATGATCCACTATTTTGTGGAACATCGTCATGAGGTAGTGACCAGGAGAACTGAATATGAGCTAAAAGAGGCTGAAAAAAGGGCGCATATCTTGCAAGGATACCTTATTGCTCTTGATAACCTTGACGAGGTGATCGCCTTAATACGTAACTCTCGCGACCCAGAAACTGCTAGGGAAGGTCTTATCAGCAACTTTGAACTTTCGGAAATCCAAGCCCGTGCCATTCTGGATATGAGACTTCAGAGGCTTACTGGCATGGAGCGCGATAAAATCGTTAAGGAATACGAAGAAGTAATGGCACTCATTGGCCGTTTAAAAGAAATTCTAGCAAAGAAAGAGCTTCGTATGCAGATCATCAAAGACGAGCTTACAGAAATGAAAGATCGTTATGGTGACAAAAGAAGGACTCAAATAGAACATTCTTCAGATGAGATCTCTATAGAAGACATTTTAGCAGACGAAGAAATGCTCATTACCATTTCTCATGAAGGATATATTAAAAGAACACCACTAACTGAATATAAGGCCCAAAGTAGGGGTGGCGTGGGTTCTAGAGGCGTTGTTACTAAAGACAACGACTTTACGGAGCACCTGTTTATGGCTACAACCCACAATTACCTGCTAATATTTACAGATGCAGGAAAAGTATACTGGTTGAGGGTTTACGAGGTTCCTGAAGGTAGTAAAGTTTCTAAAGGCAGAGCGCTTCAAAACCTTATAAATATTGAAAAGCACGAGAAGGTACAAGCTGTTATCAATGTTAAAAATCTACACGACCAGGATTATATCAACAATACTTTCCTGGTTATGTGTACTGAAAAAGGTACCATTAAGAAAACTAGCCTTGAGGCATACTCTCGTCCTCGCTCTAATGGTATAAATGCCATTACCATCAATGAAGGGGATAAGTTACTGGATGTGCGCCTAACTACAGGAAGCGATGACCTGGTAATAGCGTTACGTTCTGGTAGGGCTATCAGGTTTAACGAAGAACACGTTAGGCCAATGGGAAGAACCGCTGCAGGTGTCCGCGGTGTAACCCTTCAAGATGAACATGATAGAGTAGTTGGTATAGTTCATATTAGTAATACTGAAACGAACCTGCTGGTCGTATCTGAAAAAGGATATGGAAAACGATCTGATATAAATGACTATAGGATCACCAACAGAGGTGGAAAGGGTGTTAAAACAATTAACCTAACTGAGAAAACCGGTCCACTTGTTACCATAAAAGATGTAACAGACCAAGACGACCTGATGATTATCAACAGGTCAGGTATTGTTATCCGTCTCAGGGTTTCAGACTTGAGAGTTATGGGACGTGCTACACAAGGTGTGCGGTTGATCAAGTTGAACAAGAAAGATGAAATCTGCTCGGTTGCAAAAATTGAGCGGATAGAAGACGATGAAGATGATGCGCCTATAGATCCAAATGTAGTCATTGACGGTAGCGAAAGCGATGACGATGAATAAAAACACCCAATAACTTATACCGGAGGATATAATTGAAGAAAAAGCCATTGCATTATTAGCAGTGGCTTTTCTTTTTATTAGTAAACCTGAATCATGCGACAGATTTCGTCATGAGGAACAAAATAACACTTAATCAGTACTTTTGCAGCGCTATGGTCAAGACACAAATGTGAGCGAAACAACTGATTGATTTATTTTACTCCGCAATAGAAAATCCTATCGCATATTTGAGGTTAAACCTTATAACCGAGCAGATTCAAAACAAATCATCAGGTTATGAATTACACTATCAAAGATATATATTGCGTTTTTAATTTTCAGGCATAAACCCAAGACCCTATGAAACTATTTGCATCAATTTGCACAGCTATTCTTTTATCTTTTCAAGTCATGGCGCAGCAGGGAGCTGTAACCAATGCAATATTGTACCAAAGAGACGGAGAACTGGATAAGGCTGTTTCTGAAATTGAAAAAGCCATTGACCATGAAAAAACCAAAGAAAAGGCTGAAACCTGGTATTATAGAGGAGTTATTTATCAATCTATTGCCTATAGTGAAGGCGAAGCGTTTGAGTCTTTCAAAGAAGGTGCCCCTGAAAAAGCGCTAAAGTCTTTTCAAAAAGCAATGGAGCTGGATACTAAAAAGAAAAAGTACTATAAACAGTCTTCGGAAAAGTTAAGTAACCTTTACCCAGCTTTTATTAACCAAGGATATGCCTTATATGAAGCAGGAAAATATGAGCAAGCTGTAAGCAGCTTCGAAAATGCACAGTTGACCAACCCTAAAGACACCACAGGCTATGTGTATGCTATGTATGCAGCAGAGCAGGTACAGGAATATGATAAAATAAAAAAATACATCCGCGACTTGAAAGAAATTGACTATTCAAGCCCTTACTTATACTACACTCTTGTACGCATTACCAACAATGTAGACAAAAACCCTGAAGAAGCCATCCGTATCAGCCAAAAGGCTTTAGAGGAGTTTCCTGGAAATTCTAACCTGTTAGAGCAACAAACAAACATCCTTATTGCCGAAGACCGCAAGGAAGAAGCAATAGAAAACCTGGAGGCCTTATACAAAAATGACAAGAACAATGTCACTGTCCTTACTCAGCTTGGCGTGTTATATGACCAGTCTGGGGAAAAAGACAAAGGATTAAGTTTTTACGAAAAGGTTCTTGAACATGAGCCTGAGCACTACATTGCCAATTTTAACAGCGCTGTGATTTATTATGAAAAAGGGGTGAAGTCTCTAGAGAAGCAGCAAGACTTAAGAGGAAAAGAAAAGTCTGAAGAGTATAAGACAGTTAAAGCCCAAGGAGAGAAGGACTTTAAAGCTTCTCTAGGTTATGCCAAGGTGGCAGCAAAAAAAGCTGAAGACCCGGAAGATAAAAAGAATATTCAGCTATTAATATCGGAAATAAACAAGGTTCTTTCGCAACCATAAATTAAATTTTAAATTTTTTTAAAAATAATTAAGGTTTTATAGGAATATGAACTTTATTTTTACGTACCTTGTATTCATTATATAATATAACAAAATGCAAAAAGGTACAGTAAAGTTTTTTAATGAGACCAAAGGTTTTGGATTCATTAAACCAGAAATTGAAGGTGAAGACATCTTCGTTCACTCTTCAGGATTAACAGAAATAATCCGTGAAAATGACAAAGTTCAGTTTGAAGTTGAGAGAGGCAGAAAAGGAATGAACGCAGTCAATGTTGAATTAGCAGATTAAGATTTTTATATAATTAACATATATAAGTAATTTTAAGTCTTTTAAACAGGAGCCACCTCTACAGGGTGGCTCTTTTGTTTTGCTCATTTCGTACCTAACCGAAAAACCTCCACCTGTATCTTCCGCAGGCCCCCATATTTTAAATTTCTTTAAGAGGCAGGAACAAGAGGTAAACATTTTTTTCTATCATTCGTTGTTATATTAAAGGCATTCAAAAAGAGGACGAGAAGTTGGTAGCGGTGTTGGTTTTGTGAAGTTGGTGTGATGAAGTTTGAATGCAGAGGGGGTGAATAGGATGGATAGTTATAAATTAAGTTTAACATGTAAAAAAGGCAGGCCTGTAAGTCTGCCTTTTTTGTTTTTCTAGACAGAGCTAAAACAGAATAAGAAAGCCGCAAAAAACTGTTTTCCAGTCATGCTTGTTCATTAAGTATGAACACAGGATATGCTTGCATCAACCTAACATTGGCAGGACAAAATATTAAGGTCAATAAGTCCATGGTAAAAAGGACCTTTACCAACAAAGGGCTAAGCTATGCATCAGAAATAGCTACAAAGAATATCAAAGCATTAGATCAGGTCATTGACTGGAATATCGAACACGATATCAAGCTTTACAGAATGAGTAGCGATATGTTTCCCTGGATGAGCGAGTATGAACTTCCTGATCTCCCAGACTATTCTTCCATTAAGAGCATTCTAGAAAGAGTAGGGAAAAAGGCAAAATACCATAAATTACGGCTTACATACCATCCAGGCCCTTTTAATGTACTTGCTACTTCGAATGAAAGGGTATTACAGAATACTTTGAAAGAATTACGACAACATGGGGAAGTGATGGATATGATCGGATTGCCAATATCGCCTTATGCCAATATTCATGTAGGCGGCGCTTATGGCAACAAAGAAGCAGCAATAAAAAGGTTTGCAGAAAACTGTTCAAAATTGCCTTTTTCTGCCAGAAGCCGACTGACGGTAGAGAATGATGATAGGGCGAACCTATTTTCCATAAAAGATTTACAGGAAATTCATTTCTTAACCGGCATCCCATTGGTATTTGATTACTTGCATCACACATTTTGCACAGGAGGGTTATCAGAAGAGGAAGCTATGCTAATGGCTTACGGTACTTGGCCGGAAAATATAAAACCGGTTGTCCATTACTCTAGCTCCAAAAAACTATTTTAAGACCCTACTGCACCAGCACAAGCACACGCTGATTATATATATGAACACATCAATACCTATGGTAAAAATGTAGACCTTATGCTAGAGGCCAAAGCTAAAGAATTGGCTATAGCACAGTATGCCAAAGATTATTTGCAGCAAACCAAATAAGCTTCCTAAATTTGATTCCTGCTACCTTGAAAAAAAAGCTGGTTATAGCAGATTAGCGCTTCATTTTTGATAAATTTAAGGGCAAGTGTTTGGTAAGGCAGGCCTTTCATTCTGCCTTATTTGCCTTCTTCCTCAATACCCAAAATAGGGAAGTATAATTTAAACGTAGAACCTTTTCCCACTTCGCTATCCACCTCTACTTTACCATTACTATTTTCCATAATCCGCTTTACAATATATAATCCAATACCAGATCCTTCAACATGCGAATGCAACCTTTTGAACATGCCAAAAAGTTTATCTCTCTGACTGTTGTCAAAACCTATTCCATTATCTGCTATGGTCAGGGTAATGTAATTACCTTCTTTACCAGTAGAGATTGTAATTTCAGGATTCCTGTCGGGGTGGTGGTATTTTATAGCATTATTTACCAAATTATAGAACACGCTCCTAAAGTTTTTCTTCGAAAATGCCACAAAGTTCTCTGCAAGGTTAGCTTGAATAACAGCAGAGTGTGTTGCTATTTGGTCTTTATGGTTCTCTTTGAATTCTTCAAGGACTTCACTAATATCAATGGTAGTAAGGTCTTTATTGACATTTTTCTGCACCCTACTTATATCAGTAAGGTCATCAATGGTAGTTTTTAACCTGGCAACCGATGTATTTAACATCATAAAGAGCGTATTTACTTCAGTGGAGCAAACATCTTTCGCTTCACCATAGATCGTATTCAGCAAGCCCTCCATATTAGAAATAGGCGCTCTTAGATCGTGAGATGCAGTGTAAATAAAATTGTCTAGGTCATTATTAATTCTTTTTAAATCGATGTTAGCCGCTTCCAACTCCTTTGCCTGTACTTTCTGATCGTGGATGTCTGTACAAGTACCAAACCATTTAGTGACCTTCCCATTTTTATTTTTCATTGGGATACCTTTGGCCAAAAACCATCTATAAGCTCCAGAAGCATTTCTCAAACAAAACTCTGTTTGAAACTCTACCTCTTCTTGCACACAGGTTCTCCATTTTTCTATCGCGTATTCAACATGGTCAGGGTGGATAGCTTCTGACCATCCACTACCTTTTGCTTTTTCAAGTGATTGCCCAGTATATTGTAGCCACCTTTTATTCAAATACTCAAACTGTCCATCAGCATCCGTAGTCCATACTAATTGAGGAATTGTATCTGACAAAAACTCAAACTCTTCAGCTTTTTTTAGAGATTCTTCCGTACGCTGCTTAACCCGGTTTTCTAAGTCGGCATTTAGGTCTTTCAAGATTTGTTCCGTCTTAGAAAGTTCTTCATTGGACTTAAGTAAACTTTCCTGATTAGTCAAAAGCTCTTCGTTCACTTGTTTCCATTTCTCTGTACTGGGTATCACTAATATTTTGGGCGTAATTTTAACTAGCATGATAGCAGTGCCAATAGAAGCTAGTGCCGTAATGACCCGAATACTCGCATCAGCAACATAATAAGGTTTCCAAATATTAATGACATCGAACACATGTGTAGTGCCACAGCCTAAAATAAAAACAGCAAATAGCACCCCCATCCAGATGTACTTAAAATCTCGTCTTTTTCTAACAATATGTACAAGCATGAAAGGGATAATGAAATAAGCAAGAGCAATAATAGAATCACTCACTGCATGAGTCCAGACAATTCCAGGCTCCCAAAAATAACAATGCCCGTGGGGCATAAAATCTCTATGAAATGTATGATCCATGAAAAAAATAAAAACAAAGGAACGTTAAAACTCAATGTAAGCTAAATTGTTTAACACAAATTAATATACAGCAAAAAAAATAGACAGTTACACATTCATGTCGCTGACAAAACAAAAAAATATTTTCATATAATGGTCTAATAAAGAAAATCAATCGTTATATTGCAATAAAATATGGGAGTCACGAAGAAAGAACTATTTTCAACTGCACAGAACAACCTCAGCACTATAGCTAAGGTTCTTGGCCACCCTGCTCGTGTAGCAATTGTGGAGTATTTGGTACAATGTAAACAATGTATCACCGGTGATATTGTTCAAGAAACAGGTTTAGCACAGGCAACTATTAGCCAGCACCTGAGAGAACTAAAAAATATTGGTATCATTAAAGGGAGTATAGAAGGAACATCTGTCTGCTACTGTATCGATGAAAAAAAGTGGGATGAGATCAAAAAACTCTTTACTGACTTTTTTGATAAATACCCCCAAAAGAATACATGTTGTTAGCAGTTTTTATAATCGCTATATTGCAATATTTTAAATTAATTCACTTGATCAAATAATGAAAAACAGTCCTGCATTTTTTTCTCCATTGCAAAACTATATCGATGAAATAAAACAATCTTATGATTCTATTTCTAACGAAAGGTCTAATGCCATTAAAGATTTAGCCACTCATATAGACCACAGCATTCAAAGTGGGGGTAATGTAAAGCTGAATTTTATATGCACGCACAATAGCCGTAGGAGCCATTTAGGTCAAATTTGGTCGGCTACTGCTGCGGCTTATCACGGCATTCAAAATATCTTAACATATTCGGGCGGTACTGAAACAACTGCTTTTAATCCGCGGGCTGTTGACGCTATTAAGCGTGCTGGTTTTCATATAGAGAACCCTGGCGGCAACAACCCGATCTATAAAGTATATATGGGGCAAAACATCCCTCCAATGGAATGCTTTTCTAAAATTTATAATGACAAGTTTAACCCTAGCAAAAACTTTATAGCTGTGATGACTTGTTCAGACGCAGACAAAAACTGCCCGATAATACCTGGGGCAATTTTAAGATTTCCCCTCAGGTACAAAGATCCTAAAGAAGCAGATAATACCCCAATGGAGCAAGAAAGGTATGATGAACGTTGTAGACAGATTGCCACTGAAATGTTTTACCTTATGTCAATAATCAAAAATAAGAAATAAATGGAAGGGAAATCTGAGGGAATAGGCTTTTTTGAAAGGTACCTGACTGTTTGGGTGCTTTTGTGTATAGTAGGTGGCATTGTGATTGGCCACTATACAGGAGAGGATATAGAAATCATATCAACACTAGAGGTATATCACGTAAATATCCCTGTTGCCATCCTGGTTTGGATGATGATCTATCCCATGATGGTACAGGTAGATTTTAGTTCACTGAAAAAGGCCGGTAGCAACATTAAAGGTTTAAGTTTAACAGTCATCGTGAACTGGTTGATCAAACCTTTTAGTATGGCATTTTTTGCTTGGTTGTTTTTTGATAATTTATATCAAGCATGGATTACACCCCAGCAAGCAAACGAATATATAGCAGGTGCCATTATTTTAGGGGCTGCCCCTTGCACTGCCATGGTTTTTGTATGGTCTTATCTGTCATCAGGAGACGCAAATTACACTTTGGTTCAAGTATCAATAAATGACTTGATTTTATTGGTAGCATTTATACCTATTGTCCAACTGCTTCTCGGCATTACAGACTTTCAGATTCCTTATGGTGTACTCGTTACCTCTGTTTTGGTATTTGTAGTAATTCCCTTGTTGGCAGGCTACTTGACCAATCAGTGGATCCTGAAAACGAAAGGGGAGGAGTTCTTGAAAGGCAAGTTTTTGCCAGGCTTAAAGCCATTTTCAATAGTTGCCTTGCTTACTACACTGGTATTGCTGTTTGCTTTCCAAGGGAGTCAAATTGTAGATCAGCCTATTAATATCCTGTTAATAGCCATTCCGCTGACCACTCAAACTTACTTCATATTCTTTTTGACCTGGTTTTCTGGACGTTTTTTAAAACTTCCTTACCGAATTTGTGCGCCTGCTTCTATGATTGGTGCGAGCAATTTCTTCGAGCTAGCTGTAGCTGTGGCAATCGCTCTTTTTGGTTTAAACTCAGGTGCTTCGTTGGCCACTGTAGTAGGTGTATTGATAGAAGTACCAATTATGCTATCCTTAGTGCAATTAGCTAAAAAGTGGAAATATTAACCGACCCCTATATTTTATGAAACTAAGCCAACTAAAAGAACATTTGACTGATTTAAAAAAGGTAAACTTTAAACTACCGGATGGTACTATAGTTCCTGATCATTTTCATGTAACTGAAATAGGCCAAATAGACAAAAAGTATATTGACTGTGGTGGCACAATAAGAAATGAATCCGTAATTAGTTTTCAATTATGGCATTCCGTTGATTACAATCACCGTTTAAGCGCTGAAAAACTCTTGAGAATAATTACACTAGCAGAAAGAGAACTAAAAATCGAAGATCATGAAATTGAGTTAGAGTATCAGACAGACTCTATTACCAAATTTGGGATTAGTTTTGACGGAGAGCTTTTCCATCTCGAGCGATTACACACCACATGTTTAGCTCAGGACAAATGTAATATCCCTTCAGAAACCAATATAAAACACCAGCAGGATCAAACTTCGTGCACCCCTGGTGGAGGCTGTTGTTAATCCAGAAAACAAATCTTTGCTAATGCTTAAACAGAGCTCTACAGATCCATGGGCTTGAAAAGGATATATAATTAAAGTAGGTTGTGCGCTTGTGGCTAGCCCAAAATAAGTATTGGACTAAAAGTTTATCAATTTACTGTACAAGGAAAATAAGAAATAACCGAAAAACTCTTGCACCTATAGCTCATAATTTTTATACAAATATGAACAGATCAGTATTTTGGGCGTTTTTCATCGCGCCCTAATGCCTTACAATCAAAGTATTCCAATACGTCTTCATGTAAGGCCATGCGTATCTTGCACACTTGTGACTTTTTCAGCAGACCCTAATTAATAAGAAAATCTTATATATTTTTATGTTCCAAACATATTGGAACGTTAAGGACTAAGTATTTTTTAATCTATTGTTTTCTTTAAACAGTTTTAAGACTTACCTGTTTAACTGTTATCTAACACAGATAGCATTAAATGAATACGATCTTGGGCAATGTTCTAAAAACCGATTTTTTGCCTTCATTTTCTTCAATAATAGTTTTATTGATCACCCTTTTTAGTTTCTGGTACCTGCAGAGTGTAAGGGACGAAAGACGCAATGTCTTTTTCCAAGAAAGATCTGACAGAGCTGAAATGGTAGTCGAGAAAAGAATGATTGATTACAACCAGATATTGTTGGGAGCTAAAGGGTTCATTGAAGAGTCTGATACCGTTACCCATGAGGAGTGGAGAAACTATTACAAAACCTTAGATGTCAACGAAAACTACCCAGGCATTCAAGGGATAGGCCATTCCATTTTCATTGCTCCTGATGAACTTGAGGACCACATCCGGTTTATGAGACATGAAGGAGGTTTTTCAAACTATAAGATCACTCCAAAAGACGAAAGGTCGGTATATACCTCAATCATTTACCTTGAACCTCTCACTCTGGCCAACCAAAGGGCTATTGGGTATGATATGTTTAGCGAGCCTGTCAGGAGAGAAGCCATGAAAAGGGCTCGCGACAGTGGAACGTCCGCTTTATCAGGCAAGGTTACTTTGGTGCAAGAAGCCGGTGCTGATATACAACCTGGATTTTTATTATATGTACCAGTCTATGAGAACGAGGGGAGGGTAATTACCAATGTAAGTGAAAGAAGGGCAAAAACTATGGGATATGTTTACAGCCCATTCCGTGCATTTGACCTTTTCAATGCTATTTTGATGGACAGGTTTCAGGAGCTTTCTATTCAGATTTATGATGGAGAAAATATTAATGATGACGCCTTGCTATATCAAAAAAAATACGAAGAAGCTGGCGTAACTAATTCAACAGAGGATCTGGAAAAAATTAGCCAACTTCAAATCTATGGGAGTACTTGGACTATCAGGTATGCTTCCGCCGGCTTCATGTCAAGATCAGAGCAAAATCTTCCATATTTCGTTTTATTCGGAGGAATTGCTTTTAGCATTTTAATTTTTTTTATAATGGTGTTCCATGGAAGATCTCAAATAGCCAAACGAGCTGCCATGGAATCTGTGGCTGCTCGCAACTTTATTATTGAAGCCATGCCAGAAAAAGTTTCGTTGACAGACAAGCAAGGTAACTTTACTTATGTCAACAAAAAATGGAAGAATTATACAGGATTACCATCCGAAGGCTTTACTTTTTCTAACCTAAAGTCCATTGTGCACCCCGATGACAGAGACAAAACAGAAAGCATTTACAAAGAATGCTATGCTTCTGGCAAAAGCTTTACAATTGAACACCGGTTAAAAAGAAAAGATGGGGTATACAGGTGGCATTTAACCTTGGTAACTGCCCGTAAGGACAAATCAGGCAATCTGATATCGTGGATGGCCACCCATATTGATATCCATGAACAAAAATCTCAGATGGAGGAACTGAAAAAAACAAACTCAGATCTCGACAATTTCGTCTATACAGCCTCTCATGATTTACGTGCTCCTATTTCAAATATGGAAGGATTGCTCCATACTGTTTATGATGAAACAAAAGAGCAGTGCAGCAGTGACGTAACTGTGCTGTTTGACATGATCAATGTATCTATACAAAGATTGAAAAATACTATTTCAGATCTTACAGAAATTAGCCGTATTCAAAGAGAATACGAAAACCAAGAGGAGAAAGTAAATATACAAATGATCCTAGATGAGTTCAAACAAGATCATAAAGATTTAATAGAACAAAACAATGCAACCATTACTACAGATTTACCAATTCAGGAAATAAGGTTTTCAAGAAAACATTTCCGTAGCATTTTATACAACCTGGTAAGTAATGCCATTAAATATAGTAGTCCAGACAGAGATCCTAAAGTTTTTATAAGGACAGAACAAACCAATGGCAATTTCATATTATCTGTATCCGACAACGGCCTGGGCCTAACAGAAGAACAAGAAGAAAAGATCTTTGACATGTTCAAGAGGTTACATACCCATGTAGAAGGCACGGGCATCGGCCTTTACATTGTAAAAAGAATTGTTGAAAATGCAGAAGGAAAAATTGAGGTAAACAGCAAAGCAGGAGAAGGTACTGAATTTAAGATAACTTTACCTCTAAACTCTACTGATTAAAGCAGCCGTTTAAAAGCAAACATTTTACCTTTCTTTTTATTAGAAAGGTATGGCTTATTTAGACAAACACTTGGGGCTGTACACAGACCTATATGAACTAAAAATGGCTCAGGCCTTTCTACTAGATGGAAAAGGAAACTGCCAAGCAAGCTTTGACTATTTCTTTAGGAAAACTCCTTTTTCAAGCCCTTTTGTAGTATTCTCCGGCCTATCGGAACTTCTTGAATCTTTACAAAATTTAGCTTTTTCCAATGATGACATAAACTACCTCAAAAACATAGGGTTCGATGAAAGGTTTTTGGAATACCTAAGCCATTTTTCTTTTAAAGGAGAAGTCTGTGCAGCTACAGAAGGTGACATTGTTTTTCCGTATGAACCTATCATAACTATAAAGGGAAATATTGTAGAAGCCCAATTAATTGAAACCCTATTATTAAATATCATAAATTTCGAGTCACTTATTGCCACCAAAGCTTTTCGAATAAAACAAGCTGCCGGAAATAAACAAGTCATTGATTTTGGCCTTAGAAGAGCCCAAGGGCTAGGAGGGATCCATGGTTCCAAAGCGTCCGTTGCGGGCGGAGCGAACAGCACATCCAATGTTTACAGTGCATTCCTGTTCGACCTTGTACCATCTGGTACTATGGCACATTCTTTTGTTCAAAGCTATGAAAATGAACTTGAAGCATTTCGTGTATTTGCAGAAAACTGGCCAGACAAATGTGTTTTGCTTGTAGATACCTATGACACACTTCGCATGGGAATGCCGGCTGCCATTACAATAGCAAAAGAAATGGAACAAAAAGGTCAAAAGCTCTACGGCATAAGACTCGATAGTGGAGATTTAAACTCCTTAAGCAAGGAAGCAAGAAAAATGCTTGACGAGGCTGGTTTACCATATGTCAAAATTGTTGCATCTAGTCAACTTGATGAGGAGGTCATACACCAACTAGAAAACTCAAAAGCTCCAATAGACGCTTATGGAGTAGGTACAAGTATGATCACAGGAAAAGATAGTGGCGCACTGGATGGCGTTTATAAGCTTTCATATTTTGATGGCAAGCCTAGACTGAAAATATCCGAAGACTTTAACAAAATTATACTTCCTGGTTATAAAAAAGTGATACGAACAAGCGACTATAATGGAATCTTTTTTGCGGACATCATAGCCATGGAGAATGAAAATTTAACAGAAGAGGTATATGACCTTTTTGAAAAAGACAGAAAGTTTACGGTTAAGGTTTCCCAGTCAGAGCCTTTGCTGTCAAAAGTAATGGACGACGGAAAAATACTTGTAGAAAGCAAGGCCCCATACACGAAGGCTCAATACACAAACACCAGGTTTCAAAGATTTAGCAAAGAAAAAATAACATATCTCAACTTTCCAGATTATAATATTTGGGCCACCAGTGGACTCATTCATTTACGATCAAACATTGTCAACCAATTAAAAAGTAAATATGAGAGCTTTACTTATAGTTGATGTTCAAAATGATTTCTGTCCAGGAGGTAGCGTTCCAGCACCTGAGGGAGACAAAATCATACCGGTCATTAATAAACTTACAGAAAGGTTTCCTTTGGTAGTAGCCTCCAAGGATTGGCACCCAGCTGATACTGTACATTTCAAAAAGTGGCCTGCTCATTGTGTCAAAAACACACAAGGTGCAGCTTTTCATCCAAAGCTTGAGACAGGCATCATTGATAAGGTTTTTCTCAAAGGAACCGACAACCGCGATGATGGGTATTCTGCATTTGAAGCAACTAATGAAGATTTAGAAGGCTACCTTAAAAAAAAAGGAGTAAATGAACTCTACATTACCGGGCTTACTACCGAATACTGTGTTTTTAATTCTGCCTTAGATGCAGTAAACAAAGGTTTCCAAACTTATGTAATAGAAGATGCGGTAGAGGGCGTAAAGAAAAAAGAAGGAGATGAGGAAAAAGCTTTTTCGGAAATGAGGCAGAACAACATCGAAATTGTAACATCTGATAAGGTATACGAAAAAGTTGTTTAAGAACATCGACAAAAAACTAAGTTATGAAAACTAACCCTTTTTGTGTTTTTTCACTAAAATCAGGGAAATATTTTGCAGAAAAAACCGTGGCCGAAATCAATGTTCGATTGGCAGATCACGAAGAACGGGATTTTGAGGATGGAGAACACAAAATAAGGCCTATAGAAAATGTGCGAAATAAGGATGTTTATGTTGTCCAATCTTTGCACTCAGACCCTGAAATGAGTGTCAATGACAAATTGTGCAGGCTGATGTTTTTTATCGGCGCTTTAAAAGAATCTTCTGCAGCCAAGGTAACAGCCATTATCCCTTACCTGTGTTATGCCAGAAAGGACAGGAAAACCAAACAAAGAGACCCTGTTACCACCAAATACGTTGCTCGTTTGCTAGAAACTTCCGGCGTCGACCATGTAGTGACCCTAGACGTTCATAACCTACAGGCATTCCAAAACTCCTTCAGGTGCTACACAGACCACCTTGAAGCCAAAGCGCTCTTTGCTTGTTATGTAAAGAACAACATTAAAGAAAGTGATGTAGTGGTACTCTCACCTGATGCTGGCGGCATGAAACGCGCAGAAGCATTCAGTGAAGTTTTGAGCAAAAGTATCGGTACATATGTCCCCGTCACATTCATGGAAAAGAAGCGCAGCATGGGTGTTGTCAGTGGGAGTGCTTTGGTAGGCAATGTAGAAGGCAAGTCAGTCATTGTTATCGATGACCTCATCAGCAGCGGAACCACCTTGTCACGGGCGGCCGCTATGTGTAAAGAAGCAGGGGCCAAGCAAGTCTTAGCAATGGTAACGCATGGCGTTTTTGGCTCAAAAGCAAATGAAAATCTGAAAAACCCAGCACTAGACAAGCTCATTCTTACCAATTCTATTCCATTGCCCGAGAAACTAAACCCTGATTTGGTAAAGCAAAAAATTGTTGTGCTTGATGTGGCCCCTTTGATAGGAAGATGCATCCAATGTTTGCAAACAGGAGGCTCTGTAACAGAAATCATTGAAGAACTTTAGAAACCTTATCAGCGTATTCTGATGCTACTTCCAAATATCTAATGCCTTTGTGCTTCCATTTTTCTCTATGGTAATCATTAGGTTCCGTTATGTGTCTAAAACACAGTAAAGACCTTAATACAGCCCTTTTAGACTTATAAAAGTCAACTAAATGCGATGGAAAATAATCATGTGCTATAGACTGGTACTCCTGTAAAACTATATGGCCTGTCCAAGAGGCATTTAACATATCACATTCAAGAGAAAGATATGAAAGTTCTTCAGCAGGATCCAAGATCCGCAAATCTCTGTTAAATTCTAAACAGTCAATTACTTTTGGGCTTTGATTTACATAAATATGTTCAGGCCGCAAGTCTCCATGGGCTTCTACAACTTTCCCGACCCTTTTATGCAACACTTGGCTATTGTTATCTATATAAGCGGTAAGGGTGTTTTTTAAATGTATCAGAAGACTAGGTTTTACCTGAAAAAGTGGGTTTTCTAGCTCTTTAAGATTATTATCAATATCCCCAATTAGGTTATTCAAAAACTTTTCCGGTGTCAAATGTTCTTTTTCCTGCTTTAGATAAAAACTAGCTAAAAGTTGTGCCACAGGAAAAACTTCACACTTTTGTAACGTATTGTTTTGGATTTTATATTCCAACATAGATTTCTGAGGCAACCTTTTCATTTTTACCAACCACTCTACAGTAACTCCATGTCCTGAAAGTTGAAGTTGACCTTGGCTGTTGAGGGTCATTGGAATAACCCCTTCATAAACATCAGGTGCCAGCCGGCGGTTGAGTCGTACTTCCACCTCACAGTTATACTTCCTTTTCTCAAGGGTAGAAAAGTCCAGAAAACTGTACTTAACTGGCTTTTTCATCTTATATACATGTTTTTCAGTAAGAAAAACCCAAGACATATGTGTTTCATTCACAGTAATATCAGACCCTTTCTCTTCTTCTGGAAAGTTCTTGATATCTTTAAGAAACTCAACTTTACCTTTTGTGGGTATATGCTTTTCTTTTAAATCCATTAGAAGTGAATTTGAGCCTTACCTTCTAAGAGGTAACTGGCAATATTTGTTATTGGCATTCCATTAAACTGATAAAAACTCTAGGCAAAATATAGGACTTTTTAAAAGAATAATTACATATAAAACACCGAAAGTTATTGTATGAATTTCAATAACCTATACTTGTTTAATAAAGGTATCATCATAGTTTTAAACAATAAACAAATTAATGGGTATAAAAAGTGTTGTGAATTCACTTGTCAGTAATATAAAATAAAGTAGTTTTGTATTACATCTAAGTTGACAAACAGTAAGCCATTTTTCTATTTAAGATGATAAGAACTATTAACAACTTAAAAATCAGAAATAAGCTACTAATAATCCTGCTTATATTACTTATCCCTCTACTATATTTTGTTCTTCTTAAGGTAACAGATGAAGTAAAGCAAAACAACGAACTTAAAGAAGTTGTGTATAGGCTTCAGGAATCAGAAGTCCTTTCAGAGTATATCCACGAGTTTCAAAAAGAACGCGCCCGCATATTAGGAACTGGAAAAGGAGATAGCTCACTACTTGATGAAGCTATAAACCAAAGGATAAAAACGGATAATGCGGCAAAAAAACTAAAAGACTTCTATAAAGATGCTCCTTTTACAGAACTTTCTATGGTCAATGATTTGCAAAAATATAGAAATGACTATGATAAAGGCAAACTTGATATTGCTAGTTATCAAAATTACTCCAACCAACTACTGTTCACTTTTTTAGAAAAAATTAACGACAATGCCTTAGGGATTAGCAATGTTTCAGTAAGGTGGAAACTGGTCAGCTTTACCAATTTGGTTTCCTCTAAAGTTTATCTGGGCAAGGCAAGGAGTTCTATATTGACTGCTTATCTAGATCAAGAGTTTTCTTATGAAAGTTATGCTAGACTAGCCACACAAATGGCAGCCTTTGACAACTCTTTAAACACCTACTCAAAGTTCATTTCTGAACAAAGCCTGAACACACTCCACAGCCACTTAGAAAACAAAGGTTTTCCCGAAGTTCAGGTTTTTATGAAAGCATATGCACAAAAGCCCAAAGTTACCTTGCTTTCAGGTGATGCACTAGATGTGTTTAACAGTTTCACCTCTGTTGTGGAAGGTATAAGAGATCAAGAAAAACTCTTAATGAACGCAGTTTTAAAAGATGTTAATAATCTAAGTTCATCTAAAGAAACCCAACTAGCCACATTAATAGGGGTGGTTCTATTCATTATAGCAACAGGCCTATTTCTGTCATTATATATCATAAGAACAGTGTCAGGTTCTTTGTCGTCTTTGAGAGATGCGGCTGAAAAAGTTGCTGTAGGATCTACAGATATACAATTAAATTACAGATCAAGTGATGAAATTGGCACATTGGCAGACTCATTTAGAAAAGTAGTCAACAAAAACATTGCGCTGTCCAATGTTGCGCATGCCATCGGACAGGGTAAGTATGACACCAAAGTAGAGGTAGCCGGAAAGAAAGATTTGTTGAGCAATGCAATCAAAGAAATGCAGGTAAACCTCAAAAAATACAAAGAGGAAAGCCAGAAAAGAACTTATATAGTTGGTGGCGTTTCTGGACTCAACGACAACCTTTCTGGCTCTGACGACATGCACTCTTTAACGCAAAAAGTCATTGCCTATCTATGCTCTTATACAAATTCTCAAGTAGGGGTTTTATACTTAAAAAATGAAGCTGGTAATTTTGTACCAACTGCATCCTACGGAACCAAATGCGAAATCCATCAAATTACGTCTTTTAAAACTGGGGTTGGGTTGACAGGACAAGCCGCAGAAGAAGGCTCTTTAAGGATATTAAATGAAGTATCTGGTGAGCACCTAAAGGTTGAAACAGGAATATCTGAAATTTCCCCTGCCAATATACTTCTTTTACCACTTGTTTTCTCTAATAAAGTGAAGGGAATTGTGGAACTAGGCTCCAGAGAATTGTACGATGAAACAAAGATCGAATTCTTTAATTCCGTTTCTGAAAGGATAGCTATTGTTTTACAAACACTTCAGGCCCATCTGAAAACCCAGGAACTCTTATATGAAACACAAAACCAAGCAGAGGAGCTAGAGTCACAACAAGAAGAGTTAAGGCAATTAAACGCAGAACTTAAAACATCAGAAGAGGAACTAAGGGTAAGCCAAGAGGAACTACAAGAAAAAAATTCAGAGCTTGAAGAGAAAGCCCAACAACTTGAAGAACAGTTTGAAGCTGTAAATACAAAAAATCAGGCACTTGAAGATGCAAGAGAAGCTATTGAGCTTAAAGTAAAACAGGTAGAGTCTATAAGCAAATACAAGAGTCAGTTCTTAGCAAATATGTCGCACGAGCTAAGGACTCCACTCAACAGTATTTTGATTTTATCAAGGTTGCTGTCGGACAACAAGGCACAAAACCTCAACAGCAAGCAACTGGAACATGCTCAGATTATTCATAACTCCGGCACGGATCTCTTAAAATTAATCAATGAAATCCTAGACCTTTCAAAGATAGAGGCTGGTCAGGTAAAGCTTGAACAAGCAGAAGTTGACATTAAAGACATAAGGGTAGAAGAGTCATTTAAAGAACTGGCAAAAGAGAAAGGAATAAATTACATTGTTCAATATAGCAAAGACTTGCCGAACACCATATTTACCGATAAGTTTCGCCTAGAACAAATACTGCGTAATTTGTTAAGCAATGCCATAAAGTTTACCCAGAAAGGTGGTGATATTACATTCTCAGTGTATAAAGCTAAAGCCAATACGGCCTACCATTCTGAAGACTTGAAACAAAGCTCTGAAGTGCTAGCTTTTTCTGTTTCTGATACAGGAATAGGTATACCAATAGCAAAACAGGAAACAATCTTCGAAGCATTTAAACAAGCAGACGCTTCTACCACAAGAAAATATGGAGGAACAGGTCTCGGCCTCACCATCTGCAAAGAGCTAGCGCAGTTACTTGGAGGTGAAATACAAATTAACAGTGAAGAAGGACAGGGAAGTACTTTTACTTTACTCTTGCCTCAAAAAATAAAGGAAAAACACACAAGTCTCCCTTCAGTAGAACAGGAACCTATCTCCAAAACAGAGGAGTCTATTGTCCAAGTAATAGAGGAGCTTCCGTCAACAGATAAAAAAGAAACATCAATGCTAATTATTGAAGACGATAAAGGCTTCAATAGGATTTTGGCCGATTTTTCTAAAGCAAAACAATTCAAGGTATATCAAGCCTATACAGGAAAAGAAGGGCTAGACATAGCCCAGAAGCACCTTCCGGATGCAATACTGCTAGACATAAACTTACCGGACACTTCTGGTTGGGAAGTTCTTAAAGCAATAAGAGCAAACAAAAAGCTCAAGCATGTCAACATACATGTCATGTCTGCTTATGATAAAGAAGTGCAGAAAAAACAGTATCATAACGAAGACTATTTATCTAAACCTGTTACCCTAGAAATGCTAGATAAGGCCTTAAATAAGGTTCAAAACGGTTCTAAGCAATCTATCAATACTATTCTTATTGTAGAAGATAATGTGATAGAAAACAATGCCATAGGAGAACTCCTTTCATCAAGAAACATACAATCAATTGCGGCACATTCAGCCGAAGAAGCGGAAATAATATTAAAAAACAAGCCGATAGAAGGAATTATCCTGGACTTAAACTTGCCTGGAATGAATGGGTTTAACTGGATGAAAAAAATCCGTTCAGAAGAACATTTCCACAAGTTACCTATCATTGTTTACTCAGGCAAAGATTTAAACGAGGAAGACGAGGTGAAGATTAAGAAGTTTGCCAATACAATTATTATCAAAAATGAGTATTCATACCTTCGCTTATTGGATGAGGTACAATTGTTTTTGCACAAAGTAAACCAAAAACTTCCTATGGGCAGTGACTATAAAATGAAACTGCACGTACCTGAGGAGGTTATGGCAAACAAAAAAGTCCTTATTGTAGATGATGACATCAGAAATGTGTACTCCTTGTACAGCTTACTTGAAGCTCATGGAATGGAAATAGTTGTGGCCAGCGATGGTAAAGAAGCATTGGACAAACTTGAAAACAAAATAGATATTGTACTGATGGACATTATGATGCCAGAGATGGACGGCATTGAAGCTACAAAAAGGATAAGAAAGAATCCTCAATACAAAGATTTACCTATAATTGCCTTGACTGCCAAAGCCATGAAAGGCGACAGAGAGCAATGTATTGAAGCTGGGGCTTCTGATTATATAACTAAACCGGTAGATAATGAGAAGCTCCTTACATTAATGAGGGTATGGCTTTACGAAGGTTAAACACCAATGACTTTTGATGAAAAATTAGAGGACCTAATACAAAAGGTTCATCAAAAATACGGCTATGATTTTTCAGGGTATACCCGTTCTTCCTTTTCCAGAAGGGTCAGCAGGTTTTACCTAAGGAAAAATTATAAAGACATAGACGAGTTAGCGCAAGACATACTTTATGATGAGAAAGAGTTCACGTATTTTCTTCAGGAAATCACAGTCAATGTTACTGAAATGTTTCGTGATCCATCTTTCTTCCTGTCATTGCGCAAAAATGTTTTCCCTTTACTTTCCACATATCCTTATATCAAAATATGGGATGCGGGATGTTCTACAGGAGAAGAGCTTTTTTCACTAGCTATAATGCTTAAGGAAGAAAACTTGCTGCATAAAACAAAAATATATGCAACAGATATTAATCCTAAAGTACTTCAAACAGCCAAGGAGGGCATTTACCCTGTTTCAATGATAAAGGATACTACCAAAAACTACTACGAAAGTGGAGGTAAGGAATCTTTTTCAAAATACTATATTAGTAATTACGGGAGCATAAAATTCGATTCTGAGCTATTAGAAAATGTAATTTTTTACCCACACAACCTCGCCACAGATTCTTCCTTCAATGAATTCCAATTAATTATATGCAGAAATGTATTAATTTACTTTAATAAGGTATTACAAGACCGTGTTTTTAAACTGTTTAGCGATAGCTTGGTGGACTTGGGTTATCTTGGTTTGGGATTGAAAGAGACATTATACTTGTCACCTGTTCAAAAATCCTTTGAAGTGATCGACAAAGAAAACAAGATATACAGAAAGAATATCACCAAATAAACTACAGGTGCTTACTTTGAGTCAATTCTTTCTTGTTTTCATAATATAACAATAGACCCTCCTTGTTGTTTTCTCATAATACAGAAGATTTAACTATGGGTGACAATCAAGTATATTCTTCAGAAAAACGACAAATCTTATCCCTATTATTCCTGTCCATTTACGTAATAATAGGGGTTACCCCTTTGGTCATTGCGACCTTTACGCTTCCAAGAAGCCCACACAGCTTCTACAATGAATTTGCCAGAAGCTTAGCACTTATAGCTATAAGTTTATATATTTTTCAGCTCATCATTCCTCTGCGTTTCAAAATATTAGATAAAGTTTTCGGACTGGATCGGCTATTTATCTTTCACAGCAAAATGGGAGGCTTTATCCTTCTACTTATACTGGCACATCCAATTTTAATGAGTATTCATGCCGAAAATTGGCTCTTGCCTATTGATCCTGAAAACCCATGGAATTTATGGATAGGATTTGTAGCCATTATCCTATTACTCGCTCATGTACTTTTAAGTGTGTTCCGCAAAAAAATCAACCTTAGTTGGGAGACTTGGAGGGTTATCCATGATACACTTGCATTGACAGTTTTACTATTCATCCTCATACATTCATGGTTTACAGGCTCAGATGTTGACAACCCTATCATGCAAGCAATATGGATAGCTATACCAGTCATTGGAGTGCCACTATTTATATGGCATAGATGGTTTCGTTACAAAAATGAGCGGGTTTTTACAGTTGAAGACATTATACAAGAGGCGGAGGGCGTTCATACAGTCAAAATGAAACCCCAGGCTAATACTAAGTATGATTATTTACCTGGCCAATTCCATTTTATCCGTTTTTTTGGTGAGAACATATCTGATGAAGAACACCACTTTACCATATCATCCAGCCCGACACAAGATTTTGTGTCTTCATCAATTAAAAGCCTTGGAGATTTTACAGAAACTATAAAGCATATCAAAACAGGCGATAAGGCCATCATCAATGGCCCTTTTGGACAGTTTTCTTATGTCTATAATAACAAAAAAGATATTGTTTTTTTAGCTGGCGGAATAGGGATTACACCTATTATGAGCATGATCAGGCATATGAGAGACAGTGGCTTTAAAGGAAATGTTACATTACTTTATTCCAATATTCAAGAAGCAGACATTGCTTTTAGAGAAGAGCTTAAAGCAATTGAAGCTAATAACGACTTTCTCAAAGTAGTTTTTTTACTCCAAAAGGCGGATAAAGATTGGGAAGGAGAACAAGGAATAATTGACAAGTATGTGTTAGACCAATATCTCAAAAATGACTATTTAACTAAAGACTATTATATCTGTGGGCCTGCTCCCATGATAACATCCATAATAAACATACTCAAACAAAAAGGAGTAGATGCAAATCAGTTACATACTGAAATATTTGAACTTGCAGCTGATTTCGTTCCTGAAACGGGCAGATATAACAGTTTAAATAAAGCCATATATCTAATAGTTTCTATCTTCTTGGTGGTTTCCATCTTCTTTGGCGTATTACGGGGAGAAGAAATGCTGGAAAATCCAGTAGAAAGCCCAGAAGAGGTGGAGCGTCATTGACCTTTGTCAAAACAACTGCTTTTGGCAAAGGTCAATAAATAGTGCAGGAGCTTTACGTCAGTTTTGGTCTAGGTAATTATATAGCTTATCATAATACTCTTTAGCCATTCTTGAAGAATCGAATTCAGGAGCAACATCTTTGGCGCCAGCTTTCATTATACTTACCCATTTGCTTTTATTAGCATAGTAAATTGGAATAAGCTCCCTTTCTAGCACACTGATCAGTGCCTGGTTATCTTCTGTATCCTGCTGCTCTTGAGTGTGAAATTGATTTCCAGGAACAACAAAACCATTTATCCATGTTTGACAAACTCAGGGAACCATCCATCTGCAATGGAAAGATTTACAGTGCCATTCATAGCAGCACTCATGCCGCTGGTGCCTGAAGCCTCTCTAGAATAGCGTGGGGTATTGAGCCAAACATCCGCACCCCGTTTTAAAAGGGCTGACAGCTTCAGCTCGTAGCCTGTTAATACCGCACAGTTTTCAAAAGGATGTATTTGGTTTGCAATCTCATTGAAAAGGTGAATGCCTGAACTGTCTTCAGGATATGGTTTTCCTGCCCAAATAAACTGAACAGGATATTGACTTGAGGTAATTAAATTTAGAAAGTTTTCAAAATTCCTCATGATCAAATTGGCACGTTTATAACCTGCAAACCTACGTGCCCAAACCACCGTTAAAACATCGGGATGAAATAACTTACCTGTCTGATCGGCAACTACTTCAAAAAGGGCTTTTTTCATTTCCCTTTTGCGATTGAGGATTTCTGCTTCTGAGCCTTTTTCAAAAGCCTCTTCAAGTTTTTTATCAGCCCAATAGCTTTTGCTTTGAGCATTGGTTATAGAAATAATAGAGCAGGTGCCTTCATTACCTTTCCACATTTCATTAGCCACCTTTTCATGTATTTTACTAACAGCATTGGCAATCTTAGCAAACCTCAAACCGGTTAAAGTGTAATTTAAGTTTCCATAGGCAACTTTTGTGATTTCCTTTACTTCATGAAAGGGCACAGAATAAAAGAAGTTCATCTCATTGAGCAAATTTATATCATGCTCCTCATTACCCGCTGCTTCAGGAGTATGGGTGGTAAAGACTACCTTTCTTTTGACTTCTTCAAGATTGTGACACTTGGAATATAAATAAAACAAAAGGGGCAAAGGATGACCCTCGTTCATGTGATAAATATCGGTATTATCATGAAGGATATCCAGTAATTTGGCACCCCCTATGCCCAAGACAATAGACTGTGCAATTTTAGTAGCCTCATTGGGATCGTACAACCGATGCGTTATAGTTCTCGACAAATAATCGTTCTCAGGTATATCTGTAGAAAGTAAAAACAATGGGGCTGTGCCAAAAATATCAGGAGCGAGATAAAATGCTTTAACCATTACAGTATGGTCATGAACACTTACCGGAAATACTATGCCAGTATCCATCAAAAAGGAGTAGTCTTTTTTGATAAAATCAACACGCATCTGTTGGTTACTGTCTCTATTTTGATCGTAATACCCATGCTTATACAAAATGCCAATACCGATTAAATTTTGGTTCAGCTCGCCAGCACTACGCAAATGTGATCCCGCTAAAAAACCTAAGCCTCCTGAGTATATTTTAAGGCATTGGTCAATAGCAAACTCCATGGAAAAGTAAGCCACTTTTTTACCTTTGGCCTCTGGCTTTCTATAGTTAAAGTTAATGTTCACTTTGATGCTTTACTTTAATTTTCACTTATAATGTCAGCGCAAACTTAACTCTCGCCAAAGTATTTTTTTATGATTATTGAAAAGGTAGCTTATGAGCATAGTCATCAATTTTTAACAACCATTTGCTACTCCGTAAACCTCTAATAGACATTAAACTTGTATATTCGGTTAAAGCTTGGTAAACCTCCTTACTTCCATACCATTTTCAGAAAAAACTTTAAGCAAATATAAACCTGCCGATAAATGTGAAACATCAATACGAGCTTCTTTACCTTCCACCTCTATATTTTGCACAGATTTCCCATGATGAGATAAAATTTCCAAACCATGTATATGGTCTAACATAGTAATTGTTAGCACATCCTGTACAGGGTTAGGGTAAACTTTAATGGACATGGTTTCCTCTTTTAAGGTAGAAAGAGGAAGATGTTCGCACAATGTATTGTCATTCAAATTGACTTCAAAAAGGTCTTTATTTGGCAAATTTAACGTAAAGCACATGTTTCGGGAAAAGTTCGACATGGAATAAGAATGGCTGAAAGTAAACTCTTTAACTTCTCCTGGTTTAAGGCTTATATCCTCAAAGTCCTTCCCTGAATACCTTTGGCAACCATACCCCATACCTCCAACCCTATACATGACACCAAAAGCATTTACCTCTATAGACCCTGTATTTTCTACTTCTATAATTAATTCCGATCTAAGCCTATGTGGACGGCCTGGCTCCCCATACGGTAAATAACTCATTACTCTAGTTTCGCCTAAGGTAACATTATTCAAGGCTATATCAGGAAATTCAGGTAAAGTATTATCTTTATGAATACTTTGAGCATGTATAAAAAGTTGATTCAGAGAGTTTCCTATCATAAATAATTGCTCTGCAGAAGCAAGTAAACTTGTGGAATCAGACATAACCTTAAAGTTGTCAAAAACTTCAGGGGAGGAAAAGTCATTATTTAAACGAATAAATTTGTCTTCCGAAGCTTCCTTTTGCCTAAACCATACATAGTCTCCAGAAGTAGTAAAGGTTTCCACCGGCTCATTATAGCTGGCCAATATATTAAAAGAAGTGTCAAACAGAAACACACCCTCTGATGTCAAGACATAAATACTGTCACTTTTTAATTCAACTTGAAGAACTTCTGAAGTTTCAAAGTCATACTGACGAATAACATGTTCAGCAGAACTGTCCATAAGCACCAGTCCATCCTGAACTGAAAAAAGAATTTTATCATCGTCAATAAAATTCGCAGAAGTAAATACCTGGTCTAAACCCTTTTTCACCCAGTCCACCTCAAAGCTTTCGTTTACTTTAGCCATAAACAAGTCTCCTAGTAAAAAGACCTGGCCCGAAGGAGACACTGTCTGATGTTTGAAAGAAAGCGTGGTGTCACAATGGTCTTCAAAAACATCTATCTTATCTAAAACTTCCCCAGCAGGGTTTAACTTACTTAGTTCAAGATAATGTTCACTGCATGCAGTCCCGCAAGTGTAAATTGATGATCCAGTAGAATATATCAAATCTCCATGAACAGAAACGGCTGAAGAGAAATTGGTTGTCCACCTATGGTTTCCATCCATATCATAAGCAGCCAATTTAGAGAAATCCACTGTATTTGCGTTGTCTTTATGAGAAACCAGTACAAGAGAGTCTCCTAACAAAGTGGCAGTAAGCATTTCTGCCGTTTCGTGTTTTAACAATGCCCTAACCCAAGAATTCTCCTGCCCAAAAACAACCAAACTTGAAAAAACACTTATAAAAACAGTAGTAAAAATTTTCTTCACAATCTATAAAATTAACTTTGTAACACACGAATAAACACTATCGCAAAATAAACAAAACATTTTGCAAAACACGATACTACTTGACAAAATTGCTTTGAAATAAATAAAGGTTTAGGGCTTGCAAAGAATTTATTTATCTCTTACCTCTGGTAGTACAATTTTTTTAGGTAACTTCCGTCAAAGGTTTTTTACTAGTACCTATATTATCAGATTACGTTTATTATGAAATTCCTTAATGGGATTACCAATGCTTTTCCTATTATTATAATAGTAGCATCAGCGGCCTCTCTGTATAATCCGGAGCTTTTTGCTTGGTTTACCAATGACTATATTACCATTGGACTGGGCATTATCATGCTGGGGATGGGACTTACTTTAAAAACTACTGACTTCCTTCAGATATTCAGGATGCCACTTTGGGTGATTACAGGACTGGCGTTACAATTTGCAGTTATGCCATTTCTTGGATGGTTTCTTGCGCAGACTTTTAACCTTCCGCCATTTCTTGCCACAGGGTTAATATTGGTTTCCTGTTGTCCGGGAGGTACAGCTTCCAATGTAATTACCTACCTGAGCAGGGGGAATGTAGCACTCAGTGTTTGTTTGACCGCCTTTTCAACCCTTATGGCCATTGTGCTTACACCAGTTCTTACCGCTGTTCTTGCCGGGAGCAAAGTAGATGTGGATGCCGCCGGCCTTTTTCTGAACACCTTACAGGTAGTCCTCCTGCCAGTGACTGCCGGGGCTTTAATGAACCGGTTTCTGCCAGACTTTACCAAAAAAGCTGTTGCTTTTGCCCCACCAGTAGCAGTAATTTTTATCACCCTGATAGTGTCCAGTATCATAGGAGGGGGCAAGGAAATTATACTCGATTCAGCCCCAGGTTTGTTTATGGCAGTTATTCTTCTACACTTTTCAGGTTTTACGGCCGGATACCTTGTGTCAAAAATATTTCTCAAAAAAGAAGATGTTGCCAGAGCTATCGCCATAGAAGTAGGCATGCAAAATTCAGGATTAGGAGCGCTTTTGGCGAAAAAAAACTTCCCCGATCCCGCAACCGCTATACCCTCAGCACTCTCCAGCCTTACCCATTGTATTTTAGGAAGTGCTTTCGCATGGATAGCAAGAAAATTTCCGGTACAGGAGCAAGTAAAATTTACTGATAAAAAGGAAAGGGTGGGGGCATAATGTAAATTAACAACCATTGCCGGACCCGTTCCGGCATCTGTTGAAAGTTGCAGAAAAGTAGTTTTTAAATGACGTGTTTTTACGGATAATGCTACTTACAAACAGCCCCCCGCAACAGGTGCGGGGAGAGAGTTATAAAGTTTTCTTTTCTGCTTTATTTTACCCTATGCAAAATTCACCTGGTGACTTCCCCTAAAAAAACAAAAATAACCGCCCTTGCCGGACCCGTTCCGGCACCTGATAGTTGGCAGAAAAGTAGTTTTTAAATGACGTGTTTTTACGGATAATGCTACTTACAAACAGACCCCGCAACAGGTGCGGGGAGAGAGCTAAAATGTTTTCTTTTCTGCTTTATTTTACCTTATGCAAAATTCACCTGGTGACTTCCCTTAAAAAAACAAAAATAACCACCCTTGCCGGACCCGTTCCGGCATCTGTTAATAATTGGCAGAAAAGTGGTTTTTAAAAGACCTGTTTACACCTCCTGTTTCTCCGCCCACTCCAATCCCTCCGGCAGATTCACGGTACTAAATTCGATGTGAATAACCCTACGTTGTTTCTGATTGGTGACTTTGGCAGATGAATGCAACAAGAGTGGCCGCATCAGGTGAATGCCTCCGGTATCCAGCTCAACATTCATCGGCAGGGTGCTTTGAGTAATCACATTTATTTCTGAATCGCTAAGCCTTTTGTTGTGAGATCCTGGAATTACCTTCAGGCCTCCATTGTTTTCATTGGTCTCATCTAAGTGAATCCGGATGGTCAGGGTTTTCTTCAGGATGTCCTCCGGCGGACACACGCTTATCACATTGCCTTTTTTAGTCCACCCGTAAAAGCCGCAGACTTCTTTTTTTTCCTTTACATTAATTGTGTTGTCTTGGTGCCAGGTTACATACCAGTTGGACTGTGGCGGCTTGTCAAAATAGATAGCCTTGGATATAAAGAACCGCTCGCCTGTTTCAGACAATATCTTTTGAAGGTTAGGATTAAGAATGTGAGGCAACAGCTCCGGAATTTTGGTCAGCAATTGCCTGATAGCATAAACCGGTGGAGAATCTTGTATGTTGCTTTTCAAATACTCCCCGATAAGGGTTTTCATTCTGCTAGTTTCCCTACGGGTATACACATTTTGCAATACGGCTGTCCCTTTATATTGCACCTGTTTCAGGCTGTTTCTTATTCCTTTTGTTTCCAAATCTGAATTGTATAAATCTATAGCGTGGATCAGTTTACTTTTAATTCGCCTTTTCAGTTTCTCAGGACTTATTACACGCAAACTGTCACCAAACCCGAGAATTTCCCGCTCTAACTCAAAATTTATCTGTACCTGCAAAGATACAATTATTCCATGAGGAAGTTTTTCCAGCAATTGCTGGCTGTGATGGATAGGCTTGGTGAGGACATAAGGTGCATTGCTATTGTCAAAGAAAAGAACCACATTTTCCGGATTTCCATATTCGTTGACAGAAACACCAACCACATCTTTATAATAATTCCGGAGATCTTTTCCGGTACATTCCAAATATGCATGGTCAGAAGGATGTATTTCCAGTATCCTGTCAAGTGCCAGGTTTATCAGGGGCTTACTTTTTTTGTGCATGCCCAGAACAAACCAGCGGTTACGGAACTCCTTCAGCAGGTAAGGGTGAAAAAGAATTGTGCTTGCGTTTCTGGCTTTGAAAGACTGGTAAGTAATTTCCAGACATTTTTTGTTAACGATGGCTTTATACACCTCATCAATAAAGTCAAGCCCTTTGAGGTGCTCGTTTTTCTCAAAATCAATGACCGGTTTATTGTTGGTTCTAGCAGCATGCACCTTGTCTTCCAGCCGCTGCACCATACCGCTCAGTTCGCGGAAATGGCTGAAGCCACGGAACTGTTTCAGGATTTCCGTAACTTCCGTCAGCTTGTTCAGGTCCTGCGTTGTAAGGGGGATATTGGTGATAGAATATTCCCGGTCTTCATACGAGTAGTATTTTTTGTCCGTGACAACGATAGGGGCATTATAGCCAAGCTTATCACTGCGCATCACCTGGATGTCCATCTGTATGGTGCGCCGGCTGATACCCTTATCTATGCCTTCATATTCATAAAGTGCCTCCGAGCAAGCTTCGATCAGGTCGTCAAGCGTCCATTTTCTGTACCTGTTCCGCAGGCAGTTGTCAATGGTGGTGTAGCGTATGAGAGCATTGCGGTTTACCGGCATTGGATTAAACTTTCCTTAAAGTAACATAATAAAAACTACCTGCGCAAAGAGTTTGCGCAGGATATCTTATAGAAAAGATATTGGTAGTGCTTAATAGGGTAGGTGATATCGAATGGTATGACAAGGCATGCCTTGTCACTACGATATGTGGTCACTCGTCACAGACGAGCGACTGCGGGGGGATTTTTCTTTATGGTGAAAGTCGTGCATCTATTGGTGAATCCATTCTATAGCTGCTTACCTATAAATGCTACTAAAAATCATTTTTTATAACAAATAGATTGGTAGAATGTTGTTGTTCCCGAAATAACCAGTTTAAACTAAATATGCCTAAGAGCAAGACCGCTAATTTCCCTGAAGGAATAAGTACATTTCATATTATTCGTAATAACAAAAATTTGATACAAGATTTTTTGTGGGCAAACTACGTATCTTTTTCAGGTGATAAAAAAAATGCTGAGTATCATGGAAGCCTGAAAAAGTTAAACATGGATTTGTTCAGGACACTTAAAGAAGCTATAGAAAAAGAGGAACCACTAAGTTTTGAATATGAAATATCTGAAAATGGAAATGTTGTCTGGCTACAAATAAATGCAGCAATAAAAAATGGTGAATTCATCGTATGCTGTTCGGATATAACAAAACTCAAAGAAAAGGAGCAGAAACAAGATCAATTAGAGGCGGAACTGGTACATCTTAAGACTGAGCGGGCTCACATCAGAACTGAGGAATTTAGCCGGCAGCAGGAATTGTTCCGGCTGATTGCAGACTCTATTCCTGTGCTTGTTGCCTATATAGATAAAAATTTCTATTTCAGATTTATTAACAAGGCGCATTATGACTGGTTTGGCCCTGAGATTGAAAAAAACCTTGGAAAGCGTTTTGATGAAATTGTAGCCATTTTCGGGCAAAAAAACAGTATGGAGTTGTTTATAAAATCACTTTCGGGTTCCGGAGAATTTTATGAACATGAAATTATAGATTTAAAAGGCAATGTTCTTTATCTGAAATCTACACTTATCCCGGATCTGGACGAGAATGGTGAAGTGCTTGGGTATATTTCTGTAAGCATAGATATATCGAAAGAAAAAAAAGCGCAGCAAAAAGCAGATCTAGTCAAAAAAAGGATGCTGACTATTCTTAACAATGTCCCTGTTCTTTTTTGGGCGGTAAACAAAAACGGCATACTTACAGTTTCGGAGGGGAAAGCATTAGAAGGCCTGGGGCAGAAACCCGGTGAACAAACAGGACATTCTGTTTATGAGCTTTATAAAGATTTTCCCGATGTTTTAAATAATATCAGGAGAGCATTACAAGGGGAAGAGTTTAATGTTTCCATGAACGTAAGCCACCTGCATCTTCAAAGTTTTTATACTCCGATTAGAAATACTGAAGGTGAAATAACAGGGGCTGCCGGTATTTCTACAGACATCTCTGACAGAGTAAAAGCAGAAAAAGCTTTGTCAGAAAGTGAAGCGAGATATAAAGCGATGACAGAAGGTCTTCCGCTGATGGTCTGGACAGCGCTTCCTAACGGAGAGGTTAATTATTATAATAAAAAATGGGCGGAGTATACTGGTCTTATAAAAGGTGAAGGGCTGGAGCAAGGCTGGCACCAAGTTGTTCACCCAAACGACCTTTCAGAATCGTTGGAAAAGTGGGGACAGTCTATCAGGACGGGAAAGGGTTTTAAAAATGAAGTCAGATTCAGAAGGGCCAAAGACAGGACTTTCCGGTGGCACCTGGTCAGAGCCTGGCCTGCTAAATCTACTGACGGAACAATTCTTAACTGGGTAGGTACATGTACAGATATTCATGATCAGAAAATACAGAATGAAGAGCTGAACATAAAAAACAAGGAGCTTATAAGAACCAATAATGATCTTGATAATTTTATATATACCGCCTCGCATGACCTGAGATCACCTATCTCTAATATGGAAGGGCTTATTTCGGCTATAGAAGGAGTTCTGGATGAAACTTGTGAACAGGAAATCGGAGCTATGATAAAAATGGCGGATGCGTCAGTGCACCGGCTGCGGAACACTATAAATGAGCTGACAGAGATAAGTCAAGTGCAAAAGAATATTGACCCAAATATTCAAACCATCAGAATATCTGATATTGTTGATGATTTTATTGCCGACCACCGTGATGAGATATCCCGAAGCAATACATCAATAAAAACCGAGCTTAATGAAGAATATATTACGTTTTCCAGAAAGAATTTCCGTACCATTATCTACAATTTATTAAGCAACGCTATTAAATACAGACATTCCGAAAGAGATCCTATAGTAAAAGTAAAGACAGAGCTTACTAATGACAACTATCTTTTGCTTTCTGTAAGAGATAATGGGTTGGGCTTTGATGAAAAGAATACAGATAAAATATTTGGTATGTTCAGAAGGTTACATAGTCATGTAGAAGGAACAGGCGTGGGCTTATATATTGTGAAAAGAGTTTTACAAAATGCCGGTGGGAAAATTGAAGTTAGCAGCACACCCGGAGAAGGTACATTATTCAGGTTGTATTTTCCCATGCCACTGCATCAGTAATCTTTCTATTTGAAAACTTACTGAAAACTTCTGCCTTGCTTTTTTGCTTATCAAATTCTTCCTGCTCATGGTACACCGTACTGCCAAGCAAAAAGGCACTGCCATTTGTAGCCAGTGGCTAACGTAATTCCACTACCACCATCCACACCAAACCTAATCAGCTAATGCATGGCTAAAGAAAACACTTCGCCCTTTTTACTTTTTCAGTACCAGAATCTGACAGACCCTTCCTTCGTTAGGATGGCTGGTTATTATTATTGTAATAAGATTGTAATAATAATAACCATTCCAGCATCTGTTGAAATCTGGCAAAAAAGTGGTTTTTAAAGAAGATCAGGTTTAGTTGTTCCAGCTACAGCCCGAGCAAAGCCAACCCTCTTATCATAGCCCATCTCCTAATCATTAAAATCATAGTTCAAAAATTAATTAAAAAAAATAACCTTTTTTCCATCTGCGCAAAAAGACTGCGCAGGAGGTCTGCAACTTTGAATCATCAATTGAACGGCAGCCCCTGAAAGGCTACTTCAGATGCCTCCCCTGCAAATGGCGGGGGAGTTTAAAATACCGGGTCGTCTAATGGCAGGACACCAGATTTTGGCTCTGGCAGTGGAAGTTCGAGTCTTCCCCCAGTAACAAAAATATCCGAATGAGGCAGTAAAAGAATTTCCTGTTGCAAATTTCGGGTTTTAAAATCTTCACCTTCCATAAACCGGAGGGAAGCGCGGAAAAAGCTTCTGTACATGACCTGGCGAGGGTTTTCTATAGCCCCGCAGTGCCCCGGCCTGTGGCTTTGGAGGTATGCTGCTGACAGAAAGCTGTTTTTCACCCTTGTGTGTCGGAGGTTCGATTCCTCCTCCCAATCTGTATGGGATAACTCAGTTGGTAGAGTAACAAGTATGGACTGAAAATCCATCTCTGAAGCTGACTGCTTCTAAAAACAGTCGCATTACATAAGCAGTGGCCTGACTTAACCGGTTTTTGTCCCCTGGCAAAAACAGTCTCTTAAAGGCTTTGTAAGGCTGAGGATACCGCATGGTGGCTTTGTTTCACTTTCTAGTCTGACGGTTCTGATGCTCCCCGGGTATGCCTGGCGGAACTAAAGGGCAATCTTTCCGGAAACTGATACAGAAAAACCAGCTTAATCAACCTTCCGTCTTCAGGAGATGGTTTGTCAGGCGCTGCTTAACTTAAAAAGTACGTTTTTTTTAAAATTTTTATAACAATGAAAAGGATCAGAATAAACAAAGGACAAATTGGACTTGTGTTCAGAAACGGTGATTATATAAGGGTGCTTCAGGAAGGCTCTTTCTGGTTAAAGCCATTTGAAAGCGTAATGCTTTACAGTTTGTCTGTTCCTTTTTATCCACCAGTGGATCTGAGTATCCTGCTACGTGATGAGGATCTGGCAACTATGCTAACGGTGGTGGATGTTAAAGACCATGAGATTGCCCTGCAATATGAAAATGGTAACTTTAAAAATGTGCTCACACCGGGAAGGTACGCCTTCTGGAAAGGTGTTGCCGAATTTTCATTTGATAAAGCCGATTTAAACCGGGCGGAAATTTCTCCGGATATTAATGTAAACCTGTTTCAGCGGAAAGAGCTGCTGCCATATATCAGGGTTTATACCATTGAAGCTTTTGAAAAAGGTGTTCTTTTTGTTGATGGAAACTTTCAGCGCATTCTTGATACAGGTGTATACCATTTCTGGAAAAGCCCGGTGATGGTATCTGTACAAAAGACAGACATGCGACAGCTACAACTGGAAGTATCAGGACAGGAAATCCTTACCAGGGACAAAGCAGCCTTGCGCATCAGTTTTTATACACAGTATAAGGTAAAGGATATCATTAAAGCACTGGTTGAAAACAGAGACTTCGAAAAGCAGTTGTATGTATTGCTGCAACTGGCACTGAGGGAATTTGTTGGTACTTATTCTTTGGATGAGCTACTTGATAAAAAAGAGGAGATTTCAGCGTATGTCCTGAGTAGTCTTAAGCAAAAGTCTGAAGACCTGGGCGTGGAAATCAAAGGAGCGGGAATAAGGGACATCATACTTCCCGGCGAAATAAAGGAGATTATGAACCAGGTTTTGGTGGCAGAGAAAAAAGCCCAGGCCAATGTAATTATGCGCAGGGAGGAAACAGCTTCTACAAGGAGTTTGCTGAACACAGCAAAGCTCATGGAAGACAATGAATGTTGTTCAGGCTGAAGGAAATGGAATATGTTGAGAAGATTGCCGATAAAATAAACAGTATTTCCCTGTCGGGAGGCAATATGGTTTTTGACCAGTTGAAAGACATATTTTCTCCTAAAAAAATAAACTGAACCGGGAATATGTTACAGGGGTATTAAGAAGCCTTTACATATTCCAGGTTTAACCTTAGAAAAAAAAAACATCATGCAATTGAAAGGAAATCACTTACTGGAAATGGGGTATCCTCCAGGTAAAGTAATAGGCATAGCACTTGAAGTAATAGAGAAAGAGTATGCAGATCTGAATACAGATGCGCTGAGTATCCTGTTTAAGAATGTACTGGAAAACCCGGGGGACTTTCTTGAAGACCCGAAACTTTCCCCTGTGGCTTTTGAACTGATAAAGCCAGCCAAAGATGCCCTGGTTGAACTGAACCCAAATCCGGATGACTATGTGGTATACGGGCCGGAAGGTATTGAAGAAGGAGCGGTTCGTCAGATGGAAACCGCCATGAAGCTGCCCGTAACGGTCTCCGGTGCACTTATGCCGGATGCCCACCAGGGCTATGGCCTGCCCATAGGCGGGGTACTGGCCACCAACAATGCGGTCATACCTTATGGTGTCGGCGTGGATATCGGCTGCAGAATGTGCATGAGCATCTATGATATTCCTGCTGGTTTTATTGACGAGCAGAAGAAGGAGCTGAAAAAAATGCTGATCAACAATACCAAGTTCGGACGGGCAACTTTTAAAAAGCCACGCGAGCATGCGGTCATTGAAAACCCGCTTTTTTCGGAGATTCCACTGTTGAAAGGCCTGAAAAATAAAGCGTTTTCGCAATTGGGATCTTCCGGAGGTGGAAACCATTTTGTGGAATTCGGGATTACTGAAATTCTTGATCCGCAGAATGAATTCGGGCTGCCTCCGGGCAAATACCTGGCAGTGCTTTCCCATTCAGGGTCGAGGGGATTTGGCGCCACTATAGCAAGCCACTACACCAAACTGGCGATGGAAACCTGTAAGCTTCCGCAGGAAGCAAAGCATCTGGCATGGCTTGGACTGGATACCGAAGCCGGACAGGAATACTGGCAGGCGATGAACCTTGCCGGTGACTATGCTTCTGCCTGCCATCACCAGATACATGAGCGTATGGCTGTAGGGCTGCGGGCAAACCCTGTTGCGGTAATAGAAAACCACCACAACTTCGCCTGGAAGGAAAAAGACGCTGCCGGAAATGAAGTTATCGTCCACCGTAAAGGGGCTACACCGGCAGGAAAAGGAGTTCTGGGAATTATCCCCGGTTCAATGACCGCACCCGGGTTTATCGTCCGCGGAAAAGGGGAGGTAGCCTCTCTGAATTCAGCCTCACATGGTGCCGGAAGGACGATGTCCAGAACACAGGCAAAGAAAATACTGGATGCCAGTGCCGTGAGGCAACACCTGCTGGACGCCGGGGTGGAACTGATCGGTTCCGGGCTTGACGAGGCGCCAATGGCATATAAGGACATTAACATGGTAATGGAAGCCCAGAAAGATTTGGTTGAGGTAGTGGGTTCTTTTCTTCCGAAAATAGTCAGGATGTGCGGAGATGAAAAGTTCAGAGAAGTGGATTGAGCAGATGGTAATGTTAAATAAAGAACACTTGTACCTGTAACATGAGTTGCAGGTACAAAACCTGTATAAAATTATTGAAAAATGGAATCAACAATAGTCCAGAGACTTCAGGAAATAGAGACGCAGTATGAGGTGAAGGTATTGCTGGCGGTGGAGTCAGGTTCGCGGGCATGGGGCTTTCCTTCTCCAGACAGCGACTATGACGTCCGGTTTATTTACGTCCACCGGCCGGAATGGTACCTCACTATTCAGGATAAGAAAGACACCATTGAACTACCGGAAAAAGAACTGCTGGACTTCAGCGGCTGGGACATACGGAAAGCATTGAAGCTCCTGAAAAAATCCAATCCACCTTTACTGGAATGGCTGAACTCTCCTGTAGTTTATACAGAAATTCCGGAAATTGTCCAGGGCCTGCGGGAACTGGCAAAAGCCTGCTTTTCTCCTGTGGCAGTCATGCACCACTACCTGAGCATGGCTGTAAAATACAAGGGTCTGGTGGATAAGGCTGGAGGTCAGGTAAAAATTAAAAACTATTTTTACGCTTTAAGGACAGCTTTTGCCTGTAAGTGGATGCTTGATAAACACACGATGCCCCCAGTGGATTTCACAGAAATGCTGGTCTTGGCAGATGATCAGCTAAAAGCAGAAATCATTCGTCTGATAGCGCTGAAAGCCGGCAAGAATGAGAGCGAGGTAGTTGCCCGGAACCCTAAGCTGGACGCGCTGCTTAATTCCCTTATCCGGGAAGCAGAAGCAAATGCTGCGTCCATGAAATCGTCCAAAGTAGATGTGGAAAGTTTTGATATGTTTTTCAGGTATGTCCTGGAAGTTTGGCGGTAACCGTTGAATTGTTGAAAATATAAAGTATCTACTATAGGTCAGCAGGTTGTGAAATTTTGAATTGTACCACATTTATTATTAAAAACAAATAATATTCCAGGCAGATTGTTCATGATTTTGTTATATTTATAGTTATGTCTTATGAAGATAGTTTAAAATATTACCGGGATTTGAGAAATTCTTTGGATACGGCCAAAGATGAAAAAGCAATGGAGATAGCAAAAAAAGCTATTGCCAAAGGATATTCTATTGATGAAGTAATGGATCTAACTGGTTTGACAAAAGAGCAAATAGAACAAATAAAGAACTAGTAAGGGTGGCCAGCCAACTTTATTTCTATTTGAGAATTCCCGGTAATCAAAGTGTCAGATTCTAAATTTCTTTAAAAGTTATAAATTGCTTAATCGGCTAGTTATTTCAATAACAGTATCATTGCTTAGTCTGGTTAATATTTCCGGAAAGGGC
This sequence comes from Cytophagaceae bacterium ABcell3, assembly GCA_030913385.1. Classification (NCBI taxonomy): domain Bacteria; kingdom Pseudomonadati; phylum Bacteroidota; class Cytophagia; order Cytophagales; family Cytophagaceae; genus Natronocytophaga; species Natronocytophaga cellulosiphila. The sequence goes on from CP133159.1 coordinate 3,197,077, forward strand.
TTTTCTCCTCTGGAAGTTCAAATACATGATACGTATTTTGAACTTCCCCTTTTTATTCCTTTCCTGTTTGTTTTTCTGTGGACAAACTTATTTTTAGGTATATCAGATTATAGAAAGACCAATTATAAAAGGAATTGTCTTTTATTTCTCTTGACAATCAACTCTATCAACATAGTTTTCACAGGATATTTAGCTTGTGTTTCGTTCTACGTGTTTTTTATAAGGGGAATTGGGGATACTTTTTTAAAAAGTAACATTTTTTCCCCGCAATTTCTGGGTCTAGTGGAATTTATACAAGTTAGCGTATTATCAATATTAGGCTTACAATTAATAGGAGAGTTTTTAATAATATCAAGGCTGATAACAATAAGAAAACATGATAATGTGATTTATCCAAAGCAATATTAATCAAGATAACATTGAACATACAGGATATAAAAAATCAAAACCTAATTCTTCTAGAGTGTATCAGCGGCAGCAGGGCTTTCGGACTGGCAACACCGGAGTCTGATACAGACGTCAGGGGTGTTTTTTACTTGCCCCGGGAAAAATATTTTGGACTGGAATATATACCGCAGATCAGTAATGAGACTAATGATATAGTTTATTATGAGTTGGGAAGATTTATTGAACTCTTATTGAAAAACAACCCAAACATTATCGAATTGCTCAATACGCCGGATGACTGTATACTTCAACGGAACCCTATAATGGATCATATCCGCACGGAAATGTTTCTATCAAAGCTCTGCGAACAGACTTTCGGAAACTATGCGCTTAGCCAGATAAGAAAAGCACGTGGCCTGAACAAAAAGATCGTTAACCCGATGGAAAAAGAGCGGAAGACGGTTCTGGACTTTTGTTATGTTAATGACAGGGCAGCATCCTTGCCTCTAAAGGAATTTCTTGCAGCAAAGAATATGGAACAAGCTTTTTGTGGCCTGACATCACTGCCACATATGCGTGACATGTATGCCTTGTTCTATGACGAATCGGGCAAGTATAAAGGGATTGTCCAGAAAAACACCGCCAATGAAATCTCTTTAAGTTCGGTACCTAAGGACGCTAAACCGGTGGCCTTACTGTACTTTAACAAAGACGGCTATTCCCAACACTGTCGCAGTTATAAGGAATATTGGGACTGGGTGAACAAGCGCAATGAAACCCGTTATCAGGGAAACCTTGCCCATGGCAAAAATTACGATGCAAAGAATATGATGCATGTATTTCGCCTTCTGACTATGGCAGAAGAAATAGGGGAGAAGGGTAAGGTAATTGTCAGACGACCTGACCGGGACTTTCTTCTAAGCATAAAGAAGGGAGACTTTTCATATGAAGAGCTAGTGGAAAAAGCTGAAGAAAAAAGGATGCACCTCCAGGATATTTATGAAAAATCAACACTGCCCGATACTCCTGATGCCGGATTGGTTAACAACCTGCTGGTGGAAATGAGAGAAAAGCTTTATTGTTCAAAAACATAGATTTTCTATTAAAAAAACAAATGCTTTTGAACAATTGCATTTATCCTAGGGTAACATCAATGTGGCAATTCAATCATGCAACAACCTTACACAACAAACTGATTACAAAAGCATTAAAACATATTCATCTAATTAAGTGAACCCATCCCTTATACGAAATATTTCCTCTTTTTAACTCATAATAATAAACACCATCGCTAAGCCCTTTCCCATTCCAGTTATTATCATAATTACTATCTGAAAAAACTAATTTTCCATGCCTATTATAAATATTAATTTCCCATCCACCTTGTTTGGCACATTCAAAATAAAAGTAATCATTCCTTTGGTCGCCATTGGGAGTAATCAGGTTCGGAATAACACCTGCCTCACAACAATCATTAATCGTGACTTCATGAGTAGCACGTAGACCTCCACAAGCATTAGAGCCTTCTGCAAAATATTTTCCAGAATGCACAATAGCTCTTATACTATCACTACTTCCATCGTCCCATACCACGTCAATATTTCCTTCTGTTTTAAGAAAAACGGTATCACCAGTACAAGCTTCCTGCGCACCTAATATTTGCAGTTCCGGCATTAATTCCAGAAACACTTCAAAGGTATCAAGTGCTGTACCACACATATTTTCCCTGAACACATAGAAGCTTTCTGCCTTATCTGTTGTAAACCAAGCCTCAGTACTACCGTCACTCCAAAGGAAGGATACATTCTCTTGAGAAAGATCCACTTCATGGAACGCACCTTCGCAAATGACAAACCGCCTTTGCTCCGGCTGATATGGAGGGTCAACTATAGTAACAAATGTACTATCTGAACGTGTACAATACCCCCTGTTTACATGAACACTATATAACCCAGTTTCAGTTGCTGGAAGCTTGTGTGCATCAGAAAGGTCCTGCCAAAGATAACCTGCTTCTGTATTATAAACATCCAACCACAAAGTGTCGCCATGGCAAATGGCAGTATCTGCACCAAGATCCACTTCAGGGGCATCATAAAAGGTGACAGTAAGAGAATCACTGGCATTACAACCACCCAAAAAAATGTCCACTTTTACTTGCTCAGAGGTACTAGTATTGTAAAAAGGTTCAGTAGACCCGTCTTGCCAGAGAAATCTTGCGCCTTCTTGGAAAACATCAAGCATAAGCGTATCGCCAATACACAAAGAGGTGTCTGCCCCTAAAGTCGCCACTGGCAGAGCTGGTGTCACCTCTAGAACTATGGAATCACTGACAGAACAAGCTCCAAGGGTAACATTCGCATGGTGATGTCCACCTTCTAAAAAAGATGTCTGGTTAATTGTATCTCCGTTGCTCCAAACGTAACTTGCTTCAGGAAGAACTGGAAGCTCTACGGGATAAGGAAGCTGGTCAAAACATATGATGGTGTCTCCCCCCAATTCAACGGTATGCCTTTTTTGAAAATTGACAGCTATAGCCTTATAACCTTCGTAGCATCCATTAGAAGTTTCATATATAACGGTGTCATTGGCGATAATTTCATGATAGTCAACTGAACCACTTGAACTATGGTACACTTCGGGAGCACAAGGCTGAAAACGAAAGGTATCTCCTGCACATAGTGTTGTGTCGTTTATGTTACTTGCCAAAGGACCTCTTATGCGTACGTTGCTTCCATAGGTTTTGCTTTCACCATTTGCATATTGAAGGGTGCACCGGACATAATGGTCGCCAGCAGTGGTAAAAGCATAAGTAGGATTCAAGCTATTTACCGTCTCTGACCCTTGATCACCAAAATCCCAATCGGCACTTACCACGGTAGTATCTATAAGTTTAAAAGTGGTTTCCTCTCCCAAACAAGTATTTTGAAAAGAAAATGCCGGCTGAAGATAAGCCGAAACAAATTTTGGGAAACTGAAAATACCAAACTGCGCATTTATTTCCTCAAAAACTATATTGCATAAAACGCCCTCCTGGTTCGGGGCATGAATCACTCCAAGCTTAGTGCCTGAACCTGAATGCTCATTAATATATATTTTCCCATTCTGTGCGAGCTGCAAACCTAAAGATATTGACGAAGAGCAAGTTTTTACTTGCGTTGCCTGCATTCCTGAGTTGTCGGAAGAGCTTATTTTTGCTTGATAAAGGCTACTATCTGTACTGTAATACAGTAGTTTTGAGTCTGGAGAAAACTCTGCATCATAAACTGCCTGGGCTCTTTCATCTATACCTGACAACATTCTTCCATTTTCCATACCTCCTGTTTCTGCATTAAAATCAAATAGATAAATTAATTGTGCAAAACTCGGCTCAGGAGAAACTAATACTGCTATTTTTTTCTGGTCAGGTGATACTTTGTAATTAATCCGAGCTTCAATATCCCAATGGCCAGGAGGGGTAAATGGAAAGTTACTATTAACAACATGCTCATCTATACCACTACTTGTTACTTTTCGAGCCTTAAAAACCTCATCTTCGCTATCGTAGTATAAAAACCAGAAACACTCGCTATCTGAATGTCTGATAATGGTGAACCCAGGTGTGGGATAACCCTGTAAAATTGTTCTTTTTTCTATTGCTTCTCCATATCCTTCATTTCTTGACATATCTACCACTGTGTAATCAAGTTTATTCCTAGTACTAGAAGACCTTCCATAAAGTGAAAAAACATAGAAAAGTCTTCGGCTACCAGGAACAGGTATGGTCAAGCTTTGATATACATAAGTCATACTGTCAGTTTCCTGAAGTCCAGGCATCAAGCGGTGTTTGCGGGTATATATCCTATTGGTTGTATAAAACAAAAGGTTCCCTTCCTCATCTGACATTGAAGAAGTGTTGAAATATGGAGCAAATCCCCATCTATAGTAATAATTAGTGTTATGCATCTGTTTTGTGGGCATACTTCCATTAAAAGTTAATAGAGTCGTTGTTTGACTGTAAAATGGAATAATCCAGTTTGCCGTTTCATTTTGAGCAGAAACAAAAGGAGTTGAAATAAAATATATAAAAAGGAAAAATAGTCCAATAAAAAATTGCATTAGCAGGACTTTTTAAAGTCTTCTGTCTTGGGAACGTGCATCTATAGCTAATATTTTATTTAAAATAAGATTTTAAATAAACAGCCCCCGACTTTATAAACTATAAAACCGGGGGCTGCTTAAACTCAGAGCAAGTATTTTAATGGACTACTAGCTTCTGGGTCATAGTTCCTTTGTCTCCATCAATTCTCACTAAATATATACCGGCAGAAAAATTATGGATATCAAGACTCAACTTATTTTTGGTAACTTCTTGGTCCATTATTCTTGCTCCCTGTACGCTGGATATAGATAACAATTTAGCCCCAAAATCGTCAGGTATTTTAATGCTAAGTTTTGAAGTAGCTGGATTCGGAAACATGGTAAACTTCGGCTCCAACTTTTCAGCGTCAACAGACAAAGTAGGAGGGTTTGTCCGTTGCACAAACTTTGAAAGCAAACGAATATAAGCGGTCTGATAACCACAGCTATTTTCTGTCACCTCCCAAGAATTTAATGGCCACGTGGTATTAAAGTCAAGATAAGACTTTTGGTCAGGTTGGTCTTTCGGAGGGCTCAAGGAAATAGAAGTACATACAGCATTGTTTTCCATACTGCCACAACCATCAGGGCAGCAATCATCCCAATCATATTCAGGGTTTGGCCCCCCTACCAAAAACCCAGGTGCAGGGCCATAAGTAGACACTCCGACTTCATCCCAAAGCTCCGTACCGTCGTGGAACCAGGTGTGGTAGAATTGATTCACACACTTATCGCCACCTTTTCCATACATATTGGACAAATACACCATGTTCAAAGGGTTAACACCATGTATATAATGAATGAACCGTTCAGCAGCACGGCGGGCATCTTCATGTTGAGAAGGCTCTATATCATAAGTAATTAAATCATAAAAAATTGTACCTTGGTTAGATTTAGTACCGTTGCTTCCCCAAACATAATTTTCTAAAGGTGCCATATATGGGTCAATAGTATTTATATTATGATATGCAGGAAAATTAAACTCGTTAGTGTTCAAGGCATCCGCATATTTGTCTTTTATTTCCCTGACTACAGAAGTAGTAGCATCTTCCAAGGTGGTATAATAAAGCAAAACCTCTTGTTCACGCACTTCAAAAGGAAAGGCATAATTCCAAGGTATAAGGTGAATATCCTGATAGTTTTCATCAAAAAATGATTTATAGGATTCTTCACCTGTCATTTCGAATAAATGCACCGCTGCCCTCATTTTATAGGCAAACCTACCATAATCGTTTGTTTCCTGCTGCCCACTTGCAATACCTTGTGAACCGTACGCCTCATCATTGTTTCTCCAAATTACATTAGGGTTTTCGTCAGCCCAGCCCCATGCTTTTTTAGCTGCTTCCAATAATTGATCAGCATAATCATTCATTCCCAAAGCACCAAAAACCTTAGCACCAAAAGCAAAAGTACTTGCCGAGTTGTTTGTTGCACTTGTGTTCACCCCACCGTACAGACTTGGCCCTGTGGCTGACGAGGGTGGACTGGCGTGTGAAAGGCTTACTACACTTATCATGCTCCCGTCGTCGTTCTGTAGCCGCAGCAAATGGTCCATTCCCCACTTAGCTTCATCTAAAATATCAGGTATGCCATTTCCTGACTCTGGAATGTCAAAATCATCGCCCCAAGCCTCAGGGTTATCCAAATAGGCTAAAAACATTTCATATATATAGTTAGAAGTCCAGTTGGTGTACTTATTATAATCTCCCGCATCATACCAGCCTCCTCTAAGGTCTTTTTCTGTAGAAGCATCATCGGGGGCATCATAACTTCTGCAATTGGCATCCTGAAGTGGCCCTAAATGACTGGCTCCATCTTCCCAGCCAGTTTCAGCATACGGAGCTTCTTTGGCAAAACCAGCCCGCTGATAGAAAAAAGTTCTAAAAGCATGTTTTAAAACAGAATTATACACATCGTCCCTAATCTCAAACTCAAAGGAACGATCTCCTTGATCAACGTCTTCTACATAGTACGTACCAGGTTCGGTCACTTCGCTAAAATCAAACCACCATGCACGGTCTCCAGAGCTTTCATCTTCTATACCCCCGTTCCACTCCTCTGGCTCTGCCGTAAATACTTGTTCGCCAGATTCCGCATTTACGAGTGCATAGGTGCTTCCTGGATTAAAAGACTGACCTTCATCAAAACCTGTTTGTGGGTCGCGTATGACTGCTACTTTCTCAGAAGTTGTTCTGTAGCCAAACTGATCTATGACAATAAAGTCACTTTGGGCAACAGCATTAGAGAAAAATAACATTGAAAGCAGAATAACTTGATAATAAACCTTAGAAGCAAAAAAGAACTTCTGAAATAGCATGTAATTATGTTTCATGTTTTATGTAGATATTATAAGAAATTAGAAGTGCTATTAAGGAACAATAAGAATTAACATAAGCTACCTAGACTGTGTACAAAAAAGCTACAAACTTAAGTTTTTCAGCATGGCACGCTAAAATTAAACCTGAATTATGCATTAAATTTCGTTATGAGGGGCAAAAGAACAAAAAATCAGCGTATTTAGTTTGCAAAGCATAGTGATTCTATGGTTAAAAACCAATTCGAAGCGTCCGATTTGATGTTGCTTGCCAGGCAATAGAAAGTTCTAATACATATTTCAGGTTAAATACATCTGAAGAAGAAAAAAGTAACTTCTAAAAGCTAAAAAAATGTGCAATTAGACAAAACATAGATTAAAAACACATAAATGTATACTAAAACTCATCTACAATAAAACAGTTTACGAGCTTGTGTTTCATTATAATACTTTGTAATATAGAAGTTGATTTGACTTGTTTTAGTGCAAAAAATCACCAAAACTTCACGTCAACTTAAAGACATAATGGAAAATCAAAGCAAAGAATCCACGGCTAAAGAAACAGATTTGGTTTCCTTAAAACTGGAAGACGGTATTCTTTATGGAAGCTATAAACCTACGCATGTTACGCTTAAACTCTTTAAACAAATGCTTGAAGACCGGCTAACATATACTCAAGGAGGCATTTACCCTTTATTTGCTGACTGCCGGCGTTACGAAAGAGTAGAAAGAGACGCATGGGAGTTTATGGCTGGAAAAGAAGGTTGTAAAGACCTTACTGCTGTTGCTTTTTTAATTAATTCTCCGGTACAAAAAGTTATATATAATATATACTTTTCATTAATGCCACCTATTATTCCGGTACGCTCCTTTACCAATGCAGAAGCAGGGATAGTATGGTTAAAAAAATACCGGGTTTCTTAACTAATATTAATTAGATTAGGAAATCAACATAATACTTTTTGATAATCCCTATACTCGTTCATAAACACCCCTTTCCAAAGTTCATCCAGCCAACAGGATTTGCCATGGATAGGAAATGGGCGAAAACAATCAAATTTTTACTAGAAAATAAAAATGACCTTTTTATTAATATTTAGGTAAAACTTATATTCATTAGAAAATCCCTTGCCCCTAAACATATGATCTATTACCTTGGTTAGAGTGGAAGGTGGATGAGTTCTTATTCAAATGATATTGTACTTCTAATTACTTAATGGAAGCAGATGCCAAAAATAAAATAGTCACTAGTTTTTTATCAGGCGGTGGCGAAATGGGAGAGGTTATTAAAACCCGTGACTGGAGTTCTACAGGTCTGGGGCCGATAGATCAATGGCCTCAAAGTTTATGCACGACACTTAGTATTACCCTTCGCTCAAAAATCCCGATGGTGCTTATTTGGGGCGAAGAACAAATTTTTTTCTATAACGATGCCTACAAACCTACTCTTGGTAATGAAAATCCCCACTATGCACTAGGCACTCCGGCTTCTAATATTTGGAAAGATTCGTGGGAGACTGTCCGACCTTTGATAGAAAGGGTGTACAATAACAGCGAATCATTTAACATCGAAAACCAACTCATACCTATTTACCGAAACGGGAAATGGGAAAATGTTTTCTGGTCGTTTAGTTACAGCCCTATTGCTGACGAAACAGGACAAACTTCTGGTGTTTTTATTACCTGCTCTGAAACCACAGAACAAATGGCTAAAGTAGCTTCCTTTGAGGAAAACTCCCGAACTTTGGATTTAGCCATGGAAATAGCAGAGTTGGGGGTTTTTAAAGTTGACCTGCAGAGCTATCGTGCTACGTACTCTCATCAGATCATGAACCTTTTGGACCTAAAGGAACAAAACATGCTTCTTTCTGATGTAATAAAACAAATCCATCCTGACGATCAGCCAACCGTATCGGAAGTCATTGAAAAAACCATTGAAGGCTATAATGATGGAAAGCATGATCTGATTTATAGAGTAAAAAAGCCCAATGAAATTAAATATTTGCATTCCATAGGAAGGGTGGAGTATAAAGAAAACAAGCCTGTTGCAATATCTGGTATTATTCAAGATGTAACACAGCAAATACTTTCTCAAAAGGTATTAGAAGACAAAGAAAAGGCTTTTCGAAATCTTGTTATGCTTGCCCCAGTTGCCATAGCAGTCATTCTTGGAAAAGATTTTGTTGTTAACATAGTAAATGATGCATTTTTAAGCCTAATAGGAAAAAAAAGACCAGAATTTGATGGCCAACCTTTTTTTGATGCATTGCCTGAAACTGAATGGACAATGAAGTCTATTGCAGAAGAAGTACGCTCTTCTGGACAACAAATTACTACCAAGGAATCTAAACTCAAATTTATCAAAAACGGAAGGGAAGAAGTGCATTGGTTCAGTACTGTATGGGAGCCTCATTACTCAAATGACAATAAGATAATTGGTGTTATGCTTGTTATACATGAGGTTACAGAACAAGTTCTCGCAAGAAAAAAAATAGAGGAAAGTGAAGGACGGTACAAAACGCTGATTGAGGAATCAACGGTAGCTACAGGATTATACATTGGCGAGAACCTTGAAGTGAAGTATGCCAATGACATTTTATTGGGCTATTGGGGAAAGAACAAGTCAGTCTTGGGAAAACCTTTAAGAGAGGCCGTGCCTGAACTTATAGGTCAACCTTTTTTAGGATATTTAAGTGAAGTGTATAAAACAGGCGTAGCTTATGAAGGCCACGAAGAGCCTGCTGAACTTTTGATAGATGACAGGCTCCAGACTTTTTATTTTAACTTTACTTATAAGCCACTTCGTAACCAAGACGGAGAAATATATGGTATCCACCACATAGCCATTGATGTGACGGGCGAAGTACTGGCAAGAAGGGCTGTCAAAGAACGTGAAGAGCAATTGAGAATAGCTATTGAAGGTGCAGAACTCGGTACTTATAATTTTTTTCCTCAACAAAACAAAGCCATTTGGTCTGCCAAAACCAAAGAGTTTTATGGGTTACCTCCTGAAGCAGAAATAACCTATGAGTTATATATGAAAGCCATTCACCCAGAGGATAGAGCAAAAGCCAAAGCAGCGCTAGAAGGTGGTTTAAAGAATCCTCAGGACAAAGGTTACTACCAAAATGAATATCGTACTATCGGAATAAAGGATGGAAAGCTGAGGTGGATACGTCCTAAAGGCAGAATATTCTTCGACCATGAAGGCCGTCCAGTGAGAATAACCGGTGTTATCCAAGATGTTACAGAACAGAAGAAAGCTGAAGAAGCACTAAAGGTAAGCAAAGACCGCTTTCAGGCAGCCGTTGAGGCTATAGAAGGCGTATTGTGGACCAACAATGCCAAGGGGGAAATGGAAGGGGTACAACCGGGCTGGGAGCATATTACTGGTCAAACATATGAAGAATACCAAGGCTATGGATGGGCCAAGGCAGTACACCCCGATGATGCCCAAGCAACTATAGAAGCTTGGGAAAAAGCTGTCCATAAAAAGGAGATATTTGTTTTCGAACACAGGCATAAGTTAAAAGACGGTTCATGGGGTTATTTTTCTATAAGGGCCATCCCTTTGTTTAATGCAGACGGAAGTCTTAGAGAATGGGTAGGGGTGCATACTAATATAACCGATCAAAAGCTTGCAGAACTAGCTTTAAAAGAAAGCGAAGCCCGGTTCCGAAGTTTAGCCGATCAATCCCCTATGTTTGTATTTATCGTAGAACCTACACCCGATGCTTCCATTAGTTTCTTTAATAAAACATGGTTTAAATATACTGGTCAGAACGAAGGCGATGCAATAGGAACTGGGTGGATACCAGCTATACATCCAGACGATTTGAAGAATGTAAGTAAGTATTATACACTTGCTTACCAAAACCAGGTTTCATATACCATTCCTGCGATCAGAGTTATGAGACATGATGGCGAGTATCGCTGGCACATGTTCAAAGGAAACCCAAGACATCTGTCCGATGGGTCTTTTATTGGTTTTGTAGGTGTAGGAATAGATATACATGAGCAAAAGTTAGCTATAAATAAGCTTGAAGAAAACAACACACAACTCATCAGGATCAATAATGACCTTGACAATTTCATCTATACTGCCTCTCATGATTTAAAGGCACCCATGTCAAACATAGAAGGGCTACTGAATGCTTTGCGCAGTAGCTTGGAATCTCAAGATGAACAACTAAATGAAGATACTGAAGCGATATTGGAAATGATGGACCAGTCAGTGAACAAGTTTCAGGCAACCATATTAGATTTATCTGAAATTTCCAGGGTTCAAAGAGAGGCTGAAGAAGATTTTAATGAGGTAAATTTAGGAGAAACAATTGAGGACGTAAAAATCAGCATCCAGGATCAACTGAAAAAATCCAATGCCTCTATTAAAGTAGATGTATCTTCCGCACCTGTCGTAAAGTTTTCCCGAAAAAATATAAAAAGTGTTATTTACAACTTATTAAGTAATGCAATCAAATACAGGCACCCAGACAGGCCGCCAGAAGTAACGGTTAAAACTAAAAAGAAAGAGAAGTACATTGTTTTATCGGTCACAGACAATGGACTTGGTATTCCAGAAAAGAGTCAAGGAAAAGTTTTTAGTATGTTCAAAAGGCTTCATGACCATGTAGACGGTACAGGTATTGGTCTCTATATTGTAAAAAGAGTCATTGACAATGCTGGCGGTAAAATAGAAGTTGAAAGCGAAGAGGGTAGAGGAACAACTTTTAAAGTGTATTTTAAAGTTGCTTAGCACAACTATTGAGCTTTTACAAACGGTTTAAAATAAAGACTAAAAGACATTCCAATTATTCATGTTTCAAATACAAAAGAAATTCAGCACCTTCGCCTTCTTTACTGTTGACCTCTATTTTCCCTCCATTGCCATCTACTATTTTCGAGACAAGGTAAAGCCCCAAACCAGTCCCTTCTACATCTTTAATAACACGCTTAAACTGAGAAAAAATCTCCGACTGTTTCTCTTTTTCAATGCCTCTTCCATTGTCTTTAACAGAAAGGAGTATGTAGTCATCTACTTTTTGGGTATGAAAAGATATTTGCAAAGGCCTTTCTGGAATACGAAATTTAATAGCATTATTTAGAAGGTTATACATAATACTTCTCAGGTTTTTTCTCGAGAATGAAATCTCATCAACCTGGAAGTTTTTATGAATTTGAGCCTTAGAGCTCTTTACTTCATTATTAATCGCAAGTATTACCTCATCAAGAATATCTTCAAACCCTATTTTTGACTTATCTAACTGACTATCAGATTGCGCATGACTTATTCTTGTTAATTCACTAATAGAGCCTTTCAATTGATAAACAGAAGATTTAAGCATATCGATTATAGACCTGTAGTTTTGTGAATTTTTACCTTCCAAGGACTCAGATAGCATCTCTACAAGACCAGCAATGTTGTTTAAAGGTGATTTTAAGTCATGCGAAACAGAGTAAATAAAAATTTCGTGTTCATGGATAGTCCTTTGAAGTTCTTTTAAGCTTAGAACATAGTTATTTATATCTATAAAAGTAATAATAACACCATTCACCCGGTTTCCTTTCTTCTGGACAAAAGGTAAAACATTCATACGATACCACCTGTTGTCACTTGTTTGCAACTCCTTTTCCACCACTTTACGCAAATCCATGGTATGCTGAATATCACCTTTTAAATAGTCATACTTTAAATTATTAGTCAAGTCATCTAAGTGTAGACCAATAGAATCATCACTTAACTCAAACTGTTTCATTGCAGCGGGAGAAAATTTCCGTAGAATAAAATCTTTGTCGAAAAACAACTGGGGGATAATCGTACTTTGAAAGTAGTTTTCCTGCTCTTCGTTTATTTTTTCAAGGTCATCAATCTTCTCTGAGCTGTTTTGCATGTCTTATATAGATACGTTCAATAAAGATTTTATTAGTTAAACTATTTTAGTATTAAATTGTTACCAGATACTACAATAATACACTAAGTGATAGATTAAAGTAAACCCATAAAAAATATAATAGGAATAAATGCACTTGATTTACCAATTGGGTTATTTGAGTTAACTTAGAGAGAAGGCAAAAAAAATATATCCCCCGCTTTATCAGAAGGGGACAGGGGTAAAACATAAGGTTATGCCCCTTCATTTTCAAGCGCACGAAGCCTTCTTTCAATTTCTTTTAAATCATCTGTTGTAGCTATATGAAACTTACCATACAAGTTTTTGGCCAAGTCTTCTATAGCTTTTTCATATTTACCCATAATAGCTTCATACTCCGTAATCAGCTTCTTGATTTTCTCAGAAAGCTCTTGCTTCTTACTTTCATAACTTACCGCCAGTTTAACAGCAAGCTCTTCCAATTTTTCACCGAACCTTTCTGTATTGGCTTTATAAGATTTTACCAAATCATCCAATGTATCCTTAAAATTCAAGTCTTGATCTTTAAATCCTTCAGATAAAGCTCTTGCATATTCCTCTATTTTTAAATTTACTTTAGAGCAAGCTTCTTTAAAATGTGCTAAAGCTTCTTCAGCAGTCTTGTCTAAGTCTGCTTTTTCTACAATACTTGAAATATCGCCAATCAATTTCTTAATTTTATCTTTATTCATTGCAGCTACTCCAACACCCACCGTCCCTAAACCTAGGAGCAATAGGCTTTTTACTAGATCTTTATTTTCCATTTTTCTACCTGTTTTAATTGAGCTGAAAATTACGTGGTAAGACATTTATCAGGAATGACGTAAGCATATCGTTACTATGATTATTATCATGCTTTTATCTAGTAGCCACTGCAAAAAAATCATTTTAGGTAGGAGTCGGGGTGGCCTTAAGATGAAAGAGAAGTATTTTATTAAACTAAGGTTTGCATAGTGGCTTTTTTTTCCTCGGCGGCAGGGGCTTGATTTTTTTGCTTCTAATATTTTTCAATATATCGTAAAACAGCATTTACTACAGCTCCAAAATTCTTTTTTATATCATTTTCCCAAAAACGCATTACATGCCACCCTTTCTCAACCAAAAGGTCATTATTCTGCCGGTCACGTTGCATATTTCGCTCTATTTTTGGAATCCAGAACCTTCTGTTGGTTTTAATAGTGTTTTTCTTTTCTTCCCAATTATGACCATGCCAAAACTCTCCATCCACAAAGATCACTAGCTTATATTTACCAAGGACTATATCAGGAGAACCTGGCAGCTTTTTAACATTTTTCCTGTAGCGCAAGCCCATGTCCCATAAAACTTTACGAAGTTTCATTTCGGGCTTTGTATTTTTGCTCCTTATCTTGCCCATCATCCGTGAACGCTGTGGGGTTGTGTAGAAGCCATTTTCTTCATTGAAGCGGGGAACTACAATAGAAGGTTCTTTATATTTTTTTTGTTTATTGCTCAAGTTTTCTTATCCCTTAATAAAAAAACAACTGCCTTGCAACCAAATATTATGTTTTGTAGACCATGGTCATCAAATGAGTTGTCTTAGCTAATGTGCAAGGCCTTATCGGTTGATAATAAAACTCCATTCTGTGAGTCAGAAGTTCAAAAAGAGCATTTTAGAACCCATAAAAAAGTAACAACCTCAAATGCTCAATAGTATTGACAACCTTTTTAAGCTAGTTGAAATTAATAAATTTCTTGCCCCTTCTAAAAATTATGGATCCTATAATACTACGGCAGGCGGACTATCTTTCTATAAAAAGAAACGTCTCTTACTAAACGGGATATTCACTAGGGGTAACGCCATATTGGCTCTTGAAACACTGTCCGAAATAAGAGGGACTGTCAAATCCAGTACTATAAGCAGCTTCAGCTACTGTACTTCCTTTTTTCAAGAATTCAGCAGCCTTTTTTAGTCTATAATTCTTAACAACTTCACTTGTACTCATGCCTATAATAGAGGAAAGCTTCCTATTTAGTGTTCTTATACTAACACTCATATGATCTGCCAAATCATTTACCGATAGCTCTCCATTATCAAGGTTGTCTTCTATAAAACCGTACACCTTTTGAAGAAATGGGTTAACATAGTGTTTTTCACTACTACCTTTTACATCTTTTAAATCACTCTGAAAAAATTCCTGAAGAAGCGCTTTGTATTTAAAAAAGTTATCTGTCCTTAGCTTTAGCTCCTGAAAGTTAAAGGGCTTTGTAAGGTAATCATTTGCAGCGTGAGACAAACCTTTCAAAACACTCTCTGTGGATGCCCTTGCAGTCAAAAGAATAACACCGATATGGTCAAGCGATGTATTGTTTTTTATCCTTTGACATAGTTCAAAACCATCCATTCCAGGCATCATCACATCAGAAATTACCAAGTCAGGCATTTGCTCCTGAACACAGTCCCAAGCCTCGAGTCCATCAGAAGCCGTTGTAACCCTATAGTGCTCACTAAACTCTTCAGCCAACAATTGAAGCAACTCCTCCTGGTCATCTACCAACAATACTAATGGCTTTTCATTTTCTTCAAATAATGATGGCCTAGGAAATTTAGCAGATTGTCTTATAATTTCTCCACCCTCAGTCTTATCGTATTTTTCAAGTGGCAAGGTCACCTTAAAAATACTTCCTTCACCCTTATTGCTTACAACATGTATGTTTCCATCTAAAAACGTTACCAGCTCCCTAACAAGTGACAGCCCAACACCACTACTGGAATGTTTTGCATTTTGGAGCTCCTTAATTTGATAAAACCTGTCAAAAATTTTATCCTGATCTTCAGAGGGAATACCTATGCCTGAATCTTGTACATGAATAGATAAAACAGCCTTTGAACCTGTTTCAACTATCTTTGCTTCCAAACTAACACAACCTCCTTCTTCTGTATATTTAATAGCATTAGAAAGCAGGTTGTTGCATATTTTTTCAATTTTATCTGCATCGCACAAATATTCACCTTGCAAGTTTTCCTCCGAATATGTGAGTCTTATATTTTTCTGTTCTGCAGCGAGGTAAAACATGTCTGTGGTACTTTTTAAAAAAGAACCTAAATTAGTAACAGATTTATTTTCTACGAGTTTACCAGAGTGTATTTTCCCCAGATCTAACAATTGATTTACCAAGTGAAGCAAACTATCTGAATGCTTCCTGATGCTATTTGTAAAGAGAAGCTCTTTGTTCTTTAAGGTTTTTTGTAACTGTTCAACATTAAAATTTATAAGTGTAAGAGGGGTTCGAAATTCATGGGTAAAATTAGCATAAAAGCGACTCCGAAAAGCCTCGACTTCATTTTGCTTTTCTACCTTTTTTCGTTCTTCAATTTCCTTCTCATAGGCAGACCTACTTTCCAAAAGATTGAAGGCGAGCTTTTCTGCTTTATTATATGCATGAGAAAATCTTAGAGCTAAGTTAAGGGCTTGCATAAGCACAAACACAAAAAAAGCAGCGGGCAGTAAGAAAGAGGTATTTACCATCCCTTCCTGAAACAAAAGGTCATTAAATGCAGCGGCCAAGAGAATGGAAAACCCCGAGATCAGCAATAAACTTCCCTGTCTTTTTTCTTTAGCGGCTTTTGCCAAAACGAATATAATATGTATCGTAGATACTAGTAGTACGATAAAGCAAAAAGCAACAATTGACGTATATAAGCTGGCCTGACTAAAACAAATGAGCAATATATATCCTGTCATAGAATATGTCACCAGTTTTCGGATATATTTATTAAACAGGTCTGGAAACATGCTATAGGTAAACAGCGTAATGAAAATCACTCCCAAAGGAAAAGTGAAATACAATAGTTTAATAGCAATCTCCCATGGCACCTCTGGCCAAAAGGCAAAAAACAGCGTTTCCCTATTAAAAGACTCCCTAATGGCATGTTGAAAACACATTAGGGCAAAAAATAAAGCCGTAAGTTCTCTTCTTCTAATAAGAAAGATAGCCAAGTGATAAAGCCCAATTACAATCAGCGCTCCTATCAAAAACGCTGACTTTAGTAATCCTGATTGATAGCTTCTTTTAATTGTTGAAGGTTTTCCAAGTACTGGAGCTTCCCAAACACCACCTGAACCAAAATGAAAATTAGATACTTGAATAACTATCCATGCACTTGATTCATTTACTTCAAAATCATATACAGCAGCTCGGGTTGCAGGAACTGAATTTTCACGAGTACCCGTTTTCCCTACCTCGCCCACAAGCTTATCGTTTATAAATAAACGGTAAGCAGAATGTACTGGGGGCATAAAAATAGAATATACCCCTGGTTCATCAAACAAAACCTTTAGGCCATAAGTACAATAACCGTTAGAGTTCTCCCATGTAAAAGGCAGTTTTTTCACCTGCCCCTCGTTTTGTAGACAAGAAGTATCAGCAAAGGAGTCCCACAAAAACAGCCACTCGCCACTTAAGCCAACTTTTTGTTCGGACACATCTCGCAGGTCCAACACTCCATTACGCATCAGAGGTTTGGAA
Organism: Cytophagaceae bacterium ABcell3; assembly: GCA_030913385.1. Lineage (NCBI taxonomy): Bacteria > Pseudomonadati > Bacteroidota > Cytophagia > Cytophagales > Cytophagaceae > Natronocytophaga > Natronocytophaga cellulosiphila. The sequence continues at coordinate 3,214,291 of CP133159.1, forward strand.
CAAAGCTGTAAACTGAAAAATAGGAAACACAAAAAAGTTATTAACCTCAATTTTTTTTATATCTGTGGCTTAAAAAAAATCTCTTTTCCTAAAAAAGCGCGTTTAAGCAATGGTACAGTGCCTGCATTGCTAAAGTCCCTTGGCTCATATGCATTGGGCGGATAACCAGTACCCAATAATTTCATAGACATATAAGTGGCAGCAACCAACATACTACAAAAGAACATATTATTGTCAGCCTTCTTATTAGAGATCCGCCCTTCTAGCAACATGCGCCCCATTTCTCCAGTGCTAGGGAAAGTAGTGTTAATTACTGTAGGCATAAACTCTTTAAGTTTTGCCATCATGGCGGGGTTCCTATCCGCATACAAATGCCGACACGCAAACTTAACACCCTTAAACTCTTTTGCCGTAGAAACAATTCTTTCTTCAAAAGGCACAAGCATTGGTCCTGTTTTAGCTTTTCCAGTTATCAAATCCGGAATATTTGTCAATTCATTTGACTCCCATAAAAGCAAACCGTCATACTTTTTTTCCATACCCACATCTTCTGGCCTTATGACCATAGCAGAGTGGGACCAAGGACTCCATTGCACCGCTTCAATTACAACACTAAAAGGATAGCGTCCATGAACCAAGATCACATCTCCCGTCTGAAAGCTGTCATTTAATTCTGAGAGTTTTACATACCAATTCTGGTCAAAAATATTGTTCATTGCTTTTGAAAGTTAATTAAACCTAAAATATGCAATAGAGCTTCCAATTACGCAGCAAAATAACCTCCAGTCAATCGCCCCGCTCACACTTGTGTCCACAGCGCTGCTATGCTGTGTGACCAAAAGTACTGATTGACTATTGATTTTACTCCTCATGACCAAATCTACCGCATAGTTCAGGTTAAAAAAGTGAAATATTTTTATTTTTTAGACGATTAAAAAGTAGCAATTTATCTGATTTTTTAAGATTTACAAGTCTTGGGAACAAGGCCATTTCTAAAAAACACCATCGCAAAGGCAAGCAAAAAGTTTAAACTAATTTATCTTTTCCTTCCTAGAATGAATTAAATAGTTGATATAATGTATATTTATGATTTAGATTTAGAATATAAAATATTTTTAATATGCGTTTAAAAGAAAAAGACCTGAAAAACTTAGTATATGGTGCAGCATTTTTAGGAAGTGGGGGTGGTGGAGCTATCTCCACAGGGCTTGATTTTGTAAAGACGGTTATAAAAAATACCAAAGGAGAAGGAGTAGAACTACTATCAGCCGAAGATATATTTAACGCTCATGACCATGCATGTGTTATATGCGATATTGGTGCAATTTCGGCTATTGAAGAAAACCAGTCACAAGCCATTATTAATGCATATAATGTATTTGAAAAATGGTACTTTAAAAATAAAGAAAAAAAATTTTCCAGTGTCTTACCTATAGAAACCGGCCCAGAGAACTCACTTGCACCTTTTGTGCTAGCCTCCAAGAAAAATATACCTGTATTGAATGCTGATGGGGCAGGAAGGGCAGTCCCAGAACTGTCTTTATGTACTTTTGCCTTGTTTGAAAACTCCGTAACAGCCAGTATTGCCAATGACCAAACAGACTGGATGCTAGTAAACACCACAGATGCATCTTCTCTTGACAATATGCTGAGACCGGTAACAGAAAGTCCAGCATTTCATTCTTCTGCCAGCATGGCTTTATGGGGCGCTTCATTACAACAGCACTTTAACAACGCAGCTACAGGTACATTAAAAAATGCCATAATGACCGGCTACTTATTAGAAGCATTGCGCAACAAAGATCAGTCGCTGGAGAAAGAAGCATTGCCTGAAGTAAATAAATTACAAGCAAGGAAGTTAGTAAGTGGCAAGGTCACAGATATCCAGCACCAACAAAAGAACGCCTTTGATTTTGAACTTATAACCTTAAAAACAAGCGACAACCAGTTATTCAAAGTATATACACAAAACGAAAACCTCGTTCTTATAGACTCCTCTGAGAAGCAAATAATATGTCAAGCACCTGAATCCATTTGCTATTTAACCCAAAGCTTGCATCCTCTGACAAATTCTGAAATAAAACTCAACGATAATATCCACCTAATAGGAGTAGCGTCAAATCCAAAACTGACAACACCCCAAATCGTTAAGGGTTTTGACGGACTTATAAAAACATTAGTTGGCAGTACCATGTCCGAAAGCAGTGATAAAAACTATTTGCCATTAGGAAGTTTACTTAAAGGTATTGCCAAATAGAGGGCCAAGTTTCAATGGATTTTCCCTCCATAGGCAACAATAATGGCTACTCCGAAAGTTTAAGGCCATTCCAATCTTTCTGCCCAAAGATACTAAAGCTGGGGCTGTGTTGGAGTCACTGGTGTCAAAAGTTTTATAATCGGTTCCTTCAATGATTTCGATTTTACCGAGGAAAAGCACTAGAATTTATGGCGAAGAAAAATAATTAAAGAGCTATTGAAATTTGCATAAAAAATAAAAAACGCACCAAATAACATTTCTCAATCACATATAATACAGACATATATAACCGATCAGCTAATTGCATATTTTTAATATCGCACAGGATATAATCATCCTAAAACTGATTGATTATCTAAGAAAATTTCATTTATTATTTGGTATAGCATAAATTATAGATTAAATTTAACAATATACTTATTGTAAATTATACAATTTCATACCAAAAACAAGAATAAATGAAAAAAAACTTACTTATGAGTACAAGAAAAAAGATAGCCGTTTTATTGCTTCTTTTGACCTCAAGTTATTTGAGTTTTGCTCAAACTGCTGTAGGAACTTATGGTCAGCTAGCAATTGATGGAAGACATGTCGTAGACCAAAACAATAACCCTGTACAGTTACAAGGAATGTCGCTTTTTTGGAGCAACTGGAGTCCTGCGGGTGATGGCGGTAATTACTGGACCCGAGGTGCTGTTCAGGAAATTCGCGACGAATGGTGTGCGAACATAGTTCGTGCAGCCATGGGAGTAGAAGACCCAGGAGGCTACCTACAAGACCCTAATGGACAGAAGCAAAAGGTGATAGACATTATTGAAGCTGCTATTGACCTAGACATGTACGTTATCATTGACTGGCATTCGCACCATGCTGAAGATCACCAACAAGAAGCTATTGATTTTTTTACAGAAATGGCTCAAACCTACGGAGACTACCCCAATATCATCTATGAAATTTACAATGAGCCATTAAATGTCTCTTGGAGCCATACCATCAAACCATATAGCGAAGCTGTAATAGAAGCAATTAGAGAGCATGACAGCAATAATATTATTGTGTGCGGAACTCCTAATTGGTCTCAGGATGTAGATGATGCTTCTAATGACCCAATTGAAGGTTATGACAACATTGCATATACCTTGCACTATTACGCAGGCACCCATGAACAGTGGTTAAGGGACAAAGCCAACATAGCTATGAACAGGGGCATAGCAATAATGGTTACAGAGTATGGCTTAGTAGATGCTGATGGTGATGGGGGAGTAAGTATAGCTTCTTCAAACCAGTGGTATGACTGGATGGAAGCCAACATGATCAGCCACTGCAACTGGAGCCTGCATGATAAAGAAGAAGGAGCCTCTGCTTTACAACGTAACGCCTCAACCCAAGGAAACTGGACATATGATGACGACTTGACTGCCTCTGGGACTTTTGTCAGAAATTACCTAATAGATAACTGTCCAGATTATGATGGAATTCCGGCTCCTGTATTTTCAACACAGCCGCAAACTACTACGGGAGAAATAGGAGAGTCTGTTACGTTTTCGGCTGAAGCTTCTGGCGAAGGAGCTGTTACTTATCAGTGGTATTTAAACGATGAGCCTATAGAGGGTGCAACAGAATCTAGTTACACGATTTCGAGCATATCGCAAGAAGATGCGGGCGCTTATCATGTGGTTGCAACCTCAGAAGGAAAAGAAAGGAGAAGTGCCATCGCATACCTTATTTTAGATGATCCGGACGCTGATCAATCAGGAAGTATATGTTCGGAAAATGACGCTAAAGGCATTTTTGACGATTTTACTGGTCGAGAATATTCTGAATCAACGGATGGAGAACCGGCACGAGGCATGTACTGGTGGACGGACGATAATGCTCCTATGGTACGAAACACCAGTGCAGGGGAAATAAGTGTTTCTTTAACCAGAGAAGAAGGCCAATACCAGCCGATTGGTTTCTCATTTGGTGATGACGCTGGCGATGAAACAGGCAACGCCTATACCGTCGACTTCTCTGAAGATTTTACTTATGAAGTACATGTTCGTAATGACTCTGATTATGACTTGGTCTTTGCGCTTTCTCCACAGGACATAAACGGCAATCAAATAGATGCGGACGCCCAGGCAGAAGAAGGTATCGATGATAATGTAGTGCAAAACCCATGGCAGTATTCAATACAAATTACAGTTCCTGCAAGAAGCGAAGGGGTAATTGGGGCTGGTGCTTCCAATGGAACAATTGAACTAAGTGGGACTTTCGAAGATGGTTACCATGTATATGAAAACCCTCATTGCAATAATGCAGAAGGTTGTACTGCTCAGGAATTTGACTTTAGTCAAGTAACAGGGTTTTTAATTACTGTTACCAATGCAGCCAATACAGGAGACCCTCACTACCTACCATTACCTCTTGATAATGCAGAGATTGCCATTACCGAAATAAGGTTTGGAGTTGAATGTGAAGAAAACGGCAGTTTTGGTCCTACGATAGATCAACAACCTCAAGACCTTACGGTTGATGAAGGTGAAGAAGCTGTTTTGTCCGTACAAGCTTCAGGAAGCGAAGAATTGTCTTACCAATGGTATTTCAACGGTGAGGAAATAGAAGATGCTACGGAAGAGTCTTATACTATTGCAGAAGCTTCTTCTGCGAATACTGGTAATTACCATGTGGTTGTAACAATGGGAACATCATCTGTTGAAAGTGAAACAGCGACACTTATAGTACAAACCCCAGAACTTTCTATCGATCATCAAACAGAAGATCAGACAGTAGAGGTAGGAGAGGATGCCGTGCTATCTGTCAATGCCTCAGGTGATGGAACACTTTCATTCCAATGGTACTTCAATGGTGAGCCTATAGAAGGTGCTACAGAAAGTACTCTTAATCTAAACAATGTATCACTAGAGGATGCTGGGGAATATCATGTGGTAGTTATCAGTGGTGATGAACAAATTGAAAGTGATAAAATTGTGGTAGAAGTAGAAGATCCGCTATCAGTAAGGCCTAAGGAAGAAAGCGCTTTAACCATTTATCCTAACCCTGTGGTTGCTGGACAAACTTTAAAATTCAGTAAAACAATCCACAATGCTCAGGTTTATGATGCTCTTGGATCTTTAATAGATACCTCAGAAGCTATGGATGAACTAAATACCAGCAATCTTTCGCCTGGTATATATATCATCATTTCTGAAGAGGGGACACAAAGATTTATAGTTAAATAACCTTTACAGACATAGCATGAAAAAAGCCGGTTTTGTTTTAACAAGACCGGCTTTTTTTATAGTATTAGATAAATATAGAGTCTCTTTATTTACACAGAGTTAATCTTATAAAGGATTAAGATATAGCAGTTTATGTTAGCAGAGGCGTAGTACCTTATGAAAGATTAAGCAATTGACTAATATCATATTGTTTTGCCACCTAAGAAGACTTTGTAATTTAGGTGAACATATGCAATAACCTATTGACTTACATATAATGTTTATCTAAATTCGTAGTTTAAATTTTATTACCACCTCCCGAGAAAAAATCTGTTAAAAGCTTTTGCATAATATATTTTTTTAACAGTTTTGTTAAACTATTTAGGTAATAATTTCTTTTAAAGTATATGCAAGAGCAGCCTACAGAAGATCATATTAAAGAAACCGCAAAAAAGATATTTTTTGCAGAAGGGCGTTTGCATGCAAAAACTCAAGAAATTGCAGATGAAGCCGGGGTAAACAGAGCCCTTATACATTACTACTTCCGCAATCGAGAAAACCTCTTTAACTCTGTTCTGAAAGAAGCGCTGGCTGATAGTTATCAAGAAACAATGAGTATTATCCAGTCCAACCTTGACTTTGAAGAGAAAATTAAAGAAATGATTTCTCACATGATGGATCGTCTAGCAAAATATCCATACATGGACACTTTTATTATCAGTGAGTTTAATAAAAACCCCGATAATCTCACAATGCTAAAACCACATGATGATAACGAAGAGCATAAAAATAACTTTAAAAAAGAAATTGAAAATTATATTATAGAACACAAACTTCCAGTAATCAAGCCGGAGCATTTTGTGGTAAACATTGTTTCCATGTGTACTTATCCTTTCATTGCAAAGAGCATATTCAAAGAAATGCTTCAATATGATGACAACCTTTACGAACAATTTATAGCAGAAAGGAAAGAGGTAATTACAAAATTTGTTTTGGGAAAGAAGTAAAAATTTTTTATATTAATATTAACAATTTTGTTAAACAATGTAGTTTAATACTAAATACACGCTTGCAGGTCGGAGACTTCTAATTAAATGAAGGGACACATAACTTTAACATATTGGGGGCGGGGCTTTTTGTTGTCTGTAGTACAGTTTACTTTTTATTTACTTGCCCGTCCCCATAATTACTATTTTTTTTAATAGAAAAGGTTACTTTTCAAAAAATGCATAAAAGCAAAAATTATAACCGTACAGCAGGAAGGTAAAATCAATAAAACTAGAATCCAAGACAAATGGAACAACAGGAAACAGCGGAAGGTGTGTCAATGAAAGAGGTGACCTTGGCAGGTGCGATAACATTTAACAAATGGAGAGAAGAACACCTAGACCAAGATATAGTTATTGAAAACTTGGATTTAACTAAGCTTGATTTGAGTGAAATGGACTTCACAGGCGTTATATTTGAAAATACAGACTTCTCTTATTGTAAAATGCACGAATCAATCTTTCGGGGAGCTCGGATAAGCAATTGCTGCTTTGATTTTGTCAATATGCACAACTGTGGGTTTAATGGAATAAAAAACTTATTTGTAGATGCTAAAAAGTTTCCGAAATATGTATCTTATAAAGAAAGCCCTGCTGAAATTACGCATTCATGGTTTCAATATGCAGATCTTAAATTCTCAAACTTTAAGGGGGTACTTATAAAGGAAGTTAGCTTCCTTGGCAGCAATTTGGAGGAATGTTGTTTTGAATAAATACTTTTCATTTTCAAATTACATGACCAAGTGCTTAGGTTATTCAAAGTCCGTAAGCATTGGTCTATTGCTTTTTTTCGTCTCACTAGCACTTCCTTTTGGAGCAAAAGCTCAAAACAGAGACAGCTTTGCTAAACGGTATATTAATAGTCTAATTAACGATACCACCGACATTTCCAAACCTAAATTTATTGCTTATCCCACTTTAGCCTATGCGCCAGAAACAAGTTGGGAGTTTGGGTTCAGCGGGCTCTATGTATATTTTGCCAATAGAGACACTACCAATAGGCTAAGTGAAATCAATGGTTTTTCTTTTATTACGCTAGAAAACCAATATGGCTTTTGGTTCGACCATGCACTCTACACCCATGAAAACAAATGGTTTTTTCTTGGTCGCATCCGGCTGCAGGATTTCCCTTTACGGTATTATGGAATTGGCCCCTATACCACGCCAAGTCATACCGCAGTAATAGAAGCTACTCAAGTAAACATAAGGGAAAGGGTATTACGAAAAGTGTACAAAGATTTATTTGTTGGCCTTCAGGGAGACTGGCAACAGTTAAGGTTTGCGAGGTTCACTTCAATAGACCAAGAAGAGTTTGAGTTTCCGTTAGGCGGGGAGGGTTCGCTGAACATTGGCCTTGGGCTAAATGTAGTTTACGACACCAGACATAATGTACTGAATGTAAGAGACGGATTGTTTTCAGAGCTGGCTTTTCTAAGATATCCAGGCTTGGCAAGCAATTACAACTTTAGCACTTTAATTTCAGACAACCGCATATACCGCCCCGTGGGCAAAAACAATGTACTTGCCGCACAAGTCATGGGGCAGTTTAACTTTGGTAACACACCTTTCAACATGCTTTCTTTAATGGGAGGCGAAAACCTGATGCGTGGTTACTATTTGGGAAGGTTTAGGGATAATAACCAAATAGCCACACAAGTAGAATTCCGGTTCTTGCCCTTACCGTTAAATTTTACCAATAGGATAGGAGCGGCCCTTTTTGCTTCTACAGCCTCTGTTTTTGATGAATTTGAAAATTTTTCAGTTAGCAAGTTTGTCTTTGCCGGTGGTGGAGGTTTAAGATTTCTGCTATTTCCCAAAAGAGACATATACACACGGTTTGATGTGGCATTTACCAATGAAGGATCTGGTTTTTACCTTTTCATAGGAGAGGCTTTTTAATACTGTAAACACCCCAATACACTATAAGTAATACAGTTACCCCCCAAGTTAACATTCGACACATTTTTTTTGTTAACTAAATAGAAGTAGAAAAAAAGAATGATTATGGAGGATATTCTGGAAAAAGTAGATAAAGGGGTAACACAAGTAACAGGACACGAAAAGCCAGAGGAAGGAAAAGTAGCAAGAATGATTGAAAAGCAAACCGCCAAGTTGCCTTCAGATGTATATCTTTGGGCTTCTATAAGTTCTATGGCTGTTTCTCTATCATTTAAACTGCTAAAGAAAAACTCTCTATCATTGTTCGTTGGACAATGGGCTGCACCTTTCTTGCTTTTCGGTATCTATAACAAAATGGTGAAGCAAGAAAAGCAAAATAAGAACGGATAATGTCCTGAATAAATAAACAAAAGCGGGAGTCACTATAGGTTCCCGCTTTATTTTTAATTAGCACACCTAAGCTATTGCTCTTGATTTACGAAATTTTCTTGTCTTCTCTGCATTTCTTCTGGGCTAACGTCTTCAACATGCGTAGATATCCACCAAGTATTCCCAAAAGGGTCTTTTACTCCAGCACTTCTATCTCCATAGAATTGCAAGGCAGGCTCCATTGTGGAAACACCTCCGGCTTTAAGCGACTTTTGGTAAACATCATCCACATTTTCAGTATAAAAGTGAATAATCACTTGCGTAGGAGGAAAATCAGGATTGGCCTCAGAGAGCATAATGTTTGAATCTCCAATCCGAACTTCTGCATGCATTACTTTGCCATCAGGGTACAAAGTCTTCATTTTTTCCTGTGCATTGAAAGCATCCTTGAGAAAACTAATATACGCTAAGGCATTTTCCACAACCAAATAAGGGGTAATATTATGGTAACCTTCAGGAACTGGTTTTACATTTTTCATATTAAATATCTTTTTTAGTTAACCTTTATGTCTAAGAAATCGCCGTCTCGGACAGAGCAAAAAAAATGTTTTATAACCCAAATAGGTATACCTAGGTTCTGCTATATACTTCTTGTTGCTTTTTACTTTGTATAATATGCTCATCACTAAATTGTTTGAAAAAGATTAATCTGTCTCGGCAGTGCATTAACAAATTGTAAGATATTTTTCAACCCACAAAATAACCTTACATAGCACGCTTCAATAATGTATACAAATCATTGCCTACAGAGATTTAAAGAGCTTGTGGATAAGTTTGTTATAAAAAACAGAGCATTTGTATGGCATTTTAACCTCAAAAAAATTACATTTACTTATAGTTTTCGGGGTTTGATCATTTTTTTTAATGAAATCTTAATATAAATTAATTGTTAAGAAGCGTTATTAGTTATATATTTATACATCTATTGTCTGGGTAAATATTTTTTTTATGGAAAACTCATTTTCTAATGAAAGTACGCCGGTTTCAGAAATAGTTTCTGAAATGAAGAGTATATTGAAAAAAGAAGGAGACCTTAACCAAGAGAAAGAGCATCTTTCAAGATTACTTGAACAAGCGGACTTTTTGCTGCACAAACATGATGAGGACTACAACCAGTTCATAGAGCTTTTTGTAGCTATGGGTCAGTTTGACTTTTCTTCAAAGCTTCAATACCTAAACAATGGAGACAACTTTCAAAACTTTATTGTGACCGGTTTAAATATGGTCAATGAGGAGCTGAAACATACTATTATACACCCTTGTGTAATAAACACTTTACTTAGAATACTTAAAGTCCCTAATGCTGTTATAGTTATAACAGATGATGAAGGCAAGATAAAGTTTTTAAATAACTATATTCCACACCTATCAGAAGCAATTTCCCGCTCCTATATAGGGAAGCATATCAGTGAGCTTTTAGCTAACTACAACAATCTAAAGGAAAGCTTTGATAAAGGAGCGCTTGTACGTAACCATGAAAGCTTCATTGACCATAAAGGCAAGCATTATTTTGTTACTGTAGATATGGAAACTGCCATTAACGGACAAAAGGTAGAGGGATTTGTATATGTTATCAATTTTGTACACTAGGGCGCGCTGAAAAACGCCCATATTGATCTGTTTATATTTGTATAAAGATTATAAAGGTATAGGTGCAATCGTTTTCGGTTGTTTCATATTTTTTTGTGCACAATAAACTGAGAAGCTTTAACCCAATACTTCTTTGGGCTAGCCACAAGCGCCCAATCTACTTTATGGCCTTAATTCGAAGTATTCCAATACGTCTTCATGTAAGGCCATGCGTATCTTGCACACTTGTGACTTTTTCAGCAGGCCCTACACTAGTAAAAACAAAGGATTTACAATACCCTTTCTTATAAAAAATAAAAAAGTCGACCTAATGGCCGACTTTTTTTATTTGTCCAGGTCATACTGATTAGCCAATCAGCATTTTTTCTTTATTTATTATAAAGGTAGGGACCTTATCAAAAGCCTGACAAACTTCAGCAAGACTTGAGCCTTCTTCCGAAAGGGCTTCTGGCAGGCTTTGAGCAATTACTTTAGCCAGGTTTTCAATATCTTCATACGAATGATGAGTAGTAATTGTAAACCTTAATCCCGTACATTGCTTAGGAACCGTAGGGAAGACACTGATATTTACATAGAATCCAGCATCAATAATCTTCTTCACTAGCTTATATCCTACCTCCATTTTACCAGCACCTATAAAAAATATAGGAGAAGTAGGGTTTGATACAATTGGTAAGTTATACTTCTCCAACATGCTTTGGCAATGTGCAATTTTAGATTTCAACTCCTCTTGTCTGTCATAAATTTCCGAAGAAAGATGGATTTTGGCAGAAGCAATTCCTGCTGCGATAACCGGAATTTGGTGAGGGCCGGAGAACATAAAAGGACCTCCGCAATTCCTTACCATGTCTTTGGTTTCTTTGTCAGGAAAAATAAACAAACCACCACCAGCTCCAAATGCCTTGTTGAGCGAAGTAGCCATGACCATTTTAGGGTGCAAATCCATTTGGCTCAACAAAAAGCCCCTTCCGTGCTTACCTGCCCAGCCCATTCCATGGGCATCATCAGCATAAAGATGAAAGCTGTCATACGAGTCAAGGTATTCTTTGATGGTGTCTACAGGAGGATAGTCTCCATACATAGAGTAAACACCGTCAATCATATACCAAATATTGTTACAGCTACCCTCTAACTCTTCAATGGTTTTTTTCAGAAAGGCCATGTCATTATGGGGAATTACCACTATCTTTATGCCATAAGCTTTCATTTTGAAGGCTGCGTCTTGTACGCTTGCATGAACCTGTTGATCCAAAATAATGGCATCATTCTCTCTTACAATGATGGGAATTACACCATGATGCCCTAAGGAAACAGAGGTTGTATAAGCTATATGAGCACCAAAAATCTGTTGTAACAATATTTCATATTCATCATAAAGAGAACATGAAACAAAGTGACGAGAAGAAGAAAACTGTATACCATATTTCATTATGGCATCAATGGCTGAAACCTTTAGCCGCTGGTCTGTTTCTAGACCCAAATAACTGCAAGATCCAAAATTGAGCAAGTTCTTATTATCAACAGTAATGTTTTTACCATCGTAATATTTGTCTTCAGTAACAATTTGACCAAGTCCATGCTGGCGTGCGGTTGTGACAATTTCATTAATTTGGTTTAGGACGGTTGTTTTCATAGCAGTAGAATTTAAAAGTTTAACATGTAATAAAAGTTTGTAAAAAGTTTAAAAATGACTAATAATAGTACATACGTAGATTTTTGGTTTGAGGATGGGATTTTATTACAAATTTTTAAACCTGAGGTCGATAAAGTTACTTTAGAGGTCGCTAAGGCCGTTGTTAGGGAAAGAAAAAAATTAACCAAAGGTAAGAAATACCCGCTTTTAGTCGATTTTTCGTATGCAAGTTCCATTGACAAAGAAGCAAGAGATTATTGGGCTACGGAAGAAGGAAAGGACGATGTTTCCTACTCCGGTCTAGTTATGAGCAATTATTTGGCGTTTCTTGCTGCTAAACTTTTTATGGCCTTTAATAAACCAGGAATTACAACTGAGCTTTTCAGAACAAGACAGCAGGCCAAAGAGTGGTTGTTGAGCTATAAACATAATGAGTAACCTATTACCAACAAGACCCCGCAACGGGTGCGGGGAGAGTGCTAAATGGTTAATTTTTAGGCGTTATTTCACCGTATACAAAACTATTTTGGTGACTTTACCTGAAAAACAAAAATAACAGCCCCTTGCCAGACCCGTTCCGGCATCTGTGAAGAGTTCGCAGAAAAGTGGTTTTTTAATTATATCGCCACCTTCGGGGCTTAAATAAAAATGTAATTTTGACTCTATAATCATATCGCCCTTTCTGGGCTCTGGTATTAACCTGTCACCCTGAGGATCGAAGGATCTGTTAGACATTGCCTCTTTTGCGACACTGAAAGGTTATCCTTAAATCCTTTAATCGGGCGAATCCCGATTCTGACAAAAAGGACGAGGGGTCTGTCAGACGCTGGCTCCAAGATTACGTTTTGATGAGAGCAAATTCCACAGCGTACCGCAAACAGATTGCAAAATAACTTGGTAACTTTCCCTGAAAAATAAAAACAACAGCCCGTGCCGGACCGTTCCGGCATCTGTGAAGAGTTCGCAGAAAAGTGGTTTTTAAATATACGTTTTCTACGGACACTGCTACTTACCAACAGACCCCGCAACAGGTGCGGGGAGAGAGCTAAAAAGTTTCTCTTTTCTGCTTTATTTTACCTGGTGCAAAACTTCCTGATGATTTTCTCAGAAAAATAAAAAGTATCGCTCTTGCCGGACCTGTTCCGGCATCTGTTAAGAGATGGCAGAAGAGTGTTTTTTAATTATATCGCCACCTTCGGGGCTTAAATAATAGTGTAATTTTGATTCTCTAATCATATCGCCCCTTCTGGGCTCTGGTATTAACCTGTCATGCTTTTTCATACTCAAAATCACAGGTTCCCAATGTTATTTCATACATTGAAAACCAAGAAATTCATCATCAGAAAAAATCTTTTATAGAGGAGTACCACGATTTTCTTTTAAAATTTAATATCCAATACGCCCCCAAATATACCTTTCAAAAAATTTTGTAATTATTTGTTATAGGATCTGCAAAAAACTGAATAAAATATTATTCCATGCTTGCGTTTCACTTTTAGCATGGCTTTTTCATACACTAAGTCTATATATTATTAAGTCCCGTGAGGGACGAAAGGTCGGTAGAGATGGATTACCTATAGGTATTAGCCCCGTTAGGGGCGGAACTATGGAATTTATATATACCATATTTCAAATAAATTTAGGTCCATTGCCTAGAGATAACCATTCCAGCTTTTATTCCTTGTGAAGCACTTTGGTTAAGTCCCTAACGGGGCTATTTGGTGTTTGGGTCGAATTCCCTACCGACATTTCGCCCTTAGCAGGGCTTTCCTTCTGATTGGAACCCCACGAAAGTCCCGCCAAGGCCGAAAGATCGGTAACTTATGGCATTTTTTGAAAATAGCTCCGTAGGAGCGGAATTCTGGATTTTTTATATACCATATTTCAAATAAATTTAGGTCCATTGCCTAGATAACCATTCCAGCTTTTATTCCTTGTGAAGGTTCCGCCCCTAACGGGGCTATTTGGTGTTGGATCAAATTCCCTACCGATATTTCGCCCTTAACAGGGCTTTCCTTCTGATTGGAACCCCACGAAAGTCCCGCCAAGGCCGAAAGATCGGTAACTTATGGCATTTTTTGAAAATAGCTCCGTAGGAGCGGAATTCTGGATTTTTTATATACCATATTTCAAATAAATTTAGGTCCATTGCCTAGATAACCATTCCAGCTTTTATTCCTTGTGAAGGTTCCGCCCCTAACGGGGCTATTTGGTGTTGGATCAAATTCCCTACCGATATTTCGCCCTTAACAGGGCTTTCCTTCTGATTGGAACCCCACGAAAGTCCCGCCAAGGCCGAAAGATCGGTAACTTATGGCATTTTTTGAAAATAGCTCCGTAGGAGCGGAATTCTGGATTTTTTATATACCATATTTCAATAAATTTAGGTCCATTGCCTAGATAACCATTCCAGCTTTTATTCCTTGTGAAGCACTTTGGTTCCGCCCCTAACGGGGCTATTTAGCGTTGGATCGAATTCCCTACCGATATTTCGCCCTTAGCAGGATTTCCCTTCTGATTGGAACCCCACGAAAGTCCCGCCAAGGCCGAAAGATCGGTAACTTATGGCATTTTTTGAAAATAGCTCCGTAGGAGCGGAATTCTGGATTTTTTATATACCATATTTCAAATAAATTTAGGTCCATTGCCTAGATAACCATTCCAGCTTTTATTCCTTGTGAAGGTTCCGCCCCTAACGGGGCTATTTGGTGTTGGATCAAATTCCCTACCGATATTTCGCCCTTAACAGGGCTTTCCTTCTGATTGGCCCCCACGAAAGTCCCGCCAAGGCCGAAAGATCGGTAACTTATGGCATTTTTTGAAAATAGCTCCGTAGGAGCGGAATTCTGGATTTTTTATATACCATATTTCAATAAATTTAGGTCCATTGCCTAGATAACAATTCCAGCTTTTATTCCTTGTGAAGCACTTTGGTTCCGCCCCTAACGGGGCTATTTAGCGTTGGATCGAATTCCCTACCGACATTTCGCCCTTAGCAGGATTTCCCTTCTGATTGGAACCCCACAAAACTCCCGCCAGGGACGAAAGATCGGTAACTTATGGCATTTTTTGAAAATAGCTCCGTAGGAGTGGAATTCTGGATTTTTTATATACCATATTTCAATAAATTTAGGTCCATTGCCTAGATAACCATTCCAGCTTTTATTGCTAATTAAGCACTAAACTTAGTCTCGCACCTTACGGGGCTTTAGGTATTATGTTAACCCTAGTCTACAAATATCTCGTCCCTAGGGGGACTTGAATGGGAATAAGCCCTGATAAGGACGAAACATCGGTAGAAATCTTGCCCTTGCACTAATTAGCCCCACTCGGGGCGCAACATATCGAGGAAGTCCATAGTAGTTCTTTGCGACCTACATAAAAAAAACCTTTCCGAACCCGTTCCCTAATTCGACAAATAAGATGTCTGAATCGGGATTTGACGGGACTGGTTGAATAAGGTTTTTCAGGTGCATATTTTTACCATTTAAATGTTTGGAATATATTTTTTTCTTATTTTGCTTTAAGTCAAGTATTTATATTTTTTTTAAATTTACTTATAATGGCTAATACTTTCACTCAAATCCATATTCAGACAATATTTGCTGTAAAGAATAGGACAAGTTTAATTCAAAAAAGCTGGAAATGCGACTTGTATCAATATATTTCTGGAATTATTCAGAATAACAACCATAAAGTTTTAGCTATAAATGGGATGCCTGACCACATTCATATATTTTTCGGAATGAGGCCTTCACAGTCATTGTCTTCTTTAATACAAGATGTAAAAGCTTGTTCTGCGAGGTGGGTTAATTGTAGTAGTATGGTTCGAGGCAAATTTGAATGGCAATCAGGATATGGCGCTTTTTCATACTCAAAATCACAGGTTCCCAATGTTATTTCATACATTGAAAACCAAGAAATTCATCATCAGAAAAAATCTTTTATAGAGGAGTACCACGATTTTCTTTTAAAATTTAATATCCAATACGACCCCAAATATACCTTTCAAAAAATTTTGTAATTATTTGTTATAGGATCTGCAAAAAACTGAATAAAATATTATTCCATGCTTGCGTTTCACTTTTAGCATGGCTTTTTCATACACTAAGTCTATATATTATTAAGTCCCGTGAGGGACGAAAGGTCGGTAGAGATGGATTACCTATAGGTATTAGCCCCGTTAGGGGCGGAACTATGGAATTTATATATACCATATTTCAAATAAATTTAGGTCCATTGCCTAGAGATAACCATTCCAGCTTTTATTCCTTGTGAAGCACTTTGGTTAAGTCCCTAACGGGGCTATTTGGTGTTTGGGTCGAATTCCCTACCGACATTTCGCCCTTAGCAGGATTTCCCTTCTGATTGGAACCCCACGAAAGTCCCGCCAGGGACGAAAGATCGGTAACTTATGGCATTTTTTGAAAATAGCTCCGTAGGAGCGGAACTATTGCAGATGATATTTTTTATAGATACATTTATTAAATTTTTTTAAACCCCTTTAAACTTACCCCTATCTTGGGGGCTGGTAATTAAAGGAAATCATATATTTACCGAAAACAACTACAAACATCATGAAATGTACTAAGGCATTTGTTTCCACATTGCTGTTTTTGACATTTGTAACCACAAAACTCGATGCTCAAGATCTTGATATCAAGGCAGGTATCCGTGGCGGCTTAAATATATCCAACCTACAAGGTGGCGGCGCAAGTGGCGATAATACATTTAGGCCTGGCTTTCATTTGGGAGCATATGGTGAAATCCCACTTAGTGATGACCTAGGTGTTATCGTGGAAATGCTTTTTTCTCAAGAAGGCACGATTACAAGAGGAGCGAGGCCGCACCATTATGTTAGGATTAACTACCTAAAAATTCCTGCAATGGTTTCTTATTCTTTTGCTCCTGGTTTCAAAGGTATAGCGGGCTTTGCTTTTTCGGCACCTGTATACGCACGTCATAGAGAAGGAAGAGATGGCCGTGAAAGAAACTTTATCGATGATATACACAACCAGGTAATTAGCTTTCCGCTAGGAGTTATTTACGAAATGGAAAGTGGCTTAAATGTAGGCGCGCGTTTTGATTTAGGCTTATCTGCTATTGGAGGAGACGGTGCTAGAAGCAACTTGCTCATGCTTTCTATTGGGTATGCACTGAAATAAAGCCCTAACCATCTCTAGTCGCAGCACCCGTTGCGACAATCCACATACTATTTCTACAAAATTATTCCCAAATTCGGAGGATAGCTAATCATTTTTCTTCCTCATAGGTTAGGTATTTAGTATAGGATAAAATAATTTCGAGCGTATTCTTTAAAACATTTTTTTACATGAATCCACTTTTGCAAAAGTTTAATACCCCATTTGGGACACCACCGTTTGAGGAAATTAGTAACAAACACTTTATGCCTGCCATAAAAGAAGGCATAAAAAAAGGGAAAGAAGAAGTTCAAGCCATTGTTTCAAACACTGAAAGCCCAAACTTCCAAAACACAATTGAAGCTTTAGAAAAAAGTGGCGAGTTGACCGGAAGGGTTGCTTCTATTTTCTTCAACCTCAATTCTGCTGAAACTAAT
This sequence comes from Cytophagaceae bacterium ABcell3, assembly GCA_030913385.1. Classification (NCBI taxonomy): domain Bacteria; kingdom Pseudomonadati; phylum Bacteroidota; class Cytophagia; order Cytophagales; family Cytophagaceae; genus Natronocytophaga; species Natronocytophaga cellulosiphila. The sequence goes on from CP133159.1 coordinate 3,231,926, forward strand.
GATGAAATTCAGGCATTAGCCCGGGAAATTTCACCGCTGCTTTCAGAATATTCTAATGACATCATGCTCAACAAGGAGCTTTTTGCAAAAATCAAGAGCGTACATGACAAAAAAGACACTTTACCGCTTTCTCCAGAAGAGAAAACCCTACTAGAAAAAACATACAAAAGCTTTGTACGTAATGGGGCAAATCTTTCTGAAGACAAAAAAAAGCGACTAAGGGAAATAGATAAAGAGCTCTCACAGCTTTCTCTAATGTTTGGAGAGCATGTGCTAAAAGAAACCAACAATTTTACGCTAGAAGTAAAAGAAGAAAAAGATTTGTCTGGCCTTCCTGGTTTTGTCATAGAGGCGGCAGCGGAAACAGCCAAGGAAATGGGCAAAGAAGAAAGTTGGGTTTTCTCTTTACAGTTTCCAAGCTATATACCTTTTATCACTTATGCAGACAACCGGGAACTGCGAGAAAAAATGTTCAGGGCTTATGGTTCAAAAGCTTTTAAAGGAGACGAAAACGATAACCAGGAGATCATTCTTAAAATCATACGCCTGCGACATGAACGAGCCAACCTACTAGGCTATAGCTCACATGCCGACTTTGTACTTGAGGAACGTATGGCAAAGTCGCCAGCAAAAGTATTTCAATTTCTGGACAACCTCTTAAAATATGCCAAACCGGTAGCGGAACAAGAGGTAAGGGAACTTGAAGTGTATGCTCAATCACTTAATGGACCAGAAAAACTGCAAAGGTGGGATGTGGCCTACTATTCCGAAAAACTGAAGAAGGAAAAGTTTTCCATAGATGACGAATTGCTAAAACCTTATTTTAAGTTAGAAAATGTCATTGATGGTGTCTTTAAAGTGGCAGGTAGGTTGTATGGGTTGCAATTTAAAGCATTGGACAATGTTCAGGTTTATCATCCCGACGTACAAGTGTTTGAAGTTTTAGACGAACACAACAAGCACGTGGCAGTATTTTATGCTGACTTTTTCCCTCGAAGTGGCAAAAGAAATGGTGCTTGGATGACATCTTTTCGAGGTCAAAAAAGAGAAAATGGCAATGATATACGACCTCATATAGCTATTGTGTGCAACTTTACAAAACCAACAGGCTCACAACCCTCTTTACTGACCTTCAATGAAGTCAAGACACTTTTCCACGAATTTGGCCATGCCCTACATGGCATACTAGCCGATGGAAAATACGAAAGCCTTTCTGGTACCAGTGTATTCTGGGACTTTGTAGAACTGCCGTCACAGGTGATGGAAAATTGGGTATATGAAAAAGAAAGTTTGGACATTTTCGCCCGACACTATGAAACTGGTGAAACCATCCCAGAAGAGCTGATTGAAAAAATTAAAGACAGTGCCACCTTTATGGAAGCTTATCAAACAGTAAGGCAAATTAGCTTTGCCAAGCTGGATATGGGCTGGCATACAGAAAATGCGCCTAAGGTCAATAACGTTTCCACCCATGAACAAGGGTTACAAAAAGATACAGAACTTCTTCCTACTGTAGAAGGCACCAATGCAAGCTGTTCATTTTCGCATATTTTCCAAGGAGGCTACTCATCAGGTTATTATAGTTACAAATGGGCAGAAGTATTGGATGCTGATGCTTTCGAATTTTTCCAAGAAAAAGGAATCTTTAATAAAGATACAGCCGACCTGTTCAAAAAACATGTCCTCAGTGCAGGAGGGAGCGAACATCCAATGGAGCTATATAAACGGTTCCGTGGCAAAGAACCATCTCCTGAAGCTTTGCTAAGAAGAGCAGGAATCTTAAAATAAATATTAGGATTACCCATTTAAGTCTCTAGGAAGTAATAAGTTTTTTTGTACGATAAATGCTTTAAACTGCCTTTCTTAAATGGCGATATGTGCCATTGTTAGAAAATAAGGTGGCCATTGATGAAATTGCGTTAAGAACTTTATAAGCATGAAGCGGCCAAAAAATTTGCTGTTTGAGCCCGACGCAAGGAGGGTGAGTTTCATCCCGATAGCTATCGGGATAGCGTAATGGTTATAAAGTTTAGCAAATTTCATCACAGGCCTTGACTTTTTTGCTTACTTTTTTTGTCTAAGAAAAAAAGTAAGGCCCTGCCGGCGAGGCAAAAAGTAACTAAACGCGCCTATGTCAGCTAATAAAACATAAGATATCTAAGTGGGTAACCCCAATAAATATAATAAATTTTCATGATATAAGAGACTGCTACTTCTGAGCAGCCTCTTTTTTGTTTAATATACAAATACCTAACCCCAAGAGCCGTCAGGAAGTATAGGCTGGGCGCCGAGGAGCTTTACTGCACTTCATAAAAGCCCATATACACCCGAATTTGAACATCTGATATCACAAGCCACAAAACACTTTTCCCAAATCCTACCATTGCGGCGGCAAAAGGAGTCAATGTACGATAGCTAAAAACGAATTATGGTGAAACGGGAGCGTTTTCAACTTCGGTTTCTTTCTTGAGGCTTTTTCTTGCCAAAATGATCAACACAATGGACAACAAAAACAAAAGGCTGGCGATAACCGAAAGGGTATAAATACCATTGTTAAAATTATTGACAGCCAACATAAACAGAGAGCTCAAGGTTACGGCAAACATAAAGAACATCGGTACCAGTACAAACCAGGCGTTTCTCTTGGTTTTTATCAACCATACAGCTACAGCCAGCAAGGCCAAGGCGGCCAAAAGCTGGTTAGCCGACCCAAAAACCGGCCAAAGGGAAGTAAAACCACCCGAAAGCAAAAGCAGAATTGATAGTACTACCACAAAAAAAGTGGCCATATATCTGTTTTGGCTTATTTGTTTTACTGTTTTACTCTCACTGTCCTCAAAGAATTCCTGAAAAGTGAAACGGGCGAGCCTTGTACAAGTATCCAAGGTCGTAAGCGCAAAAGCAGAAATTGTGAGCGCAACAAAAGTAATGGCCAAGTCCGCATTTATGCCAGTAGAGGATATAGTTCCGCCCAAACCATCAGAAAACATGCTTACAGGCCCCAAGGCTGACAACTGGGAAACATACTCTGACCTATTGATTATAATTACAGTACCAATAGAAATGATAGCCAAAAACGATTCTATAAGCATTCCTCCAAAACCTATTACTTTGGCATCGCCTTCTTTGTTGATTTGTTTAGAAGTAGTTCCTGATGACACTAAAGAATGGAACCCACTAATGGCACCACAAGCAATGGTAACAAAAAGCACCGGAAATACATATCCCAAACTTTCTGACTTAACCTGTACATGGGTATCCATCTGAATTTCTGGATTAGCAATAAGCACTCCAACTACTGCAAATATCATGAGCCCATAAAGCAAAAAACTGCTAAGATAGTCTCTGGGTTGTAGCAAAAATGAAACTGGGATAACAGAAGCTATAGAGGCATAAACCAACAAGACCACGACCCAAACTTGGTATGACTGTAAAAAGGGGATCTGCACGCCCAAATACACAAAGTAATACATAAGTAGCACTCCTAGAATGGAAGAAAGCAAGAATGCTATTTTACTGCCTTTTGTGAGCTTATTCACCGCTCCGAAAACAATGGCCAAGACAATAAACAGAATAGAGGAAGAAGCTACACCTGGGTTGTTAACAAAAGTTTTGGCAATTATATCAGCAAAAACCGCAATGACTAAAATAAGAGTAGAAAAGCTAAAAATTAAAAACAGTTGCTTGCCCCTCTGACCAATGTGCTGACGGATAATAACACCTATGGACTTTCCTTCATGCCTAATAGAGGCAACCATACTGCCAAGGTCATGTACTGCGCCAAAAAATATACCGCCCACCAGTATCCAGATTACCGCCGGCACCCAACCAAAAGTTACTGCTATAATCGGGCCTATAATTGGGCCTGCACCTGCAATAGAGGCAAAATGATGCCCCAAAACAACAAATGGCTTACTGGGTATATAGTCAACTCCATCTTTATGGGTATGCGCAGGGGTAATGTTTTTATTGTTTATGTTGAGTTTCCGAACAACAAACCTGCCATAGGTAAAATAAGCTGTTAGTAAGATAGCGCCGGAAATTAACAGTAAAAGGACAAGACTCATGTTGAAACTTTTCAGAAAAGGGTAAAGACTTCAAAGATAACGCTGATTTTTTAAAATTTAACCTGTTTAGGGGATAGATTTTGACAATAGTAGAACAAATCATAGGTGCGAAAATAGCCCAACCTGCCTTTGACAAGATCAAATTACTATAGGTGGTAATAGCTTTTAATTGAGCCTTAGGAATACTTGTTAGCCACCATCTTGCAAAAATTGCTAGAGTTTATTCAGATTATAAAAAAAGGTAGAAAAAACAGCCTTACTTCCGCAGGGGTTTAACACCCCTGCTTTCAGAAGTAGGGGATAGGTAATTAGTCTGTACATTTTTTAATGGCAGCATGCGATATACTATCTATGGTTTTGTCTTTGACTTTATTCATAAAGCCTATCAAATCACTGTCTGCATACATACCGAAAGCCCCAACTATAGTACCTTTCAGACCGGACTTTGTGGTTATGGCGTAAAGTATGGCCATATCATCGGGATCTGATATCCCTTCAAACCTTTCATGTTCTACAATTTCTATATCGTCAGGCGCAATCATTTCCCCAGTTTCAAGACATTTAAGTTTATCCCCTACCACAGAAAACTGTTTATTATAACCTTGCCCCTGCAAACAATCAAGCTGGTAGGACATTGTCGTTCTGTAGTGAGGCATTTCCTGTTCTTTTGTTTTCTTTATTCCTTCCATAATATTAAAACATTTTCACTATATATATATAACAAAAAAAAGAGACTTTATGTCCATTAGTTCGATACCAGGTTGTTTACCCAATAATAACTTTAATCATTTTTCCTTCCAATCGGTTTATGTTATATACTTTAGAAGGTATCTATGAGTAAAAACCTAATTTTCTTGGTCACCAGTTCCGCCAGCTTTGCTCTTGTCTTGGCTGCCAACTATTTATCCAATACTGATATAATTGGCGAAAAGAGTGTAGGAGAGGTAAGCCAAATGTATCCTACATTAATTACCCCGGCAGGGTACGCATTTTCTATATGGGGTATAATTTACTTATTTCAAGCAGCATTTGTGGCTTTTCTATGGTATGAATGGCTAAAGAAAGGTAGAGACAGCACTTTAAAGAAATCTTGGGGATGGTTTACCTTGGCCAATCTCGCTAATGCGCTATGGGTGATCCTTTGGGTCAATGACTTTCCTGGCCTTTCCGTTATACTAATGTTATTATTACTATTTTCATTACTAAGTATAGTTGTGAAATTAAATATGGAGAAATGGGATGCCCCATTGAGTACCTTAGCATTTGTATGGTGGCCGTTTAGCATTTATACAGGTTGGATCATTTTGGCCACAGTCGTCAACGTTTCAGCCTTTCTGGTAAGTATTGGTTGGGAAGGAGGGATGCTTTCGCCATCGATATGGGCAATAGTCCTGATTGCCATTAGTACCATTATTTATGTTTTATTCATATATTATAGAAATATGAGAGAAGCTGCGCTGGTAGGAGCTTGGGGCTTAGTGGCCATAGCAGTACGTCAGCAAAGTTCAGCAGTAAGTGCCAGCGCATTAACTTGTGCAGCCATTTTGTTTCTCTATGCAGCTTATCAAGGATATCTAAACAGAGAAACATCTCCATTTAAAAAATTTCTTAGAAAGGAGTTCTAATCAAGCCACAAGTATATAGTTATCACACCTCCTAGTGCCGGTATTAGAGAAAACAGGTGCTCCAATCTAGTTTTCAGACTTGAGCGCCAATCTATCGCATAATTTAGGATAGGATTACCCATTTAAGTCTCTAGGAAGTAATAAGTTTTTTTTGTACGATAAAATGCTTTAAACTGCATTCTAATGGGGATAAGTGCCATTGTTAGAAAATAAGGCGGCCACTGATGAAATTGCGTTAAAAACTTTATAAGCATGAAGCGGCCAAAAAATTTGCTGTTTAAGCCCGACGCAAGGAGGGTGAGTTTCATCCCGATAGCTATCGGGATAGCGTAATGGTTATAAAGTTTAGCAAATTTCATCACAGGCCTTGACTTTTTTGCTTACTTTTTTTGTCTAAGAAAAAAAGTAAGGCCCTGCCGGCGAGGCAAAAAGTAACTAAGCGAGCCTAGGTAAGCTAATAATACATAAGATATCTAAATGGGTAACCCTAATTCAGTATTCAGGTTAAAATCACATACTTACTATCTTAAATTCCACCCTACGGTTCTTACGGCGGTTTTCTTCTGTATCATTTGGAGCAATAGGCTTACTGCCGCCATACCCTTTTCCAGTAACCCTTTTCTTGCTTATACCATTAGACACTAAATATTCAACCACCGTTTCCACCCGGCGTTCCGACAGCCTTCTAAGGCCTTCTGCACTACCAACACCATCGGTATGGCCTCCCAATTCTATTTCAACTGTTGGGTTATCCTTTAGCATAGCCACTAACTTATCCAGTTCAGGAAAGGAGGTGGGCAACAACTTATCCTGACTACGGACAAAAAATACATTTCTAAGAGGAATATCTTCTCCTGGCTCTAAAGGCGTTAGATAAATATCCCTTTCAATTTCCATATATTCTTTAATTTTAGGAACAGATATAGAGTCTCTTACACTATAAAAACCATGTTTTTCTGCAAAAAAAGTATATACCTGATCATAAGGGAGGGAAATTTTATAGCTTCCATCTTCAGGGTCTGAATGTGCAATACCTACTTCCTTATCTGTTTCTAGAATCCTATAAGTGATACCTGTACTTATAGGCTCTTTAGTCTTACTGTTCAACACCCTTCCATAAACCAGCACTGTCGGTTTTGGTTTAACAGCTACAGGCAGCTTGATTCTCATAATATCGCTTTTACCTATAGAGTTCTCTTCTGAAACAAAATATGCATACTCTCCAGAAGCCGGTATACTGTAATACGCATCCATTCCCTTGGAATTAACAGGCTCGCCTAAATTTTGAGGCTCTGACCAGTTAGTCCAAGAATCATCAAGTCTTCTGGTGATAAAAATATCGTTTTTACCATACCCAGGATGACCCGTACTACTGAAATACAAGGTAGAGTTGTCGGCTGCCAAAAAAGGAGACAGCTCAGTACCAGGTGTATTAATGATAGAACCTAGGTTTTTGGGAGTAGACCAGATATTATCGGGGCCTTCTTTAAATGACACATAAATATCTCTAGAACCTTCTGTGTCATCTCTTTCCAATGCCAACAATAGTATTTGCTTATCGTTGCTTAGAAAGTATTCGTTAAAAGTACTTTTATTATAGTAATTCCTAATCTGCAGGTTTTCTGGCACGCTCCAGCCATCTTTAGTCTTCCGGCTCATAGATACCCCCATGGAATTTGTAGTACCCTGAGCGTCATAAGTATTCATAAGCAAGAGTGTATTACCGTCTGGGGTAACAGAGCATACTGCATTAGGGGCATCGTTGTTTACAGGCGCCCCTATGTTTTTTGCTTTGCTCCACTTGCCGTCAATATACCTGGAATAGTACACATCCTGATAATCTGACGCTCCACCAATGTTATCAGGAGAATATGTGCGGGTAAAATACAAACCTCTACCGTCAGGTGTTACCACAGGCGTCAGCTCACCGTATTGTGTATTTACTCCATCGCCTAAATTTTCTGCGGGGAACTCATAAGCTAGGTTAGGAACAACATTGATGGGCAATTTAGCCCCTTTCAGTACAAAGTCTTTGATATCTACAGACGAGTTTTCCCAAAGAGCAAAACCTACGGCCTTTCCAAAATTGGGAGGGATAGAGACTTCTGATAGCAAGTTGTCATTGGAGTAAAAACCTAAGGTATTCCCTTTTACAACTACCTTTAGCGTATTTCCTGTAGGCTTAACTTTGAACGAAGTAGAAGGATCCTGCAACAAAGAACCTTTTCCTTTTTGGGCAAGGACAATCCTGTACTTCATATTTTTGATCAAGCAATACACTGCATTTTCCTGATCTGTGCCTATCATAAAACCATATTCGCTTCCCGGCTTCAAAACACTAAAGTCAGCTTCGGCAGAATATTCCAACTTATCATTGATCAGGTTAAAGTAATTGTAAATACCAGCACCCGTAGTAGACTTACGCTTCCACCGCAATTTACCGTTTTTTATTTCTGATTGATCTTCACGGCCGTTCAAAAGACGCCAGCCGGTCTCATTATCAGAAAAATCGTCTTGGTGAATAACTGAGGAAACTTGACTATATGCATAGGTATAAGTAATCAAGAGTAATAGACTGACAGTTAAGACCCTTTGTAAAATCATAGCAAATTATCTTTATTGATATGCTTAAAGCAGTATTAAAACGAAGAAATGTTTTTTTCCTTACGAATATGAAAAAACAACTGATAAATATAGTAAAAATTTAAGTTTGTCCAAAGACATAAGGGTGCAGGAAATCTCTCTTGAAACACCTTTTATTATAATAGGAAAAATAGAATCAATTTTTGGAGTTTAATTGATATACATTAAAAAAGTGCTCATAACCACGGTTATATGACAGGGTTATGAGCAACAAAACAATCAAACCTGAAATATGTAATAGAACAGGTTAAACAAAACCATATTGATTTACCTCAACTCAATCAAACAATGATCTAAAGTAGCCGAAAATCTCTGCTTTAATGGTAGGATTAGCACCTACTGCCAAGGCTACCGATATAAACAGTCCTATAAAGGCATATAAAAGGTCTCGGGATATGAGTTTAACAGCTTTGAAGCGGTGCTTATTCCCAGACTTTTTTCTCGCTAAGCTAATAGCTATTTCCCTACCGCCCATGGTACCAAGAAATACCCAAGTTGTACTCATAGGGACTGTGCTTATAAACAGCTTATAAATTAGCAGAATCACATAAGTAAAGTCAACCAAGGTTGCAGCCCTAACATCGGCAATACGTACTTTTTCACTCACCACTTTTTGGATTCTATCTCCCCTAAGGAAAAATAGCAGGCCTAAGCCACCGAAAATTGTACCTGCAAAAATCATAAACTCTACCAGGCTCAGCTGCCTTGGCAAGAAAACTGCAATATTGGCACCGTCTTGCATAAGCCAAACAGCCCACAACGACCCACTTACTGTCCACTGTAGTATAGACCATCCAACATGTACTTTCCTTGATTTAAAATATTTTTTAATAAAATTGTAGCCACTGTACCAGATGATGAACGAAAGCACGAAAGCCATCAAATAACCTGACATACTTTTACCTACCACACTAGTAATGCCGGTAGTACTGGCACTAAATACACTTAAAAGCAGAAAAGTGGTTGAAACAGGCATTCGCAACCTTGTAAGGATAAGCAAAACAAGCGGAGCTATAACCTGAAAGAAACTAAAGTTTTCGGGATGAGGATATTTGGTGGTTCCTTCAGGAGTCATCAGGCGTTGATAAGTAACATCCCCATCAAAGTATACAAAACTAAAGGTTACCGTTACTAAGAAAATACTACCTGTAAAGAGCCACAGTATCCACCACTTTTTGTCTTTATTACTTTCAATAAAAGTTCCCAAAGACTGTATACTGTCATTGGCAACGGCAGCGTATGCAGCAAATATAAAACCGACCCACATTGCAGCTTGTCCGTACTGGACAATAATTGCTGAAAGTAAAAAGCCGATTAAAATTATAGCTAGAAAGGTTTTCTCTTCTGTAAAGCGTTCTAATAGATTTAAATAGGTGCCCTTTCTTTTTACTAAGGTCTTCTTGGCCATGAAATTTATGCCCTTGAGGCTGATTTGTTATTTTGTTGACAGTGCAATAATACATTTCTTGAACATCCTTTAAATGTTTATGGTGTTAAGAAATTGTTAAGAATCTTTTTTTCTTTTGAAATGCTTTTAGGTGAAGCATCAGCAGAGTTGCCGAATAGATGAGTTTTCTTGTTTTAAAAATAATAATACTTTGAAGTTATACTTGTTAATCAAAACCATGTAATTATAAATAAATTGAACAAAGTAGCTAAGGCAATATATACTTATAGATCCTAGTTGCAATGATTCTTCAAAAATATGAAGTTTCCCTAATAAGTAAACTACTTTCTCAACTTTTAAATCACTTTGTTGAATTGTGTCATGTATTATTTGGTTTTAAAATATACCTTTTAATAAATGCTTACCTTAAATTTACCTTTTTCTTCAGCATAGGCAGAAGAGTATTTAAATTACCCCGTAAAAAAACAATGAGAATACTGATCATACTTTTTTTATCTACCCTAATGTGCACTTGCCAGCCCAACGAGGCACAGCAAGAGCAAAACGGCCAAAGCTTAATGCTTTATGTAGGTGCCGCCTCCAAACCGCCTGTAGAAGAACTAGCCGCCATGTTTGAAGAAATGCATGGAATAAAAATACATGTAAACTTCGGAGGTTCTGGGTATATGCTTTCTCAAATGAAATTGGCGCAAAAAGGAGATATATTTTTCCCTGGGTCTTCTGACTTTATGGAAATAGCCAAAAATGATGATTTAATTTACCCTGAAACTGAAGAACAGGTAGTTTATCTGGTCAACGCCATTAATGTACAAAATGGCAACCCGAAAAATATTAAGAAACTCAAAGACCTTTCCCAGCCTGGCCTTAAAGTAGCCATTGCCAACCCAGAAGGTGTATGTGTGGGGGCTTATGCTGTAGAAATTATAGAACAAAGTTTTAATGAGGAGCAAAAAGCACAGTTCCGAAAGAACATAGTCACCTATACCGAAAGCTGTGATAAAACTGCTACTATCATTGCACTAAAGGGAGTGGACGCTGTCATTGGGTGGAGTGTTTTTCAACATTGGAACCCTGCACAAATTGAAAGTATTGCATTGGACCGAGAGGAAATAGTCCGGATAGGCTATATCCCAATAGCGATCACAAAGTTCAGCAAAAAGAAAGAACTAGCGCAAGAGTTCATAGATTTTGTCACCTCTGAAAAAGGAAAAGAAGTTTTTAGAAAATACCAGTATTTTTCCAGCATTGACGAAGCTGTTGATTATATTGGCACTGAAAAGCCAGTAGGCGGCATTTATGAAGTGCCCGCAACATGGCTAAGTAAGTAACTATGGGATTTAGAAAACTGACCATCATATCGACTTTTAGCATTTTATTGCTTTATGGCATAATCATAATTTCGGTATTTTTTTATTTCGATGGCCAGGCAATGGTAGATAGCTTTACCAATAGAAGAATCATCAATGCCATAACCAACAGCCTCTATGCGGCCACCTTGGCAACCATACTAGCCTCAGCACTCGCCATACCGGCTGCTTATGCCTTGAGCAGGTTTTCCTTTCCTCTCAAATTTTGGGTAGACACTTTTCTGGAATTTCCCCTGATAGTTTCTCCTGCCGCCTTGGGAGCCATGCTGCTTATCTTTTTTCAAACACCTGCCGGCAGCTTTATCACTGAAAATATAGTAGACTTTGTATTTGTTTTTGCGGGTATTGTACTTGCACAATTTGTAACAATCATTGGCATTTCCACCCGATTAATGAAAGCTGTTTATGATGAAGTGCCCAAACGCTATGAACAAGTAGCGCGAACCTTGGGCGCTAGCCACCAAAAAGCTTTTTTAACAGTAACTTTCCCTTTGGCAAAAAAAGGCCTGATATCGACAGTAATATTGACTTGGGCTAAGGCAGTTGGCGAGTTTGGCGCTACCATCACTCTTGCTGGCTCTATGCCTATGAAAACAGAAACATTGCCAACAGCTATTTTCATGCGTTTGTCTGTAGCAGATATAGAAGGTACTGTGGTTCTAATTTTGATATTGCTGGGCATTAGTTTATCCTTGCTCATAGTAACACGCCTTTTACTTCTAAGAAAATGATCCAACTGAAAAACATATCATTAGCCACAGGAGACTTTAACCTTTCGGATGTTTCTCTTTCCATTCAAGAGGGGTCTTTTAATGTGCTACTTGGCCCAACTGGTAGTGGAAAAACTTTAATACTTGAAATGATTGCCGGGCTTCGAAAAAGCAAAACAGGGTCTTTGCATATTCAAGGGAAAGAGGCTAAACTACTGGCTCCAGAGAAAAGAAATATTGCTTATGTACCTCAGGATATTGCTTTGTTTCCGCATTTAAATGTACATGAAAATATTATATACGGTTTGACTATAAACCACAAAAAGACAGACATTCAACAGGTTCATAAACTCGCTGACACTTTAGGGATAAAACATTTACTAGACAGGAGTGTCAATGAACTAAGCGGTGGAGAAAAACAAAGGGTCGCTTTGGCAAGAGCATTGATAATCAAAAAAAGAATCTTACTGCTCGACGAGCCCACAGCAGCCATTCACGAATCTATGCAAGAGGAACTAGCCCTGTTTTTCAAGAAAATACAACAGGAGTATAACCTCACCATCCTTATGACCACACATCATAAAAACACAGCATTTTTATTAGCTGACTATCTACATTTTATTGAAAAAGGGAAAATCCTTTTCAGCACTTCAAAAGAAACGTTTAAACACCAGCCGATTCCTCAAAGCGCCTCCGCTTTTTTTGGCATTCGCAATATTATTAACATAAAACGTAATACTGACAAAGAGGGAAAAGTTGATTATTGGAGCGAGGAATTAAACACATTATTGACTTTTGACAATAAAATAACTTCTTTTACAGATACGCTTAACAACCAGCTAAAGATAGGCTTTAAAACTACAGGAATTCAACCAGTTAATCAAGAGGATGGCCATGCTAATACATTCAACGCAAAAGTCCTCGACATTTTAATGAGGGAAAACAATGTAGGCTTAAAGTTAGAAGTCCTTACATCTGGCTATCATCTATATATGGATGTCCCTTTATACATATTCCGAAGCTTTAATATTGATAGAGGAGCAAACATTAAATGCAAAATAGAAAAGGACGATATGTGGGAGATTAAGTAAGATATTTCATACTATTAAAAAATTTAAGTCCACCAAAAGAAGACTTCTATGAACCGGCTCTTTATTTTTTTGCTCATTTGTATCCATTTTCAGTCATTAGGACAGCATAAAATTAAACTTACTGAAGACATGGTTACCAACCTCTCCAGTTGGGGAAATGCACAAATGCTGGTAGATGAACAAGAAAAGGTAGGAGATCCTGCGGCTGGAAAAGAAGGTGAACACCCTGAAAACAGGTGGTTTCCTGGGTGGAAAGATTGGTATTACCCAGCATCCGCTGTTATTGATTTAAAAGCAGAGTACCATATCTCTGATATCTATTTCTGGGGAGGGCAGGGAACGGGGCTTGTTTCAGCCTATGCAGGCCATCCCGGCGACTGGAAGCACCTTTTTGACGATCCCTTAAACCGATACTTAAAGTGGATGAAACACCCTGTGGGAGAAACCACTCGCTATATTAAAATCCAAATAAACAAACCAGGCTCTGTGCCGGACGAAATAGTTGTTTATGGTACTAAAGTAGGAGAGGAGATCCCTGAACCTTCACCTACCAAGCACCCAAGGTTTAAAATTAAAGATTTTGCAGGTATTAACGGTTTTGTCGATGACCCTATGGATGTCTCCAATGTATGCCACTTTATTCGTGAATATCATAACTGGGACTGGAATGAGGCTGAGGAAGGAAAAATCAAGTTTAACCCCAGTTATCCAGGTTGGAAGTTTGACGAGTATTATAAAAACATGAAGGATGCTAATATTTTAGTAGTTCCTTGTTTAAAACAAAGCGTCAAGTGGATTGCTGACCATAAAGAACACAAACCGGTAAAAGGAGGTTTAGACCCTGAAAACCCTTTTTCTTACAAAGAAAAAGCCAGCTATATGTATCAATATGCTGCTAGGTATGGCAATAAGAAAATAGACAAAAGCAAGTTGAAACTCGCAGAAGGACAGCAGCCTCAAACTGGTCTTGGTTTGTTGAAATATTACGAAGACTGGAACGAACAGAACCAATGGTGGAATGGCAGAAAAGCCTATTTTACCCCTTTTGAATATGCTTCTATGGCCAGTGCCAACTATGACGGACACAAAGGGGCCTTGGGTAAAACGTATGGCATCAAAGCTGCCGATCCTGACGCCATACATGTAATGGGCGGTTTGGCTGGTTTAGATTTAGACTATATAAAAGCCATTAAACTATGGGCGGACTATAACCGTGATGGGGATTTCCCTTCTGATGTCATCAATGTACACCATTACTCAAATGATGTGGGAGGACAAGGCGATGCAAGCATTGGGGTTTCCCCCGAGGAAGATGGCTTGAAAAAACGACTTAAACCCATCGTAGACTACCGCGACCGATACCTACCTGGCAAGGAAGTCTGGCTGACAGAGTTTGGGTACGATATCAACCAAAAATCCATCCAAAGAGCACCAGCCATTGGCAGCTTTTCGCCAGAGGAGGTTCAAGCCATATGGCTTATCAGAAGCTATTTGGAAATAGCAGCCGCAGGGGTAGACCGAGCCGCTATGTATATGGTAAGGGATGCTCCAGCTTTATCAAAAACAACCCGCTTTGCAACCAGTGGTCTTACTGAAGGGAAAAATGAACGAAAAAGGCCATCTTGGTACTACCTGAAAAGCTTTGTCCATATTTTAGGAAGCTATACATTTGACAAAGAAATAAACAATAAAGATGGAATAAATTGTTACCGCTTTGTAGAAGAAGAAACAGGGAACGCCATTTACGTGCTATGGAGTCCCACGAGCACTCAAAAAGAAGTAAAAGGTTATAACTTTGAAATTCCAGAAGGTAAGAAACAGTATGAAGTAATGACCTTGATAAACCAGTCCGAGCGAGGGAAAACATTATTAAAATCTGGCACACCTAAACCTACTGCTGTCTTGGATATTAGTGAAAAACCTATTTTTATCCGGGTGTTTGAATAGGAAACTCAAACATTCATCTTGTTTTATTGCGACATTAACCAACATTTTACTTAATTTGCAAAAAACAGTTCAATGAGAGTAATATTCTTTTCTTTTTTGATTTTCCTAAGCTCATCCGTTTTATGTAACGCTCAAACAGAGAAAGGCTCTTACATGGTAGGGGGGCATGGCTATGCTAGCTTTACTAATGGTTTTAGTATGTTAATTTCTCCTAATATAGGTTATTTTCTTGCTGATGGCTTTGTCCTTGGAGCGGGGCCTAGTTTAACCGTTGGCTCTTTCACTGGGCATAAAAGTTACTCAGGAGGGTTGAACTTGTTTTCTCGATACTATATTGGCCTAACACAATCTTTGCAAATGTTTGGGCAAGTTCACGGAACTCTCAGGTATACCCACCAGAGAGTTGACATGAGGTATTTTTTTGATGAAGACCACATAAGCATCTCCAATTCATTTAGAGGAAAATTTGGCGGGGGTTTGGGATTAGCATATTTTTTCACAGAACAGGTGAGCTTAGAAGCCCTATTTAGGTATGACAGAATCAATGACCGAAGCAGGAAGAATTTTTTCACTCTTGACCTTGGATTTCAAATTTATTTCCCTCGAAAATAGTAAAAACAATTCAATGAGAACCAAACTCATAACTTTAATACTTTTTTTAAGCGCAACCATATTGTGTAATGCCCAAACAAAGAAAGGGTCTTATATGGTCGGAGGCTATGGCAATGCAGATTTTACCACTTCTTATGCCTTTAAAACAGTTATTTCACCGAACATAGGTTACTTTCTTGCAGATGGATTTGCCCTTGGAGGAGGCCCTATTTTAGGACTTCAATCAGGTACATATAATAGCTACATTGGAGGTCTCAACTTGTTCTCCCGATACTATATTGGCCTAAGCCCATCAGTACAATTATTTGGACAAGTTCAAGGAAACTTTATTTACACTCATCATAAAACACGCAGGAAGTATCCTATTAGTGAAGATATATTACCAACTAATTCATTTGTAGGAACTTTTGGAGGAGGTTTAGGTGTAGCATACTTTATTACAGAACAGGTGAGTTTAGAAGCCCTGTTTAGATATGACAGAAACAATAACCGAAAAAGTAAGAATATTTTCACTCTTGACTTTGGCTTCCAAATCTATTTTCCTCGCCAATAATCGCTAAAGGGGCAGCGTAGTACCTACTTCCGTTCCGCGGTTAACAGCCGAGGTAAGTGTGACACTTCCTCGGTGCAAACTAACAATCTTTTGTGTAAGAGCTAGTCCTATACCATTTCCTTTTCCAAGACTTTGGTTTTTACCTCTGTAAAAGGGTTCAAAGACTTTACTTTGCTCTTCTTTAGGAATTCCAGGGCCATTATCTTTAAAGTAAACCATAATGGCTTTTTTACCGGCACGGATAGAAACCTTGCAATGATTGTCCGGTGCATACTTGCAGGCATTTTCCATAAGGTTAAGAAAGGCTACTTTTAGCAGGTATTCATTTCCCAAAATAGAAAACTCAACATCTTGATCTGACTCTTCAATTTCAAAATTTATATCTGCCGAATAAGCACTATCGGCTTTCATCAATTCTTTTCGGGCATCAAGTAGCACCTCGTCCACTCTTGTTGGGCGGAATTTAACAGCAGACTTGTCATAATCAGCTTTGGCAAGGTCAAGCAGGCCTGTGATTAACCGGGAAATTTTTACGGCATCATTCTTTACGAGAGATATCGTTTTTTCATACTCCTCAGCACTTCTTGGTTTTGAAAGGGCCAAGTCCAACTCTGCTATAATAGTAGATAATGGAGTCCTTACCTCATGAGAAATATTAGAAACAAAGTGTTTTTGTGATTCAAAAGAGTTTTCAAGCCTGTCCAACATATTATTAAAAGTAATGGCAAGTTCCGCAATTTCATCTTTGCCATTACCTTCGTTTACCCTTAAGTCTAAATTTGTAGCTGTAATGTCTTCAACTTTGTCTACCATTTCAGACACAGGTTCCAAGGACTTCCGACTGTAGATCCTTCCTAGGAAAAAACAAACCACTATAGCAATAAGTAAACCTATAAACATAGAATACCTAAGGTGTTCAGCCTTGGTAAAACCATAATGGTCATAAGCGGCGGCTGTTATCAGGTAAACATTATTTTCATACTCAAAACGAAACCCAAGAACCTGCCAATTCTCCTGCCAAAAGCGTAATTCCCCCGCATCCCTAATTTCATCTAACATTTCGGGTGTTTCTTTTACAAAATCTATTTCAACAGCATCATGATAAAGCAAATTATAGGAAGTATCATAAATAGCCACTTCTTCCTGAAAGGTAGCCGTACGAGACTGCTGATAAATCAGTTGAAGAACTTCTGGTTCTACCTGAGCATCTAGAAGCAAGTTGGCTTTTATAGTAGCCTGCAAGCGAAGTAATCTAAAAAACTCCTCCTCGCGGTTTTCTGTATAAGTCCAATAAATAGCCACGGAAAAGGCAGTCAATAGAACTGCCGTGATAGCAGTGTAAAGTAGCGTAAGTTTGGTGTGTATAGGCAAATTTTAAAGACTTAAATTAGCTGACTAAAATATCAACTTCAACAATAATATCCTAAGAACGAAGAAAGCAATTTGCCCATAAGAAAAAAGCCTAGAAAAGCTAGGTAATTGTTATGGTGCAAGCGATCAAAACATTTTTGCAACCTCATCTAGGATCACATATAAGTCCTCGGGGTGATTGTTCACCTGATCAGAGTTTTGGTTTCCAATATTTACCAGAATCATTTTTTGCGAAGGTACAACTATAATCTTTTGTCCTAGAAAACCGCTTGCATAAAAAAGGTTGCCCAGACTTTCGTGCGTAAATGGTCGCCAAACATACCCAAAAAAATCAACGCGCGTGTCAGGGTCTTCTCTTTTCTTCAAATTACTTGGAGCAGTTGCCGCTTCTATAAATGCTGAGTCTAATACATGACTTCCCTTAACTATTCCTTGGTGTAAATATAAGTTGCCAAGGTACGCAAAACCTCTGGTAGTCATGTTAAGACAGCAAAAAGCCTTTTCCATGCCACCCGCTTTTTCCAAACTCCACGAAGCACTGTCGGCTATTAGCTGTGGATGCCAAAAATATGATTCCATCAACTTACTAAGCTTTTTACCTGTAGCTTCACAAACAACAAGACCCAGCGCCAGTGCATCTCCATCGCTGTAACGGTAATATTGTCCCGGCTCATACGCTGGTTCCATATCATCTACCATCTTTCTTAAGTCATTCACATAGTAAGCCTCTACTGTGTGAGAAAAAGGATCAACAGGGGAGGCTTCCCATTTAAGACCTGAGCTCATTTGTAGCAAATGCTTAATGGTTATATTCTTTTTGCCTTCATCTTTAAATGATGGTAAATAGTTGGCGACCGGTTCTTCCACACTTTCTATATACCCTTCTGTTATGGCTATTCCTACCAAAGTAGAAACATAGGCTTTGGCGACAGAAGCTGAACTAAAGAGGCTGCTTGTCCCATAGCCATCAAAATACTCCTCATGCAGAATTGAGTCATTTTTTATGACCAAAAAAGAAACAGATTTATTTTCCTTAAGAGTTTTCCGCAATTTATTTGACAATGTTTGCTCGTTATAATGCAAGGACAATGGCCATTCCTGCGCATTAGGGCTAGCAGCTATCGCCCTTTGGTAAAAAAGCTTATAATCGTCCAGCTCCGGTCCAGGACTTACAATGGCATGATAAATATATGATTGGCCAGAAAGTAAAATATATAGGTTCAGTACGATAAAACCTCCGAGCAGTGCCAACAACACCTTCTTTAAAATACTCATAAAAAATACTTGTTCTCCTTAATTAACTTGGAATGAGTATTAGGGTTTTTAATAGAGAGCAGTAGAGTTACATTTAGTCATAGATAGAAATAAAAAATCCCACCCTCAAAATTTTAAAATTTAGAGAGCGGGAAAGACAGTAACAGAACAGGTCGCCCCTCACTATAGGATTAAAATCATGTTAGGGCAAGTTTAATAATTTGACAGATCCAAATACCGAAGGGTTTCATTCATTCCGAAAGAACCATAAGTTTGCTCTCTTACCACACCAATTCCCTTAACATAGTACCTGGTTTTAAACCTGCTACCTTCATTAGAATGGAAGTAATCAACCACTACAGCATTACTATAACTGCAACTGTCAGTTTGAATATTCGTAATATTCGAAACTACCACGGAATCTCCTTCAGTTGAATCCCAAGGTTTTGTCCAGTAAGTCCCTACCGTTGGTTCCGCAGGAAAATATAAGATTTCCCCGGTATGATAACGTACGTATATATTTCCGTCATCACCAAGCCTTAACTGGTAAGTTCTGGTTGACATACTTTCTGGACGATACAAATAATACAAAGTATCATTAACTGTTTCCGTACCTTCTATAGTCATATTGTTATAAACAAGGCCGGATGAAAAATTAGATCTTGCACCCAATCTCCACTTAGCATCTTCGGCCAAGGGTAAGTAACTGTTGCTTGATACCCCTGTGCATATATCTGTTGGAGAACAATCTGAGCAAGAACCTGAAGATCCACTATCACTATCATTGCCATCTCCTTGGTTATCTTCATTTCCATTATCAGAGTTATTGCCTCCATTATCATCTGTTTCTTCAACATGGTCTGGATTTACAGCTTCTTTTTCTTTTTTATCTTTACACCCAAAAATGGATAAAGAGAAAATAAGAAGTACAATTAATTTTAAAGGTAATGTTTTCATTCATTAAAAAGTTAGATTAAAATTTTAAAATAAAGACCAAAAATAAATATTTTACATATTAAAACCACATATTTTCAAACAAAAAAACACAAAGCAAGCAAACTTTAAAACAAGCCTACAAACATTACTCAATTTCTTAAATGAAGTGTTGAACCTTTAAAGAGGACAAAATAACTCAAATGCATATTATTAGCATAATAGAAAATAGGGTTACCTATTTAAACATCTTATGTTTTATTACCTTAAATAGACTCGTTTAGTTGTTTTTTGCCTCGCCGGCAAATTAAACTAAAAAAGCTGCTACTCATCCTTTACCTTACCTTATTTAACATAGATAGCAAAAGCCCAAAAACCTACCTGAAATATCCACTTACCGACAACTCAATTTTCAGTTTTTGAAATTTATACCGTACCTTTGGGACTTGAAAAAAATACCATGATCCGTTTCTTTTTTAGTCAATCAAATAAAGTTTTTGCGGTACAAATCCAGCAAGAACTGAACCCTACAGATATTTCAAAGTTAGAATGGCTTTTCGGTGAGGCCAAGTTAAAGCAAGAAAGCTCCTTGAGTGGATTTTTTGTAGGCCCTCGTGCTTCCATGGTTACCCCCTGGAGTACCAATGCCGTTGAGATAACCCAAAACATGGCTATTGAGGGAATTGCCAGAATCGAAGAATTTAAAATAGTAGAAAAGGGGTACAAAGACTTTGATCCGATGCTTTCTCAAAAGTACAACGGACTTGATCAAAATATTTTTACTATTAATATCAAGCCCGAACCTGTTATACCTATAACAGACATTGCGGCTTATAACAAACAAGAAGGCTTATCGCTTAGCGAAGAGGAAGTAGCGTACCTTGACAAACTTTCCGAAAGACTGGGCAGGCCTTTGACAGACTCAGAAGTATTTGGTTTTTCACAGGTAAACTCGGAGCACTGCCGGCATAAGATCTTCAATGGAAAGTTCATTATTGATGGCGAAGAAAAACAAAGTTCTTTGTTCAAGCTTATCCGGAAAACATCAGAAACCAACCCTAACGATATTGTTTCTGCTTATAAAGACAATGTAGCATTTATTAAAGGCCCTACCGTTCAACAGTTTGCCCCCAAACGTGCCGACGAGCCGGATTTTTATCAGGTAAGCGACTTTGAATCTGTTATTTCCATAAAAGCTGAAACCCATAACTTCCCTACAACCGTCGAGCCCTTTAATGGTGCGGCCACAGGTTCAGGAGGGGAGATCAGAGACAGACTAGCAGGCGGTCAAGGTGCACTTCCTTTAGCTGGAACAGCTGTTTACATGACCGCTTTATCTCGTTTGGAAAAAGACCGTCCTTGGGAGAAAGCCACACAGGAAAGAAAGTGGCTTTATCAAACCCCTATGGACATCCTTATCAAGGCTTCCAATGGTGCTACAGATTTCGGAAATAAATTTGGACAGCCGTTGATTACAGGTTCGGTCCTCACTTTTGAGCACGACGAAAAAGCTGATTCACTTCCATCTCCAAGAAAGCTGGGATATGACAAAGTGATCATGCTTGCCGGGGGCGTAGGATATGGAAAAGCCAGTCAGGCGCAGAAAAAGAAACCCAAAACCGGAGATAAAATCGTCATTCTTGGCGGTGACAACTATAGAATCGGAATGGGTGGCGCAGCCGTTTCTTCGGCAGATACCGGTGAGCATGGAACCGGTATTGAGTTAAATGCCATCCAGCGTTCGAATCCAGAGATGCAGAAACGTGCCGCCAATGCCATTAGAGGAATGGTGGAGCATGAAAATAATACCATTGTGTCTATTCATGACCATGGTGCCGGCGGACACCTTAACTGTCTTTCTGAATTGGTAGAAGAAACCGGAGGCAAAATAGATCTTGACAAACTGCCAGTAGGCGACCCGACACTTTCTGCCAAAGAAATTATCGGCAACGAATCGCAAGAACGTATGGGTTTGGTGATAGGAGAGAAGGACATTGAGACCTTGAAGAAAATCGCCGAACGTGAACGCTCGCCTATGTATACGGTAGGAGATGTGACCGGCGACCACCGCTTTACCTTTGAGTCTTCTACAAGTGGAGAGAAGCCAATGGATTTGGAGCTGGGCGATATGTTCGGCAGCTCCCCTAAAATGGTCATGACCGATAAGTCTGTAGAAAGGACTTACCAAGCGGTAACTTATGATAAAAACCAACTTCAGTCTTACTTGGAACAGGTGCTGCAATTAGAAGCAGTGGCCTGTAAAGACTGGCTTACCAATAAAGTAGACCGTTGCGTGGGCGGACGCGTGGCTAAACAACAATGTGCAGGACCGCTTCAATTGCCTTTAAACAATTGTGGTGTAATGGCCATTGATTTTCAAGGCAAAGAAGGTATTGCCACCTCGGTAGGACATGCCCCAATTTCGGCCCTTATAGACCCGGCAGCCGGTAGTCGCAATGCCATTGGCGAATCACTGTCAAATATTGTTTGGGCGCCTTTGAAAGATGGCCTAAAAAGCGTTTCCCTTTCGGCCAACTGGATGTGGGCCTGCAAAAACGAAGGTGAAGACGCTCGATTATATAAAGCCGTAGAAGCTTGCTCTGACTTTGCCATTGCCTTGGGTATCAATATCCCAACCGGCAAAGACTCGCTATCTATGAAGCAAAAATATAAAGAAGAGGATGTAATAGCGCCGGGAACGGTTATCATTTCCGCAGGTGCCAATTGCAGTGATGTTCGTAAAGTGGTGGAGCCTGTATTGCAGAAAGATGGGGGTAATATTTACTATATCAACCTGTCAAACGATGCTTATAAACTTGGCGGGTCTTCTTTTGCGCAGGTGGTCAACAAAATCGGAAATGAAACACCTGACATTACCAATGCCGACCAATTTAAAAACGCTTTTAATACACTTCAACAGTTAATTAAGGAAGGTAAGATAGAGGCAGGACATGATATCGGCAGCGGTGGCTTGATTACTACTTTATTGGAAATGTGCTTTGCCGACAACAACTTGGGGGCAAAACTAGACTTAACATCACTTGGTGAGCCGGATACTGTAAAGGTACTTTTTGCTGAAAATATTGGCGTGGTATTCCAGGCTCCAGCAGAGGTAGAAGCTACATTGAAAGCCAATGGGGTTATTTTCCATAAAATAGGAGCTAGCACTTCTAAAGCCACTTTGGAATTGAAAAACGGCTCGGATGCCTACAATTTTGACATACCTCAATTAAGAGACACTTGGTATAAGACATCGTACCTTTTAGATATCAAGCAAAGCGGGGCTGTAAGTGCCAAGGAGCGTTTTGACAACTATAAAAAGCACGACCTTATCTACAAATTCCCGGAAGGTTTTGATGGTAAAAAGCCTGTTATAGATCCTGCCAAACCAAGGATCAAAGCTGCCATCATCCGTGAAAAGGGAAGCAATTCCGAACGGGAAATGGCCAATGCCATGTATATGGCCGGGTTTGATGTAAAGGACGTGCACATGACAGACCTGATTTCCGGCAGGGAGACTTTAGAGGATATTCAGTTTATTGGCGCAGTAGGAGGGTTTTCTAACTCCGACGTGTTAGGATCGGCCAAAGGTTGGGCGGGCGCATTTATGTACAATGACAAAGCCAAAACAGCCTTGGAAAACTTCTTCGAACGCGACGATACATTGTCGGTCGGTATCTGTAACGGTTGTCAACTATTCATAGAGTTGGGTCTCATCAACATGGATCATGACAAGAAGCCTAAAATGCTTCACAACGTGAGTCAAAAACACGAAAGTATTTTCACCTCCCTAACCATCAGTGAAAACAAATCAGTGATGCTTTCCAACCTTGCCGGGTGTACCTTGGGCGTTTGGGTGTCGCACGGAGAAGGCCGTTTTAGCATGCCACAAACAGAAGACAAATATCAGATCGTAGCCAAATATGCCTACGAAACCTATCCGCATTGCCCTAACGGTTCAGACTATAATACCGCTATGTTGTGCGACGACACAGGCCGCCACCTGGTCATGATGCCACACATTGAACGTTCACTGTTACAATGGCAATGGGCACATTATCCAAAAGGCCGCCAAGACGAAGTGTCGCCATGGATGGAGGCATTTGTCAATGCAAGGAAATGGTTGGAGAAGATATAAATGAACATTAGCCACGTTTGATGATCCAATGATTCAATTAATGATATACCTTATGCAGAATTAATTGGGTGACTATACCTGAAAAATAAAATGACAGCCCGTGCCGGACCCGTTCCGGCATCTGTCAAAAGTTGGCAGAAAAGTGGTTTTTCAAAAGACGTTTTCCACAAATACTGCTATTCACCAACAGACCCCGCAACAGGTGCGGGGAGAGAGCAAAAGGTTTATTTTTTCTGCGATATTTTACCGTAAGTAAAACTATTTTGGTGACTCTCCCTGATAAACAAAAATAACAGCCCGTGCCGGACCCATTCCGGCATCTGTTAGACACTGGCAGAAAAGTGGTTTTCTAAAAGATGTATTCTATGGATACTGCTACCTTCCACCAGACAGCATTCTGCCCATTCTCCAATCCCGAGAGTTCTGATTCTGACATTGCCTTCTGTCTGAATCAGGATTTTCAGAACTTCTTAATTTTCAGGATGAAAAAGGAGTAGCCTTTTAAGAACTGCTGGATTGAACAAGAACCAGTCTGGTTGCCCCAACATCCAAAATTCTGTTCATTCTATCATCCTGAGAATTCTGATTCTGACATAGGCGGGGTGCTGAACTGCTGTACATGGAATGTGAGGAGGTGAGGGGAGTTTATCTTCCGGAAGTGCTTTATTATTGCAATAAATGCCGGTTTGGTGTAGATTTAAAAGTTGCCTGTTTAAACATGCTTTTTGATTTTTCTTTCAACTAATTATTTAAAACATTATGAAAAAAGTCCTTTTTTGTCGCGTTGGATGGTGTAAATATTATGACGATATAAAAGATAAAGGAAAAAGGCCCATAGGTGGAGGAAGTTATAATAAAGATGAGGTAGGTCATGAGGTTTATAGTTTTAAACCTGAGAAGGGTATCTTATTCGGTTATGTACAACCTTCAATGCAATCATTTTCCAGACGTGAACTAAATCTTGAAAGAATATCTGTAAACTTAAATGATAAAAACCTAATAGAAGATGTACTTGTAATATTCTTTGCTACTTCAATAAGGCAAGGTGCACAGGTAGTTGTTGGTTGGTATAAAGACGCTAGTGTTTACAGAAAATACCAAAAACCCAAAAATCAAAACAACAGAAATGGTTTTACATATAATTTAGTTACTTCTGAAGAAAATGGGGTTTTACTGAACGGTTATGACAGAAAATGGAAGATATCTGATCCACAAAGTAAACAAGGAAGACCCGGTACAAGCAATGTCTTTTATGTCCTGAATGAAAAAGGAGAACCAAGAAAGGGAGCCTGGATTAATGAAATTCTTGAAAAAATAGAAAACTTCTCCGGCGACAATCTTTTGCATGGAGGAGAATATTCTGAAGAAAAATATGACGAACCTGCCAAAACCAACCTTAAAGATACGTATAGGTTTGAAGGAGAATTTTCAGAAAAAGATGCCCATAACATTGCCGGCAAAAACGAGTCTACGGTTTTATCAAAAAATCGCTCTTTGCTTTATGCCGTTGGTGATGACGCCAGAAAACTTACAAATTCAGATCTTTTTCCTGAGGCTGTTTCCTGTCTCTTGAAAAATCCTAAATTGAAGGAGGTTCACCTTCTTTCTTTTGTTACCAATAAAACGTTTTTTGAGCAAGCAGGACTTACTTCATTTATAAAATCAAATCCTGGAAAACTTAAAGTGCTTCTGGCTCCTCCTGCCGGAACGGACCATCTTTTTGCTGTGGAACTGTATAAATTTATGGCTGAAGGATTACTTCAGCTTAAACAAGTAGGCAAGGTTGAATATAGTTGTGGTCTTATGCATAATAAGCTATACAACTTTGTGCTTGCTGATGAAAACTACCTCACAATAACCGGCTCCGCCAATGCCACAGGTGCAGGCATAAACCGGAACATGGAATATTCCGTTGCTTTTACAGGAATTATGGATTCCGAAAAGCTTGCACCGGTCAACTATTTCAATGATTTGTGGGAAAAAAGCGAAGAATTTAATCCTTTAGATTTTTGTGCTATTCCTGAAGGATTTGTTACTCCGCAGACTACCTCTAAAACGCTTTTTAAATATCAGAAAGCGGTTCATAAGAATTTGAATGAAACTTTTCTTCCTGTTTTGCAGGGATATTCTTATCCCAAAACCGGTGCTTTTCTGGTGATGCCCACAGGTTCTGGTAAGACATTTACTATGGTAAAATGGCTTTTTGACCAATTTCTAAAGGAAAAGCATACTACTGCGAGGGTGCTCTGGCTTTCTCACCGTACGGAACTGCTTGAACAGGCAACTCGTGAAATTGAATCCGTAAAATGGAATTCTGAAATAAAAGTAGAGGTGAATCCTGTTTTCCATAACCATTATTTTGGTGAGGAATATTTTAACAAAGGATTTATTATATGCTCTTGTCATAAAGCCTCCGGGAAATATTTTGATATTCTGAAGGCATTAAAGTTTGACCTGATCATTGTAGATGAAAGTCATCGCGCATCTGGTGAAACCGAAATGTACGGAACCATCCTCAGGAAGCTTGAATACAAAGCGCTTATTGGTCTTTCCGCCACGCCTTACAGAGGGGGAGGTGTGGAACAGGAAACGCTGGCAACCCACTTCCATTTAGATAAAAGCCAAAAGAATATACAGCCTTCTGTGGTTGCTTCTGTTACGCTTGAAGATGTTAAAAAAGAAAACCCAAAGATTTTCTCTGAACCGGAGTTTGTTTATGTAGATACCCAAGCCGAAACCATTCTGGGTGAAGATTTTTCAGATTACCTGGATAAGCTAAAGAGCCGTCAGGAAAGAAACAGCTTTATTCTTGAATCTTACATAAACCTAAAAAAGGAAAAGAACTTCCGCTCAGCCTTATTTTTCTGTATTGATTGTGAACATGCCAATCAAATTGCAGAAATGCTCAACGAATGCGGACAAAAGGCTCAGGTTTTTCACATGGGCAAAATCACCAGGGAGGGCTGCCAGCCGGACGTTACCGGAGATTCAATCTCTGATTTCGACCGTTTCCGCATCATTCAGGACTTCCGAACCGGAAAGATTGAGTGCCTGGTTACTGTAGGCCTCTTAACAGAAGGTTTTGACGTGCCTAACATAGATGCCATTTTCCTTACCCGACCAACTTTCAGTACTGTTCTCATGACCCAGATGATAGGCCGCGGTCTTCGTGGACCTGCCGTAGGCGGTTCTGAAAAGTGCCTCATTGTAGACTTTCACGACAAGGTAAAATACCACCAGATAAACCATGAGCTGCAAATTAAGAGGGCAACGAGGGAACTGGTTTTTGAGGAAGTGCAGGAAGAGGATGTCGTGGATGTGTATGGGGATTAACCAAACTTTGGTTTATAGGGTGGGTAGAAAAAAAATTTGTAAAGCTATATCATTGCTTTGCAGATCAGTGAATTGTAATTTTTTTTTACTCCAAAGGTTGGTAGAAGGGTGGGTAGAAAAGTCTTTATTTTTGTTAATGTTTAACGTATCTTTACCCAAAGAAACTTTGCAGTTTCATTAAAAGTTATAAAGTAAAAGTTAATGGCAGCCGCAGATCAGATAAAAAGCCTTATTAAATCCTTTGGAGAAGGGGATGAATCAAGATTTTTTGCTACTGCAATGCAAATCGCGGCCTCCGAAGCAAGACAAGGGCATACTACCTTTGCTCAGGAACTAAAAAACCTTATTGAAAAAGCTAAAAAGGAACGTTCCTTATCTTTCCTTGACAACGGAAAGACCATTCCTATTTCCAGGCCTAAACGGGAACTCAATGAGCTAATTGAAATTTTTAATCCCAAAATCAGGCTTGCTGATATGGTATTGGATAAGCAGGTGAGGGATTCATTAAACAGGGTTGTTGTAGAATACCGGAAAACAGACCTGCTTAGACAACATAACCTAAGTCCCAGACGGAAACTTTTACTGACAGGCCTGCCGGGCTGTGGAAAGACGATGACGGCTCAGGCTTTGGCCGGTGAACTTGGTCTTCCGGTTTTTATTATCAGGTTGGATGGCTTAATCTCCAAATTTATGGGAGAGTCCATTGCAAAGCTTAGAATGATTTTTGAAGCAATGGAAGAACACCGGGGTGTTTACTTGTTTGATGAATTTGATTCTATTGGTTCACACAGGGATCAGGGACAGGATGTTGGTGAAATCAAAAGAGTACTCAATAGTTTTCTGATAAATATTGAGAAAGACCAAAGCAACAGTATTGTTATTGCTGCTACTAATTTACCCGACTCTCTGGATAAGGCACTCTTCAGGAGGTTTGATGATATTATTTCTTATCCTTTACCTAACAAGGACGATATCAAAGCTCTGTTGAAAAAACATCTTTCGGGCTTTACCTTATCAGAAAAAAGTGCGCTTGATAAGGTGAGTAAAGAAGCTCAGGGGTTAAGTTATTCAGATATTGTAAGGGCTTGCGAAGAGGCTATCAAGGAGATGATAATTTTAGATGAAGACAGTATTTCAGTCGAGTCCTTGCTGACTTTGTTGAAGAAGCGTAAAAGTTTTTAGTAAATGCCCCCTAAACCTACCTTCCGGCATATAAAAATAGATGGCTATTATCAGGTAGATGATTATAAAAGCCCTAAAATGGGCAATTCGCCTCCGGTTAAAGTTCATACCAACAGACGGTCGCATGGAAATAAGTTGCTTCGGCATCTGAATATAATACAGCAACAATTTGAAGCACTAAAAGGTGGTCCGCTCGCTGAAGGTATAGTTCAGGATGATGCTATTTATGTTGAATTTGTTTCTGAGCTTAACTTTGAACCAGCTTTTAATAGTTTTGAAAGCAATGCTGCTCAACCTAAATACCGGCTACTCTCGATTAAAAAGGAAAAACATGGCGAAGACATAAGGTATCGTACCAATGTGATGCTTACAGAAGGTGGTATTAGTCATTTTTATAAAAAAATTAATGAATATATCTCTGAAAATGTTGAGCGCAACGGGGAGCAAACAGAAACGCCGAAGAACAACAAACTGGTAAGTAATATTGAAGCCATTAAGCTCGCTACTTTAGAGGCTTTTTGGATGGAACCAGACAAAGTTCCTTTTCCGGAGAAAGATGAAATTGTCTGGTGGGAAGTATGGTTTCGGAAAAAAGCAGGAGACACGGCTCAGGAAGCTGACAAAGAAAAGATTACCCGTCAGCTTAGGTCAATCGGGGCAGAGGTGGCAAGTCATGAAATCAACTTTCCGGAGCACTTTGTGAAACTTGTAAAAGCCACCGCTCAACAATTATACAATTCTGTTTACTTGTTAGACAATCTTGCGGAACTAAGAAAGCCAAAGGAAACGGCTGACTTTTTTCAAAACCTAAATTATTCTGAACGGGAAAGTGCTGTTCAGGAGCTGTTAAGTCGGGTAAGAAGTCATGTAAATGAAGAAAGTGTTGCCGTTTGTATTTTGGATACCGGCATTCAGAGACTGCATCCTTTATTGAAAGATTTTCTTAGCGAAGATGCTTTATACAGCTACAACTATGATTGGGGTATCCATGATAGTATAGGCCATGGGACTGGTATGGCCGGTCTTGTTCTTTACGGGGATCTGACCGAAGCTCTGGCTGCTAATAACAGCATCGATATTTATCATTGTATAGAATCTTATAAGCTTATCAATCACCAGATTCCGCATAAGCCTGAATTATATGGTGCCGTTACAATTGAAGCCGTAAATACTCCTGTTATCAATGCTCCGGAACGACCACGTATTTTCTGCATGGCTGTTACTGATAAAGATGAAGCCTTATATGGTCGGCCATCTTCCTGGTCTGCCGCTTTAGATAGTATTGTCTTTGGAAATGAGGGCTCAGACCAACAGTTGTTTTTTGTTTCTGCCGGGAATGTTCATATACAAAAGGCTGAGGATTATACTGATAAAAATGTTTATGAATCTGTTCATGATCCGGCTCAGGCTTTCAATGCAATTACAGTCGGCGCCTATACAGAAATGGACTGCTTTGACTCTGAAGAATTTCCGGGAACCCAACTTTTAGCCCCTAAAGGAGGAATGGGAGCATCAAACTCTTCTTCTATAATCTGGGAAAATGACTGGCCCATTAAACCTGAAGTGGTTATGGAAGGAGGTAATTTACTTAAGCAGGATGATGACATTATAACTGCGCATTCACTTCGTTTGCTCACCACTAATAATAACTCCTTAAATACGCCTTTTCAAACTTTCGGTGACACCAGTGGTGCTACGGCGCTGGCATCAAACTTTGCAGCTTTATTAAAAAATCAATATCCTGATCTTTGGCCTGAAACAATAAGGGGTTTAATGGTTCATTCAGCTGACTGGACGCCACAGATGCTTCAGGGAAGAACGCTCAAAGAATTTTCTACGCTTCCGGTTATTGAAAAACGTAACCTGCTGAGATCATTTGGCTATGGAGTTCCTGATTTAGACAAAGCTTTATACAGCGCTGGTAGTTCCCTTACTTTAATTGCTGAGCGTACTTTAAAACCTTTTAGAAAACAAGGTTCTGACATCAAATACGATGAAGTTCACTTTTTTGAGTTTCCCTGGCCGGTGGATGTGCTTCAGGATTATCTGACTGACGCAGATGTTAAACTCAATGTTACCTTATCATATTATATTGAGCCAAATCCTGGAAGCCGAACCTACAGTAATAATTTTAGTTACAGATCACATGGTTTACGGTTTAATGTTATTAAACCAGGAGAAGATAAAGATACATTCCTAAAAAGAATCAATAAGAATGCACGGGAGGAAGGGGAAAAGGGATTTACATCGGAAGACTGGATTATAAAGGAACAAAGCAGGAATAGTGGTTCTATCCACCGTGATTTCTGGATTGGCTCTGGTGCTGATTTATCAACCAGAAACTGTATAGCTGTTTATCCTGTCTCAGGTTGGTACAAAACACGCAAAAAACTTCAGAAATACGATACTGCTGTAAGATATAGTCTGATTGTAACCATAGAGGCTCCTGAAGTTGATGTTGATATTTATACTCCTGTGGCTAATACAGTTGCTATTACCACATAAAAGGAACTGTCTTTATTTAATCCATCTCCTCCATACAAATCTTAATCACATAATCCAAAAGATCTGCAACACCTTCTTGCTCTAATCTTTCATCTACAGATTCAAGGATACCTTTTAGATCCTCTTTAGTAGAAGACTCAGCTTTACTTATCAGTTCTGAAAGAATCAATTTTATAGCATTAATTCCTTCAGTTGTTGGTTCGGGAACCATATTCTCACCGTAAAAATCTGAATATGCAATACGACCGGCACCACCATACTTAACACAATCAAAAGCAAAACAGGAAAGTCCTTCGTATCTTAAAGCATAATTTGGATCATCATAAAATTGTATATATGCCATATTTAAATATAATAGAAAAATAGTATTACTACCTTTTAGTATTCAGTTTTATTGATTAGCTCTTTCAATTTCTGCCAGCTTCCAATAGTAAAAGCATCAAACTCCGCTTTACTTAATACGGTACAGGAAGCTAAAAAGGAGTGTAGGGTATAGTTTCTATAAATGCTTTTTAGCTTATAAGCTTTTTGGATTTAAAGAGAAGCATTTATCAAACCATGAAATACCTTCCAGTGCCTTCTGATTTGAGATTTTATTTTGTTATCAGGTATATTATTAGCCGCTTTAATGGCATATCTTAAGTAATTCCCCCAGTCGTCTTTTTTGGTTTTCTGCCATTTATTTGTTGTGCCTGGAACCCTTTTGTAAATTTTCCTTCTTTTTGCTCCTAAGAAAGTAAATCTCTTGTATAGCCTTGATTTAAAAAGTTCTCCATTTGTGGAGTTGTTAATTCTACTTGAATAATACTTCCCTCTTCTTACGCTCCTTTTCATCTTCCGGTAAAAGCTTGCCAGGCTGGCTGACTTTAAATATGTGTAATGCCCGTCAAAGGAAAAACCTAAATAGTCAAACATGGTGTTTGTGAGAAGTTTTTTAGTACAGGCGTTTTTTTCATAACACATATACCTGCCGCCCTTCTTTATGAAATGAAAAATTTGTGTTTTATTACAGTTTACTTCTAATTCAACCTCTTTTATTAGCTTCTCTACAAAAGAAATAATTTGCTGCTCATAGGCAGGTTCGCAAACAACTACAATATCATCTGAATATCTTCTATATAATCCTCCAATACCTGAAATGAAATCAGAAACTGCTTTGTCAAACTCATAAAGGTAGATGTTAGCAAGAACAGCACTAATAGGAGAGCCCTGCGGAATGCCTTTTTTCCTAAGCACTTTGTTCCCATTTTCATCTGTTATATACCTATCCTTTTTATCCTTTTCATATTTATTGCTTTTGATATAGTTTTTCTCTCTAAGAATATCTATTTCTTTGGATTGGCAAAAAGCAACAGCCTTATTCTCTTTAAGGTATTTACGCTTGTTGACTTTTTTTCTCTTTATGTTATTGGCAGCGTCCTTTACTATAATGCTCGACTTGAATTCATTAAATATTTCTCTTTCATATACATATGAAAATTTAGTGATGTTGCGGAAAACGTTGTAATGATCACAAGGTAAGTCGGTGCCGGATTTAATAACCTCTCTCCAGGCTACCTTCAATTTTTTGTGGCTCAGATTGTCAAAAAAGCTACAAATGTCAAAGGCAATGGCAATAAGCTCTTGCTTGCCACTATTCTTTATATACTGGAATACTTCACTTGCAAAATCAATATTGCACTTATTCCCAGCCTTTAGATTATCAGGGTCTTTAGGGATTTTTCTGTAAGCTGTTACGCATTCTTTAATTCCTGCATCGCTCAGATAGCTCTCATAACTTTCCTGAATTAAGGAGGAATAGTATCCGTATATACAAGCATCAATGTGGTTGGCGTAATATATTGGACGGGTTTTATCTCCGGAAACTCTAAGCTCTGAACGGGAGCCATCCTGAAATTTTTCTTTTCGGAACTTTCTAACCGTTATGGGATTAAAAATGAAAGGAGAGAAGCTATGTTGGGAAACTCTTTTTTTATCCTTCACAAGTTTTTCTACCCACGGCCTGTCTGCATGGGTGAGGGGCTCACCAATATGCGGATAGCCTTTTATTTTAAACCAGTCTTTTTTAATCATAATAAAAAAGTGAGAAAAGTAGCTGTCGGAGCAACCTTGACCGGCACATGCTAAACCAATAAGCTAAAGCTTATCGCCCCTCTTTGTGGAAATATTCTTCATAACTTTAAACATAATAATAAACTTTATCATGAAAGCAATCAGAACCAGAACATTCACTATTAGATATATATTACTAACAGCAATTCAACAGGCATTCTCTCTTTATCTGGGAGAAACTTGTTTTCTTGAAATGTCCAACCTTATCAACGTATGTCTTGATAAGCAACTCAGAAAAAAACGTAACCAATCGGTATTACAACTACCTTCTCACATAGCTTAAAATTAGACATTAAATTGTCTTTTACCAATGTTAGTTCATTATTATTTACTTATAATTTATTGTTAGAAAGCACATTGTAACAATTGTTACCTTTCCCTTCCATTTCCGTCTCTTAATGTCTAATTTTAAAATCCTTTAGAATTAAGAATTTTTCCCTATATGACCCAAAAAGTTACCCTTTCCAGACTTGAAAATTTACTTAAAGATGCCTGTGACATCCTGCGGGGAAATATGGATGCCTCTGAATTTAAGGAGCATATATTTGGTATGCTGTTCCTGAAAAGGCTCAGCGACAAGTTTGATGAAGACCGTGCAAGGCTGAAGGAGGAATATACCCAAAAAGGACTTTCTGAGGATTTGATTGCCCGGCAGCTGGAAAATCCGGCCAAATATGACTTCTATGTTCCGGAGCGGGCACGGTGGGCAAATATCCGCCACCTGAAAAAAGATGTGGGCTCGGCCCTCAACAAGGCACTCACCGAACTGGAGGAGGCCAATACCAGCACCTTACAGGATGTGCTTAAAAGCATTAACTATAACAAAAAGGTAGGACAAAAGGCCATCAGTGATGAAAAACTGGTGGAGTTTATCCAGCACTTTGAATTGATTCCCCTGCGCAACGAGGATTTTGAGTTTCCTGACCTCATGGGGGCTGCTTACGAATACCTTATCAAGTACTTTGCCGACAGTGCGGGCAAAAAAGGCGGGGAGTTCTATACACCTACCGAGGTGGTAAACCTGCTTACGACGCTGATTGAGCCACAGGAGGGCATGAGCATCTATGACCCTACCGTTGGTTCCGGAGGTATGCTTATACAGTCATGGGATTATGTGGCGCGGACGGGTGGCAACATCCGCGACCTGTCGCTGTACGGACAGGAAAGCAACGGTACCACCTGGTCTCTGTGCCGTATGAACATGCTCCTGCATGGCATTTACTCTGCCGACATCCGGCATGAGGATACGCTGAAGGAACCGCAGCACCTGGAGGCAAATGGCGAACTGAAGCGTTTTGACAGGGTGATTGCCAATCCGCCCTTTTCGCAGAACTACAGCCTCAAAGAGCTGAAGTTCAAAGACCGTTTCCGGGTATTTATGCCCGACAATGGTAAAAAGGCCGATTTTATGTTTGTGCAGCACATGGTTTCCGTGCTGAAGGCCAATGGCCGGATGGCGGTGATTATGCCGCACGGGGTGCTGTTCCGTGGCGGACAGGAAAAAGAGGCGCGGCAGTACCTGCTACAGGAGGGTTTGCTGGAAGCGGTAATAGGCCTGCCACCGGGACTGTTTTACGGTACGGGCATTCCGGCTTCTGTGCTGTTGATAAACAAGGAAGGTGCCGCACAGCGGAAAGAGGTGCTGTTTGTCAATGCCGACCGGGAGTACAAAGAAGGCAAAAACCAGAACAAGCTGCGGCCGGAGGACATTGCCAAAATCAGCTATGTGTACCGCCATAAACTACCGGTGGAAAAATACGCGCGGCTGGTAAGTCTGGAGGAAATAGAGAAGGAGGAGTACAACCTGAACATACGCCGCTATGTGGACAATGCCCCAGAACCGGAGCCGCACGACGTGACGGCACATCTCTATGGTGGCATTCCGGAGGCGGAAGTGGAGGCGCTGGACTTTTATTTCAGGAATTTTGACGGCGTGAGGGCGCTCCTGTTCCGGCCATATAAAAAGGATTACCTGCAATTTACCGGAGCCGTAACAGGCAAAGAGAATATCAGGGAACTGCTGGAAAACAGCGGGGAGATAAACAAAAAGCTGCAGGACTACCGCGACATCATTGCCGCCTGGTGGGAGAAAAACCTGCCGGAGCTCAGGGGCATGGACAGCAAGAAGAAGGTTTATGAACTCTACAACCGCTTTACCGACGACATTACCAAGGCCCTTTTGCCGCTCAGTCTGCTTGACCAGTTCAGGCTGCGGGGTGCTTTTGCTTCTTTCTGGAACCACGACATTATCCTCAGTGACCTGAAATCTGTGGCTGCCAGCGGATGGGGTGCTGCCCTGATTCCTGAGGAGGAAATCCTGCAGTCTCAGTTTCCCGAACTGCTGGAAAAACATGAAACCAACATGAACCGCATTGCCGAACTGGAAGCTTTGTTTGCCGAGGCAGAAGGGGAAGATTATGACTATGAGGAAAGCGAGAGCGGCGTGCTTTCTAAGAAAGATTTGAAAAACCTGAAGGACAAACTGAAAAAAGACAAGAACAACAAAAAACTACAGGAACAGATAGAAAAGCACGAAGCCCTTGCAAAAGAGCTGAAACATCTGAAAACAGAGGTAAAAGCCCTTGACAAACGCAAAGCCGAACTGGTGGAAGTGGCAAGGCAGAAAATCTCTAAAGAGGAGGCCGAGGAACTGATACTTGCCCGCTGGAAAAACACCTTGCTGGATACCTTTGACGGATATCTGAAACAACACGTGCAGGCCTTTGTAGCGGCGGTGGAAAACCTGTACGGCAAGTACAGCATTACCCTGAAGCAGCTGGAAACAGAACGGGATGAGGAAAAAGCAATGTTGGACAAGTTTTTAATGGAGTTGGGGTATGAGTAGAAAAGTTAAATTATTTGAAGTAGCAGATATTTTCCCAAGCAATGTTGATAAGGTAATACATAAAGAGGAATTACCTGTGAAGCTTTGTAATTACATGGATGTATACAACAATAGATATATTCATTCCAGAATAATTTTCTCTGATGGCTCTGTTAATGCATCTGAACTTGTAAAATTTCAACTCATCAAGAATGACGTTTTAATAACAAAAGATTCTGAAACTCCTGATGACATTGCGGTACCTTCAGTAATAACTGAGGATATTGATAATTTAGTTTGTGGTTATCATTTAGCTTTAATAAGGCCATTTAATTGTCATGGGGAGTTCTTAATGCACTACCTGCTGCTTGATGATATAAAAAAGCAATTCAGCAATAAAGCAAACGGAAGTACCCGCTATGGTTTAACTTTAGATTCAATAAGAAATATTTCTTTAAATCTTCCCCCTCTCCCCATACAGCGGAAGATAGCGCAGATACTGAGTACGGTTGACGGGCAGATAGAGAAAACAGAAGCGATAATAGAGAAATATAAAGCCATAAAACAAGGCCTTTTGCAGGACTTGTTTACCCGTGGCATAGATGTCAACACCGGCAAACTCCGCCCCGCCTACAAAGACGCCCCGCATTTGTATAAGGATTCTCCCCTGGGCATGGTGCCGAAGGAGTGGGAGGTGGTGAGGTTGGAGAAGGTTTTAGAAAAAGTTGGTAGTGGTAAAACTCCTTTAGGAGGAAGTGAAGTTTACCAAGAAAGTGGTGTTTTGTTTATTAGGAGTCAGAATGTTCTTGTCAATGAGTTATCATTAGAAGATGTAGCATTTATTTCTGAAGCAATAGACACTAATATGGCAAGTACAAGAGTAAAACCATATGATGTTTTGCTTAATATTACCGGTGCATCAATAGGTAGAGCAACATATTTTCCATTAGATTTAAAAGTGGCAAATGTAAATCAGCATGTTTGTATACTAAGGCCATTTTATCCATCCTTTGAATTGGCTTTATTTTTAAGTGAATACTTAAATGATTATCAAGGTCAGTCACAAATTTTCAAACTAATTGCAGGAGGAAACCGGGAAGGGTTGAATTTTCAACAAATTAAGGCGATGCATTTCATTGTTCCCAAACACGAAGAAATGATATTAATTATTAATAGAATGACTGCTCTGAACAAGCTGCTAAAATCTGAACTTTCAACTTTGACGAAACTTTTGCATGTGAAACAAGGCCTCATGTCCGATTTATTAAGCGGTAGGAAAGAGGTAAAAGTGGAAGGAAAATTAGAAGTGAAAATATAGTTCATATGGCCAAAACCATAAAAGTTTTTTGGAATGAGAACCTTGAAGGGTACATTCGGGCGGAAGAAATAAAAGGACAATACTGTAAAGTTTACCCATTATTAAGTCCTATTGCAAAAAGTTATTCAGGATACAGGTTAATTCTAAAAGATTTAGAGGTTGTTAAAAAGGTTCTAGCTGAGTTGAGAGGTTTAAAAATGGTTGAGACATCATCAATTGTTAAACAAAGCTTATCTTTTTACGCTGTTATAACTTATGGAAAATGTTTCTCGGAAGCAAAAGGAAGAGGTTGTCAATTAAATAAAAAAGATGCGTTAAAGTATTGTTCTTTAGAAATTAAAGAAGAACATGATTTAATAATTGACCAAAGAAATAAATATGTAGCTCATGGAGAATTAAAAGGTTATGAACAAAATCCAGTTGTTGCATATTTAAGTCCTGATTTAAATAATAAAAAAATTATTAAAATCCAAGATAATCTAATGAGTTTAGTTGATATTGAATCTCAATTATCAAACTTTGATATACTAATAGAGTGTGTTATTCAATATGTAAAAGAAAAATGTGATAAAGTAGGCAATA
The DNA here is from genome assembly GCA_030913385.1 of Cytophagaceae bacterium ABcell3. Taxonomy (NCBI): domain Bacteria; kingdom Pseudomonadati; phylum Bacteroidota; class Cytophagia; order Cytophagales; family Cytophagaceae; genus Natronocytophaga; species Natronocytophaga cellulosiphila. The sequence continues at coordinate 3,269,501 of CP133159.1, forward strand.
AGTTAAGAGAAGAACTTTTAAAAGAAAGTTTAGAAGTAATTTATAATAACTCAATAACTGTTTCTTCAGATGACCTTATAGAAGTTAAGGTATCTCAATAAAGCATTTGTTTATATTGCACGCTTATATTTAGAACTGTTTTAACTGTTTATTCTTAAGTTGAAACCAATTTATTTTATTAATTTATAATTCCCAATCTCTGATTAATATTATGGCACAAACAATTGAAAGCGATAAACTTTTTGTAAAAGACGTTTTTAACAGATGGTATAGAATTCCTGAATATCAAAGGCCTTATGTATGGGGCGCTGACCAAGTAAGTGAGTTACTTGAAGACATAAGTCAAGCGTGTAGCACTAACCCTGAATCTCAATATTTTTTAGGCTCAATGGTTCTTAAACGGTCTAATATTACCGAAGGAAATACAAGGTATGAAGAATATGACCTGCTTGATGGACAACAAAGATTAACAACATTATTCTTATTAACAGCGGTAATAAGGGATTTAACAAATAATACTGGGAGAATTAAAACTTGTGGAGAAACAATTTTCCAGAGGGCTAATCCTGATGACAATGTTCCGGAAAGAATTAGAATTGTTTTTGATATTAGAAATAAAGTAAAAGAATTTGTTGATGATTTTATTAAAACCGATGGAGGTACAGCAAAAGTGCAAGAACTTGCATTATTAGCTAATAAAAAAGATGAAGATATTTCCATTAGGAATATGGCAAAGGCTATTTTGAAAATCAGGGAATATTTTTCTTCACAACATCTAATAGATGATTTTTTTCCATACCTACGAAGTAACGTACTAATGATATACGTTGCTGCAGAGGAGCTGGAAGATGCATTTCGGTTATTTACGGTAATGAATAACAGAGGAATAAAGTTACGTAATAGTGATATTCTTAAGGCAGAAAATTTATCACAAGTGAGTGATAAAAGCAAAAGAAGGAATGCAGCCATACAATGGGAGTGTATAGAAGAATATTTCGGGGAAGATTTTGATAATTTTTTATCTCACCTTCGTACTATGTTGGTAAAGCAAAAGGCTGCGTATAGCTTATTAAAAGAATTTGAAGATAATATTTATTTCCCAAGGGAGTATGACCGAATTACAAAAACTTACCATCCCAAGGCACCTTTATTGACCAAAGGGGAAAATACGTTTAAGTTTATCAACACGCACTTCAAGAACTATCAGGAAATATTTGACAAAGATAATTATGAACTAACCAACAGTTTTGAATTTTACAATCATATTCAATTGATGAGAAAAGGGTTTGAAGCTGATTTTTGGATTGCTCCATTATTAAGATATTTTGAAAAATTCAGGAATACAGGGCTTGTTGAGTTTACAAAAGCTTTAGAGATAAAGTTTGCGGCTGATTGGTTAACAGGTCTTACGCCAACCCACAGGATAGAAAATATAAATAGTATTATCCAGAAGATTGATGTTTGTAAAGAATATCAGGAAGTCTTAGGCTCTTCTGAGATGTCATTTAGTACACAAAACTTTATTAAAGAAATTGCACATGATATATATGGCAGAAGAGCTGCTAGATATATTCTTCTTAAAATTGATTTATTATTCCATGGCCATACCACAAAGTTTGACCCACCAGGAACAACAAGTGTTGAGCATATTTTACCTCAAAATCCAACGGACGGGTCGGAATGGAAAAGTTTATATTCAGAAAGTGAGCATCAGTATTGGAAAGATAAAGCGGGCAATTTAATATTAATATCAAGAAGGAAAAATGCTGCGCAAAGCAATAAAGATTTCAATGACAAAAAAGAAAGGTATTTCAAGAGTAATATAGAGCTTTTTAGTAATTCAATTAGAGTTATGAATGATTTTCATACTTGGAGATTGGTTGATTTAAAACATAATCATATGATTGTTGTGAGAAAACTGGCTCAAGGATTTAATATTACTATTTCAGAGGATGAACTATTAGAATTAACCTAAATGTCCGAATACCTCCACATAGAACAACCCTTCCTTCAGCAGCTCAAAAACCTGGGCTGGCATACCATAGACCAGGGCAAAGGCATTCCCTGCGACCCGGGTAAAAGCTGCAGGTATTCTTTCAGGGAGGTGCTTCTTAAAGACATTTTTACGCAGGCTGTCCGGAAAATCAACCAAACCGAATCGGGTGCGGAATGGCTTACGGACAAACAACTGGAGGATATCCATGACGAGCTGATGGGGCATAAGCTAAAAAGCCTGCTGGAAGCCAACAAGGAGGTATTTGAGCTTATTACCAAAAACACCCGTACAGATAAAAATGAACTGACGGGAGAGGAGTACCCGGTTGTAAAAATTATAGATTTTGACAATCCCTCAACAAACCATTTTCTGGCCATCAACCAGTTCCGCATAGACACACCCGGTACGGGCAAAGGCTTCATTATTCTGGACATTGTACTGTTTGTGAACGGCCTGCCGCTTGTGGTGGTGGAATGTAAAGAGCAGAATGCTTTTACCAGCAATCCGCTGCATGAGGCCATAGAGCAGATACTGCGCTATAGTAATCAGCGGGAGGGCACACATGCCGATGGCCTGAAAGAAGGGGATGAGCGCTTGTTCTGGTTTAACCAGTTTTCCGTGGCTACCCACGGGGAGGTGGCACAGTACGGCACCATTACTTCCAGTGAAAACTATTATTTTGAATGGAAAGACATTTATCCTGAAACATACAAAGCATACCTGCCGCCTTTGGGAAAAGCCCGTTCGCAGGAGGTGCTGGTTCAGGGTATGCTGCCGCCGGAAACGCTTCTGGACATTGTCCGGCATTTTACCCTCTACATGCGCACCAACGACCGGGAGATTAAAATCATTTCCAGATATCAGCAGTACAGGGCTGTTGGTAAAATTGTGGAAAGGCTGCTGACAGGCAAAACACCTTTGGAGCGCTCAGGCGTTGTCTGGCATACACAGGGCTCCGGCAAGAGCCTTACCATGGTGATGCTGGTCAGGAAACTCCGCACTACAGAAGCGCTGAAGGATTATAAAATCCTTATGGTAAACGACCGCACCGACCTGGAGGGACAGCTTGGTGCAACCGCAGAACTTACCGAAGAGAAAGTGGACTATGTACATTCTACCACAGAACTGAAACATAAACTGGCCACCCCGTCCTCCAATCTGGTCATGGTGATGATACATAAGTTTCAGGAAAAAGTACAGACCGACGATACCGAAGTCGGGCAGGCGCTGGCACAGGCCGCAGAGCCGCTGGTAACCTACAACAGGTTTGGCAAGGTCAATCCTTCTGAAAAGATACTCATACTGATAGATGAGGCCCACCGCACACAAAGCAGCGACCTGGGCGACAACCTCTTTGAGGCCTTTCCGAACTCCACGAAAATCGCCTTTACCGGTACGCCGCTGATTACCGACAGGCATAAGAAAAAGACTCATGACCGCTTTGGCACTTATATAGACAAATACAAACTCAAAGACGCCGTAGATGACGGAGCCACCCTGCAGATTCTCTATGAAGGCAAAACCTCGGATGATGCCGTAAGGGACAAACACGAAATGGAGGTAAAGTTTGAGGATTTGGTAAAAGACCATACCAAAGAAGAGCGGGAAGCAATCACCAAACGGTACGGAACTTATGGCGATGTACTGGAAGCAGAGGAAAGAATAGCCGCCATAGCCAGAGATTTGGTAAACCATTACATAGACAACATCCTCTTAGACGGTTTTAAAGCTCAGGTAGTAGCCAGTTCGGTGCTTGCTGCCGTACGCTACAAAAAAGCCATAGAAAAGGCCCTTGCAGAGCGGATAGAAACAGAACGGAAACGCAAAAATCCGGATGAGGAGCTGATAAGGAAAATAGAATTCCTGAAGGTTGAGGTGGTCGTTTCCTCACAGGGAACCAACGAAGCGGCCATTATTACAGAAGCACGGAAGTCCGCCCAGAGAAATAATGCTGTAGATAATTTCAAAGACAAATTTGACTATGAGAAACCGCTTACCGGCATAGCTTTTCTGGTGGTTTGCGATATGCTGCTCACAGGATTTGACGCGCCCATTGAGCAAATCATGTACCTGGATAAGAAAATGAAGGAGCACAACCTGCTGCAGGCCATTGCACGGGTAAACAGAACCGCCTCCGGCAAGTCAAGGGGCTTTGTGGTGGACTATATTGGCAATACCAACAACCTCAAAGAAGCTCTTTCCATTTACAGTTCAGACGACCTTGAGGATATTCTGGATTCCTTTAAACGTACAGATACGGAAATTCCCATTCTGGAGCAAAGGTTTAACCGCCTCATACAGCTCTTTAAGGAAAAAGGCGTGAAGCGCATAAAAGACTATGTGGAGCAGGCAACAGAAGACACAGCCGAACGGCAGGATATCCTGGAAGCGTGCATAGAACTAGCCGCAGATGTGAAATTCCGTGCCGATTTTGATGTTTTTTTCAAGAGCTTTATGGAAAGCATGAACATCGTGCTGCCCAATGCCGCAGCCAATCCCTTTAAAATTCCGGCCAAGCAGTTTGGATATATACTTTTAAAAATCAGAAACCGCTACAAGGACAATTCCATTTCCATAGAAGGGGCAGGGGAGAAAATAAAGCGGCTTATCAACGAGCATGTGGTGAACCTCGGCATCAATCCGAAAATTCCGCCGGTAGAGCTTTTCTCAGAAAGTTTTGAGGAAGAAGTTTCCAAAAACATTTCCCCCAAAGCCATTGCCTCCGAAATGGAGCATGCCATCCGTAAGCACATCAAAGTGAACTTTGAAGAAGACCCGGCGCTGTTTACCAAACTGCACGAAAAACTTGAAGCCATCATACAGCAGTACAAAGACGACTGGGAGCGACTGGTAAAAGAATTCAAGGGCCTGACCAGCGAAGCCCTTGCCGGCAGACAGCAGACAGAAGAAGGAGTAACGGCAACAGAAGCACCCTTCTACGACCTGATGATTCAGATAGCCTGGGGTAAAGAGGGCACACCTTCAGCAGAAGAAAAAGAAAAATGTAAGGAAGCCATCAGTCAGATAATAGAAGAGCTGGCAGGCACCATCGGCATCATAGACTTCTGGAACAAAGGCAAGGAAATAGAACGTACCTCCGGTGAAATTGAGGACATACTGATATTCAGCGGCATCGGAAGGCTTGCTGAAAAGGACAAGGAAATCACCACAGAGATAATGGCTCTGGCGAAGAAAAGGCACCAGGAAATTGTGAAAGGAGCATAATCCATGTCAGAACTACCGGAATATACCATAAAAAAAAGCAAGCGTAAAACCCTCAGCATATACATAGAGCGGGACGGCAGCATTTCTGTGCTTGCCCCCGAAAATAAATCGGATACGGAAATTGAGGAAGTGGTAAAGAAGAAAAGCTTTCAGATATTCCGTTTTCTGGCCGAGAAAGAAGAACTCAACGCCTCCAGAAGCACCCGTGAACCCGTCAGCGGTGAAACCTATACCTACCTGGGCAGAAACTATCAGTTACAGCTGGTGGAAGGGCAGGATGTGCCGCTTATGCTGAAAGAAGGACATTTCCTGTTAAGCAAAAAACACCGTAACGACATACAGGAGGTTTTTAAAGACTTTTACCGGAAAAAAGGCCTTCTGAAAATCAAAAAACGGGTGGATTTTTACAAAGAAAAGATGGGTGTAAGTCCTGCCGAAATCCGGGTAATGGAACTGAAAAACCGCTGGGCCTCCTGCAACAAAAAAGGCGACCTGAACTTTCACTGGAAATGCATGATGGCGCCCCTGTCCATCATAGACTACATCATCGTCCACGAACTCGCCCACCTGCGGCACGACAACCACTCCGAAGCTTTCTGGAACGAAGTGGACAAGGTTATGCCCGACTACCGGGAAAGGAAAAACTGGCTGAAGTTTAAAGGGGCGGGGATGGATTTGTAATTAACAAATTATACATATGGGAAAACTTCTTGTATTTTGTACTTAGTTATTCTTTCAAAAATCAATTAAATAAAAATGTCGTCAAAAAATTCAGAATCAAATTCTTTGATCACCATTTTGGGGCTTATTTCTATTATCATTAGCCTTCATTATTTCTTTTCATACCTGTGGTTAACTGGATTCCTTGAAATGAATAACATTGATCCGTATGGAATAATAAGCTTTGAGGATATCTCTTTACCATTTGGGAAATTGAATATTCTATTATTCACCCTGTCAAGCTCTGGTTTTTTGCTTATTTTCGCTAATCAATTAGTTGAATCCTTCTTTGGATCAGCAGATAGAGAATCAGGACTTAATAATCTAATCAATTTATACCAGAAAATAGTACAAAAAATTAGTTCAAGTGGATGGTATATATTGTTGTTAATAATTGTTATCATTTTATTTTTAATTTTCCAGTACTGTACTTTCCAATATATATCAAATCAGGCTTCCTTACTACTTACTTTCAGTTTTATTATTCTCCTGACAATTGCTCCAATTATTTACATTATGTTTGTAAAGCAGCGTAAATTAATTTTGACGTTCTTACTCGTGTTTAATTTTTTGTGGGCTTATTTTTTTGTTGGTTATATTTTGGAAGAAAGTGCCTCTAAACCTCAGAGTAGCTTTGTCAATGTTAAGTTTGACTATGATAACTCAGTTGTCCAAACTTCAGACAGTCTTTTTTTTATTTATCATGGATACAAATACCTGATACTAAAAAGCAGCAAGGGAGAAAGTATCTTATATCCAGCAGACAAGATTGGGTCTGTTACGTTTTTAAAACCTCAATAAAACATTAGTTAGTGAATTTTTACGGGTACTGTTACTTGCTAACAGACCCCGCAACAGGTGCGGGGAGAGAGCTCTAGTTTTTGTTTCGCTTTATTTTCCTCATGCCAAATTACTATTGGGGACTTTCCCTAAAAAACAAAAATAACCGCCATTGCCGGATCTGTTCCGGCATCTGTGGAGCATTGGCAGAAAAGAGGTTTTTATTAAATGACGTATTTTACGGACACTGCTACCTACCAACAGACCCCGCAACAGGTGTGGGGAGAGTGCAAAAGGTTTATTTTTTCTGCGATATTTTACCGTAAGTAAAACTATTTTGGTGACTCTCCCTGATAAACAAAAATAACAGCCCGTGCCGGACCCATTCCGGCATCTGTTAGACACTGGCAGAAAAGTGGTTTCCTAAATGACGTTTTCTACGGATACTGCTACTTACAAACAGCCCCCGCAACAGGTGTGGGGAGAGTGCAAAAGGTTTATTTTTTCTGCGATATTTTACCGTAAGTAAAACTGTTTTGGTGACTCTCCCTGAAAAACAATAATAACAGCCCGTGCCGGACCCGTTCCGGCATCTGTCAGACACTGGCAGAAAAGAGGTTTCCTAAATGACGTTTTCTACGGATACTGCTATTTACCAACAGACCCCGAAACGGGTGCGGGGAGAATGCTTTAGGGTTTATTTTTCTGCGTTATTTTCCGCATGCAAAACTATTTTGGTGACTCTCCCTAAAAAACAATAATAACAGCCCGTGCCGGACCCGTTCCGGCATCTATCAAGAATTCGCAGATAAGTGGGTTTTTAAATAGACCTACTTTTCAGACACTGCTACTTACAAACAGACCCCGCAACAGGTGCGGGGAGAGAACTAAATGGTTAATTTTTAGGCATCATTTCACCGCATGCAAAACTATTTTGGTGACTTTCCCTGATAAACAAAAATAACAGCCCGTGCCAAACCCGTTCCGGCATCTGTTAGACACTGGCAGAAAAATGGTTTTTCAAAAGACGTTTTCCACAAATACTGCTACCTACTAACAGACCCCGCAACAGGTGCGGGGAGAGTGCAAAAGGTTTTATTTTATCTGCTCTATATCAATAGACGTAAAATTATCATAAAGATCAATCCATTGAGGGTTGGTGGAATGTATTAAATGTTCTTTCCACTTCCTTTTGTATTTTTTTATCTGTTTCTCTCTAGCTAAAGCATCTTTACCATCATTAAATTCTTCAAAATACACCAGCTTGAAAAGATTATACTTACTAGTAAAACCTTTAATTAGCTTATTCTTGTGCTCATAGACCCTTCTTTCTAAATCATCAGTAAACCCAGTATATAGAACTGTATGATTTTTATTAGTAAGAATATAAACATAAAAATTAGCCATATAAAAAAATGATTTCTAACTTTTAACATTAATTAAAATTTGAAAAGTTCAAAGTCTTTTGTGCCTTAACCATCACCTGAAAACTAACATCCTGTCAACCCTCCCTGATAAACAAAAATAACAGCCCGTGCCGGACCCGTTCCGGCATCTGTTAGACACTGGCAGAAAAGTGGTTTTTCAAATGACGTATTTTACGGATACTGCTACCTACCAACAGGCCCCGCAACAGGTGCGGGGAGAGTGCATAAGGGTTGATTTTAATGCGTTATTTTACCATACGCAAAACTATTTGGGGGGACTTCCCCTGTAAATCAAAATTAACCACTCTTGCCGGACCCGTTCCGGCATCTGTTTAGAGCTAGCAGATAAGTGGTTTTTCAAAAGACGTATTCTACGGATACTGCTACCTACCAACAGAACCCGCAACAGGTGCGGGGAGAGAGCTTTAGGATTTATTTTTCTGCGTTATTTTACCCCATGCAAAACTATTTTGGTGACTTTTCCTGTAAATCAAAAATAACAGCCCGTGCTGATTAAGCCCCTTAAAAGATCGGACACAATTATAGTTTAAAATTAGTAATTTTATGTCCGTGAAAAAGAGAACATTTACCAAAGAAGAAAAAGTCAAGATCCTCAAAGAAGCTGAAAGCAATGGCGTTCAGGTGACCCTTGACAAGTATGGAGTATATCCTGCCACATATTACAACTGGAAGAAAAAATTTGAAAGCATGGGCGATGCAGGTTTCCGGCACGGCATGACCCCGGAACATCTGAAGGAAATCAGAAGACTTGAAAAAGAGAATGACTATCTGAAGAAAATAATAGCTGAAAAGGAGCTGGAAGCCCGTTTAAAAGATGATCTGCTAAAAAAGAAGTATCCCTGTCCGAAAAAAAAGAATTAGCTGTAAAGTACATCGGCCAGGGATTAACAAGGGATAGAGTTCTTGAGATTCTACAACTTACAAGGCACCAGTTTTACTATATACCTAAGGCAGGACGCAGAGGCCGTAAGAAAAGCTCTGTGGTCTTCAGGCGTGTTGATGATGAACACACCGAGTGTACAAATGAGGATGTGGTGGCAGAAATTTCCAGAATACAATTAGATCCGGACACAGATTATGGCTATCGGAAAATGACAATACAGCTGATGCTGCTTGGCTTCGTGATCAACCATAAGAAGGTGTACAGGTTGATGAAAAAAGCTTTATTGCTTAAAGCCAGACAGAAAGCAACTGGAAAAACATATATCAAATATCGTATTGTTACACCCGAAGGCCCTCTGGAGGTTCTTGAAATGGATATTAAACAAGTCTGGATCACCAGAGAGCGGCGGTATGCCTACATTCTTACAATTATCGACACTTTTACCCGTGCGGTTCTGCACTGGTCTGTCGGGTTCAGTATGCGAAAAAGTCAGATAAAACAGGCTTGGGAAGCAGTGATAACCGAGCATTTACAAGCTGCTGACCAGCTATCAAAAGGTGTTCATGTGGAGTTAAGGAATGACAATGGACCTCAGTTCAGTGCTGCTGAAATAAGAGGTTTTTTTAAGGAGAATCATATAAATCAGGTGTTTACACATCCATATACACCTCAGGAAAACGGTCATGTGGAAAGCTTTCATAGCATATTGAAGCACGCGTTAGAAGGGCATACGTTCTGGTCCCTTGATGAATTAGAAGAACGCCTGAATGTGTTCTACTACAAGTACAACAACGTAAGGCTGCATTCTTCTATAGCATACCTCTGGCCAATGAAGTTCTGGGAGTTATGGAATGAAGGAAAAGTTATTCGTATTGAAAAAGCTAAAAAAAGAGTTAAATTTAAGCTATCAATACCATATCAGGAGATATCGGGTAATGGGAGCCGGAGGGAAGTTTCCTGCTCAAATACGAGCCCTCTCAATGAGGGCGAGAATTTGCAAAAAGAAGTGAATGGGCCCAACACTCCAAGTTACACGACATCGGTTCAAAGGTCACCGTCAGTCGTTTCCTGCTGATACAAAGATATGGTGGGTGGTAAGAGTAATACAAATTCAAAAATAAAATAGTCCGATTAATAGGGGGCTAAACCACTGCCGGACCCGTTCCGGCATCTGTTAGACACTGGCAGAAATGTGGTTTTTCAAATGACGTATTTTACGGACACTGCTACCTACCAACAGACCCCGCAACAGGTGTGGGGAGAGTGCAAAAGGTTTTATTTTATCTGCTCTATATCAATAGACGTAAAATTATCATAAAGATCAATCCATTGAGGGTTGGTGGAATATATTAAATGTTCTTTCCACTTCCTTTTGTATTTTTTTATCTGTTTCTCTCTAGCTAAAGCATCTTTACCATCATTAAATTCTTCAAAATACACCAGCTTGAAAAGATTATACTTACTAGTAAAACCTTTAATTAGCTTATTCTTGTGCTCATAGACCCTTCTTTCTAAATCATCAGTAAACCCAGTATATAGAACTGTATGATTTTTATTAGTAAGAATATAAACATAAAAATTAGCCATATAAAAAAAATGATTTCTAACTTTTAAAATTAAGTTCAAAGTCTTTTGTGCCTTAACCATCACCTGAAAACTAACATCCTGTCAACCCTCCCTGATAAACAAAATTAACAGCCCGTGCCGGACCCGTTCCGGCATCTGTTAGACACTGGCAGAAAAGTGGTTTTTCAAAAGACGTTTTCCACAAATACTGCTACCTACCAACAGACCCCGCAACAGGTGCGGGGAGAGTGCAAAAAGGTTAATTTTTTCTGCGTAATTTTACCGTAAGTTAAAACTATTTTGGTGACTCTCCCTGTAAAAACAAAATTAACCGCTCTTGCCGGACCCATTCCGGCATCTGTCAAGAATTCGCAGATAAGTGGGTTTTTAAATAGACATATTTTTCGGACACTGCTACCTACCAACAGACCCCGCAACAGGTGCGGGGAGAGAGCTTTAGGATTTATTTTTCTGCGTTATTTTACCCCATGCAAAACTATTTTGGTGACTTTTCCTGTAAATCAAAAATAACAGCCCGTGCCGGCCCCGTTCCGGCATCTGTTAGACACTGGCAGAAAAATGGTTTTTCAAAAGACGTTTTCCACAAATACTGCTACCTACTAACAGACCCCGCAACAGGTGCGGGGAGAGTGCAAAAGGTTGATTTTTCTGCGTTATTTTACCGTAAGTAAAACTATTTTGGTGACTCTCCCTGATAAACAAAAATAACAGACCCGTGCCGGCATCTTGTCAAACGCTAGCAGAAAAGTGGTTTTTCAAAAGACGTATTCTACGGATACTGCTACTTACCGAAAGCCCCCGCAACAAGTGCGGGGGGAGAGCTAAAAAGTTTTATTCTTTCTGCTTTAGTTTACCTTAATGTGAAGATTTTAATATTTTCGTATAATATGTTTGTTCCCCGGATATTAAATTTAAAATATAACTACCTTGATGAAGATTTTGTAGATTTAAAATTTCATTGCTTCTAATGTTATTTTTAGAAAATACAACCCTTCCTGTCATATCATATATTTCAACATTAAAAGATTGGTTTTCCGATACTCCTTTAAAATTAATAGTGTTGTTAAATGGATTTGGAAATACGCTCAAAGGACTTTCAGATAAAGATTTCGTCCTAGAAACCACATTAACTACAAAATCTTGGTTTACTAAATCCGAGCCACATTCATTATCAACAATTAACCGCACAGAATAAACAGAATCTTTCGTGTAATAATGAACCACATCTTGACCGGAACCTGTTGACCCATCACCAAATATCCATGTGTATGAAGATGCATCCTCTGAAGCACTGGCGTCAAAAAAAGCTTGGGCCCCGTTATCGTTCACTTCTAGAAGAAAACTATTGAAGGCGGCTTCAGGTCTGGGCAAAGTGCTTGCTAAGAGGCTGGTTGAAGGTAAACTAGTTTCCAAGTTACAGCTATCGACTACATAAAACTCATATTCTGTACCTGCATTTAAACCGCTAACCTCAAACGGGTTTGAAGTGGTTTCCACTCTAGTTCCTTGTCCTAAAGTAAAACCCGGGGGGCCATATTCTAAATAAGACCTTAGGGAGTTGCTCCCAGAGTCCCAGGAAACAATTATTTCATCGCAATTTTCTTCAACTATTTCTACATTTGATGGCCCTTCACAACTTACAAGTGTAGTATTATAGGTCTCAAGTATTTCTTCATCAGACAATGCTCTGTCATATAGTCTAAATTCATCTAACATACCATCAATTGAGGAATTAGCATCATATCCTCCAACTTTAAAATTATCGCCATTAATTGAAATTGCTGATGTAACATCCGAGGAGTCAACTTTAACTCCATCAAAATAAGCCCTCATTTTACTGGCGCTTTCATCATAAACAAAGTGAACATAACTTGCTTCTGTAGTTGCACCATTGTAAGCAGTGACGTCAGGCATACCACAATCTGTGCATCTAAGCAGCCAATTTCCAGAACCGGCAACCCCATTGGTAAAACACCTGAAACCAGAGGCTGTATTATCGCCAAATGCATATATCATATCTGTAGTATTAATGCCAGATGTCCAAAAGCCAATTGTGAATGAACTGTTTAAAGAGGTTTCCCAGCCTGTGTCAACATAATCAGTTGAACTAAGTGAACCTGTTCCATTCAAAGCAGTGCCAAACATGCCATTCCCTTCAACAGTAAGTCCATTTAATATAGCTGGATTTGAACCCACAGGAGCGCTTGCATAGTTTGTTATTGTATTTTCGGAATCAAATTTATAGTAAATTAATTCCGGAAAGGGTTGGGCATAGGAAAGTTTACTGAATAAAACGAAAAGAAGGATACTTTTAAGAAATATATATTTCAGCATAATAAAATGATTTTATTATGCTGAAATTAAGTTTTTTTTAAAAAAAATCAAAGTAAAATAAGGAGGCTGATTTTTTGGTAAATTGAACATGGTATAGCTGGCTGGAAATTGCCTATGTTTTGCGGTATAAAATATTGAAACTGTGTAAAAACAGTGGATATAAGGTTTAATGTGGGGTAAACCACGCGTCGTGCCACATGCTCTATGTGTTCGGGTGAGATAAGTTTTTGTTTTTATAACCAGCCTATATGGGCTTTTAAAAAAGCCCATATAGGCTGGTTATAAGAATAGTGGGAATGAAGTGTGATTTGTCATATCATTATATGGCACCCCCTGTCCCCATAAAGTTGTCATAAAAGGGCCATACTGCTCTATAATAGTGGTAGATGATTTCGTGTCAAAATCAGAGGTCTTAATACTTTAGCCCATTCAGCATTTACTTCTTCTGGAATTTCATACTCCTCATTATTCCTTACCGACTGTATCTTGTACATCCTTTCAAAGAACCAATCTGCCATGCCTGAAGGAACCGTTTCAGCATCAAAAACCTCCTCGTCCGAAAAACCAATTACCGGCGACTCTTTAGTTGTTGCAGATATGACCGCATATCCTGCTCCTTGAAAACGTACAACATACAAGGCAGGCTCATTCTCCAAATCTGGGACAATGACTACATTATCGATTGTTTTACTTCCCTTTTTTAATGAAGAGGGTTTCTCAATCAAGTCATTTTGATTCACAAAGTTTACAGCTACTTCTTTGGCCTGCTCTACCGAAACATTATGTGCATCATCCGACAAAAAACGATAAGAACCGGAATACCCACTTGAAGACGGCTCTAAACCTGCTTTTCTTTGGCAACTAAAAGCTAAAAGAATTTAAAAAAAAATATTAAAGTTTTAGGATTACCCATTTAAGTATCTAAACGCAGATAAGATGCGTAGCGGCAAGCTATCTTTATATGAAAATATCAATAAATATGAAGATATTCAAAGATTTAAGTCGAGAGAGGTTTAAGGAAAGGTTTCCAGACAGGGATTCTTGTTTACAATACTTAGCAGAATTGAAATGGGCTGGAAATGGATATAAATGCAAGAAGTGCCAAAGTACTAGCTATTCCAAAGGCAAACAGCCTTATAGTAGAAGGTGCACCAAATGCCAATATGATGAATCAGCTACTTCGGGAACGCTTTTTCACAAGATAAAATTTTCAATCGCAGTGGCATTTGAGATTTTATATGAGATAGCTACGAGCAAAAAAGGGGCTAACAGCATTTGGTTGGCAGAGCGGTTCGGTTTACAGCAGAAAACCACATGGTTTTTTCGTCAAAAGGTACAGCAAGCTATGAAAAGCAGCTTAGAGTACCCTCTTACAGATGAGGTACATGTAGATGAATTTGAAATAGGCACTCCTCAAAAGGGGCAACAGGGAAGAAGTGCCAGTGAGGAGAAAGTAAGAGTGGTAATAGCTATAGAACATAGAAACGGAAAGCCAGGAAGAGGTTATGCCCAAGTAATTAAGAATTACTCATGCGAATCTTTGACATCTATATTCGAACAGCATATTTCACAAGATGCAAAAGTAGAAACCGATGGCTGGAGCGCGTATAAGCCTCTCAAAAAGGATTACCCTAACTTGAAATAAAAGCTATCAAATAAGGGTAAAAATTTCAAAATGCTTCACCTTCAGATAAGAAATGTTAAAAACTGGCTTCGGGGAGTTCATGCTTATTGCAACAAAGAGCGTGTGAACAAATATTTACAGGAATACTTCTATAGATTTAACAGAAGAGGTTTCCGCAAATGCAGTTTTGACAACATTTTAGAAAGGATGGTGTCGGCGGTCCCTATTACGCATTTTCAAATTAAAATGAAGCGACCTAAATGGGTAATCCTATAAAGTTTTTTAATAGTTTCATGTTAAAAAATTGTTTTATGAATGCCCTACTTTTTTTTATGGTGTGTTCAGGTCCCGTTTTCACCTTTTTGGGAATTATTCATGAAAAGAAATATGCAGTTTTTGGAAAGAAACCTGTTTGTGGGATTTTCATTAATACAAATACTTGAGGGTTTCCCATAGTGTGCAAACCAGCTTTTCTTAAATAATCCGAAACCAATATTATTAAATAATAATCTGAAAATGAGCAGAAAATGTAGGTATGAGGGTATTGGCTTTACGTAAAGCTTGTTTGGGTTTATTATCGTCAAAAAAGATTTCCCATAGCAAAAAATAACAGCCCGTGCCGGTATCTGTTAAAAATTCGCAGAAAAGTGGTTTTTCAAAAGACTTTTTAAACGGATACTGCTACTCACCAACAGACCCCGCAACAGGTGCGGGGAGAGAGCAAAAGGTTTATTTTTTCTGCCTTATTTTACCGCATGCAAAACTATTTTGTCAACTTTCCCTGACAAATAAAAATAACCGCCCTTGCCGGCCCCGTTCCGGCATCTGTTGAGAGTTGGCAGAAAAGTGGTTTTTAGAATAACGCACTTCACAAAACTGCTACTTCCCAATTTACTTCTCAAAAAGCTTCAATATCATCTCCGCCACATACCCATGAGGTATTTTTTCCTGTTCCAGGCGTAAATTATCCTGTTTCAACAAATGATACACTTCCTGTTCCTCCGAGGTAAGGTGAAGCGGTGTGTCCTGAGTGGTTTCTGTTCCGGCCAAGGCTTCATGCCTGAATTTTTCCAGTGTTGCCTTGTCCATCAGAAAGCTCCGGGTGTGGGGAAAGTACCCTCTTATTTGTGAAAGTATCTGAAAACCCTGTACATCCAGGTCGCCCCAGTACAGGAGTTCGCGGCTGTGCAGCCAGTGTGCATTTTTCAGTAAACCGACTTTAAAACCGCTCCCGAAGATGCCTGCCGAATCTTTCAGCATGGGCAGGGTCAGGAAGTTCATGAGGTTGCTGTAGTTGGTTTTATTTTCAAATACAAAAGCTCTTTTACAGGGCAGGTTCAGGCTGTTAAATGCGCTTTCCGTCACGGAAATATCCATAATGCCGGAAAAACATTGCTCAGCAAGCGCTTCATCCAATATTCGCACCCGGACAAGACTTTCGCTGTACCTAAGGCCGAAGCGTTTTTCAAAATCTTTTACTGCTGTATACTCCTGCTGAATTTTGTCTTCCGGCAGAATGACTGAAAGCAGCTCTGAAAGCAGGGCCTTGTTTTCTTCTATAAATTTGGTGTGTACATTAACCGGCAATTCGCGGATGTAAAATTTTCCGGGAATGTGTTGGTGTTTAAAATAATAGCAAACCTTGAGCAGGGCGTCCCACTGTTTGGCATTGGTGCAGACCTTTAACGGGTTTGATTTCATCCAGTCTTCGAGTTCAGGGAAGCTATTCCTGATTTTTTGTACGGATTCTGCAAATGCTTTAAAATCCTGTACGCTGCCGGTAAAGCGCAGATAGTCTTCAGCAGTCTCAAAAAAGATACGGCTGATAAAGCGGTTCCTTCCGGTACTGCGGAAGTTCTTTTCCGACCATTCAAGCGAATAGCCATAACCTTTATGATCCTTAGAGGATTCCTGTAGTTTGCGGAACTGTTCTGAAACAGAAAGGAAGTTGTTGATCAGCTCATTCTGGCTGACGAGACCAATCTGTGGCACATCCTTAGGAAAATAAGGTGTGCCACAAAGCTCGTGCTGCAGAAAATCTTTCCACCACCGGTCTGCCTTCTGTTTTATTTCCTTCGGCGAAATCATTACAGGCTATTCTGCATTGATGTGAAATAGGCTTCTTTTTCTTTCTTCAGTTCCTCTCTGGTGATGTCGCGTACCATAGACTCCTGACCTGTCGGGTTGGAGACAAAGTGCACGGTATTGATGTACTCCTCAATGATGTTGATTTTCTGCAGTGGCGTAACGATAAGCAGCTGCAGGTTCAGTGTTTCAAAGAGTTTGAGTCCGTAACGGGTACTGTCGTCGGAGCCACGGCCGAAGGCTTCGTCTATTACTACAAAGCGGAAAGAACGGGAGCCAGGGTCATTGCTGGCCAGTCCGAACTGAAAGACAATAGAAGAGGCCAGAATGGTGTAGGCGAGTTTTTCTTTCTGTCCGCCTGATTTTCCAGATGAGTCGCTGTAGAACTCCTTTTCGGTATCGTCTTCTTTATGTCTTTCACTAGCGCCGAAGGTATACCATTCACGTACATCGGTCACGCGGGCGGTCCAGCGGCGGTCTTCTTCTGTCTCACCTTTAAAACGGTCAAGTATTTTCTTTACCTGAAGGAATTTCTCCTCATTGTAGTTGTCTGTTTCACCCACTATATTTTCCAGGCACTTCATCAGGTCAAGGCGGAACTGCCGGATATCTTCTGACAGCACTTTTTCCTCCACAATGCGGATATAGGAAACTGGTGTATAATCTATGCCTTTCAGGTGCAGGTTTATTTCCCTGATTTTGTCCCCGATTTCTTTCTCATAAATTTCCAACTGGTTTTTGAAGATGAGAATACCGTTGATGGTACCTTCCTTCAAAAGCTGGCGGAAGCGTGCCTCATGCCGTGGTATGTCATCGGCCACCAGTTTGTTGTATATGCGTCGGAAGTCTGTCGCTGATTCTATGGAGGCATCCACTTCGGCGGTCTCTGCAGGGTACTCTTTGCGGAAATCAGACATGACCCTGATAATGTTTTCCTGAAGATTGCCTGATTTCTTAGTTTCTTTCTCTATAAGGCCTCCATTGCCGCTGATGCGTGCCAGAACCTGCTTTTCCTGTTTCTCGGCATTGCCCAAAGAAAGGTCTTCAGAAAGGAGGGAGGCGACAAATTCAGCGGCTTTCTCCGGAATGTCTGAAGCGGGCACAGGTATTTCTGTCCACCGACTGACGCAGGCCGGAAGGTCTTCAAAAATATTTTCCTGCGTATCAAAAGCCTGAGCAAGCAGGGAAGGGGATGCACCGGACTTCTCAAGGTTTTCTTTCAGGTTCATCGCTTTGGTGGCAACATCCTGTTCTTTTGCACCGGCCTGTTTCTGTTGCTTATTTTTACGTTCTTCCAGTTTGCTTATTTCCCTGGTAACTTCCCCGAGCTGCTTTTCAAAAGTTTTTATTTCATAAGAGCTTTCCTGCAGGAGTTTCTTTTCTTCTTCAAGATCCTGAAGCTGCAGAAAACTTTTCTTCCAATTCAGTGCCGCAAAGTCATCATATTGCAGAAAATCCCGGGCAGCGTCTTTAAGGCGCCCTTTAGCAGTCTCTTCTTTTTCAAGGTAATAAATCTTATCTCTTAGTGAGTTTATTTCTTTTTCAAGGACATCCAAGTCTTTTTCTAGGGCATATATCTTTTCCTGGTTTGTCCACCCAAGTACAAAGTTTTTACGGTCGAAGACGCTGCGTCTGTCATCTTTCTCATGTTTTACCTTGCCGGATTTAATCTGCCCTTCACGGGTAATGGCGTAAGGCGCTCTTCTAAACTCCTCCAGGCTTTCACAGCAGGTGTAATTATGCCGCTCTTCCAGTTCACATTCCAGCCACTCATAAAATTCGGTATCGGCTTTTATTTCAACCTTGTTTACAAGAGAGTTATCTGCAATATCCCAGCGTCCTTTAGATTCCCTTTCAAGAACCCTGAAGTAAACCAGCTTACCGCGCAGGTCGTTGCTGTTCACATATTTACTAAGCTCATTGTAGTGACGCTCAGGAACCATCATGCTAAGTCCCAGATCGTGCAGCCTGCGTTCTATAGCACCTTCCCAGTCTGCTTCTTTTTCCCGTACCCTAATCAGCTCACCGGCAAAAGGCAGTTCGGTTTCCTCTAGACCAAGCGAATCCAAAATACGCTGCCGCATGGACAGAAACTTTTCCGGTATAAGGGTTTTCCGGCTTTTCAGCGAGGCAATTTCCGATTTAAGGTCATCGGCATCAGATGTCTTCTGGTGCAGCGAAATATTGAGCTTGTTCAACTCATTTCTGATTTCAGAAAGACGGTTGTTAAAACCCTGCAAAAGCCCTGAAACATTTTCACGGTTCTGATGAAAAAGGTTTTCCTCAAGAAGGATATCGAGTTCCAGCGTTTTACAAAGCTGTTCGTATCGTGCGGCTGTGGCCTTTCGCTGTCTATACTCGCCATCCAGGTGATAGATATCTTTCTCAATGCTTTTCAGCCGTTGCCCGCTTTCGGAGTTATCAATCAGGTTTTTCAGTTCCCGCTGGCGTTCCCTGCCATTTTCAAGGTCTTTTTCCGTTTCTTTGATGGCAAGCATCAAGGCATGGTACTTTTCGCCCTGCTGCAAAAGGTCTTTTTTGAGTAAATGAATTTTCTTTTCTGAAAACCATGCCGGCATTATGTGGAGACATTCCTGCAGACGGGTGATTTCGGCGGTTATTTTATCAAACTTGCCCAGGTTTTCAATAAGTGGTTTGAGGATCTCCATCTGCTGGCGGGCTTTTTTGACAGAACTGTAGGCATCTGTCAGCTCCTCATAACGGTTTACCAGTTCGGTTACTTTCTCAGTAATATTGGTCTTGCCCAGCATGTGTTCCCTGACAAACTCGGTAAGGTTACCCACCGATTTCATGGACACGGTCTGATAAAACAGGTCAAGCGCTTCCGGTTGTTTTATCCCGAAAAACTGTCTGAACTTATTGGAGTAATCCGTAAAGGTGTCAAAGATTTCCGTAGCCTCTGTTTTGCGAAGCCGCCTTCTAAGGTTATTGATGTCACTGCCAAAGTCTGTAAAATGGTCTTTGATGGTCAGGGATGTCGCACTGACCACAAAAAACTTTTCCGGCTTGTTGTTTTTCAGCCAGAATACCTGCGCCAGAGAGATCTGTCGGGCCAAACCTTCGTTGTAAAAAGAGGCAACAATTACAGAATATGTATTTTCATCCCTGAGGTAAACATCCTGTGCTTTGGCAGCATGCTCCACTTTTTCATTCTTATAAGCACCGCGTATATAGCTGTAAATGGTTCTTTCTTTAGACTCTGCGCCGGCAGCTTTATTAAAGGTAATTTTATGGTGCGGAACCAGTAGGGTAGTGATGGCATCGGCTAGGGTAGACTTGCCGGAGCCGATATCACCTGTAAGCAGGGAATTGTTGCCAGAAGGACATATCTTCCAGATGTGTTTGGTAAAAGTTCCCCAGTTCAGTACTTCCAATTTGTGCAACCTGAAGCCTGGACGTCCTGAAAAATTAATCTCCGGATTCATGTTCATCTTCCTCTTTTGATATTTTATGTTTGTACTCCCTCAGCTTTTCCTCAGTTTCCTTTAGTTTGTCAATGGTAAAAAAAGCATTAAGAATTCGGCTTACTTCATATTTGTCATCCTCATTCTTGAGTTTTCTCAGGAATCCCATCTTAATAAGCTTGTTGATGTTTTCCCTGATGCGGTCTTCCTGGCGACGCTCATTGCTGGTACCATCGGTATAGAACAGGTTGGTCATATCGGCAATTTGTGCAAAGGAAAGCACAAGCCTGGAAGCACTTCCTTCCAGGTCGCTTTCCAGCAACCTTTTGCGGAGCAGTACCGCCATGATGGTCAGCTGATAGCTCAGCGGGCGTTTGTCTACCAGTTTAGGTAACAGAGTTTCCTCTTCCTGCTCATCGATTACCTGCTGCCTGACAAAAGCATAGCCTTCTGCCTCATCCACAAAAAGCTCCAACCCCATGACTGCAACATAGTCCCGTATTTCGGAGCGATGTTGCAGGAGCAGTTTCCAGGGAGCTTCCTGGTCGCGGTAAAGTATGCCTTTGAGTAGGTGTATAACAGGAATACCTACACTTTTATCGCTGATTTTCATTTTAAGAAAATGGTTTTTGGAATTTCAATTTTACTCATGAGGCCGTCCGACTCATAGTATACGGTCTCCTTGTTGTTGCTGTCGACAATGGCCTTGTTTTGTTTTTCAAGTTGTGTGGCCAAACTAAAGTAGGTTACTATTTCGGTCAGTCCTTTTTCCACCGGTATCTCCCTAACGATATCTCCCAGTGAAACCTGCTCTTTTTCCCTCAAGAGGAACCTGATTCTTTTTTTGAGTTCTTCCGGGTCGACATACAACTGACTGAAGAGAACATTAAAGTTTACCTCACCAGCACCTTCTTCCGGCACTTCTGAACTGATCACAGGTACCTGAGGTGGTGTAAAAGGCTTCTTCTCCATAGGAAGATTTACGCCCGGCTTGTGGTCAATTTCAAGAAAATTCCGTTGAGAAGGAGGATTTAACCGGACTGCCAAGGCTGATTCTTCTATTTTCTGGATAACCTCAGCTATACGACGGTTTTCTAATACAGATGCAGATTCCAGAAACCGTCTCAACTGTTCTGTAAGCAGGTCGGTGGTTTTATTTACACGGTCGCCCGCATTCACTAGGCTGACTTTCAGATTCTCAAGATTTTCAAGCTTTACTTCCTTTATCTCCTTTAGTGCTGTAACCGTTGCAATCATCTGGTCCAGTTCTTCCTGTTTTTCCTGATTCATGAGGAATTCCCAAAAAGCCATAAAGCTTTTTCCCTGGTCGCTGTCCATGATCAGGTCGCGGGCTTTGAAAACATTGTCCAGAAACTTACCCCTTGCCAATTGTTTTTTGATCTGGTCTTCCCGTGCCTGTGTATTTAGTAACCTAAAGTTTTCCTCAATCTGCCTAAAGTCAGACAAAAGCTTGCTGGACGTCTCTTCAAGCAAACCTGTACGTTCACGCACAGCAGTACTGTTCATCACACCAATTTCTCCTGACTGCACCCGGGCTATTTCCTCTTCAATTTCTTTCTTTTGCTTTAAAAGCTCTTCAAGGCGCTTGTCCCTGTCTTCAGAGGTTTTAATGACCAGTTCCTGCAGGAGGTCAAAAATCTGCATAAGGCGGGACTCGGTACCGACAAATTCAGATTTGTTGAACTCTGTTATCCAGCGCAGGGCATTTTCTGTAGAAGGGGTTAGTTCGAAAGTAGCTTCATCAGCATTTCCATCGTAAAACTGTCTCAGAAAACCCTCTTTTGTCCACTGCTCAAGGTAATATTTTGGTGCAGAGGTATATTTCTCCTGCTGTTCATTCAGGTTGAAAAGAAAATCAGACAGCAAAGGGATAAGCTCGCTGCTGAGCCAAGCAGTTCTGTTCTTTGTTTTAAAAGCAAAAAACAGAAAAGAAATTATTAATGGGGCCGTATCTTTTTTGAGTAGAGTAACAGCCTTATTGCTTTCCAATAGCCACTTTACATCATCGTGTGCGGCAAAATTTATTTTCATAAGTGAAATTTACGAAGAAAATATTTCCGATGCCTGAAACTACTATTTTATTATCATACCTAAATATTTTAAATCACCCTCAGCATTCCCGTCAGCTTTTGCCTCCTTTTATATAAGACACAGATTTCTGCAATAATCTCTCTAGCTTTGGGTTCATCAATTTGTATAAGCTGCCTTAAAGCCTCATCAATTTTATAATAGTGATATTCACCCGATGTTTCAAGGTTTTTGTCAATTATTTCGGTAAATAACTTACCGGCATACTCAGGAAAAAGCTTTTTATGTCTTTTGAAGAACTCAAAAGGCTTGTCATTAAAAACCTTACCTCTTTCCTGAAAAGCTATTTCAGCGGCTTCTTTAAAGCGACCATGTCCTTCCAAAAAAAGCACATACTCCATGGAGTTCTTATTCTTCAGAATATTTTCGAGCGCTGGCAAAGCTTCTGGTTTTATTTCATTAATTGTGTTCAGTATTTCAGCATAGGGGTGATCCTCCAGTGCCTCAGTAGCCAAGGCCATAAATCCGGGGTGTTCCGGCCCCAGCAGGTTCAGGTAAGCCTTGTAAACATTACCGGAGTAGATACTATTTTGGCTTAGAAGGCATTGGAATACCTGTTCTGCCTTGTCTGTAAGACCTTTTTCCTGATATAAAGTGGCAAGTCTTAGCCCCTGATCCTTGTCAGTTTCTTCCAGTTTCTCTAGGTACGCTATCTGCTCATCAGAAGAAAATTTACTGGCACAGGCATTGAAAACCCGGGTGGAAAAGGCAGGGGAGAAGTCGCCGTTATTTAAAAGTATCTTTTTCAGCTCCGGCAGATCTCCCGGAGTGTTTATCACATCTGAAAGGCGTATGGTAAGATCTACACATAATTCATACAGTAGTTTGTCCAGGTCGGAAAGAAAGCTTATCCTTTCATTTAATGAAAGTGATTTTGCAAGGTCAACAGTCAGGTCATAAAAATCTTCATTAAAATCGAAATGCTCATCAAGGTAGTGGTCGTAGAGATAACCCTCCGATAAAGCATCTCCTATATGATCAACTACCGTAAATATAAAATCTTTAAGCTGTGGAACCAGATGGTGTTCAAGACCTCTCAGTTTTCCAATGTTTTTATCAAATATGTCTGAGAAATACTCAAGCCCATACTGTTCGGGTTGTTTTGAAACGAGTTCAACAAGCCTTTTCTCAACTTTTTTGAATATTTGTAGTGCTTCCTGCTGGCTAGTCTGTTTCTTTTGAATATCATCAAAAAATTCCTGCTTTGCATGGCTGAGTATAATTTCTATAAGTTCTTCTTTCTCCAAGTTTTCAAGATAACTTTTGTAATCCTGTCTTGTCAGTGCGGCTTGACTTACCGGGACTTCCTCGTTGATTGCGTAAAGAACCAGCGCAGCTATATGCTTGCAGTTTCCCGGAGCAAGGCAATTACACCTGCCTTGAAAGGAGCCGTCTTCTGCAAACCAGGCAGAAGTATCATATACTGCCCGCCCTAAGACCTTACCGGATAGTACAGAGCCGCTGAAAACAGCTTCTTCTACCTGTGCGCCTTCATAGTACGCCCTGCCGTTGTAAAGTGATTTTGACGAAAATATTTCAGCAAGCTGGTCCTGGCCCAAGCTTTTGATATTTGACCGTATAGTTGTTTCCTGAAGCTGCATGACTAATTTCTTTTTTTGCAAATAAATAGTCCCAGAACGCAATCAATCTGCGTGGAGCCATATTTATTACATGAACCCAGTCTTTACTGTCTGAATCGGGATTAACCTGTCACCCTGAGGGACGAAGGGTCTGTCAGACGCTGTACTAAGATGACGTTTTGATGATACCAACTTGCACAGCGTACCGCAAACAGATTGCCTCGACATTCCCTTAACGCACCTAACCCTATAAAACTAAAACATTTGACTCTTACCTCATTGCTACCTTGCGCCTCGCAATGACGGCTAATATCTGACTTCCAGTATAAAATACCAGAAGTTGGCAAAAGTAGTTAGAGGTTTGTACGGGTACTGCTACTTACTAACAGACCTCGAAAAAGTGCGAGGAAGGGGGCGTGCTGAATTATTTGAGTTGGAATGTGTGGAGGAGGTGAAGTTTATATGTTTCATCTCATACTGCCAGTCACCTAATTGGGTAATAGCCTCCGCTAGATGCTTTCTGTGACACTGACATATATTTGCTTCGAAACAAGTTAATGCAATTCTTTGATATTCTGCAAGTAAATTTAAAATTTCCTGTTGCTTGCCAATAGTTTCCTGAAGGTTTGTATTCCTATAGATGGCAAACAATTTGTCATAATCAGCCTGCGTTTTAAGATCCTGCCGCTTATCTGACTCTATCCCAACTTCAGGAGTGTGCAATACTTTATGCCAACGCCTTCACAAACATTTTTAAGCTGGCTTTGAGTAAAGCCATATTTCATGCTTTTAGGGTTCCGTCGTACATCAACAAGAAGTTTGATGTCATTTTTAAGAAGCTTGTTAAGATACTCTTCTAGAGAAATCCCCTGATATCCGATGGTGAAAAGAATGGTTTTGTTGGATTTTGGCTTAATAGACATTACAGGCTGTAATTCCTCTCCTGATAAAATATCATTTACGATGGGCAAACCAAGGATATTTAAGGTAAGTATGTTTGATTAATTCAGTATTTGTTTTACCCTCATAAAGATGTTTAATAGAAAATAAAATCTTTCTGTCTTTTTCCCTTAGTAGGTTTTTGTAAATGGTTTGATCTTTTTTTACCCAAACAATATCATCTTCAAGCACCTGTCCATATTTTTCCAGTGTTTTTAAATCTGCATTGGCCTGAAATGAAAAACAACCAAATTTATACGGAACAAAGTGATAAACAGGCTGTTCTTGAAACTTGCAATAAAGTAAAAGTAGTTTCTGCAGCCTGATTTTTTCCAGCTTCCCCCCAAAAGATTCCAATAAGGCTAATAAAACTTTACGACGATAATACATAGGACAAAACTACTGGTTTTTCCGGGTATTTAAAACTGTAGAAAATGAAGTATGGTTCTTCAGAAATTAAAGCACCTTAGTGCATAACCTTAATCCAAACCCCTTTAAAACCGTGCATAAAGCAATGCTTTTACCTTCTAAAGTAATAAAATTTTTTTTAATAAGCGTATTTTAAAGATTTTCAAAATTTTAAATACAGTAAAACTCTTTTTAGCTGTCAAGAAAGGTTTTTACAGAGTGAAATTATGTATCTTAGTACTTGTCTTTAATATTTATAACTTGTCATGTTCGCACAAGCACACTTTCCTTTAGAACCATTACAAGCGGAAGAGCTTGATTCCTACCTCTCGCAAGGCTGGTTTCGGATGTACCAGTATATTTTCACCTGTACCTACCTGCCTTTAAATGACCAAGTGTATAGGGTACATTGGTTACGGGTGGTATTGGATGAATTTGAAAATAGTAAAACAAGCAAAAAGCTTTTTAAGCTCAACTCAAAGTTTAGCGTCAGTATCCAGAAAACTACTGTTACACCTGAAAAAGAAGCTTTGTACCATGCCTATCAAAACGCAATACCTTTTGAAACAGCACCTTCGCTAGACCAGCTTTTATACGACGATTTTGACTTTGACATTTTCGACACCTTAGAGATAACCGTTTACGATCGCAATAAACTTATTGCTGTTGGATTTTTCGATATGGGCAAAAACAGTGCGGCAGGAATTACCAGTTTTTATGATCCGGCATATAAAAAATACAGCTTGGGAAAGTATTTGATTTATCAAAAAATGCTGTACTGCAAAAAGCTACAAACAAAATATTTCTACCTAGGCTATGTGGCACCAGGAGCTAAAGCATTTGACTATAAATTAGATATCGCTAAAAATGCTTTAGAGTACTACGATTTATCTACGCAAAAATGGCTTGATATCAAGCTATGGAATCCACAAAAAGGTTCTATAGAAGAAAACAAACAAAAGCTGCTCAAACTTCAGCAACAGTTGAGTGTACACAATATAGAAAACAGGTTGTTTCACTACGCATATTTTCAAGGCAATTTGTTTCCTCAGCTACAAGACCTAGAACTGTTTGACTATCTCATGTTTGTCAATTGCTTTGACTTTTGCGCTGACACGATAAACCCGCTCGTGGTGTATGACTTTCGAGACCAGCACTACCATTTGTTAAAATGTTGTAGTATGGGAGAGTCAGAAGAGCCTGAAGTAGATGAAGATGTCTACTCGTTTCGCCTTCTTAAAACAGAAGAAGTACTTTTCTCAACACCTTGTGAAAAAGAAATGGCCAAAGCACTACAACACATTTCCTTCCGGATTGTCCAATAGTTTTTTTTGAGATGTATATGCAGTTAACAGAGCATACGAAGCAACATGGCTATTAACACCCTTGGCTAATATTACATTTTTAGAATAAACCCCATTCCAGGTTTGGTATGGATCAGCTTCTGAGAAAAGTTTTTATCAATTTTCTTTCTCAAATAATTGATATACACATCTATAAAGTTAGTCCCAGTATCAAAATGCGTTTCCCATACATTTTCCGCTATTTCAGGGCGGGTAAGCACTTTATTTGGGTTTTGGAGCATATACTGTAGCAAAGCAAACTCCTTTGGGGTCAGATTAATTTCTTTACCACTTCTTGACACTAGTTTGGACTCTGTGTCCATCTCCAAATCGCCAAATTTTAATACTTTAGGGGTTTCTGAAACAAACTGTTGGCTTCTTTTCAACAGCTCACGAATCCTCACCGAAAGCTCTCTTATGTCAAAAGGTTTTACCAGGTAGTCATTAGCACCTGAGTCAAAACCTTCCACTTTATCGTCTGTGGTACCCAAAGCGGTAAGCATCAGAATAGGCAAGGACGGGTGTTTTTTCCGGATTTTCTGGCATAAGTCCAAGCCGCTCATGTCAGGAAGCATAACATCAATAATTAATAAATCAAACGCATCACTGTCAATAAGTTCCCAACCAGACGCAGCATCATGTGCAGAAGAAACAGAATACCCTTCTTCTTCAAGCCCCCGCTTTATTAGTTCAGCTATTCTATGGTCGTCTTCTACATTAAGGATTTTCATGGCTTTCAAATCTATTGTATGTAAATTTACAAAGAAAAACTAATTTTATGATCCCCTTAAAAGATATAGTATCAATCCATGTCCAACAACCTAAAACCTGAAATATGCAATAGAATTTTCTGTTACAAAATTCAGGTTAAATTTTTACTTTATATGTGGTATTTTAATAACTTCAACGTGAAAATATAATTTAAAATGATTGAAGACCTTTATGTCATCAGTAGCGCTGTAGAATTAAATACCCCTAAAAAAGTTTTTAAAGAAGGAAAGGCTTTATTTGATAGCCTACAAAAAGATATAACATCCCAAAAGTCAGAGTACGGTTATCATGTCTATTTGCCAGCAAATAAAAGTGATTTTAACAAAGTAGAGTTTGAATGTTATAAGCACCATTATAATTGCAACTGCTTAGATTTTTTTAACAAGGATTATTGCAAACATGTGGTTGCTGCAATCTTTTTTATGACTAAGTATATAATGCAAAATGAAGATTATTTTGAAGAGGAAGAGGAGTGTGCGGAAGAGGAGGAGGTAGAGGCTTTACTTCCACGGTTAAATGACCGGATCAGTTCAGAACCTGCTACCTTAAAAATCCCAAAGAAACTAAAAAACTTTTACTTTCTATATCCACTCGTAAGCCAGCATATATATGGGCTTTCATTAAAGCATGCTTATGTTGAAAAATCATCTTTAGTATTAGAAATCGGGAGTGATATTTTTTCAAGGATTCAAGAACACAAAGTTAGGCTTTCTGCTGATGCTAAATACCTTAAGATATGCTGTACTTGTGAAGAATCTGTAGAAGGATTCTGTAAACATGAATCGGTGGCCGTAGTTTACCTCATACAAAACTGCCAAGTTGATATATTAAAACAGCTCATTCCGGAAAATTTAAAGAAGCTACAGGATGAAACCCTCAAGAAATTTAACCTAGAGGACAAAGCTGTTGAGGCGGACAATTATGTTAAGTTGATTTTTGCGGAAAACGAAATAGTTGGGGTAACGCACAAAAAAGCAGAGGGGCTATATCCACTAGATACCTTTGAAGAAGTCTTTAACAGTCAAGTGAGGGACATATGTACCCCCGAACAAAAACAGCAATTACAATTAGCCCCTTTGATCAACAAAGGAAATCAAGAGCTGCGAGTGATAGGTTATGTATTGAGCTTAAATCCAATGAGCCAATCCTTTCATTTAAAAATTATTCAAGGAAAACCCAATAAAACTAAAGATAAAATTACCGCTCATGTAAGTGAGCTCAAAAGTATTGGCGAATACAGCGGAGAAGTCACTGACGAGCTTAAAGAAATTTTTATTTTAAAAGAGCAGCTAGATTCAATGGGAAATCACGTTCCCGAGCCGGACAATCCTGAGTTTGCAGCGCTGTTTGAAAAAACAAAGGAAGTTTTTGAATATTTAAAGCAGCAAGCTTTTGTCTTCTATACCATTGGCAGGTATAATAGTTACAAAGAACTCAGAAAATCTGACTTAAACACAGCTCAAATCGTATCACTGGATGCAAGCTTATACTTTGAGCTAAATGAGGAAAGCGAATTTTACAAACTGGAGGCTTTCTTACAAATAGATAAAGAGACAAAAGTGCCTATCTCTGAGGTAGAAATGAAACACCCATTTATAGGTTGTTTCAAGCCAAATCAGCTTTTACAAACACCTACCTTTCAACAAGGTCAGTTTTTCCACCTAGCTGACTTTCAGACATTCCATACCTTAATTTTTTTCAAAAATTACCCGGTACAAAGATGTCATAAAAAGGACATTGATAGTTTTTTCGAAAAAATAGTAAATCCTTTACAAAGCAATTACAAAGTGGCAGTAAAAAAAACAAAATCCAAAAAGAAACCTATTCCACTCACGCCAGACAAAAAAAGGTTATACGTAACAGAGTTTGATAAATTTGTTGTATTTAAGCCAGAGGTTATTTATGAGGAAGGAGATATTGTTGGGTTATTTGATGCTGGAAGCATATTGAAAAACAATAACGGAAAGTTTACAGAGTATCTCCGTGATGAAGAGTTTGAGAAAGACTATGAAGAACTATTGCGCGGACTGCACCCTTCGTTTAAGACAGGTGGCCGACAAGGTTTCTTTTACTTGTCACCAGACGATATGGTCAAAAACTTCTGGTTCTTAAACGCTTTTGAAAAACTAAAGAAACAAAAGGTTGAAGTTTGGGGGCTCAATGAACTTAAAAACTTCAAGTATTCAGTACACAGACCACAGGTAAAGGTACATATGTCTAGCCAGAAAGACTGGTTTGACACTAAAATAGATATTTCTTTTGGCGATACATCCATATCCATAAAAGACCTGAAAAAAGCCATTCAAAATGATGAAAATTATGTCCTGCTGGGCGATGGCACCTATGGCTTGTTGCCGCAGCAATGGATGGAAAAGTTTAGGCAACTTTTTAGGGCAGGTAAAGAAGATGGCGAAAAGCTGAAGGTTTCAAAGCTTAACTTTAGCCTGCTGGATCAACTGGCAGACCCACAAATACATAAAAATGTACTTGAAGAGCTAGCCGAGAAGAAAGAGAAGTTACAAGCTTTTAAAGGGATTGAAAAAGTAAAGGTACCTAAAGAGATCAAAGCAGAACTTCGCAATTATCAGAAAGAAGGACTGAACTGGCTGAACTTCTTGGACGAATTCCGTTGGGGAGGAATACTGGCCGACGATATGGGTCTTGGGAAAACACTCCAAATTATCACCTTTTTACAACTGCAAAGAAATCAGAAAAAAGGGATTAATCTGGTTATAGCACCTACTTCACTACTTTTCAACTGGCAGGATGAACTAAAAAAGTTTGCTCCTGAACTTAAGTTTCTCCTTCATTATGGAAACGACAGAAAGGCCAGCGCTAAAAGTTTCGGTGACTATGACTTGATCATTACCAGCTACGGAATTGTATGCAATGACCTAGACCAATTTAAAAAAATAAACTTCAACTACATTGTGCTAGATGAATCTCAGGCCATTAAAAACATCGTTTCGCTTCGCAATAAAGCAGTTTGCAGTTTGAAGGCAAACAACAGAATTGCCCTCACTGGTACGCCTGTAGAAAACAGTGCATTGGAGCTGTATGCTCAAATGAACTTTGTCAATCCAGGTTTTCTGCATACGGCAAAGAACTTCAAAGACAATTATGTAAAACCTATTGAAACAAACAACGACCAGAACAGAGCAGATGAATTGAAAAGCAGGATAGCTCCTTTTATCCTTAGAAGAACCAAAAAAGAAGTCCTTACTGAACTGCCAGACAAAACAGAGGAAGTTGTATACTGCATGATGCCTGAAGAGCAACGAAAAGTGTATGATGCTTTCAGAAACAAGTACAGAAATAAGTTGTTGGGTATTATTGAAGAAGAAGGGGTGAACAAAAACATGATTCAAGTACTTGAGGGACTTACTAAGCTGCGCCAGATATGCGATTCCCCCCAATTGCTAGAAAAGGAAAATTTAGAGACCTCTGCTTCTATAAAAATAGCAGAGCTTAAAAGGCATATTGCGGAAAAAACCGGCGACCACAAGATTCTAATATTTTCCCAGTTCGTAAAAATGCTTAAGCTCATTGAAAAAGAACTGGAGGAAATGGATGTCGATTTTGAATACCTTGACGGTAAGACACCGCAAACACAAAGGGCAGAAAAAGTGAGAAGGTTTCAAAACAATAAGTCATGCCGTGTGTTTTTGATAAGTCTTAAAGCGGGTGGGGTAGGCCTAAATTTGACAGAAGCTGACTATGTTTATATTGTGGATCCTTGGTGGAACCCTGCTGTAGAAAATCAAGCCATAGACAGGTGCTACCGTATGGGACAGAAAAAGAACGTTACTGCTCTAAGAATGATTTGCAAAGATACGGTAGAAGAAAAAATCTTTGAATTACAACTACAGAAAAAGACTCTTTCAGACAACCTTCTGGACTCTAGCAGTGATGGAATTTCCAGAAACCTTACTAAAGAAGATATTGAAAAGTTATTTTCATAGATAAAATGATGTATCTTTGATAACATGGCTACAGCACTTCTCTTAGTTTTTGCTAATGGAATTTAGCTGTTTAGCATATTGTTTTTAAATAGACCGGCAAAAGCGCAGCGATTGTAGTATAGCAATTCATAAAGAACCACTGTGAGTTCCAGTATAGTATTCTGGATAGGCGGTTAACATAAGCAGCAAAATAATGGCATAGCAGCTTTGTAAGCCCCAATGCAGTTGTGAGTTGTTATTGGATACTTCGTGTAATATTAATTGATATAGCATATGAGCAGGGCCATAAACTCTGAATATAATAAAACTAAAAAACCTTTTGTTGGTGGAGGAGAAATGGGTGAGTTAATGTGCTCATACGACTGGGACAGAAGCAAACTGGGTCCGGTTTATACATGGCCCCAAAGCCTTATTTCGGCAACAAACATTATTATACAGTCTCCTGCGCCTTTAGTTATTCTTTGGGGCAACGAAGGAATAACCTTATACAATGATGGATATATCAATTTTGCAGGGGGGAGGCATCCCAAGTTATTAGGTGAAAAATGTGAGGAAATATGGCCTGAAGCAGCCAATTTTATCAGAAACGTCATTGACACTTGTCTAACCGGTGAATCATTAAGGTACGAAAGGATTCCTTATGAAGTGTACCGCAACAAAACGCCAGAAAATATATGGATGGACTTAGATTGCAGCCCAATAATGGATGACAATGGAGCGCCTGCTGGTGTTTTGATCGTAAACCATGAAGTGACCCATCTTGTAAAAGCTGAAGAAGAAAAGAAACTTACCGAAGAACAGCTCGAAATAGCAATGAATGCAGCTGGCACGGTTGGCACTTGGAGTTGGGATATTAAATCTGAAACTTTTTATGCCGATAAGCGGTTTGCCTCTCTTATTGGCCTCAGCCCTAAAAAAGCTTTTGTTGGGATACCAATTACAGAAGCTTGGAACACAATACACCCCCTCGATATAGACAGAGTAGGAAAGTCTATAGCAAAGGCTATTTCAATGAGAAAAAAGTTTTCAGAGGAGTACAGGCTACAGCAAAATGATGGGAAGGTACGGTGGGTTATGGAGCGAGGAAAATGTTTCTATGACTCAGAAGGAAACCCCGAAACTTTTTCCGGTGTCACTGTCGATATTACAGAACGGAAACTTGCAGAACAAGCATTGTTAGCCAGTGAACAAAAACTCCGTAGAATTTCCGATTCTAACCTTTTGGGCATTTACCATTGGAATGTTAAAGGAGAAGTCTTTGAAGCAAATGATGCATTTCTTGATATAGTCAGGTATAGTCATAATGACTTAAAACACGGAAAGATTAACTGGAGAAATTTTATTGCTGAAAAGTACCTAAACAAAGTTGACAACACAATCCAGGAGCTAAAAAACACGGGTGTTTTAAATACTTCAAGTTGGGAGTTTGTTCGAAAGGATGGAAGTAAGGCAGATGTCTTATTAGGAGGAGCCTTTTATGAAGATTCATCAGAGCAAGGAATTGCATGGGTATTAGATATTTCAGAACGCAAAAAAACTGAAATTGCACTTAAAAAAAGTGAAAATCAATATAGGGCCATTGCTGAATCTATGCCACAGATCGTATGGACCACCAAACCTGATGGTTACCATGACTACTATAACAAGCGTTGGTACGATTTTGTAGGAAAACCTTTTGAAGAAACTTCCGGGGACCAATGGAATGAGCAATTTCATCCAGATGACCAAGAAAGGGCATGGAGAAAATGGCAACACTCACTTAAAACCGGAGAACCCTATGAGATAGAATACCGCTTAAGGGCAAAAGATGGGAAATATAGGTGGTTTCTAGGACAAGCATTGCCATTTAGAGATGAACATACAGGGAAAATTATCCGCTGGTTTGGCACCTGCACAGATATCCATGACCATAAATTGTCAAAAGAAGCGTTGGCCCAAAGTGAAGAGCAGTTCAGCAGTATTTTTAACCAAAGTTTTGTAGGTATTGCCCAGACTGATTTAGAAGGGAATTTCGTTTTAGTAAACGACCGATATAGCGAGATAACAGGTTATCCCAAAGAAGTGCTTTACCAAGAAAGCATAAAGAGTATTACTAACCCTGACGATCTGGAGCATAATCTTGCCTTGTTAAAAAACATGAAGGAAAAAGGTACTCCTTTTAAAGTTGAAAAACGGTATATCCGCCCTGATGGATCCTTGGTATGGGTACAGGTAAATGTTTCCACAGTTAAAGACCCTGATGGAAAGATCATAGCTGTTGTAGTTGTATGTCAAGACATTACCGAACATAAACAAGCAGAAGAAGCCCTTCGCGAGAGTGAAGAACGGTTCCGGACCTTGGCAGACCAGTCACCTATGATTGTTTACCTGGTAGAACCTGACGAAATTGCTACCATGAGTTACTTTAATAAAGCGTGGCTTGATTATACCGGCCAAACCTTTAAACAAGCCATTGGTCATGCATGGAGTAATATTGTCCACCCCGATGACCTACAGTTTATATATAAAGAATATTCTACAGCATTTCAGGAGAAAAGGTCTTACCAACTGCCTGAAGTAAGGCTAAAAAGGTATGACGGAACCTATCGATGGCACCATTTTAAAGGAAACCCAAGATACCTTCCCAATGGGAAGTTTATGGGGTATATCGGTGTCGGGATAGATATTCACGAACAGAAAATTGCCTCTGAGCAATTAAAGACTAGTAATGCCGAACTGTCACGAATAAACAATGACCTTGATAGTTTTATTTACACCGCTTCGCACGATCTTAAAGCTCCTATCAGCAATATTGAAGGACTCATTCAAGCTCTTAGTGCCACTTTGTCTGAACAAAAACTTATTGATGACGAATTGGATGCCTTCATACAAATGATCAACCAGTCTGTAGAAAGGTTTAAGAGTACCATTAAGGATTTGGCAGAAGTAGCCAAAGTTCAGTCCAATACTTTAGAAGACAATGAGTCCGAAATTTTACTAGAGGGTTTACTAAAAGAGGTTAAAGAAAACATTCAATCTGACATTAATAGTTCAGGAGCCCAGTTAATCCAAGATTTTTCAGGAGCGCCTGTTATTGCGTTTTCTAGAAAAAACTTAAGAAGCATTATGTATAACCTGGTATCTAATGCCATAAAATATCGGTCTCCTGACCGGCAGGTACAGGTAAAAATAACTTCTAAAAAAATTGACAATCAACACACTCAGTTAATTGTAGAAGACAATGGCCTGGGGATCAAAGAAAAAAACAAGGAAAAGATATTTTCTATGTTCCGCAGGTTCCACCAACATGTAGAAGGTACCGGCATCGGTTTAGCTATTGTAAAAAAAATAGTTGACAACAATGGAGGTAGCATTGACATAGAGAGCGAAGAAGGAAAAGGGACTACATTTAAAGTTTTGCTAAAAACAAGCTAAATTCTCCCTCAGCATTAGTAGGGTGTAGTGATAAATTTGATCCAATAGTTTATTTTGGAATAGCCATAAATGCATATTCCAATTTAGGCTTACATTTGATTCTTCCAATACACCTTCATGTATTACCATATGTAGCCATAAAGTGGGTCACCGTATTTTTCTGGGGATTTAAGCAAAAAGCTTAGAGAGCCTGAACAAGAAAAACCTGGTATCTACAACGCCTCTTAAGTTTGCCCTGAAGAGCTTTATTTTTGAATTAAAAGATTCCGCATT
The DNA here is from genome assembly GCA_030913385.1 of Cytophagaceae bacterium ABcell3. NCBI lineage: Bacteria > Pseudomonadati > Bacteroidota > Cytophagia > Cytophagales > Cytophagaceae > Natronocytophaga > Natronocytophaga cellulosiphila. The sequence continues at coordinate 3,304,407 of CP133159.1, forward strand.
TGCATTGGTAGATCTATTGTCAAAGAAGTTTAGAATATTGCTCATATGGTTGCTTACTGTATTTGCTACCGTTAAAAATTCTTTAATTTCCATCTCATGAGTTTTATTGATCCATTCATTAAACTTTTTTTCAGCGGAAATTTTTGTGTTGCTTTCATATATTAGCCTAAACTCAAGAACATGGTCATAAGCTTTTTTGAGGTCTGGATAATTTTCAAAAGCTATGTTGGCTCTCTGCTCTTGGCTTTGAGTCCAATCAGCTTTCTTTTTGGCAAAGACATACCTGCAGCGGGCCAAAAGTTGCTTTGGGGTGTCCCCATTGGGCAATAAGGGTGCTTTATACCTAACGCCATTCTTTTTGGCAGCTTCGATAGCCTTGTTTTCCATATCCAGTTCAACCCATCTTTGATTGACCCTTATATGTTGTAGAGCCTCCAGGGCCAGCCTTACTACATGAAAGCGGTCTGTAACCAAATTTGCCATGGGGAAACATGTTCTTGCGGATGACTCCATGTTTTTTGCCATGTCAAGGGTTACTTCCTTTACTTTATTCCTTTGTTCCAGAGGGATTTTCTCCAGAACTTGTATGATATTTGCCGACAATGTGCCTTTTACAGAAGCTACCAAAGAGCCTCTTTTGCCTCTCCCGTTTTTATTGGTAATAAAAGTGTACAACTCTCCTTTTGACAGTGCAACTTCGTCTATACTGAGATGCTCTCCGATATTGTCCGGAAAGACCAAATAGTCTTCTGCATGCTCTTTTTGTTCCCACTGCTTAAACCCACTGCTTTTCTTCTTATAGTGCCTCCTCAACAAATCCCCTTTGACCTCATAATAGCTGCCAATGTTACCAATGGTATCTTCGCGGGTCTCGACCTGTACCTTTTAAAAAATCTGAAAGCTCTTGAGTGATTTTAGAGCCTTCAGCTACAAATGAATAGTCATTGTAAACTATTTTGTTCTTGCATGTTTTATGCCTCCACCTTCGTCGCTTAAATTCAAGATAAACGGCTTTTCCCCTTATAGGGAAATCTTGCACAATTTTAGGTTCATAAAAACCTTTAGACTCGTACTCTTCAGGATTATGTTTTCCTAATAGCCGGTTCTGCTCAATGAGGTTGATTTTATAAAAGGATCTTTTGCTGTTCAGGTCACATAGCTCTATTACAGCTTCTATTTCAAAAAAATCTAGTATGCCTTCCGGCAAAAAAGGGGCAATAATATTTTCTTTCATCTTGCCTTAAAATTAACAAATCAAACCAAAACTCCCCAACTTTTACGTGTGAGCCCATAAAGTTCCTTGTGGCTACGCACAATTATTACTTTTGCAGCAGATCCAAAGTAGGTTATTTTTAGTTCTTTTGTTTCTTAAACGCTATAAGTTTTATATATTTGAAGGTTGACTCCTTTAAATAAATCATGAAACTAAACGTATTCTTACTTCTTTCTTTTTTAACTGTCTCTTTTCAGCTACAAGCTCAAGACGAACCTTGGGAGGACGATGATGATGAAGACTACAGCATTTATGAAGATTTTGGAGTAGAAGAAGGGAGGGAAACCAGGCGTTTTGCCCATCCCAAAATTTTTGGTTTAGCACCAGCCAAACTGGTTTCTGTTGGGTATGATGTAATGGGAAGCAATACCCTTAACAGTGACTCTCTATACCCTTACCCAGGAGAGTCAACAAGAATAAGGGCGGCCCACGGTCTTCGGTTGTTTGCCAATATTCCGGTTATTTCACACAACAGGCTCCTTGTAAATGTAGGAGGTAGTTATATCCGAACAAATTATGTTATGGAGAATGACATAAACCATCCATTCCCTAACCTTTTGCAAGAAAAAGGACTTACAAGTATGGGGCTAAACACCACCATATTCAAGCCGGTATCTGAGAAAAACTTTGTAATGGGTTTTGTAGCAGGAGATTTAAACGGAGACTATACCTTAACAAACCCTCAGCACCCTAGACACACAAGGTTAACATGGGTGGCCATGTATGGTAGGAGAGTACACGACCGCCTTCAATATGCTTTTGGTGCTACCCAATCATACCGGGCAGGTGAGGTCAATTATTTCCCTGTCATCATGTATAACTACACAAGTGCTGACAGAAAGTGGGGAATAGAGGCTCTATTGCCGGCAAGGGCACACTTCAGACGCACATTTAACACCAGAAATATCCTTATGCTAGGTTTTGAACTTGAAGGACAAAGTTACAGACTTAACGACAGGGATAACTTATTTCCAAGGGTAGGGGAAACACATGCCGCTCATATGGCGCACTATGATCCAAACAACCTAGAATTAAGAAGATCTGAAATCCGTGTGAGGGCCATCTACGAAAGAGGGTTAACCGATTTCATTTGGATTTCAGGCCAATTTGGATATGTCATTAACTACAACTATAATGTAGATAGTGGTGACTTCTTTAGGGGGTTTTTCGGAAACCAACCATATGTGATGCAGAACCGTTTAAGCAACCCTCTGTACTTTAACATCAGCTTAAACTTGGTAAGCCCATAAGTAATTGTCTGAATCGGGATGCATGGGGTTTCAGGAATTTCTGGATTAGGGTATGAATGAGCCCCTAAAAGAAGTGCTTGAATACTTGCCTTAAGCTGGCTTAAATTAAATATAGTTTCCAAAACCCATTAACCTGACAAAAAAAGGATCGTAAAGCTTTTGCCTTACGATCCTTTTTTTATGTTGCAGAACATAAACCTTTCTACTATTTCTTTTTTTGCAACCTGGTCCATGTATCTGTACGGCCAATAGCAGAAACACCGATGTACCCACGAACTTCTAAGGTATTATCGTCTTTCATTTTAATGGTACAGCTGTAAGTACTGCCGTTTTCTGGATCGTAGATGGTACCATTATCCCAAGTCTTTTTTCCTTTATACTCAAAATCCTTAAGAATCCTATATCCTAGTAATGGAGTGCTTCTCATGGACTCATCGGGATTGTTAACATCTGTTTTAGCTTCACCTTTTTCATTTTTTGGCTCTAGTAGCCATACTATTTTACCGTAATACTTGTCTCCAATTTTGGAAACCTTCACTTTGGCACGTCCATTTCCAGGCTCCCATACGCCTACAAGAGCATCTCCCTCATCATCTGACTGCGCAGACGGTGCAAAAGAAGACAAAGTAAAGCTAAGCATTAAGCTTAGTACAATTAGAGGTATCGTTCTCAACGTATTTTTCATTGTTTTTTATAGTTAGATAATATTTATTTGCTTACTTCCAAAAGGAATACCAAGTCAGCTTTTAATTCAAAATCATCTTCATAATCTTCGTTAATATTGGCATCAATGACAAGAAAAACCTTATCCGCTGATTTGAACTTTGCCAATTCAGCTTTTTCTGATACACCAGGTGTTAACGATGCAGACGAAGCTGGAACAGGAGACTGAACAGCTACCGAGGTAAGAGAAGAGCCGCCGCCAACCATTTGAACCACTATACTTTCAAAAAGGTCAAACGTCTCTTCATTGTTTGTCCTCAAGGTAACTTCTTTTACTCTAATGTTCTTAATATTATCACGAGAGACGCCAGCGCTTTCTAGAACCTCTTCCGGGGAAAATACTATTTCAGCTTGTGACTCATTAGACCCCGGAAACATAGGCCCTTCTAAAACCAGGCTTATGTCAGAAAGATGATATTCTAATGTTTGCTTTTCTCCTGACCCGCAAGAAAAAAGTGCCAAAACAATAAATCCAAGCAAACACTTGGCTAAAACCTTATTTGTCATAATTATAAATAATAAATTAAAGCTAAAAGTAATAGGAAAATATCAGATGTTCAAGTTTATATATTACGATTACATCAGATAATTGTTGTTTAAGAATGAAAGGTAATCTTGATATAGGTGCAAAAGTCAAAAAATCACCTATATTTATAGCATCGGATAAGTGCAGGGAAACTTACGAAGTGTGGATTTCGTAAAACCTCTAGGGCTGTAATATTTTTAACCTTCACCCATAAAGTATAAGAAGGAGCTATGGCATTGGGTTAAAGTCATAGCAGTAACCAAAGACGATGGAGGAGGATAGTGGCTGATACTAGGTTATTTTTACGCTTATTTCCTTTAGATTATTTTGGATTTAAATCGCTAGGCCTATGAAATGCATTTCAATTATTTTGGTGTTGGCATCTGTATCTGTAGGTTTCTGCCAAGAAAGCTTTTTACGTGCTGTTCGCAATGGTGAACTGGCAGAAATAAAAAAACATATCCAAGACAACAACCAATTAGTTCATATCAGGGACTATAATGGATATTCCCCCTTAGTACTTGCTGTTATAAACGGCCAGGTTGAAGTGGCAAAACTTTTGTTATCGCAGGATGTAGACTTGAATACCCAAGACTATTATGGCAATACAGCCTTAATGGAAGCATGTTATCGGGGAAATGCTGCAATGACTTCATTTCTGCTTCAAAATGGCGCAGACATCAATATCCGAAACAATAATGGGGCTACGGCTTTAATTTATGCCTCTACCTTCAACCATTGGGAAGTTGTGGCTTTACTAATGAATCATCAAGCAGATACCTCTCTGGTAGACACAAGGGGAAATACCGCCCTAGACCATGCCCTTATGCAGCAAAACCAAGAGGCTGTAGCTATTTTAACAAGCTTTTCCGAGGAATATATTCTCAGATAGCCATTACTTACTAACTTGATAAACACAGTCTTATCCTCGTCTGTAGGAAAAGAAGAAATACTGGTTCGCATAGAAATAGCTGCACTGAAAAAAACATTGCAAGTTAGGGTACCTTATGTAATGTAAGGCTATAATTGCAATGACCGCCAAAGCAAATACTTTTTTAATGTCGCACATAAACGTTAAATATGGAAGAGTTTTTCAAAAACTTATTGGAGTATAATAGCCGTTGTAACCAAGCCCTAGCGCAAAAGCTACAAAAAGCACCACCTTCTAAAAAGGCACTTCAGCTATATTGTCATATTATAAATTCACATGAGATATGGAATTGCAGAATAAGGGGAGAGCAGATTGTTACCAGAGATTGGGACATACGAAAAAATGAAAACTTGTGTTTGATAGACTCAGTCAATTTGCAATATTCCTTAAAAGTAGTTCTTGAACATGACCTATCATCGACTATCTGGTACTCTTCTATTAAAGGAGAAAAGTATGCAAGGTCTATTAAAGAAATCTTATTCCATATCATAAACCACTCCACATATCATAGGGCGCAAATAGCCACAGACTTCAGACAGAACAATAAAGAGCCGGTAATGACCGACTTTATTATACATTAACCCTTGTCCTGTCCGAAACCTGCACAACAACTCCACATTTCACTCACTGTTTCCCCTTTTCAGGAGGTGAGCTTTTCTCCTTTTCACCTTTACTATTATCAGTTCCACTTTGATAAATGCGTTGATTGTTTTCAGAATTCGGCTTTTCCTGAGGGTACAGCCTTTGCGGTGGAACAGGTGTATATATATTCTTCTCTGGTTTCATAAGCAATGGTTTCTATATCTAGGAAACCCTTGTACCTGCTGAATGTTTTAGCTCCAATTTTTTAATACCTTATGAAATTATAAATCAAAACTTTACTTAATACGTTATTCCGTATTAACCACCATCTAAAGACCCAGTTCCAGCCAGTTCAGGAACACTTCCGTTTATCCTAAAGTAATTGATGACACCACCCTTCATTAAAACCTTTACCTGCCTCTCGCTTAGCGAGTGGGTCAGCTCGTACCTTTTGTTCTTAGATCTATTAATAGCAACATGAGGTTTTCCTTCCCTAAAATTCTCATGAATATTTTCAAGGAGAATCATGTCACCTAAAGTAATGTCATCATAATCATCCTTATTGGAAAATTCAAAAGGAATTATGCCAAAATTTACCAAGTTTTGCCATCCAAGCCGAGCATAACTTTTAGCAATGACCGCTACTTGCCCCAAATATCTTGGAGCTATGGCCGCATGCTCCCGGCTTGAACCTTGAGCATAGTTTTCGCCTGCCACTACTATATGACCGCCATAATCGTCTTTGGCACGCAAAGCCCTTTGAGAAAAATTGTCATCTATTATGGCATAAGCCCACTCACTAATGGCCGGTATATTGCTACGTAATGAAAGTACTTTAACACCTGCTTTCATAATTTCATCTGTAGAAATATTATCTTCCATTTTTAAGGCAACGGGCACTTCATAGCGATTGTGAGGCTCCTTGAAAACCGGCAACGACTTTATATTGGGACCTTTTTCCAATTCTACATCCTGCCCATCTGAAGAAGGAGCCAGAAGCATATCTGTATTAATAATCACTTTTTCAGGCCGGACATATGCTGGGTATTTCATCTTGTAGCGTATCTCCATATCACGTGGATCAGTAATTTCACCGGTCAGTGCAGAAGCTGCTGCGGTTTCGGGGCTGCAAAGGTAAACTTGGTCATCTAGGGTTCCAGACCGCCCGCGGAAATTTCTGGGCACAGTCCTAAGGCTTATTTTACCAGAAGCAGGTGCTTGCCCCATGCCTATACATCCCATACAGCCTGCTTGGTGAAACCGAGCACCCGCAGCAAAGAGTGAGGCGAGCGATTTATTAGCCAACAGATTTTCTATCATTTGCCTGGAAGTGGGGTTAATGTCCAATGACACATGCTGACTGACCTTTTTGTCCTTGAGCATTTGTCCAACAATCCAAAAGTCCCTAATGCCAGGATTGGCAGATGACCCCACTACACACTGATGCACCGTACGACCTGCTACTTCTCGGACAGGTACTACATTGCCAGGACTGCTAGGCAAGGCTATTAAAGGCTCTAGGTCAGACAGATTGATTTCGTCATGCAAGTCATAGGTAACCGCACTGTCGGGCAATAGTTCTGTCCAGTCCTTTTCCCTATGTTGTGAGCGTAAAAACCTTTGGACCTCCCCATCAGAAGGAAAAACAGAAGTAGTGGCGCCAAGCTCTGTTCCCATATTGGCAATAACATGCCTGTCCATTGTACTCAGGTGCTCCAGCCCTTCACCATAATACTCTAAAATCATTCCCCTGCAACCTTTTACATCGTACCTTCGCAGCATTTCAAGAATCACGTCCTTAGCACTTACCCAATCTGGGAGCTTTCCTGTCAACTTAACGCCCATCACTTTTGGCATTTTAATGTATAAAGGTTCTCCCATCATCACAAAAGCAACATCCAGCCCCCCAGCTCCCAAAGCAAGCATCCCCAATGCACCCGAAGCTGGAGTATGACTGTCAGAACCCACCAAAGTTTTTCCTGGAATACCAAACCTTTCCGTATGTAAAGGATGGCTTACACCATTGCCAGCCCTACTATACCATAACCCAAATTTTTTAGCAGCCGACTGTAAGAAAAGATGGTCATCGGCATTCCGGTAATCCGTTTGCAACAGGTTATGGTCAACATACTGAACAGAAAGCTCCGTTTTGACCTTGTCCAGCCCCATAGCTTCAAGCTCTAGCATTACCAAGGTACCAGTAGCATCTTGGGTAAGCGTCTGGTCGATTTTAATACCAATTTCAGAGCCAGGCTTCATTTCCCCTGATAACAAGTGAGAAGAAATGAGCTTTTGCGTCACATTCATTGCTTTTTCCATAGCCTTAAAAACCCTTCAAAAGCATGTTTGTTATATTTAAGCCCCCAAAAATTTCGGTAGCGAATTTAGGGGTAGGGTAGTTGTTGTTGATACGGTGGTGTTACTTTTATTTTTCAGGGAAAGTCACCAAAATAGTTTTGCACAAGGTAAAATAAAGTCAGAAAAATAAAACCTTGTGCTCTCTCCCCGCACCTGTTGCGGGGTCTGTTGGTAAGTAGCTGTGTCCGTAAAAACACGCCTTTTAGAAAACTACTTTTCGGAATATGGTTCGCTCCTCGATATGTTTCGCCCCAAGTGGGGCTAATTAGTGCAAGGTTAACGTTTCTACCAATATTTCGCCCTTAACAGGGCTTATCCCCCCACCCGGTTGTTGGTGTTTTCACCAACAATCATGCAGAAAGTAGATAAATTGATTTTGCTAAGGTAAAATAAAGCAGAAAAGAAACACTATAACTATATCCCCGCACCCGTTGCGGGGTCTGTTAGTTACCTATACCGTCTGAATCAGAATTCTCAGAATTTCAGAATTTACAGGATTAATATCAGGTCGCAGATACAAAGCGTCAGACTTGAGTAAGAACCGCATAATTAGGTATGTAGAAGTATCTCTTAAATTACGTCTCTTAAAAACCACTTTTCTGCCAGTGTCTAACAGATGCCGGAACGGGTCCGGCAAGAGCTGTTATTTTTGTTTTTCAGGGAAAGTAACCTCTCAGATAGTCTGTACAAGGTAAAATAAAGCAGAAAATAAAACCTTGCGAGGTCTGTTGGTAAATAGCAGTGTCCGTAAAAGATTCAATAACAAAAACTACTTTTGCCAACTTATGGCATTATATACAGTAAGTCAGACTTTAGTCGTCATTGCGAGGCGCAAGATAGCAATGAGGTAAGAGCCAGCTGTTTTAGTTTTATAGGGTTAGGTACGTTAAGGTAATGCCGCGGCAATCTGTATGCGATATGCTGTACAAGTTGATCTCATCAACACGTCATCCTAGTGCCAGCGTCAGACAGACCCCTCGTTCCTCGGGATGACAGGTTAATTATGGGGAATTTTATAAAAAAAACTTAGGTGTTAATTATCTGTTAGTAAGATGATTAATCGTCATTGCGAGGCGCATGGTAGCAATAAGGTAAGAGCAAATTGTTTTAGTTTTGTAGGGATAGGTACGTTAAGGGAATGCCGCGGCAATCTGTTTGCGGTACGCTGTGCAATTTGGTATCATCAAAACGTCATGCAGGTGCCAGTGTCTGACAGATCCCTCGTCCTCGGGATGACAGGTTAATTATGGGGAATTTTATAAAAAACTTAGGTGTTAATTATCTGTTAGTAAGATGATTAATCGTCATTGCGAGGCGCATGGTAGCAATAAGGTAAGAGCAAATTGTTTTAGTTTTATAGGGATAGGTACGTTAAGGTAATGCCGCGGCAATCTGTATGCGATATGCTGTACAAGTTGATCTCATCAACACGTCATCCTAGTGCCAGCGTCAGACAGACCCCTCGTTCCTCGGGGTGACAGGTTATTTATGGGCAAGTTTTAATCCAGAGCCCAGAAAGGGGAGATATGATTATAAGGTCAAAATCACATAATTAAAAAGCTCTATCAACAAAAAAACTCCCTGTGAAGGAGTTCTGTTTTACAAGTATGTTACGTAACCGTCTATATGTTCAGGCTCTATTTTACATATTTCCTCATCGTTACTAGCTTCCCATGCAAGCTTGGCTTTTTCAAACCACTTTAGATTTTTGACATCATGAGATGGACAAAATTTTTGTGATTCCTCTGAAACAAGAGAAAGTCCGCCAGTTTCTGCAAACTTAAGAACCTGCTCTTTTGATGGTTTAGAAGTTGATACTTTACCAAAGCGTCTCTCTGAATATCTTTTCATAATTAGATATTATTATATCCTTATTTTGAATATGACCTTTATGAATAAGAAATATTGAACTATTTTTTTTGTTCACATAGACTTCAAAATATGTTTTTGTTGTTCTTTGTAAAACTTTAACATATGTTTGAAACCTTTTGTTATACGAGTTGCTGGATTCATTTGTTAAAGATGCTGCAACAATTCCATATGCTCTAACGTCATTTTTTATAAAAACGTTTGTGAGGATACTTAATATAGTAGCTCCTAATGCACCTCCGGTAAATTGATTTGTCTTTAACCTGTATTTCTGATTATTAGCATCGTTGGAAACTTTGGCATAAAAATCTATCGTGAATAATTTGTCTTCATATTCTTTGACTTCCACAATGTACTTCCGGCAAGAGCTTCCTTTATGGACATAAAATCTGTAGATATACTCAAATTTATAGCTTGAACTTCCATACCGGTTACAATTTCGTTGTACAAATTTATATGGATAAGGTTTATCAAACACCTTAATTTAAAGCTGAAAAAATGATTCAAACAAATTTAGCTAAAAAAAACGGAATATCCTAGGTTGCTCACTACCACCTTTATAAGTCAATTTGTTATTAGGTAGTTTGTTCCATTTCCTGATGATTGGTAATTAAGTAAGGTTGGCACCAGCGTCTGACAGCCCCCTCGCCCTTTTTGTCAGAATCTGGATTCGCCCGATTAAAGGATTCAAGGATTACCTTTTAGTGTCGCAAAAGAGGCAATGTCTAACAAACCCTTCGTTCCTCAGGGTGACAGGTTAATACCAGAGCCCAGAAGGGGCGATATGATTATAGAAATAAATACATTATTTAAAAAGCCCCGAAGGTGGCGATATATTGATAGAAATGACATTTCTGCTAACTCCCAACAGATGCCGGAACAAGCCGGCAAGAGCTGTTATTCTTGTTTTTCAGAGAAAGTAACCAAGTTATTTTGCAATCCGTTTGCGGTATGCTGTGCAAGTTGCTCTCATCAAAACATTATCCTAGTGCCAGCGTCTGACAGCCCCCTCGTCCTCGGGATGACAGGTTAATTATGGGGGATTTTATAAATAAAAGTTAGGTGTTAATTATCTGTTTGTAAATTATTAATCGTCATTGCGAGGCGCAAGATAGCAATGAGGTAAGAGCCAGCTGTTTTAGTTTTATAGGGATAGGTACGTTAAGGTAATGCCGCGGCAATCTGTTTGCGATATGCTGTACAAGTTGATCTCATCAACACGTCATCCTAGTGCCAGCGTCTGACAGCCCCCTCGTTCCTCAGGGTGACAGGTTATTTATGGGCAAGTTTTAATCCAGAGCCAAGAAAGGGGCGATATGATTATAGAAATAAAAATTCTCAGATTTCAAAAGCCCCGAAGGTGGCGAAATATAGAAAAGAAATGCTTTTCTGCCAACTCTCAACAGATGCCGGAACGGGTCCGGCAAGAGTTGTTATTTCTAAAGTCACTCCAGCTTATTTTAATTAAGCATAATCGTGGAATGAGCAAACAATAGATAATTATTTACTGAAATAAAAACCCTATTTTCCCGATCATACAGATAAGCATGAAAAGAAAGACCTTCATTCAATCCCTTATAACTTTTTAACTTCAAAACCTGCTTTTTTAGATGTAAAGCAGCAACAATCTTTTCCTTAATATCTTTGTTACTTCTACATTTTTTACAATTTTGATCAAAGTTGTTGAAAAGACTATAGGCTGGCAACACTTCAGTAGCCGAAACTTGAGAAAGAAAAGTGTTTTTATAATCTAGTACAAAGTTAACTTCTGATATCCGTTCTTGTTGAACTAAAAAATTTACTTGTTCAAGAACATTATTTCCATCATGGATACAGTTTCCTAAAAGGGAAAAAAAGAACAACCGTCCATTAAAAGTTTTTTTAATGGACGGTTCTAAAAAATCCGAGGGACAAATGCAAAACACTTTGCCTATCATCAACTATTTTCTTTTATTAATTTTAGGGTTAATTGCTTCTGTGCCTCACATAAATTTTGATATGTTTCGCTGTAAGGTATAGAAGAATGGTGAAGGTCAATTTTTAAAGCACCATTATATAGTTTGTACCCAAAAGTATACTCAACCTTAACTACACTTCCATCGGTAGTGGTAAAATAATAATTTCCCATAGCGATAGCCCTATCTTCTTCCAAGACAAAATGCTTGTTCTCAAACTTGACATTAGTAAAAGGCGTAATAGCAAAACCCTTATCCTCAGAATATTTTTTGTTACCACCGATAAAATAAGAAAGTGCACTTTCCTTATCTGGCCTAAATTGCACTTCTTCAACTTTAGTAGGCTTGAACAACACTTCCCCTAAGTCAAAGGCATATAGTTCATCTAAAAGATCGCTTGCTGCTTTTTCACAAGCTTGTCTTTGTTCTTTTAAGGAGCCTATTTTGACAATTCCGCTTCCCCATTTTTCCTGAGCTTCTAATACTTGTTTTTTTGAGATCATAAGAGTTTATTTTTATAAAAATGTACTTGTATAAAAATTTATAAGCATCTGATGCAAACATATAAAAAGGCAGCTTTATATGCAACAATGTTGTATTTAAATAAACTATGACCTACTCATTGAATCCCAGTCATACTAGTCACCCCAAATAGTTTTGCACAAGGTAAAATAAAGCAGAAAAGAAACACTATAACTATATCCCCGCACCCGTTGCGGGGTCTGTTAGTTACCTATACCGTCTGAATCAGAATTCTCAGAATTTCAGAATTTACAGGCTTAATATCAGGTCGCAGATACAAAGCGTCAAACTTGAGTAAGAACCGCATAAATAGGTATGTAGAAGTATCTCTTAAATTACGTCTCTTAAAAACCACTTTTCTGCCAGTGTCTAACAGATGCCGGAACGGGTCCGGCAAGGGCTGTTGTTTTTATTTTTCAGGGAAAGTAACCTCTCAGATAGTCTGTACAAGGTAAAATAAAGCAGAAAATAAAACCTTGCGAGGTCTGTTGGTAAATAGCAGTGTCCGTAAAAGATTCAATAACAAAAACTACTTTTGCCAACTTATGGCATTATATACAGTAAGTCAGACTTTAATCGTCATTGCGAGGCGCAAGATAGCAATGAGGTAAGAGCCAGCTGTTTTAGTTTTATAGGGATAGGTACGTTAAGGTAATGCCGCGGCAATCTGTTTACGGTACGCTGTGCAATTTGGTATCATCAAAACGTCATGCAGGTACCAGCGTCTGACAGACCCCTCGTTCCTCGGGGTGACAGGTTATTTATTGGGAATTTCATAAAAAAATTAAGCGTATTAATATCCTGTCAGTAAGACAATTAATCGTCATTGCGAGGCATTAGGTAGAAGTGAGATAAGGGCTAAAGGTTTGGTTTACAGAACTAGGTGCGTTAAAGTAATGCCGCGGCAATCTGTTTGCGGTATGCTGTGGATGTTGGTACAATCAATATTAAATAAGCCCCGAAGGTGGCGATATATTGATAGAAATGACATTTCTGCTAACTCCCAACAGATGCCGGAACAGGTCCGGCAAGGGCTGTTATTCTTGCTTTTCAGGGAAAGTCACCAGGATAATTTTGCACAAGAATAGACGGCTGTAAAAATCCGAAGGGCAAACACAAAAGTGTTTGCCTCTCATCAACTATTTTCTTTTATTAATTTTAGGGTTAATTGCTTCTGTGCCTCACATAAATTTTGATATGTTTCGCTGTAAGGTATAGAAGAATGGTGGAGGTCAATTTTTAAAGCACCATTATATAGTTTGTAGCCAAAAGTATACTCAACCTTAACTACACTTCCATCGGTAGTGGTAAAATAATAATTTCCCATAGCGATAGCCCTATCTTCTTCCAAGACAAAATGCTTGTTCTCAAACTTGACATTAGTAAAAGGCGTAATAGCAAAACCCTTATCCTCAGAATATTTTTTGTTACCACCGATAAAATAAGAAAGTGCACTTTCCTTATCTGGCCTAAATTGCACTTCTTCAACTTTAGTAGGCTTAAACAACACTTCCCCTAAGTCAAAGGCATATAGTTCATCTAAAAGACCGTTTGCTGCTTTTTCGCACTCTTGCCTGTTGTCTTTTGCTTCACCTATTTTGACAATACCTTTGCCCCACTTTTCCTGCACATTCTTTACGTCAATTTCTTTAATCATAAGATCTGTGTTTTAAAAAATAATAAATTAAAAATAAGGATATAATAATATTAGATTGAATTTATCGAAAGATAAATTCATATACAAAAACATTACATTAATTATACATAAACCTGATGACTTACATAAACATTTTTCATAAAATTTTTAACCTTCACGATCGTTAGTTACATTTGTAACCGTTTCATGAGCAACTATTATCAATGTCCAAACTAGAACTTAATGACTCTATCGGTTTCCTGATCGGGACAACCTTCAGAGGGCTGGCAGCAGAGCTGAACCATAGATTATCTAAAGAAGAGGCGGGGGTTTCTTTTGAACACTGGATATTACTGGTTCGGCTTTGGGACAAAGATGGGCAATCGCAGCAGGAAATCGCTAAAAGTCTACAGAAGGATAAGACTTCCATTACCAGGCTGCTGGACCATCTTGAAAAACATGAGTATGTGAAGCGGGTGGCCGACACCTGCGACAGAAGAAACAAATTGATTTTCCTGACCAGTAAGGGAAAGAAATTAGAAGAAAAATTGATTCCCGTATGTCAGGATACCATAACTCAAGCGCGAGAAGGTATTCCAGAAAACGAAATGGAAACTTGTAAAAAAGTATTGAGAAAGTTAAGGGAGAACCTAGGTTTGACCTAATTAACTCATGAGCCAAATTTTAATAAATAAAAACCACAGTTTTTTGATATAATGAAAATCAGGCAGATTTCTATAATAGCAGGTGTTGCAGTACTTGTCCTTTCATATTTTTATATGCGACAGCTTTCTGAAAAAAAACAAGGGAAAAGGTTTTCTCCTGCGGCCAAAGTACAGGTGGTAAATGTCCTTCCGGCTACAATATCCAATGTAAGTGCTTATATACCCGTTACCGGCAAACTGGTAGCCCAGAACAGAATGGAAGTTTTTGCGGAGGTATCCGGCATATACAAAACGGCAGGCAGGCCTTTTAAGGAAGGCGTCCGTTTCTCTAAGGGGGAAACTTTGATTAAAATTGACAGCGATGAAGCATACCAGGACATCCTCGCCAAGCGAAGTGAACTCCACAACCTCATTACCGATATGCTCCCAGACTTGAAACTAGATTACCCAGAAAGTTTTGAAGCATGGGACCGTTACCTACGAAAGTTGGATGTTAAAAAAACACTTACGCCACTTCCTGAACCTGTTTCTGAAAAAGAAAAATTCTTTGTTGCATCTAAAAACATTTACAACCTTTACTACACCGTAAAAAGCCAAGAAGAAAGGTTGGCAAAGTATAATATTAGTGCTCCTTTCTCAGGTGTAGTAGCAGAATCGCTTATCGATCCAGGAACCTTAGTACGTTCTGGACAAAAGCTAGGGGAATATATCGACCCTTCTGTTTTCGAACTTCGTACTACAATAAGTTTAAAAGACCTGAACTTTATCAAACCTGGAGATAAAGTAAACCTCCAGTCATCTGACATCAAAGGCGTATGGACAGGAACAGTAGCTAGAATCAGCGACAAATTGGATGAGAATACCCAATCTGCAAAAATATTTGTACAGGTAAGCGGCAAAGGGTTAAAGGAAGGTATGTTTTTATCCGGAGGTGTTAGCATAGGAAATATAGATTCTGCCACAGCGCTTCCCCGGAATATTCTCCTAAACGACAAAGAGGTATTTCTAATAAAAGATTCACTTTTAACAAAATCGCCGGTAGAGGTGGTACGCTTCGTAGGAGATTCGGCCATTGTAAGAGGCTTGCCTGCTGGCGCACTGCTTTTGAACGAATCTATTCCCGGTGCATTTGAAGGTATGAAAGTTATGGCACAAGGAGGTGAAGAGTGAGGAGTTTAATAGCACACTTTATCCGCTATCCCGTATTGGGAAACACCCTGATGCTTTTGATGTTTGTATTTGGGTATTTAGGTTTCACCAATCTGAAAAAGTCTTTCTTTCCTGAAAGGGAAACAAGAATGATTGAAATACAAACTACCTTTCCAGGAGCTTCTCCAGAAGAAGTAGAAGAAGGTATTGTCCAAAAAATTGAAGACAACCTTAAAGGATTAACAGGGGTAGAAAGAGTATCTTCTGTTTCTTCTGAAAACTCAGGAATCGTATCTGTTGAAGTAATCAAAGGCTATGACACAGACAAGGTTTTACAAGATGTAAAGAACGCCGTAGACCGAATCAGTTCTTTTCCCACCGGCATGGAGCCTCCGGTAATTTTTGAGGTTGAAAACCTAAGCTTTGCCATTAGTTTTGCCCTAAGCGGGGATGTGGACCTGAAAACACTAAAAACCTATGCCGAAAGGATTGAAGATGACCTGATGGGGGTAGAGGGCATTTCAAAAGTGGACATCAAAGGTTACCCTCAAGAGGAAATAGAAATTGGTTTTAGAGAAAACGACCTAAGAAAATTCAACCTAACTTTTCAGGAAGTTTCTGATGTTATCAGCAAATCGAACATTGAAGTAACAGGAGGAACAGTCAAAGGCATGCGCGAAGAGTTTCTCGTTCGTGCCAGGGCTAAAGGTTACTACGCAGAGGAGTTTAAAAACATTATCGTCAAAACTACCCAGGACGGGAGTGTGATCAGGCTGCAAGATGTAGCAGAGGTGACGGGAAAATGGGAAGATAACCCAGGAAGAAATTACCTTAACGGCAATCCTGCGGTAGTCATTACCATCAACAACACCCTGAATGAAGACGTGATGTTTATCACAGGTCATGTTAAACAATTCATTGAAGACTTTAATACTCAAAATACTGTTGTCCAAGCAACTATTATACAAGACCAATCGCTTTACTTAAACCAAAGGATTAACCTTTTATCTGAGAATGGCATTGTTGGTTTCTTATTGGTATTAATTTTACTTTCTATGTTCCTGCATATCCGTTTGGCATTTTGGGTCGCCATCAGCATTCCTATATCCTTTGCAGGAATGTTTATATTGGCAGCCATAGCAGGGATTACGATCAATGTCATTTCTCTTTTCGGAATGATACTGGTCATCGGTATATTGGTAGACGATGGTATTGTAATCAGTGAGAATATTTACCAGCATTTTGAAAAAGGAAAAAGTGCCGTACAAGCCGCTGTTGATGGCACTATGGATGTTTTGCCCTCTGTCTTTGCTGCCATTCTTACCACTGTTACCGGCTTTTCACTGTTCTTCTTTATGGACGGAAGAATGGGGGAGATCATGACAGACATGGCTTTTGTGGTCATTGCGACTTTGTTGATTTCACTCATTGAAGCTGTTTTTATACTCCCAGCGCATATTGCCCATTCCAAAGCATTAAAAAGGGAAGGAAACAAACCTAATTGGCTACAGCGACAGTTCACCAACTTTATGAACTTCCTGAAAGACAATTTATATGCACCAGCGCTTCGCTTTTCCCTAAACAACAAGTTCCTAGTCTTTAGCATACTCACTGGACTGCTGCTTGTCACTTTTGGAGCCATAAAAGGAAGCATTATCAGAAGTACATTTTTCCCTAGTATTGAAAGGGACAAGATTACCGTTTCGCTTTCCCTTCCGGCAGGAACCCGTGAAAGTGTAACGGAACATTGGCTAACCCACATTGAAGAGGCCACATGGCGGGTTAATGAGCAGTTGAAGAAAGAGCGGGAGGACAACAAAGACGTTATTCTTGCCATAGAAAAAGTACTCAGCACCTCCAGCCATGAAGGAAGTCTGAACATAATCATGCTAGACGGTGAAACAAGAGGCACCCGGGACTATGTCATTTCTAATGCCATAAGAGAAGAAGCTGGCCCTATACCAGGAGCCGAAAAGCTTTCCTACGGTACTGACTCCCCATGGGGAAAACCAGTGTCTGTAGCGCTGCTCGGCTATGACAAAAAACAACTCAACAGTGCCAAAGAAGAGCTTAAAGCGGAACTGCAATCTATGACCTCGCTCAGAGATATTGTAGACAATGACCAACCAGGTCTAAAAGAAATATCTTTGACCTTAAAACCTAAAGCGTACCTACTTGGCCTCCAACTGCAAGATGTCATTGGACAGGTGAGACAGGGATTTTTTGGCAGTGAAGTCCAGCGTTTGCAAAGAGGCAAAGATGAAGTAAGGATTTGGGTCAGGTACAAAGAACAAGAGCGGAAATCACTCGACGACCTGGCACAGATGCGTATCAGGTTGCCAGATGGCAAAGAGTACCCGCTAGAAGAAATTGCAGAGTTTTCTATAGAAAGGGGCGTTACAGCCATCAATCACTTGGATGGGTTCAGAGAGATAAAACTAGAAGCAGATGTGGCAGACCCTAATGCGGCAGTATCAGATATTATTTTGGAAATTCAAAATGTTGTGGTACCAGCAATCCTTGCCAGATACCCTGACGTAAAGGCTTCTTTTGAAGGGCAAAGCCGTGAAACAGCCAAAATGAGCAAATCAATTGCCAAGGCAGGCTTACCCATTCTTTTAATTATGATTGCGTTGATAGCTGTTACTTTTAGGTCTTACCTTCAAGCAGCTATTGTGGTCATTACCATACCATATGCGATCATAGGAGTAGGGTGGGGCCATTTTATCCACGACGCACCGATCAGCTCTCTTTCAGCCTATGGTATCATAGCACTAATTGGTGTATTGGTAAATGACTCACTGGTACTGATCAACACGGTCAATAATAACCTTAAAGAAGGAATGGGTTTTCGAACTGCCGTTTATGAAGGAAGCGTATCAAGGTTTAGACCAATACTATTGACCTCCATCACCACTATTGCAGGTCTTGGCCCACTTATTATTGAGAAAAGCTTACAAGCGCAATTCCTAATCCCAATGGGGATTTCTATTGCCTATGGTTTGGTCATTTCTACCGTGTTAATGTTGATTTTGTTACCAGTATTCCTAGTATTCTTCAACAATCTACGGGTGTATATCAAATGGTTGTGGGAAGGCAAAAAGCCTAGTTCAGAGGAAGTAGAACCAGCAGTAAAAGAATTGCAAGTATTAGAATAATGAAAAAGTATATTCCAAAACCTTATTATATAATCATGCTTGTGCTGGCAAGTTGGACAGTCAGTGCGCAAGATACCCTTACGATAGAACAGGCCATTTCTATGGCTTTAAGAGATAATTATGAGGTAAGGGTAGCCAAGAACAATGTACATGTAAGGCAAAACATGGCTGCTCCGGGTATGGCTGGCCTGCTTCCGGTGTTGGGCGCAGACGGAAACGCCAGTTACAGCAACAGGGACACCAGGGTTTTAATTACCCCAGAAAACCCTGTCATTGAAGCTCCTTCTGCAGTTTCTACCACCATTCAGGGGCAAGTTGGACTTAACTACGTGCTTTTTGATGGTCTTGGAAATGTATATACTTTTCAAAGCCTTAAAACCCAACATGGCTTATCCGAAACTGAAGCACGAATGACTTTAGAAAATACCATTGTTCAAGTCAGCAATGCTTTTTATAATTTAGCCCTTTTACAAGAGAACTACCACACGGCAGTAGAAGCCTTGGAAATATCAAGGGAAAGGTACCAAAGACAAGCCACCAGAAGCGAATATGGTAGAGCGGTTTCCTCTGAAGTGTTGAATGCAAGGGTAGACCTCAACCAAGATACTGTAGCACTGATTACCCTAAAGACAGAAATAGAAAACGCTAAAAGGGACATAAACTCGTTGCTTTCCCGAGAAATAGATACTGATTTCGTTATCAAAACCAATGTAACTTTCCATGAAGACTTGTCTTATGAGCACTTACTTTCACAAGCCATGGAACAAAATGCAGATGTTATAGCTGCAAGGCAAAATCAAGCGATTGCAAGACTGGACCAAAAAATTGCACAGGCTGCATACTTTCCAACACTATCGCTCAATGCCGGGTACGGGTATATGCGAACAGACAATCAAGCAGGGGTACCGTTGTTTATACAAGCCTTGGGACTTAATGCAGGGGTTACCATGACATATAATATTTTTGACGGTAACAGAAGAAGAATTCAAGAGCAAAATGCCAAGCTCAACCTCCAGACCAGTGAAATGCTCATTAAACAAGAACTGCTGGATACCAAAAGAGACTTCCGAAATACTTGGGACAATTACCAGACAGCTTTAACTGTACTGCAAACAGAAAGGGAAAATTTGAACGCTGCAGAAGCCAACTTCAAGAGAAACCAAGAACTTTACAACCTTGGCCGAATTAGCAACACCCAATTTAGAGAAGCCCAACTTAACCTAATCCGTAGTAAGTTCGCCATCTCAAATGCTTTATACTCTGCAAAACTGTCAGAAATAGAGCTTCTAAGAATTAGTGGGCAATTGCTAAAGGGTTCTGATCAATAATACAACCAGCCCCCACAAAAAAGTGCGGGGACTGGTAACTTTTAACTAATTAATACAGGCCCTATGTGGAATACTGTGGGTAATTGAATTTCAATTTAGAGGAAATAAAGTAAATCATGTTGATAAAATTTGTAATATTCCGATATCCACGAGCTCTTCTTTTAGCTAGTTGTATTTTGCTGTTAATCCCTTCCATGACACCATTGGCAATCTGGGACTCGACATAATTGGTAATTCCTTGCCAGTGGGACTTTATTGTGTTTACAAACTTCTTGAAGGCATACAAGCCTTCCTCTTCAACAAGGTCACACCAGTAAGCCAAGAAAGCAGAGCCCTCTTCTTTTGTTTTAAACTCCCAAAAGCTCTGAAATAAGGTCTTTAACCGATAAGCCTTCCCAATAGTTGGTAACAGTTCAATAAGTACCTGCCGGTCCTGCTTCTGTTTAGCGCTAAGTTTGTGTGTGGACTTTAATAGCGTGTATTTGTGTCCTTTAAGTATTGAGTGTTCTCGGACTTCTCGCTTACGTACATCGTCCATAGCTTCATTAAGCAGTTTGACTACATGAAATTTATCAAATGTTACCGAGGTGTTAGGAAAATGTTCGAGCATGCCTGCGATAAAACCTGTAGACATATCAATGCATGCGTCGGTAATTGACAGATGTTCAACACCCTTTGCTTTTAAATGGTCTTTAATTCTTCCGATAGTGTGCCGATCCTTGCCTGGAGTAACATGAATCACACGGCGAGTAGCCAAATCTGCTGCTACGGTCACATAATCATGTCCTTTTCTTACAGAAGTCTCATCAATACCCAATTGGGTCACCGAGCTTTGATCATCTGCCCGATAGGCAATTTGTATCCAGTAGTTAAATATATTCCATATGCGCTGTGGGTACTCATTCACTAAATCAGCTGCTTTGTTCACGGGCATCTCTCGCTCAATCAAAGCCATGCTAAAAGCCTCAAACAACAAAGTAAAACCACTTCCTTTTCTAGCCCACGGCACTTCCACGGTTTTTACCTTTCCATCCGTTGTTTTGATTCGAGGGACTTTGCAATGAAGATAACATTCATGTTCAAAAAAATTGAGGTGACGCCAAGTCCTATATTGAGTATCATGAACTTTACTTTCTGGTTCAAATACGAAACCACGCTCAAAGCTAATGGTTATATGAAGTTCTTGTTTACCATTGGATGCTTCCTGAAACCTAACATCGGTTACCGACCAAGGCTTTGTTAACTGCAAAGCCAATTGAAATATTTCGATACTGTTCATTTTGTAAAAATAACTACATTATATCACCTTTCCACAGTAAATCATATAGACCCTTAATACAACTGGTATTCAGTCATACTAAGCTCTCCTAGCTTAATGGATATCCTGACTTCGACACTTTTTAATTCTTGTTTTTGGCAACTACTTGTTATTCTGCTAGTTGAAATTTTTATTAATGTTAGGTGGGTGTCCCAGAGGTGTTTTCTTCTTATTTTTAGGGCAAGTTTGTCCGAAAAAAACCCTACAGAAGCGGTAAGGTTAGTATTCAAGTTATTGATAAGAGCCAAGGGAAATATAAAGTTTTAAAAACTTTAGGCAGTAGTGCAGATTCTGATAAAATCCAAAAGCTAATAAAGTTAGGATAGAAGCTCATATATGCATTGCTTTTGTTGCATACAAAGTATACAAAGAACTTGAAAGATAACTAAATGAAAAAGCACCCAAACTTTCGCCTCAGAAAGCTATTGAAATCGCAAAAGGAATATATACAATAGAAGTTCAGCTCAAATCAGCTGATAAAAAATACAGAAAAACATTACTGCTAAACGAAAATCAGAGAAAATTAGCAAAAATGTTCAATTTTTAGCTTTGGGTGTCCCAGTGTCGAAGTCAGGAATTAATACAACTGGTATTCAGTCATACTAAGCTCTCCTAGCTTAATGGATATTTTATAGGCGTTTGCGTTACAGTCATTCACCTTAACCGGGTCAACCCCTACATTCTCAATATCCCATTTATAACCCGCTTCTACATTAAAACAAGAAGGGTCTACAGCAGGCAATTCTAGGTGCATGCGAAATTCACCTTTTTGAAGTCTATAAGGCCCAGCAAAGCCGCTCCCACAATTGAACCACTGAAGAGGCGTTAAAGCTTCTGTTTGATATTGATGGTTCCCTTCATAGGTGCGGCCTGTCTCCACTATCTTTTTTCCACTAATGATGGTATCGCCAGCTAGCATAAAATTTAAGCCGCTCCACCCATTGCTTGACGCCCATGTTCTGGATTGAAAAAGATTCCTAGTCCTTTCCTTACCATTAAGGTACAGAACCTGTAGAGTTCCACGAATTTTATGTTCTATAGTTTTGCTACTTGTCACAGCTTCCCAAATATACCCCCCTGTATAATTGGTCACATGCAGCACACCATTTACTTCTACTATATCTCCAGTAGCCAGCACTTCAACTTTGTATTTTTTAAACTCAATGGTAAAACGAGCCCCCACTTCATTATACCTGGCTCCATGGACAAGGTTAAACAAAACCGTTCCACTTTTCCTGCTATATCCGCAAGGTGTCTGATCTCCATACTTAATGGTATAAATTTGATAGTCAATAGAATGCTCGGTAGAGTCCAAAGATACTACACCACAAGGAAGATTATAATTACTAACTCTTTGGTTGCTTTGATGCACATGGCCATTACCAATTTTATTACTGATAATATCATTCACATCTTCCAATGCCATGTCTATTGCCACAGAGCCAGACTGGTCAGATTGTTGCACTTCTTCTCCTGGACCTTCCTCATCTTTCGGCTAAGGATCATTTTTTCGACACCCTACAAGTCCTATAAATAGACTCATAAGTAGTAAAATAATTAAATCTTTGTATGTTTTCACTTTTATATAAGTTAAGCCACTTTAAATTATGGCATTTATTTGAATATTAATAGATATTTAAATAAATAGAACAAAAAAACAAAAGCATAAGAAATAAACAAACACTAAAGAACGGAGCTAACGCTCAATATTCTCAACCTTCCTTTACCCTAAAACGATAGTCCTTATTTGAAGAAGTATTACAGAAAACTATATTGCGCATTTCAAAAATGATTTTGCCCAAACATCGCAAGCGGAATGATGTTATTTTTATAGAGAAAGGATTGTGACGATTATGGCAATTGCAGGAACTTTAATAAAAGCTGCTATTCACTTGCAGCAATATATAATACCCGAAACAGAGCATGCAGGGGAGGAACAAACAAAACAGTTAAGGAGTCTCCTTAAAAAAGCAAGCGATACCTCATTTGGGAAGTTTTATGGCTTTGAAAACTTGCTAAAAAGCCCAAATATTAAATCTGATTTTGTCCAAAAAGTACCTATTCACGACTATGAAACAATCTCTCAAAGATGGTGGTGCCGCTCTTTGGAAGGGGAGAAGGACATATGCTGGCCCGGCAGGGTTCAATTCTTTGCGTTAAGTTCAGGAACCACCGGTAACAAAAGCAAGAGAATCCCTGTAACACAAGACATGCTGAAGTCTATCCAAAAAACCAGTCTACAGCAAATCTTGTCTTTAACCCATTATAATTTACCGGTAGACTTTTATGAAAAAGACATCTTGCTTGTGGGTAGCAGCACTTCTTTATCAGACAAAGGAGTTTATAAAGAAGGAGAAATCAGCGGCATTAGTGCTTATAACATACCTGAATGGTTTAACAATTACTATAAACCAGGAAATGACATAGCTGGCATAAGTAACTGGGAAGAAAAAGTAGACGCCATCATCAAAAAAGCACCCGAATGGGACATAGGCGCTATGGCTGGCATACCTGCTTGGTACCAGGTCATGATGCAGCGTATCATAGATTACTATGGACTTGAAACCATCCATGATATCTGGCCAAACCTTCAAGTTTATGCATCTGGCGGGGTAGCTTTCGAACCTTACCGCAAAAATTTTGATAAACTGTTTGGCAAACCGGTACATGTTACGGATACCTATTTAGCTTCTGAGGGCTACTTGGCCTTTCAGTGCAGGCCTGATACAAATGCCATGAAACTAAACCTTGATGCAGGTATCTATTATGAGTTTGTGCCTTTTACGGAGCATAACTTTGACAGCGAAGGAAAAATTAAACCAAATCCTGAAATTCATCTTCTGGAAGAGGTTGAAGAAAACTGCGATTACGCTATCGTCATATCTACTTGCAGTGGGGCATGGAGGTACCTTATTGGTGACACGATTAGGTTTACGAATAAAGCCAGGCACGAAATAATTATAACAGGACGGACCAAACACTTTTTAAATGTGGCAGGCTCCCAGCTTTCAATAGAAAAGCTCAATGCCGGTATTAATCATTTACAAGAAACTTTTGATATAAAAATAGCTGATTTCTTGGTGTCTGCTATTGAGTATCAAGAGGGGTTTGCACACAAATGGTATATAGGATCCAACGACCCTGCCGATAATCAGTTGCTGAAAAACAGCCTGGACCACTATTTAAAAGAAATTAACAAAAACTACAAAGGCGCACGGGAAAAAGCCCTAAAAGATGTGTTTGTTGAGATTGTCCCGCCAGATTTCTTTTACCAATACCATGTAAAATACAAAACTGCCGGCGGGCAAAGCAAAACACCTAGGGTGATGAAAAAAGAACAATTTCAACAATTTGAAGCACTGGTAGAAACCCTTTCACAAACACAACGATAGTTTAACCTGAAATATGCTTTAGAACTTTTCTATTGCATAATACAGGTTAGAAAATCAGGGTTTACAAAGTACAAGAGATAATGAGTTACCTCTTGTACCTTAAGATTAAACCTTACAGGATCTAGGTGTTAATAAATAGGAATCACCTCTGTTTTGGCAGGCATCTTCACCGTTTCGACTTCATTACGGAAGTTAATCCTCTTAATCTCCTTGACTTCCACTACCAGCATATCGTTGGCTTGAGCATTGTTGGCAATGGCTGTCAGGTTTGCCGTACCTGACTGAAGTGGTACTGTGCTCTGTGGCCTGCGCGAACGTGAGTGTATCACACTACCTTCAGAAATATAATACTTTGCATCATCGGGCAGTGCCTCTTCAAAAGAAGGATCCGGAATGACCTTAACTGCCAGATTCCTAAAGTTGCCAACCTGTATACCATTGGCAGGGTTCACAGCCTTTCCATTGACCAAAATTTCTACCCTTGGAAGCGGAACCATTTTTACCTTATAGTCTTCACCGCCCAGATCATAGCCATCGCTGCTTACCCTCAGTTTTACCGTTGCTGCATTAGGAACTATGGTAATTTCACCCTTTCGATTACCTTTTATAACACTGCCACCTGTAACACTAAAGGAAGGGTTATATGTGTTACCAAGTGCCGGAACCTGAATATTCAACTTGTTTCCACAGTTTTTGTACAGCGACTTGACAACACCACTCTTAATATCCAGGACAGGTTTTGTTACATAATACTCTTCACTAATGGTATACACTGTGTCTTCTCCAGCAGGTGTTTTCATTTTTACCTTGCCAGTCCATACTTTCTTTTGAATACCATTGTCGTTAAAATTGTCACCAGAGGCAGTAAAAGAAACTTTTCCGATGCCGTTTTCGTCAACAGGAACAGTGTTGTCATCAATAAACATATCCGGTTTTAAGGAGCTAGAGGTAGCTGTCATAAAAAGGTCAGCCTCATATTTCTGGCCTGCCGGTACATACATGGTACTACTTCTGACCATAGGGGAGAGCTTGTCAAATTTAAAATCATTAAGCCCTATCTGGTCGTAAATTCCAGTAAGCACAGAAGACTCCACACTGGCTACGCGCGACTCAAGTTCCGTTATGACCGCCATAGCTGCCACCAGCGGAGTTTGGCCAAAATTCAACTGTGAAAAGTCCTTGTTGCGCTGTTCAGGGTTGTTTTTTAATAAAGGGTCCTGAGCACCATCCAGAGCAAGAGGAGGGAAGTCACCGTCCGTTTTCTCATTTATGTATTGGATATAACTGTTCACCCGCTCTTTAAGCTCATAACCCTTGCCATTCTTATTTGGCCCAATCATGTGCACTTCCACATCCGTTTCATTGCTGGCACCTTTCAGGTTACCCTCCTCATCATAGCCACCAGTCATTTCTACAAGATCCTTTTTGAGCGATGAAGTAAACCCTAGGACTTCACGTGTATTTTCCAACACTTCCTGCGCTGTTTGTGCCAGCTCAACTTCTTCAGGCCGTTTGCCTCGCTGGGTAACTGCTTCTCGAATCTCGGACAACCGGAGACTGTTGCGCTCTAACTGCTCATTCTTAAAAGAATCAAGGTTGTCATTTAAGTACTGAAACTTGTAAAGAATAGCTGAACTAACCTGCAAAGCAAGTAGCGCCATTAGCACAAGGTACATCATACCAATCAGTTTCTGTCTAGGTGTTTCTTTAATTCCTGCCATAAGTTTTTTTTGTTAAGGTTTGAAAAACTATGGCGCGCGCCTTTTTAAAAGATATCTGAAAGCATAATGAAGTAGGCAGAAAAAAGATACATCTACGCAAGGGTTTACTTGCAAAAAAGGCTTACAATCTACTGTAAGCTTTTTTTTGATTAACCTACACCTACCAGTTAACTAGGATGCGCTGAAAAACGTCCAAAATATTGACCTGCCAATATTTGCATAAACTATTATGAGGTATAAGTGCAAGGGTTTTTCGGTTATTTCTTCCGTGTACAGTAAATTGAGAAGTGTTTAATTATATCCTGTAGCACAAAAATCTATTTTTGCTTTTAGGTCATTATACGGACAAGCCATATCGCAAATAACCCGTAACTAGCACACAGCCGCCCTTTATTCATTCAGCTTTGTTTGTATAATATAAAAGAATTCCATACCTTAAATATTCCTTAACCGACTTTAACTATCATTTCATTTGAGAGTTAAGCCTTTGTTATGGCAAACTTTGCAATAAGCGACATACACGGTTGTAACAAGAGTTTTTTAGCATTGCTTAAAAAACTGAACCTTCGAAAAGGGGATACCTTGTATCTTCTTGGAGACCTGATCAACAAAGGGCCTGACAGTATAGGGGTTTTAAACACGGTTCTTGAATTAATCCGAAACAAAATTGATGTCAAGCCTCTTAAAGGCAACCATGAGCAAATGCTTATCGATGTTATCCGGATTGGACAACCGAAAATAAATCCATTTGTGCGCAAAATGCTCAATCTGGAAAAAGAGTCAGCCATTCCAGAGCATTTACTCGAATGGATCAGCCAATGGCCTTACTTTTATGAAAATGATCACTTCGTTTTTGTTCATGCGGGGTTAAACTTCGAAATAGAAAATGTTTTTGATGACCTTAAATCTATGGTGTATATCAGAGACAATACCATAATGCCGGAAAAAATAGACCACCGTAGGTTGATTCATGGACATACACCACAAACTGTTTTAAGTACTCAAAAACAAATAGACAACATGAAACCGGCCATCAATATAGATGGTGGGTGTGTCATGTATCGCAGTAAAAAACTCGCTCACCTGATGGCATTAGATCTAGATTTTCTGCATTTGATCGTCCAGCCAAATATCGACCATCAGCCTAAAGCAAAACTTTCCAAAGAAGTTTCCTCTCAACTATAAACAAACCAACAGCAAAAGGAGAGGGGCATTTCAAAAAATAGTTATAGATTCCTCCAAAGAATCCCTTCTTTACACCTACACATTAAAACAACAGATCGCTAGACATAGACACTATTCAAAAAGATGTATACACAACAATAAAGACAAAATAACATAAGTAAAATATTTAAAATCAGCAATTTAAAAAGTATTTAACTTAAAAATATGCAGTTTTAATAGAAAAAGACATACCTTTGCCATAAAAAATACAATATCAAATGCAGAAACCTTACTTTATATTTACATTTTTTATGGCGCTTGCACTTATGACAAGTTGCAAAGTAGAGGAAGTTGAGCCAGAGCCTGAAATAGCTGAGAAAGTAGCAGGCACGTATAGCATTGTCAGGCTTGAAACTGAAAACGGGGAAGTTGAGGATATTTATGAGAATGCCAGGATCATTTTCACCCAGCGTGACAAAAACCATCTGGATATGAAGATATACCTTAGAGAAAATGTAGAAGAACCCATGTCTGGAGAAAACATTGAAGCAGCGTATGCAGGTAACACTAATATAGTAAACCTAACCAGAACGTTTAGCAATGGTGAATTGAAAGGAAGTGTTACAAACTTTTACTCAGTAGTCAATCTTACAATAGAGCTTGAAGACGAATCTTTTATCAAATTACAAGCAGAACGTCCAGACCCAGGATATGATATTTAGCAAAGAACATAGCTGATAAAAAGGCCGTCCATAAATAGGGCGGCTTTTTTTACCACAAACTTTCACACCATAGGCTTATCCGCTACACAAGCATTTTAGAGAGGGAGTTGATTTTGTACACCAGACAAAAGAGATGGGGGATTTATGAGATGAGCGAACCTCAAAGCGCATATAGTATGTCACTTAGACCATGGGGGTTTTACAAAACCCTATTTAACATAATATAAATTATATAACAAACACCGCTTTTTTAACCCACGCATGTTATATAATGATATTATGTATAAATAGCGCAGCCGTTTCCATAATTGGCAATAAGCAAAGAAAAATGGTGTCTTCGACGACTTTAATTTGTCTGTTATATAATTTGACGTTATATTAAATAGCCGCGCAGGCCGTGCAGCTGGGCCACCAACCATCCGCACAATCCTGACGCACCTATTAAAGATTAAGTTTTTTCCCCACGCTCTTTTTGGCTTACCCAAGGCAAGAGATTTGCCGAGCGAGAGTTCGTTTAAATTTTAATATCCGTAGAATTATCTGGAATGGTTTCAAATATTGAATTCTCGTGGCATTGGATTTCGCTCGTCAAAACACATGCCAGCCAACGCTCTTAAAGAACTCACCAAAAGTGTTTATGAAGCCTACGGCAGTATGGCGTGAGTTGTGCTGGTGCCGCACAGGCAAATACTTTTGGCATTGATCCAAAAAGTATTCAAAAGATCTAGGCAAAACAAATGCTTCCTACACACATTCCTCCGCTCACCCCGCTGTTTTGCCTTACCCAACGCTCATGGCGGTTTTCAACCAGAGCATAACGGCCTACCGGCTCTATTCTTCCTTCTTTCTATTTAACATAATGTAAAGGTATGGTGATTTCCCCTCCTTATTCCGCTATAACTTATTCCAAATTTAGATCTATGGCTTTGGTGATTCTTTTATGGGATTTATATCTGTGAAAGATGAAGGTTTTGGGCGTGCCCCTAAATGCTATGGCTCAAATCCACCTTATTTAGGGTCGTGCAACCCTCGAAG
Organism: Cytophagaceae bacterium ABcell3; assembly: GCA_030913385.1. Lineage (NCBI taxonomy): Bacteria > Pseudomonadati > Bacteroidota > Cytophagia > Cytophagales > Cytophagaceae > Natronocytophaga > Natronocytophaga cellulosiphila. The sequence goes on from CP133159.1 coordinate 3,333,684, forward strand.
AGGTCTCACGAGGGGCTTTGCGCATGCCTTGCGGGTACGAGTAATCCGTTCTAAGTCCTCGTCCAGTCGCTTTTCCTGCCCAAACTGTGGGCTTTCCACTGCTATCACTCACGCAAGGAATTCTTCTATAAGCTAGTTAGTTGTTCCTCAAAAGCATATTTAGCCAGTTCCGGAAAGGTCTTTTTGTTGATGTTGATTCCGTATTCAGAATGCTTCAATGCGGTATCTGTAAAAAGCATATTAGGAGTTTTCCAGATTGTTGAAGGTATTAGGTATTTGTATGGCTTCTGTCCATCAATAAAAATTACCAGACCGATATATAAATCATCTCTGATTCCTTGTTCGAGATGTGATTTAGAAATATAGGTGTATGTTGTTTTGTCAATATTAATCTGGCGACACAGAACATCAAACTCTTGCTCCCCTACTCTGTTTTTAACCCTGAAATTAGCTCCCTTATGTTCGGCATATGTGGTGATTACATGATGATTGTCTGATAATAAGAAGGCAGTTTTAATAATTACTTCTGCCAATTGATCTAGTTTGGAAAGAGGGCGTAATTGAGACCAGTTATGGATCATCATAAAAAGGAAATTCTGTTAACACTGGAAAGATAAAAATTAAATGCGTGTGACAACAGGATTATCTGCTAATCTTTGGCATTAACCACACCAAGCCAAAGCAAAAATACGGTTGGTTGGTTCGGGAGCAGCAAGGGTTCGCTACGCCTGCTCATAAAAAAATCTCCACCCTCCCCTCCCATTCATCCGCACAGGCTCCGGGTAGTATTTTTTTATGGCAGCCCTTGCATCTGCCTTACCAAAACCGTGGAGTCCGCTTTCCTTGGTGCGGTTACCAGGGGTTCACTTTAATTTATCTCGTTATGTACAAGTCATTATTTCGTCTTCGTCTCTTTGGTTGGTGGTTGGTCGCCAGCGTTTGCCCTCGTCACACATTTTTACTTCGCTTCTGTCGCTTAGGCGGTGTTTGGGAGTTTCGCCTTCGCATATTCAAGTTCGAGTTAGCATTTTCTGAGCTCCCTTTTTAGGGGGCTTTTTTATTACCCTTGGTGTGGTTACCAAGGGTTCACTTAATCTTTATCACTATGTTTCACGTTCACATTAATTTCAAGTTCAAGTTCGGCAGTTGGTATCTGTTGGGTACCACCCAGCCCAAGTGTTCATTCAAAAGTCGCTATCGTGTTTATCCGGGTGGCTGGCGAGACTTTTCCATTTATTTACTATGGTTCAAGTTTAGCATTACGGAGCTGCTTTTTAGGTAGCTCTTTTTTTGTTAATGCTGATTCGTCTTGAAAATAAGTTGAACGCAAATACAATGCGGTCAAAATATATAACTTTATGATTATAATTAAACATTGTTTTTTAAAATTAAAAAAATGACACCTTCTGAAAAATTTGTTTCTGATTTGTGCCTCAAATCTTTCCTGCCTTTTTGGAGTTTTCAAAGTCCTTTAGGAAAAAAAACAAAGGAACTTTGTGATATCTTAGTTTTATGCAATGATATAATCATCATAATATCAGTTAAGGATATTTCTCCTTCTACAAATAGTGAAGAATCCATTAATTATGAAAGATGGGTTAAAAAAGCAATATATGATTCATCTGAGCAAATATGTGGTGCGGAAAGGTACCTAAATACTGTTGATGAAATTGTTCTAAATGATAGAAAGACTACTGTTAAACTTCCAGAAAAAAGTAAAAGAAAAATATATCGTATTGCGGTAGCTTTTGGTAGTAAACCTAATTATCCATTACCAACCGGTGATTTTGGGAATGGTTTTGTGCATGTATTTGATGAATTATCTACTTCGGTAATATTTAATGAATTAGATACTATAAAAGACTTTATTAATTATTTAGATGCTAAGGAAAATTTTTTTCTTAATAAAACCTTTTTCATCCCTAGAGAGGTAGATTTTTTAGCATTATATATAGAAAATAGTTTGGATTTTAATTTGCCTTATGATACAATAGTAGCAGAATATGGTATGTGGGAAAGCTATTGTAAATCTAAACCTTATTTACAGTGGCAGAAAGAAATTCAGCCAAGTTTCATTTGGGATAATCTAATTAACCACCTTTATAAACATCATATAAAACCTGATACGTCTGTTGAAAAAAGAGAGGAACTTGAACTTGCTGTTCGACAAATGAACTTAGAACCCAGAATCAATAGAATTGAGCTTGTTATGGTTCTCGAAAACGCAATCAAAAATAAAGTAAGTGCTCGAATGCTCAAACCATTACCAGGAAATAAGTATACCTATGTATTTATTCCTTTAACCAATAAAAATTGGAATAAAAAAGAAAAAGAGCTGCAATTAAGATGTGTTGTAGCGAGAGTCGTAAATCCAGATGTTGAGACAATAATTGGAATTTCTTTGGGAGGAGGTTTTAAAGGGAAAGAATCAGTATTTGATGTTTGCTTCTTACATGTCCCTATTATTGATGACGATTTTGTGAAAAATGCCAAAGAAATACAAAGTAATTTAGGTTATTTTACTAATACAAAACTTTCCTATAGCAAAGATTTTAGAACTCATTAAGGTAATTAATCACATGAATTTAGACAATATTTTAAACAAAAGAATTGAGATTATTTCTGAGGAATTTGCATATAAATACCTTGTTCATATTAATGAAATCAACGATGTCCTTAATGGGAAATTACTCTCATCATATGGATGTATCTATTCTCCTCAGTCTTTATCTCAATATTATCTTTATTACATTACCAGTAAATACAATAAGATTGAAGGAAAATTATTGAGATTAGATTCCACATTAAAATCAAGATGTGATTTAACCTTTAAATTTGCTCAGGTTATATATGAGGATTATGCAGAGGACAAAGTGATTAATCTGTTTTATCTATTTGAGAGGTATCAATATATAGTTTTCAAAAGATTGGATGTTTTAACAAGTGTTAAACATTCGTTTCCTGAAAATTTATGGGAATATAGCGTCAGTGAGAATCTAATTAATGGTAAAGATAATTTTGTTTATTTGATGAAAAATTTAAGAAATGGTCTCTTTAAGATTGGCCGTAGTTTAAATCCTGATAAAAGGGAAAGAACTCTACAATCCGAAGAACCGGAGATTAAACTATTCTTAAGTAGAAAAGCTCCTAAATCTGCCGAACTAGCATTACACGAAAGATATAAGAAAAAGAGGGTTAGAGGTGAATGGTTTTATTTATGTAATAATGATGTGAAAAACATTGAAAAGTTTTTATTATCTAAAAACAATTAAGAAAACTTATGACACCTGACAATAAAGAAAAACTTTTAGAAAAATGGCATTCTTCAACTTTAACTTTAAGGAAAAAAGCAGCTTTTTTCCTTGGACTACTCATTATTGTTATTGGATTACTCTGGAACCAAAAACAAAATTTAAATAAACATGCAATTTTGCAGAATAAATGGCAAGAATATTATTATTTAAGTCAGTATGATGGAGATTCTTTAAAGGAGTTAATAGAGAGATCCAGAAACGATGATGATACATTAGTCCTAAACTATATAAACTTTGAATTATATTTTAAACTTCAAAAATCCAATTTTAGCAACTCTGAGATTTTCAATGAGATTCAAAAGATTGATATGGAGAAGCAAGAACTATTTTTTGATCAATCTTTTAATATTTTAGGTGTTCAAATTCCACTTAAAATAATTATTTTATTGTCAGTAATAATACTAACCATTCTTTTTCACGAATTCACTCAAACACTTCATTATAAAAGAACGATATTAAATGAACTTCATAAGTTTAAATTTGAAAAATGGGAATTGGGACATCAAATGTTCGGACAATACAGTGGTATACAAGAAAGCACTAGCGGGAATTACATAAATTTTATAAGTGGCCTAATTACATTTGTTGTTTTAATATGCCCATTAACAACAAGCTTATTACTTTTTGATTTTTTAGGCGGTTTTAGAGAGAATGACTATGTAATACTATTGAATATTCCTTGTTTATTGATAATTTCAATAAATACCACTATTGTTTTCTATAAGGAAAATATATTAGGAGTCGGATATTTGGTTGATTTGTTTATGGGAAATATTAAAGATGAACCTAAACTAACCGTGATATTTTTTATATGGATAATGCTACCGATGATTTTAGTTGCTTTGCATAGCCTTAACTGGGATAAATTTAATCTACCATTAAAAGAATGTATACTTGTAACTACTCAGCAGGGCTTAATTTATCAAAGTCTTTAAGTACATCCAAAACCTTGCAGCCCCGTTTAATGGCAGTATCTATAACTGACCTTATGGTCAGGAAGCACTGCGCACCCTGCAAGGAACGGAATTGACCTGATACCTTCAGCTTTACTTTTATATTTCTGATGGCTCTTTCTGACGCATTATTGTCTGGCGGGACGTCCTTCTGGTTCAGGAATTCAAAAACGGATTCCTTGTTCTTTTGCAGCCTTTTTTTGAAGGGCTTTACTTTTTCAAATACTACAGACTGTTTCAACAGTTTGTCAAACCTGTCAAAAACACCTTTTCTTTTCTCTTCAAAGTTGCCTTCTAATTCATCCTGCCAGTCCTTCTTTAACTTTAGGGCGTCTTCAAACAGCTTCTTTATATCTTCTGCCCATGAACAATGCAGCACTTCTACAAAATATTTCAGGTCGCGCAAAAGGTGGGCCGTGCACAACTGGTGCCTTCTTGCCAATGTTGCAAGTTGGGCTGCCCATGCATCGCTTATCAGGGTACTCATGGGAAAGCCGTCCGGGAAGCTTTCTGCAATGCCCACATTCCCTCTGGATTTTGAGATACTCAGAAAAGTGTTTTCGGGGTCTTGCCATGTAAACACCCAAAGTTTTTCCCCGTTGACCTTACAGCCAGTTTCATCGCTTCCCACCACTGGCGCTTTTGCGACGTCCTCCTTTATCCGCTTATAGGGCTCTTGGGCTTTTTTGGCAAACCTTTCCAAGATGTTGCCAATAGAACCTTCGCTCAGCGGAAGCCCAAAGACATGCCCCAATATCTCACCGGTCCTTGCAAATGGGACATAATGACGGGCAGACAGGTAGGCTACAAGCCCTTCGACTCCGGCCCCATATTGTATACTGGCTTTCACGTCTTCAGGAAATGCACTGCTGGTTTCATGTCCACATGTACATTTTTTGACAAAGACCCTGTGCTCAACATATACCGGTTTAATGGGCGGGATATCGACAACCTGTCTTTTTTCTTTTAAAACTTCTTCTTTGTCCGAGATGTCTTCTCCACAACAGTCACACAAAGATGGTGTATGCTTGACCACTTGGTCAGGGTTATCGGTCATTTTCAAAGTGCTCCCTTTATGGCCAGGTTGGCCGCCGGTCTTTTTTCCTGTTTTGGTGCGCAGGCTTTTATTGGTGGTTCTTTTCTGGTCTGCTGAAGGGGGGATCGAGCTATTGTTGCTGTTCTTGCCTTCTTTTAATATCCTGACCTTCTCTTTGAGTTTTTTGACCTCATTCTCCAATGCAACTATACGGGCAGCCTGTTCAGCAATAACTTTTTCTTGCTGCAAAATGATTTTCTGCTGCTTTTCAATAATATCAATATAGTGTTGTAAGTCTTGCACCTGAGCGTGGATATTGGCTGCAAATAGGTGCAGAAAGTGCATTATAAAAAGAAGGCTGCCCAAAACTTGCCAACCTTTCATCGTGGATAACTCAGCAAAAAAGTCGAAAACAGAAACAATTCACAAAAAACTGCCCAGACAAGCTCCCGTAGCCGATTTTTTATTTTAACTTACCAACATTAATTTAGAGAATTTTCGGGGGCTGAGTAGTTACGTATACTTTATTACACAATTATCTTTTTTACCGTTTTTTTATTTATACTTTCTTTATGGTATTCGTATCTGCAACCGGAAAAGAAGATTTGGAGGAGTGGAAAGTTTGTTTTCCTAACGATGAACATTTTCTGGATTTTTATAGGAATCTATACCCGTGCTACTGGTACAGTTCAACACTATCTTGATGAAAGATTCCTGAGATGGATTAATGGAGGTTTTATTATAATCTTAATAATAGCAATATCCCTTTCTTTCCTCTATACGCAAATGCTAATACTTAAAAAAGATTATAGTCATGCTTAGAATTTTCGCTTATCCAACACAAGCATCTGCACACATCCCATAGCCCCTCTACCTTCCCTATTCCAAAGCTATGGCATAAGCTGCATCTGCTACTATGAGAACATAACAGCCTACGGCAGTTATAAAAACAGCACGTCATTTTCAAAACCATTGTCTATGTTTTAGAAAATTCCCTATTTTGCAACATGAACATCCGGCTATCAAAAGATCAAAAGATTAAAATTCTGAACTCGGAAGACTTATACAAAGTCATGCAGCAGGTATTGTTGCGTGAAAACAAGATAGACCGGAACAAGGAGCACTTCTGGATAGTGTGCCTGGCCAATAACAACCAGATCCTGCTTATCGAGTTAATCAGCTTAGGCACGGTAAATAAAACTCTGGTGGAACCTATGGAGGTTTTCAGCTTTGCCTTGCAGAAACGAGCTGTTAAAATCATCATGGTACATAATCATCCGAGTGGCGAACTTGAACCTTCATATGGTGATATACAAATAACTGATAAGATGGTTGCTATAGGAAAATTTGTCAATGTTCCTGTTATAGATCATCTCATTATTACAGAAAAAGATTTTTACAGCTTTATTGATTCTGGCTTACTTTCTAAAATTGAGAAGGAAAGCAAATATGATTTAACTTTTAGTAAAGTTGATTCCTTGAAAGAGGAGATTAAATCTATTGAAAGCAAAAAGGCCACGGAAATGGCAAAAAAGATGCTTGAGGATAATCTTCCTTTAGAGGCTATTGAAAAATATACAGGCTTGTCGAAAAAACAAATAACGAAACTTTCTAAAAATTAAAAAGATTCCCCTATTTGACAAGGCTTAGCTTATCTGAAGCTATGACATTCTTTATTTGCCTCATGCTCCTATTACCGGAAACTCATATTATGAATAATCCAAACCGTAAGACCATGCCTGAATATAAAATTGCCATTTTGCATAGGTATTATTCTCCAATCATATCCTGATAATACGGTTATGTTTTTCTTAGATAATCCTAGTAACAGATACAGTCTGTTCTGGTCTATTTCATTATTTACCTGCTTACCAAAATTTAAAAGTAGTTCATCTAATACATCAAAATGAAGTCTTCTTTGATTAGGGAGGTCTTTTATATAAAATCTTAATCCATTCATCAATCTAATCCGATGGTAGAATATTCTATCATCAAGTATTTCCGAATTACTTATCATTTTCCTGAACCTTGCATCATAGCGTAATCGGTATTGATACAAAGTCTTATTCCTAATTGATAAACGACCTGCCATTTGTGCCCACAGACGGTTTTCGGGACGGATCAGCTTATCTGAAAAACCAGTTGACGTAACTACCCACGCATAGCCTGCACTTATACTATGTTGAGGTTGAAAAAAATATGTTAGCCCATGACGTGAAGCGAAAAATGAAGTAGATACATAATGAAAATCATTCCACAAAGAAAACCTGTCTGTAATTTTAACAGATGACATATAACCCAGCCATATTTCCCTTTGATTTTCTATTGTTTGACATAAAGCTTTACTGGGAAGGAGCCATACAAAAAGAATTATAAAACAGAGTCTTTTATATTTCATTATTTAAATTGTAGCAGACTTTCCAGAAATCCAATCCAAGATTTTTACGGATCCGTCCTTAGCATAGTTCATTCTGAAAAGTATGATCAAAGAGGAAACCAAAGTCAAAAAACCAATAAATATAATTGACGCATTTATACTGATAAGGTCAGCAATGATTCCGGATAATATTGCTCCAATTGCATATCCTAAATCTCTCCATAATCTAAAAACTCCAATGCTCTTTGCTCTGTCTTGCGGATGAGTATTTTCAGCAACAGTAGCCAAAAATGTTGGATAAACCATGGCAGTTCCCCATCCTAAAATAGCTGATAAAGTAACATAATGCCACATATCTTTTGACCATATAAGAAAAATGAGTGCTATTGCTTGTAAAAGCATTCCCGTAAACAACATATCCTTTTTATTGAATTTGTCTGCCATTTTACCCGTAAATATTTGACCAAACCCCCAAACAGCGGGATATACGGCGATGACAATCCCTATTTGTTCTAAACTAAAACCTTTTGTTGCTAACATAATAGGGAATATTCCCCAAGCCATACCATCATTAAGATTATTAATTAAACCAGCTTGAGTTACTGAACTTAAATTCCTGTTAGTTAAAGTAGTATCTCGGAAGATATTCTTAAGTTTTGGAATGGTATTGGTTTCACCTTCCTTAGTGGTATGATGATAAGTATCTTGTACAAACAGCCAACTCAATATCAATCCTGCAAAGACTAATCCTATTCCTAAATAGAAAGGATAAGGCCTAAGTCCATATTCGCTTGCAATCCAACCCGTCAAAAAACCAATTAATGCAACAGCTATATAACCGGCAAATTCGTTCAACCCCATTGCAAGACCCCTATTCTTTTCACCCACTAAATCTATTTTCATTACGACTGTGCTAGACCATGTCAAACCTTGATTTATACCTAAGAGAATGTTAGCTGCAACAATCCAATTCCAATCCGGGGCATACATTAATATAAATGGAACGGGAATTCCTATTATCCATCCGGAAATCAATAGATTCTTTCTACCGAATTTATTAGCAAGGGCTCCCGTAAAATAATTTGTGGTGGCTTTTACTATTCCAAATACTACAATAAATGAAAGAATGGCTGTTCGTGCAGCAATATGAAATTCTACTTCTGCAATTTGTGGAAGGATTGACCTTTCCAACCCAACCATACCACCGACAAAGCCATTAATGACCACTAATAAGGCAAACTGCCTCCAGTTTTCCCTTAATCCTAACTGTACTTCTTTCATGTTGATTTCGTTAAAATTTTAATTAATCCTCCATAGGAAAACCTTTGTCAATCCAGTCAACTTTCAAGTTTTTTGGAAGGTCAAGTAATCGGTGGTTTTTATATTTTTTCTTGTTAAGCAAAGTAAAAGCAGGACGAATATTCGGACAATGTTCAAAAGGGCAACAACCACAATAAAGTACAATTGCTTTGTCTTTCGGAATGTTCTTTAAGTTCGTTTCAAGCTTCTTAATTCCTTTGCTGTCGTTGACAAAACCAATCTCTAATGAACCCTTTATTTCTCCGGCAGGGCCTATATTGAAAATGACCGGATCATTGGTTTTATCGCCATCAGATAAAAGCTTTGCCAGCTCTTCCGGCTTCATCAATTGCTCTTGCTTCCATGGCTCAGGATCAGTATTGACCAGAGACATCAATACCATCGGCAACAACATCAGAGAAATTTTAAATATTCTTTTCATCATATTTAGATATTAAATACCTTATCAGACTTGATAATCCATTGTGCATATTCAGTCATATTACTTATTTCTGCACCTTCAATCAATTTGGAACTTCCATAACCTCTTCCTTCAAGGCAGCTTTTACAAATTTTTACCTTCCCATTTTTGCTAATGATTTCGGTAAGCAGATTTTCAATATTATAATTACTAGCAGAAGGTTTTTGTCCTGACAAACTACATCCTACCCCATCTCCCATTAAAAAAACTTTTACCTTCACTGATGGATCTTCTTTTAATAATTGTAGTGCAGTTCTTACGCCATTATATGTCTTTTCTGATGCGTATGCTGATTCATTAACAGTAAATAATATTTCCATATTTTAGTATTTATGAGATGGCACAACGGTTGGCTCCTGCTTCTACTTCTTTTGGATCAACACTATTCAAGTCACCGGAAAAGTTAAGCTCTACTATTTTTAGATAATTTGGAGGTGTCGGAGGAATTTTTGAAAGAATAACTCTTATAAACTCATCTTCAGAAAGATGAAGAGTAGAAACTGTTTCTTTTATTTCTTTAAGACTCATGGATATTATCTGATGATCAAAAGGAACAGGTCTACTAATATGACCCGGAAGAACAATACTGCTATAATCAAGACCTAATAATTTCATTAAAGAATTATAAAGTATAGAAGCCCTTTTCGCAGCCTCAGCTTCACTTGCCTTTAGATCAGGCCTTCCTACACCATTTGTAAAGAGTGTATCACCTGTCAACAAATATTTGTTGTCGATCATATAAGTGGTGCTATCCATAGTATGACCAGGAGTATGCAATGCTCTTAAAACAGAAGTTCCGAATTGCAATTCATCGTTATCTTTAATTCTGGAAAAAGAGTATTTCAATTTATACTGATCAGGCATATATAATGTACCACCGGATAGTTCAGAAAGAGCAAGCGATCTGGAAAGATGGTCAGCATGAATATGGGTATCTATAACATACTTGATTTTCCAGCCGTTTTGTTTTGCCACAGCCAGATAGATGTCAGGACTTAAAGATGCATCTACTACGATGGCCTCACTTCCCGAACCAAGAACATAAGACAAACAGCCTTTTCCTGTTCTACGCACCTGAACAATCTTTAGATTATTATCTTCAATTTCTGCAGTATTCCAAGAAAGAGACCATCCTTTCATTCCTCCTTCCAATGAGTAAGCCTCAATACCCTTTTTTCTTAGTTCGTCTGCTGCAATTTGGCTTGTTCTTCCAGCAGCACAAACAGTAACAACTTTAGTATTTTCAGGAATATTTATTTCATCTAAAACTGATAAATCACCTTCATTTAGCCTATTGTAAGCATCAATATAATTGCTGCCAGGAATAAACCATTCTTCACGCTGTTCTTTTGGCCTTACATCAAGAATGTAGACAGACTTTTCTTCTTCAAGCAGGAGTCTTAGTGTTTCAGAATCGATATTATTTAAATCTTTATTATCCATAATTTCAAAAATTAATTTTTACTTATTTCAACATCTAAACCTTTTAATTTCCAGTCAGGAAATCCTTGCTCAAGGCGAATAGCTTTATAGTTATTTTCTTTTAACATAATCACTGCATCATCAGCGAAGACACAAAAAGGACCTCGACAATAAGCAATAATCTCTTTATTTTTTGGCAGCTCATTCAGTCTTTTAGCAAGCTGGTCTATAGGAATTGATATTGCTTGTGATATATGTCCTGAGTTAAATTCTTCCGTAGGCCGTACATCAATCACAACTACATTCTGATTTTCCATTTTTTTAAGTAGTTCATCGATTGTTACGGATTCAAGAGTCTTCTTCTGTGTTCGAAAATCATTTATCACTTTCTCAATTTCAGCGATTCGTTCAGTTCCTAGTTCTCTTAGTAGTTGCCATATATAAGAAACTTTATCACTGGCAAGCCTGTATATGATGAAATTGCCATTTCGCTTTATTTCTACAAGACTTCCTGCTTTTAACACTTGCAAATGCTGAGAAGCATTTGCTATAGACATTCCTGTTTCATTAGAGATCTTTTCAACAGTTCGCTCCCCCTGTGCCAAAAGGTCAATAATTTCAAGTCTTTTTGGATTTGAAAGTGCGTTGCTAACTTTTGCAAGCTCTCCAAATACTTTGTCTTTAAATTCTCTTTTTTCCATTCTTGGTTGAATTAATAATACAAATGTAATAAAACTTATTCAACTATTCAATAAAATTATTGAATAGTTTGCAACTAATTATTTTACAATCAATTAAATCTTTTAGAAATAGAACTTAACCTAATGAATGTTTAAGTCGGACAGATTCCTTGAGGCAGAAAGGCTTATTAAAATGGATGATTTGTCATTGAAATAGAAGATTCCAGAATCTTATTGAGTTAAATTGAAGTCTGGTAAAGTTTTTAGGAAGAAATTAAGAAAAATTGATTTGTAATCGGAAAATAACAATACCTGAATGGATTACTTGTAAAATCCTTGAAATTTAGGATAAAATTAATAGGCTTTACTATTGGGAGTTGCCTTCGGCCGGGCTATCCGCTCCAATTACGAGCTGCCCCTCTCCCAGCCCATGTCGTGATTTCCGCTTCTATCCCTAACTCAAAAAACCAGCGCAAGCATAAGCACACATCCCATAGCCGCACAAGGCCTTGCGAATCCAAAGCTATGGCATAAGTGCATCTGCTCCTCCTTTAAAAATCCAACCTTAAAAAACTAAATCTTTATCCAGCCCAGCCCCTAAGCTATGCTTAACATAACGCAGCCCATTATATTACAGACTTGCAGGCAGCAGTAATATAACCTGACGTTATTTTAAATAGCTTCGGAACGATTGAGATTTGAAAGATATTATAAATTATGTTTTTTTTCTGTGAGGAGATTAACTATAACTTTAATCATGATGTCTTTATCATTTGGGTTGCTTTCAGCGATCATCAGTGTTAAAGCAACCAGAGCATTGTCGGATATTCTTTTGATTCCATCATCTTTGTAAAGAAGATTATTTCGCTCCAGAAACCATACAAAAAGAAAAGCTGCAATACGTTTATTACCATCAACAAAAGAATGATTCTTGACTACAAAATATAATAGATTAGCGGCTTTTTCTTCTGTTGAGGGATACAAATCTTTTCCATCAAATGTCTGATAGATATTTTCCAGAGATCCTTTAAAGGAACTGTCTTTTTCTTTACCAAAAAAGCCTGCAAATTGAGTTTGTTCACCTAATTTAGCAACGGCCTTTTTGGCTTCATCATAGTTGATCCTAAAAATCTCCTTTTTACCTCTTCTTGGTAATTCCAATCTCTGATGATCGTAATCGTCCAGTATTTCAAGTGCAAATGTGTATTCGGCAATAACTCTTATGAGTCCTTCAGCTTCTCCGTCTTTTAGCTGATAGTTATTGATAACTTTTTCCTGCAACTGAACTACTTTCTTTAATTGATCAAGCTGCTCCTGCTTTTCCTTTAGCCTTTTCTCATTTATTGCAAAACCTTTTATCAGGTAATCTTTTAATATTTTATTGGCCCAGATACGGAATTGAGTTCCTCTAATGGATTTTACCCGATATCCAACCGAGATGATAACGTCAAGATTGTAATGCTCAACTTCTCTTTCAACTAGCCTTTTTCCTTCCTTTCGAACTGTTCGTAATTTCCGAACAGTTGGACTTTTCTCCAGTTCTCCTTCTTTGTATATCCTACTTATGTGCTCACTAATGTTGGCTTTACTAGATACAAATAACTCTACCAATTGAGCCTGCGTTAACCATACTGTGTCATCTTCCAGTCTAACCTCCAAACTAGCCCTTCCATCAGCAGCTTCATATATTACAACTTTATCTAATTCTTCCATTTTAAAATATGTTAAGCTTTCGACCTGGTTTTGAAGTGTTGCATATTTTGCAACAGATGAATCAGGCATAAAAATATTAATTATAAGTGGAAGTTAAAAAAATACCAACCCGACCCAAGCATCCCTGCCTACCGCAGGCAGGTGCACACATCCCATAGCCGCACAAGGCTCAGCACAAACCAAAGCTATGGCATAAGTGCATCTGCCCTACTCGATGAAAAGCCCCTTCTAAAAAACTTAATCTTTTCCCCTGCCCAAAGCCCTAAGCTATATTAACATAACGCAGCACATTATGTAACAAATGTATAATTATTGTCTGAACCAGAATTCTCAGAATGAAAGAATTACCAGAATGAAGACTGCCAACAGTCAAGCGAAAAAATTTGAATACCTTAGAGACTATTGGTAAAGCATTTCTAATGATGACACTGCCACATAAAAGTTAAAAAAGAATGTCATCTTGAGGAGCGAAAGATCTGTTAGTACGAGAGCTGCAATGTTTGTCCATTGTTTATTGCCTAATGTCTGAATCAGAATTCTCAGAATTTAAGAATTATGAAACTCCTTTTCCGATGCCAAATACCATATCGCTTCTTATTATACCCAAGCTCCTGAATTCTTATTTAAAATAAAGCCATACACAGAGATATTTGTCTTAGTCTAACTGGCCCCTCTCTAAAGTAAATTATTTAACCAAACCCTATTTAACATAATGTAAAGATTGGTTGGCTTGAGTCAATTATATACCTATCCCTACGGCGATCTTTTCACTAACCCTATAATGCGATCATTAGACTCTTGATTTCCTTTTCCTCCTTAAATTAGTTCACTGATTGAATTAGTCTCGCTTTTTGGTGAATGATTTAGTGTTCTACACTGCTGTAGTTCGTTAAACCCCTTTAGCAATTTCTTTCAACTCATGTATGATCTTATTGAAGCGAACCATTTGGTTTTCGTAGTATAAATTGCCTATAATAGCCTCTTGCATGATATCGCTGTTGATAATTTCTAAAAATGCTGTTTTTAAAAATATTTGTACATCTTTTTCTGCCTTGAATATCTGTTCCTTTATACGGGACGAATAATTAAGTAGATACACAATATCCTCATAGTCATGACTTGCTCTCGGATCTTTGCCTCCTCTGTCTTTGAAGGCTGTAAATTTTGTAGCTAAAAAATATTCAAAAGGAAGAATAAATATAGGTATCTCGTCTACCATTACCTCCTCTTTATTTTTAAAGCCGGGTTTAAACCAGGGATTGGCAGGAGCCCAACCTACTTCTTGGGTAGCCATTACATCTACCTTTATATCTTCATACCTAAACCGACAAATTACATTATCTTCATGGGATTGAGTAAAACCTTTTTGAAAAAGTGTGTCTCTTATAATTTTTCAAGTTCACCAGAAGTAGCAATTTCAAAAGTGATATCTACATCTTTAGTGGGACGGACATCATCAGCAGAAGGATCGTCGATATAAAGACTTACCACCGCCCCACCCACATAAACAACTTTTTCATTAAGCTCTCCCAAGGCTTTAGCTATCTTTTTAGTAGCTTCTCTATTGATGTGGGTATTTTTCATAATAGCCGCTTTTTAAGTTCTTCAACGGCCAGCCTTTTTTCCCTTGCCTTTCCTACCCGTAAAGCATCCCCTAATGCCATCAATTCATAAAAAAAAGAATCTTTCAAGCAGGCTTCCGGTACTTTTGGATGAAGAGGTTCTATAGCTTGTCCACGTACTTGCCCTTCTGCATAAGGCCAAACATAAGGTTCTTCACTTACAATTTCATCGCTTAAAGGTTTTGCAGAATGTGCCGTAGGCAATCCTCTTAATAAAGCTCCTGGCTGTTGTGGATAAACATAGCGTAAGCCATGCTCCAAAAAATCCAGGAGGGCGAGCTTCATTAACTTCTTCTTATCAGGGGAAATTAATCCAGCTATAACAGATCGATTGATACTTTCACTAATCTCACTGGCGCTGATGGCTAATTCATAAGATAAATCTTTCATAAGCCAGGGTTTGTTTCCTTTTGCAGCAATTTTAAGCAAAACAACCACATCATGAGGACGCATTCCTGTATGTTGTTTCATCTTTTTATCTTGTTAAGAGGAAGCAAGGTAGATAAAAAGTTGCAAATTCGCAATTCGCGATTCGCGAATTGCGAATTTAAGAATTATCAGAACTATGAAACTCCTTTTCCGATGCCTCCTTGGCAAAGGAAACAAGTACCATATTGCTTTTAATATGTAATTATTGTCTGAATCAGAATTCTCAGAATTTAAGAATTAACAGAATGAGAATGCCAACAATCCAATCGAATGATTAAAACTGTAACCGCTACTTATACTAATTCCTTTTCCGATGCCAAGTACCATATCGCTTCTTATTATACCCAAGCTCCTGAATTATTTTTTAAACTAAAGCCATACACAAGAGTATTTGCCTTAGTCTAACATGACCCCTCCCTAATGCAGATTATTTAATCAAACCCTATTTAATATTAGGGTTACCCATTTAGATATCTTATGTGTTATTAGCTTACATAGGCTCGCTTAGTTACTTTTTGCCTCGCCGGCAGGGTCTTACTTTTTTTCTTAGACAAAAAAAGTAAGCAAAAAAGTCAAGGCCTGTGATGAAATTTGCTAAACTTTATAACCATTACGCTAAAAAATTTGAAACTCACCCTCCTTGCGTCGGGCTCAAACAGCAAATTTTTTGGCCGCTCCATGCTTATAAAGTTCTTAACGCAATTTCATCAATGGCCGCCTTATTTTCTAACAATGGCACATACCACCATTCAAAGAAGGCTATTTAAAGCATTTTATCTTACAAAAAAAACTTATTACTTCCTAGAGACTTAAATGGGTAATCCTATTTAATATAATGTATAGAAATAAAGAACGTCCATTCATTACTGCTGTATTAGGATTTTCATATTAAAAGCTGTATTTCAATACTTTAATAAATATTAGAATAAGATATATTAAAACTTATCTATGCTCTTGTTTAATTTTGTCAAGTACATGATAACTAACCTTAGATGCAATTAACTCTTGCTCGTCTTTATTCAATTGCTGTGAATACGATTTTTCGACTCTTTTAAAAGGAACTCCAGAAACACAAAATGATTTGTACTTTAAATTTACGGTTATATGAACCTCCAATAGATTTAAGCTTACCCCTGTTTTCTTATAATCCCTCCATTGGTACAATAAAGCAAATTCCGAAACATCTTTTGGTGAAAGAGCTGAAATTTGATCTGCAGAAAAATAATTGCGATTAAAAATCTGATCAAAATAATTTATAGAACTTTCTTTACCATTATGTCCATTCCATTATTAACTGTAAAAGAGTGTTTATGAGTTATAAATAAATCATTAAATTTTATAAGTTTTTGATGAACTAGCGTAAAAAGTGGTTTTAAGGATTCTTCATATAATTTTTTTACTACTTCATCATTTTTAGTAACAACTTCACTCTTTTTATCAATTTTGGATTTTAGTAAAGCAATTTCCTTATCCAAATCATCCGGTTCTTCAATGCTTTCCCCTTTGACCGCTTTATGCACCAACTCTACCGACCTATATAATAATCCGAGCATCAAGTCATAATAAAAACCTTTAGGTGCATCATAAGCCTGCACATCGACCAGGTACTTGTAATACGCATTTTTGTCTGCACTATTAATAATTACAGGAGGATAACCATAAGAAATGAGTATCAGGTTCATCAGGATACGGGCTGTACGGCCGTTTCCGTCAAAAAAAGGGTGAATGGTTAGGTAGCGTATGTGAAACTCAAAAGCCAAGATGGCAGGATGAATGGCATCCTGCTTTTTCACCTTTATTTTATCCGTTTCCGCACTCAGCCAGTTGATCAGGTTATGCATCTCCTCCTTTACCTGAGATGGTGGAGTGAAGGCAAACTTTTCTCCGGTATAATTGATGATTTCATTATCTTCCTTCTTCCACGCTCCTACCTGCGCTTTCTTCTTCGGATCTTCTTCATGCATGATGGCACGGTGCATTTCTTTTATCCCTTTTTCTGATATATTTAGCTCTCCTTTGCCTATTTTTAGGATTTGCTGTATTACCTCATCATGGCCTTTCACCTCGAGCACATCTTTGATGGGCTTACCGCTTATGGTAATATTACCAATCATGATGCTTCGGGTTTCGGACTTGGTAAGGGTATTGCCTTCCATAGAGTTGGAATAAAAATTCCAATCCAGTCTAAATTTATAGTTGATCTTGTTCAGCACCGCATCGGGCAGTTCACCCAGCGCATCAATTTCTTGCTTCAGGGCATCAATGGCTGTTATTTTACCAGCAATATCCATATATCAAACCTTTTAATCTTCATGTATGAATGCAGCGTTATTTAAGTTTCTGAAGATCCAGAATATCTTAGCTCCGGCTTAGACCTCATAGATCACCATTTTCTGATCATCCATAAAAGTATAAAATAAAAGCGAAGTTAATAAAAATACCAGCACAAGCATCCTGCCTACCAAAACACCTACACACATCCCATAGCTATACAAGGCTTTGGCAAAACCAAAGCTATAGCATAAGTGCATCTGGATCTCCTTTAAAAGCCCCCCTTAAAAACTTAAACTTTATCCTGCCCAGTCCCTAAGCTATATTAACATAACGCAGCACATTATGTAACAAATGTATAATTATTGTCTGAACCAGAATTCTCAGAATGAAAGAATTACCAGAATGAAGACTGCCAACAGTCAAGCGAAAAAATTTGAATACCTTAGAGACTATTGGTAAAGCATTTCTAATGATGACACTGCCACATAAAAGTTAAAAAAGAATGTCATCTTGAGGAGCGAAAGATCTGTTAGTACGAGAGCTGCAATGTTTGTCCATTGTTTATTGCCTAATGTCTGAATCAGAATTCTCAGAATTTAAGAATTACCAGAATTATGAAACTCCTTTTCCGATGCCAAATACCATATCGCTTCTTATTATACCCAAGCTCCTGAATTCTTATTTAAAATAAAGCCATACACAGAGATATTTGTCTTAGTCTAACTGGCCCCTCTCTAAAGTAAATTATTTAACCAAACCCTATTTAACATAATGTAAAGATTGGTTGGCTTGAGTCAATTATATACCTATCCCTACGGCGATCTTTTCACTAACCCTATAATGCGATCATTAGACTCTTGATTTCCTTTTCCTCCTTAAATTAGTTCACTTGTTTGATTAAGATACTCAAATTTTTGGGTCTATATGATTTACTGTGGAAAGGTGATATAATGTAGTTATTTTTACAAAATGAACAGTATCGAAATATTTCAATTGGCTTTGCAGTTAACAAAGCCTTGGTCGGTAACCGATGTTAGGTTTCAGGAAGCATCCAATGGTAAACAAGAACTTCATATAACCATTAGCTTTGAGCGTGGTTTCGTATTTGAACCAGAAAGTAAAGTTCATGATACTCAATATAGGACTTGGCGTCACCTCAATTTTTTTGAACATGAATGTTATCTTCATTGCAAAGTCCCTCGAATCAAAACAACGGATGGAAAGGTAAAAACCGTGGAAGTGCCGTGGGCTAGAAAAGGAAGTGGTTTTACTTTGTTGTTTGAGGCTTTTAGCATGGCTTTGATTGAGCGAGAGATGCCCGTGAACAAAGCAGCTGATTTAGTGAATGAGTACCCACAGCGCATATGGAATATATTTAACTACTGGATACAAATTGCCTATCGGGCAGATGATCAAAGCTCGGTGACCCAATTGGGTATTGATGAGACTTCTGTAAGAAAAGGACATGATTATGTGACCGTAGCAGCAGATTTGGCTACTCGCCGTGTGATTCATGTTACTCCAGGCAAGGATCGGCACACTATCGGAAGAATTAAAGACCATTTAAAAGCAAAGGGTGTTGAACATCTGTCAATTACCGACGCATGCATTGATATGTCTACAGGTTTTATCGCAGGCATGCTCGAACATTTTCCTAACACCTCGGTAACATTTGATAAATTTCATGTAGTCAAACTGCTTAATGAAGCTATGGACGATGTACGTAAGCGAGAAGTCCGAGAACACTCAATACTTAAAGGACACAAATACACGCTATTAAAGTCCACACACAAACTTAGCGCTAAACAGAAGCAGGACCGGCAGGTACTTATTGAACTGTTACCAACTATTGGGAAGGCTTATCGGTTAAAGACCTTATTTCAGAGCTTTTGGGAGTTTAAAACAAAAGAAGAGGGCTCTGCTTTCTTGGCTTACTGGTGTGACCTTGTTGAAGAGGAAGGCTTGTATGCCTTCAAGAAGTTTGTAAACACAATAAAGTCCCACTGGCAAGGAATTACCAATTATGTCGAGTCCCAGATTGCCAATGGTGTCATGGAAGGGATTAACAGCAAAATACAACTAGCTAAAAGAAGAGCTCGTGGATATCGGAATATTACAAATTTTATCAACATGATTTACTTTATTTCCTCTAAATTGAAATTCAATTACCCACAGTATTCCACATAGGGCCAAATTTTTTTTCCTATAGTTAAAGAAAATTTCCAGCTCTCATAAGACAATGTTGGTTCTATATGCGCTTAGGCCAGCTTGAAAAAACAAAGACCGCCCCCCTGCTCTGTTGTTAAAGACCGTTAAAGATTTGCTGATTGATCTTGGCATATGTGTACGCCTTCACAAAGATAGCATTTGGAAACTAAGCAATAATGGGATCTGAGATTATATTTTTAAGGGCAACCCAGAGTGGAGTTGCTGCCAACCCCACTCTGGACCCTCTTTACAGATTGGCGAAAAAATCGTTCCCCTTATCATCACAAATGATGAAAGCAGGGAAGTCAACAACTTCAATCTTACGAATGGCTTCCATTCCTAATTCAGGGAAATCAACCAGTTCTACAGACTTGATATTTTCTTTGGCCAGTATTGCTGCTGGTCCACCGATGGATCCTAAATAAAAACCGCCATGATTTTTGCAGGCTTCTCTTACTTGTGCAGACCTATTACCTTTTGCCAACATAATCATTGATCCACCATGACTCTGGAAAAGGTCTACATAGCTATCCATACGTCCAGCTGTGGTAGGACCAAAACTTCCTGAAGGCATTCCTTCCGGGGTTTTTGCCGGCCCAGCATAATAAACAGGATGATTCTTAAAGTACTCAGGCATGGGCTTACCGGCATCCAGCATTTCTTTCAGCTTGGCATGGGCTACATCACGGGCAACAATCAGCGTACCTCTCAACATCAAACGGGTTTTAATCGGATATTGAGAAAGCTGTTTCAATATCTCTGCCATCGGACGGTTCAGATCTACATCCACCGGCTTCTCTAACTGAGGTGCCACAGCAGGCAGGAAGCGCTCCGGACTGGTTTCCAGTTGCTCCAGAAAAATGCCTTCTTCTGTAATTTTTCCTTTAATGTTTCTATCTGCCGAACAGCTAACTCCCATTCCTACCGGACAAGAAGCAGCGTGGCGCGGCAAACGAATTACCCTTACATCATGAGTCAGATATTTCCCGCCAAATTGAGCACCAATAGTACTTTCCTCACAAATACGCTGGATTTTTTTCTCCCACTCCAAATCACGAAAAGCCTGTCCGCCCTCATTTCCTGTGGTCGGCAGATCGTCATAATATCCTGCAGAAGCCATTTTAACTGCTTTTAAAGTCGCCTCAGCAGAAGTCCCACCAATTACAAAAGCCAGGTGATACGGAGGACAAGCCGAAGTACCAAGGTCTTTAATCTTAGTACGGACAAACTGAGTTAAACTTTCTTCGTTTAGCAGGGCTTTAGTTTGCTGATATAAAAAGGTTTTATTGGCAGATCCTCCCCCCTTGGCGAGGAATAAAAATTTGTATTCGTTCCCTTTCTCCGCATATAAATCTATTTGAGCAGGCAGGTTGGTTCCGGTGTTTTTTTCATCAAACATCGCAACAGGAACCATCTGTGAATACCTTAGATTGCGCTGTTGGTAGGAATTATAAACTCCTTTGGAGAGCCACTCATCATCATCTCCCCCAGTCCATACGTTTTCCCCTTTTTTGCCCATAACAATAGCTGTTCCGGTATCCTGACAAGAGGGAAGCCTCCCATCCTTGGCAACCACCGCATTTTTAAGAAGGGTATGAGCAACAAAACGGTCATTATCGGTGGCTTCCGGATCATCCAGAATTTTAGAAAGCTTTTCCAGATGAGAGGAACGAAGGTAAAACGAAACATCCGTCATCGCTTGTTCTGCAAGCAATTCTAACCCCTTAGGATCTACTTTTAATATCTTACGGCCTTCAACTTCGACAGTGGATACGAAATCCTTGCTAATCAGCTTGTATTTAGTGGTATCTTTTCCCAGAGGGAATTGCTTTTGAAAAGAAAACTCCGGCATCAGTGATAGTTAATTAGGTTAATCAGTTTAAGTGAAAATACCCTGTCAGTTCAGGATATTTGCAGGTTTAAAATTAAGAACTGAAAGGGAATAAATAAAGCGATACTTACTTTATTGCATAAAGAAGTTAAATACAGGGTTTTATTTAACACGTTTGGAGCCAAGCACCACCCTATTTTCAAAAACTGACCCTTTTTCTGCTATTGTGCTATCATCACTTCTGAATTCAATTTTGGTAACTCTCCAGACAAACCTCCCCTGCTCAGATGTCGGAACGGGTCAGGCAAGGGCGGTTGTTTTTGTTTTTCAGGGGAAGTTAATCAAGGATTTTAATTGGCAGAAAACCAAAAATTAACCGTCATTGCGAGGCGTAAGGTAGTAGTTGCTAAAGTTCTTGGTATGAAATTTTAAGGTTTTATCTTCTTATAAAACAATGCCGCGGCAATCTGTTTGAGGTAAGCTGTGTTGGTTGATTTACGGGGGGGTAATCAAAATAATAGGCAGTTACCAGTGTCTGCCAGTCTAATACGCCGTCAGGTCTTTTGGACGCTGACGGGTATTTTATGATGGTTAGTAGCTACTGCACTGATGATTATGGAGCTGTTCTTTTTGTCTACTTTTCGGCTCTTACCTCCCTGTTGTTGGTGTTTTCACCAACAACAGGCGAAAAGTAGATAAAATGATTTGCTACGATAAACTAAAGCAGAAATAAAACCTTTTGCTCTCTCCCCGCACCCGTTGCAGGGTCTGTTGGCAAGTAGCAGTATCCGTAGAATGCAGTATCCATAGAATACGTCTTTTGAAAAACCACTTTTCTGCCAACTTTTGACAGATGCCGGAACGGGTCAGGCAAGGGCGGTTGTTTTTGTTTTTCAGGGGAAGTTAATCAAGGATTTTAATTGGCAGAAAACCAAAAATTAACCGTCATTGCGAGGCGCAAGGTAGTAGTTGCTAAAGTTCTTGGTATGAAATTTTAAGGTTTTATCTTCTTATAAAACAATGCCGCGGCAATCTGTTTGAGGTAAGCTGTGTTGGTTGATTTACGGGGGGGTAATCAAAATAATAGGCAGTTACCAGTGTCTGCCAGTCTAATACGCCGTCAGGTCTTTTGGACGCTGACGGGTATTTATGATGGTTAGTAGCTACTGCACTGATGATTATGGAGCTGTTCTTTTTGTCTACTTTTCGGCTCTTACCAGTTTGGAGCTTACCGCAAGTTTAACTGTTAGTTTCTAACACTATGTTTCACTCATACCTTAGCCATACCAATAAAAAATCGGCATTAAAATCATAATTTTATAATATCCGTCCTTTGTTATAATACCCTTCTGCGAACTCTCAACAGATGCCGGAATAACTCCGACACGGAGAAAGTGACGGAGTTTATTTTCTGCACTATTAATATTAATATAAGGCAATATCTGTAACTTTACATATATTTAATCTGGATTATGCATTAGATTTCAGGTTTAACCTTATCTACAAATAGGATTCTTAAAGTTCATCATTAAGAGAAATAAATTGTTTAAAGATGTCTAAAATAGGAAGAAACGAGCCATGTCCATGTGGCAGTGGCAAAAAGTATAAAAAATGCTGTGAGGCTTCTGATCTAAAAAAAGAAATTGAAAAAAGTCAGCCTGTCAAAAAGGAAAAACCATTATTTATAGAAAATGACTCTTTTCCAGAGCCATCTGAGGGTGAAGATGCAGAGGTTTACCAGGATCCGGATCTCAGCGAAGAGGAAAATCTACTTGTAAATGAGTGGTATGAACACTATGACAATTTAGAAGACCTGGATGAAATGAGAAGCCATGTAGAAGGTTTCTTGGAAGCATACCCTCAACTTGCTGAATATCTGGAACTGGAGGTAGCTTATGACCTAGGGGAGCAGTACAGGGAAGAAAACCGAACAAAAGAATACATCGAATTTCTTGACTTACTAAGAACAAAACACCCTAATATCTACAGTCAAAATGCAGGATTTTATGATACTGAAGTAATTATGTATCTCATTTCCTGTAAAGAGTTTGAAAAAATACCAAAATATCTGACCAATATAAAAAATGACCCAGACGAGTATTTTGATCAACTGGAAGAAGTATCAGGATTGTTACTTGCTGTCGGTCTAGATGAATTGGCGTCTGACCTGATCAAAAGCACTCTACCAACGGTTATTAATAATAACGATCTTTTCTATTGCGAATCTTTATCAGTCAAGGCATTTTTTTGCTTGTTACCATCATACCTTCATCCGGTGTATTCAGACAATGGCGTAAAAAGCTTTATAAAAGACATCGATGAGTCATTCGGACTAAAACTAGATGAAACAATATGGAAAGCGAACTTTGCCAATTTTCATAAACCATTTAAGGAATGGCCTAAAAGACTTAACAAAAAATCAGAAGACTATACAAGTTTCGCGACAGGGGTCTCATATAACTTTGCCCGTTATTTACATGAAAAATATCAATTGCCCCTTACAACCGCTCTTTTTTCCTCCTTCCATATCGGGCAGTACCTATTAGCAGCTGCACCAGAAAGTAAAAAACTAAATACTTTTGACTTTTCTCCTGGTTTAATGGATGAGGTCCTTTGCCGTCTACACATTTCATTTATGATACCGGACATAGCCCAACTACTGTGTTCGCTGAACTCTATTTATTATTTCGCTGAATACCTTGAACTGTGCGGAAACTTCACCTCCGATGAAAGAAGAAAAGTGCAAGAAAATGTAAAAAAACTAAGGGATACAACACTTTCAGGTTTTAAAGAATTTAGGTTTCCTGAAATGCTGTGTTTCCCAGATTTCCCATTCTGGAGTGAGGAAGTTTAGCCACAACACCTGGAATATGCATTAGAACTTTCTATTGCGTATTTCAGGTTTAAACAAAACCATAGCTATAGCGACAGACAAATAGGTAAGCCGATAAAAAATCGGCTCTACAGAAATATCGGACAATCCAGTGAAGCTCCTGTAGCCCACCAACACAAGTCTTTTTCAGTCCATTTTCCTACCCAAGGTTTCAATTTTCTCAAGCCATTTCTCACGAAAACGATCACTGGACATCCGTATCGGGCCAATGCTTGTGGTCTTTACAGGTTTGATGCCACAGAATTCAAGGGTAAGGTTTTTTATGGCCCTAGTAGATGGTCTACCATACACCAGCCGGTAATAAAGGGTTGGTTGGTCCATAGTGGTGATAATTCTTGCTGTTCTTCCTTTCAGCAACTTATCCCACCATAGTGAATTGGGTCTTTTGTTGAATGCAAACCCGGGCAAAAACACCCTGTCCAGGAAACCTTTGAGCACAGCCGGAGCCATTCCCCACCATACAGGGTAAACTACAACAATATGCTCAGCCCATAAAATATCTCTTTGAGCCTTTTCCAAGCAAGGTTCCAGATTTGTTCTTTTTCTGTAGCCCATAGCCAGGTTAGGATTAAAGTCAAGCTCTCCGGTATTGATAACCCTTACCTCAGAGCCGGAAGCTTCCGCACCCTGACGGTATGCTTTGGCAAGCGCATAGCAATAACTTTCTTTGTCAGGGTGTCCTTGTATTATAAGTATTTTCTTCATGTTCCTGTTTTCTGTAAAAATCAGGATAAAGAACTAGAAACTACTTCACAAATGTTAAGAAAATTCATTTCTGATCCTGCTTAAAGAGCCGGGAGCAATACCAAGATAAGAGGCTATGTCCTGCATGGGGACCTTCAAGAAAACTTCATTAGGCATACTTTCCATTAAATGGGAATAACGTTTTTTGGCTGTCATAGCCTGCATCATCCTTATCCTTTCAAACTGACATGAAAAAGCCTCTTCAACAAGCATCTTAGCCAAACGTTCCACCTTAGGGTATCTGTCAAACATACTAGATATAAAACTATAAGGAAAGTGCAAAAGCTCACAATCAGTCACTGCCATTAATGACTCATCGGAAGGTTTATTGTTAATCAGGCTATACAAAGAAGTTATAAACATCCCCTCCCAAGCCAAGTGGGTATTTATTTCCCTGCCTCCTTCATCGGTCATATACAAACGAACAATACCTTTCTGAATATAAAAGACATCTTTAACAGGTTTTCCGGGAACAATAATGGCATCACCTTTTTTTGCGTGTAGCTGTGCTGCCTGAGCAAACAACAGCTCCTTCTCTTCCGGTCCTAAAAAATTAAGATATTTTGATTGAATTGGTAAAGAGGCTTGCATAAGCAGCAGTAAAGTTCTATTCATGCAAATTTATATTTTATAGCATTGGCATCAACAACTTTAACGAATATAATATTATAAATACCGTCAGATAGTTTTCCCACCTAAGTTTTACAGAAAACAGAAATGTTCTACAGGAAACATTTTTGAAAGCTATTAGCTTATTATATTAATTAAAAAAGGAGTATATCGTCTAAATCATAAATTTTTTATAAATTTAAAGAATGGGAATAGCTATTTTATTAATTGTACACTGGTATAGTTCGTTATTTTTTCAATCTGTTTTTCATCACCGCTATGCGGCTCATAACATTTTTTCCATGTCAAGAGGCTGGGAAAAAGCTTTTTATATAGGTTGTTTTATTTGCCAAGGGTCATCTTATATAAGTGCCGGAGCTTACGGAATAATGCACCGCCTTCATCATGCATATACAGATACCGAACAGGATCCTCACTCTCCTCGACATACAGGAAATGCTTTGCTGATGATGTGGCAGACACGTAACAATTATATTAATATCTATAAGGGCAAAACACCTGTTGATAAAAAATTTACAAAAGGACTGCCAAGTTGGGATGCTTTTGATAAAATAGCCCACAACTGGGTTTCAAGGTTGATATGGGCAGCCATATACACAGGACTTTATGTATGGTTTGCAACAGATTGGTGGATGTTTCTTTTCCTGCCGGTCCACTTTGCTATGGGGCCTATCCAGGGAGTGGCCATAAACTGGTGGGCGCACGTTTACGGATACGTGAATTTCAAAATGAATAATACTTCCAAAAATATCCTTCCTGTCGATTTAGTATTCTGGGGAGAAGCATATCACAATAATCACCATAAATATCCTTCGAGACCTAATAATGCAGTGAAATGGTATGAGATTGATTTTGGATATATGATCATGAAAGGTATGCACAGACTGGGCATCATTAAGCTTAAAACATAATGGAGCTTCCCTCCTTTATTTTCTGTACAAGCTGAGTGTTTCTTTTTCCGTGGTTGGTGCCCCCACCAACCACCACCAAACCTAAAAAATCAATTTCACTCCATTGGATAACCTTTGTCTATCCAATCTACTTTTAGGTTTTGTGGTAGATCCAGAAGCTTGTGATCTGTAAAACCTAAATCGTTCAGCAAAGAAAAAGCTGGTCGCACATTCGGGCAGTCTTTAAAAGGGCAGCAACCACAATAAATGACAATATCAGCATCTTTAGAAAGTCCCCTTACCTCCTTTTCAAGTTTTTTTAGACTGCTTTCCTCCTGTGTTTCCCCTATGTATATAGACTGTTTTATGCTCCCAGAAGGCCCGATGTTGAAAATATAGGTTTCAAGAGGCTTCTCTTCTTTAATAATCTGGTTCAGTTCAGACGGTGGCATGAGCTGACTTTCCTTCCAAGGTTCGTCCATAGACTGAAAAGGCGCTTTATTAACAAAAGCACAAAACAAAACCAGTAGAAATAGAGATGGAAATAGACCTTTTGCTTTCATTGCCCGAGTATTTTTTTCTTCTAAAATAAATTAGCGATTACTTTAAGTATTAAAATAATGCTTCATCTAATACTTTAAAAGCAAATTGGTATAAATTTTGTCACTATTTCTACTACATCGTGCGATTTAACAACAAGGACTTCGGAAGAGGAATTCCGAAGCCCGATATTTTAACTGGATTTGCATTAGATTTCGTAATGAGGGACAAAAAACAAAAAATCAGCGTATTTGGTTTACAAAGCATAGTGGTTCTATGGTTAATAACCAAATGCGAGCAAAGCGTCTGATTTGAAGTTATTTTGCCACGCAATAGAAAGTTCTAATGCAGGTTTAAATGATAAAACCGCACACTTACCGCCTCTGCCCTGTCACGGCACAGGAGTTCCTACCGATCAAATGGTTGACCGGACAAGTGGACATTATAGATGTAAGCAAGGAATAAGCCCCAAGCAGTCCAATGATTAAGCCCAAGGCCTGCATTACCACAAAACCTACAATTAATAACACAAGTCCAACAATGGCCCTAATCAGCCTTTCTTTACCACAAACATTTTCTACCATACAAACCTCCTTTTTATTTTAAGAACATGAAGTTTACATGATGAATTCACTTTGAAAGAGTGATAAAAAAAGGGCTTTTAATACTAAAAACCCTTTAAATTGTCTAAATCAAAGAAACAAGTTGCTAACAAACTATTTTTACTCCTTCAAGATCTTGATAATAGACTCACGATGGTGGACATCAATTAGTTTTACTATATATAACCCTGGCTTCAGGTGTGCTACATTAATCTTATCACCACCCTCTTCTGAAAGAACAAGATTTCCAGAGACAGTATAAACATGGACATTGGCAATACCTTCAGCCACAATATATAGAAAATCATTTACAGGGTTTGGATAAACAAAATGCTCTGGTGCTGGCGATGCTTCCCTCACACTAGTTGGAATATCCATTACGCCACTAATCTCATTATCAATAACAGAGCCAATTAAAGTTGTGGAATGCTCTCCCCAAGCAGAACTTCCCCTAAAGATCATTCCTTTATGCGTAGAAAATGTCGCTCGATACCCAATGTCAAATATCACATTAAGAGAGCAGTTTGCTGTGTCAATATAAGGTCCAGGAGTTAAGTATGATGCAAAAGTAACCGTGTCTTCACCTTGGACTTCAATATAAAGAGGATCAAAAAAGTAAATGCCCCAGGCTTCAATTTTGTCATATTTTAGCCCAAACCAGCTAGTGTTATTGCTCAGGATCTTTCCTTCGTCTACCTTTAAAAAAGTTGTGCTAGTATCTTTGGTACCAGTTATTGAACCGTTGTTATCATACGTAGTCCTGATTATATTATATTTAATAGTATCGGATGAAGTATATGTAGAAACAATAGAATCTCTGGAATAAGTGGTTATTTCTCGTCCAAATCTATTTAAATAGTGCCGCCATAGCAATACATCACCTTCTCGCAAGGTAAAATAATCCTCAAAGCCTGGCTGTTGATACCCTTTTTGGATACCATCTCTAGAAAATCCAATCAGTTCATAATAAGGGGGAAGGTCAGAGTTGCTATTTGTTAAAAATTCATTAAAAGGTAAAAATTGAACAAGTCCATGTGATTTGGAAAGTTTAAACTCAATACCTTCGTATCTGTCACTGCTACTGCATAAAAAGGTTTTGACAGAATCCTGTAAGCCTAATACCTCACCCATAGACGCACTAGTACATTCTATATGTAAACCATTTGTTTCCCACTTATCCCCTACTTTACTGTTAGGCATAAACAAAAAGGAGTCAACATCTTCTGTAGTATCCATTACAAAAAAAACAGAATCATTAATAGTCACTAAACTATCTATTTTTGTAAGATTAAAAAAGTTATAGTTATAGACATGAATAAAATTCCTAATACTATCCCTGCACCCTGGAGAAAATTCTGAAACAGTGTTAAAGTACAAATAACTAATACCATCTATGTTGACTGACGAATCAGCTAGGAAATTTTCAACAATAGCAGAATCACCGTATTGCTGTTGATAAAAGCTATTCTGGTTTTTCACAAAGAGATCCCAGTTTTGGGAATAACAGCTAAAGTGAAAGCACAAAAGAATTAAAAGTGTGGTAATGCTAAATTTCATAAAAATTAGGTTTATTGTACGAAAGTAATCATTTTTTTTATAAACCTACACATATACACCCTTTAAAGAACAAAGTACCGCCTTGAACGACAAATAAAACCTAACCGCATTACAAGAACCATTAACTTAACCTTTTATAAGTCAACACATTTTAAAACAACCTAATTTAAAATATTGCACCCACTGCCCTTTCAAAATTTCACCAGAAAAAATCTTTGTACTCCTGATTTGGAATTGTTACTTTACAATAGTTTTTTCTAGAAAGAATTCTTATATGGATAAAAAGATATTAAAAACAGACCGCTTTCCATTCAACTGGATTGAAATGGGCAAAGACCCGCTGAAATTTTTTGCGTCAAGAACGCTTAAGCACAATGACATGGTTGACGTTGGTTTTTTCCCAGGAGTTGCGACCTATATTTTGACTAATCCAGATTTTATAGAGCATGTACTGGTAAAAAACAATCGCAATTATATTAAAAGCAAATCTTATTTGGCAGTTAAACGGCTACTGGGAAACGGTTTATTGACCAACGAAGGTGAGTTCTGGAAAAGGCAGCGTAGGATTGCCCAACCAGCTTTTCACCGCAAGGTGCTGGCTGGATTTACAGACTCTATACAGGATATTACGAAAGAGCTTTCCACGCAGTGGCAGGAAAATATGAAAGCTGGTCAGGCGGTAATCAACATTGCGGATGAGATGATGAAGCTCACCACCAGGATTACTTCAAGACTTTTGTTCGGAACGGACATCAGCAATAAGGAAGAAGATGTTGTACACTGGGTTGGTGAGGTAAACCATTGCGCCAGCAATATGATCAAAGTCCCTTTGTTAATCCCTCTCTGGATTCCAACGCCCAATAACCGCCGGTTTATCAAAGGACGTGATGCTTTGTTTAAAATAATAGAAGACATTATTTCTAAGAGAAGAAGTTCTAAAGAAAACAGCTATAACGACCTTCTTCAGATGCTCATGGACGCCAGAGACGAAGATACAGGAGAAGGCATGAGTGATGAGCAATTGCGTGACGAGGTGATTACCTTGTTCTTGGCTGGCTCTGAGACTAGCTCCAATGCCATGACATGGACTTTATACCTTTTCAACCAAAACCGCGACAAAGAAGAAAAAGCACGTGAAGAAATCTGTAGCATACTAAAACGAGGACTTAACGGTTTGGAAGCCATGAAAGAAATGCGTTACCTCAGTGCATGCATGAACGAATCTTTACGGATTTTTCCCCCAGCTTGGTTTTTAGGAAGAGAGGCCTTGGAGGATGATACTATTGATGGTTATAAAATTCCCAAAGGCGCACAGCTGTATATTCCTGTCCATGGTCTACACGTAAACCCTGCTTGGTGGAGCCAGCCAGACAAGTTCATACCGGAAAGGTTTGAGGAAACAAGTGATAGGCCAAAATATGCCTACTTTCCTTTTGGAGGAGGCCCAAGACTTTGTATTGGTGTTGAACTGGCAAAAATGGAGATATTGTTTTCACTGTTTAAATTACTCCAAGAGTTTGAGTTTGAAAATATCAATGACAACGCCACCCCAGAAGCTTTAATTACTTTAAGACCTAAAAATGGCTTATTAATGAAAGTAAAAAAAAGAGGATAATGTAGTTTTACATTTACAATCACACAGAATCAGAGACTTTAGTACCTAAATGGACACAGGACTTGGTGACCCTAATCTAAATTCTACTGACAGAATACGTTTAAAGGGAAAAAAGGCATTATCCAGTTTAATGTATCAGGATGGTCAAACGCTTCTGGACACTTTACCTTGTGGGATGGCAGCAGGTGTGTTTATGGAGGTTATTTTGCAGAAGCAAACAATGTTATGTTTATGGCAGCTAAACTAAAGATTAAAAATATAATATGGTTCATCGCAATTTCGCTGATGGCCGGATGTGCCACAAGCACCGGAAACACCAAAAGCTCTTCTCTAAAAGAAGATACCGCTAAAAAACTAACAGAGGAACAATTAAAATTAAAAAATGATGCTTTTTGCGCTTGCTTAGCCAAAACTTCTCCTGAAATGGAGGAAGCTTTTACGAAAGATGGAAGCGCTGCCGGATATTTGGAAACAAGCTCCTACAGCATAGATGCTTTTACTACTGTATTTGAAGCTGCCGGTCATTGGGCTGCAAAAGATTATCCTTCAAAAAACAGTAAAACCCTGGGTGCAATGAAGTGTCTAGACTTTTACAACAGCCAAGAGCTTGAAGAGCTAATCAATTCACTTGATAATGAACTTATAGAATAAATACATTTGCCTTTTACGATAGGTTTCTCAAGAATTAAACTTAAACTCCCAATATTACTAAGGTACTTTTCATAAGCTCGATCAATTATATTATTTAGGGCGCGCTGAAAAACGCCCAAAATGTTGACTTATTTATATTTGTGTAAAAATTATGAGGGATAGGTGCAAGGGTTTTTCGGTTATTTCTTAATTTGCCGTGTACAGTAAATTGAGAGACTTTTAATCCAATACTTTTTTTGGGCTAGCCACAAGCGCACAATCTACTTTATGGCCTTACATTCGAAGTATTCCAATACGTCTTCATGTAAGGCCATGCGTATCTTGCACACTTGTGACTTTTTTAGCAGGCCCTATTTAAACCAAACTTAGTCTTGCAAAAGATAAAAATATGTTAAAGATCTTTTAGACGCTTTGCGACCAATCAAAGGAAATAAAATTAAGTACACTTTAGCCAGGTTTTAAGCATAATCTGTTATTTTAAGTAATTTAAAAAGCAAGCCCTTGTTGGCGATGCAAAAGCACATAAAGTATTAGATAACTAAATGAGTAATCTCATACGTTTTTAATGCTTTTGTCTACGATAGTAAAGTGAAAGCCATCGTTTACAAATTAGGTGTTGATTGTTCTTCAGATTTCATATTAATTGCTGCCTCAGTAAATTTTTTTAAGATGGGAAAAATGTTCAAATTGAAATAAATCATTTTTAGTGCTTTAATGACAACCTCCATTAGTACATTCGAACAAACACTCACCTCAGAGTTTATACGGAAGGGTATATCCTCGAGTTGGAAAGAGGGCAGCCAATAGATATTCACGACGAATATACTATCATAGGGTTGTTCGTATATGCTCTTCAACTCAGCAGACTTTCGACGGGAAGATGTGCATTAGAAAAAGTCTTTTTATGAAATGAAAACACAGTAATATGAGAAATGAAAGAAGTGAAAGAATTTACCATCCATGGCTCCATGATTGGAGCCATGATGGTTTAATTCAAATTGAAGATACACCCGATAGTATTGAGGAGGATGACTATAAACTCGATGAAGGTATTTTATGCTCGAGCTGGTTTCCAGAAAACGTTCTGTTCGAAATGAGTGAGGAGGGTGGAAAAGTTCTTGCGGACTCAGTTCCGAACCATGCCTTATTGCACATCGTTTCCCCAAGACTTAAAGACCTACTCGAAATTCATGCTAAAGACTGTATTGAATTCTTACCAATTGGTATTCTGGATCATAAAAAGTTTCCAGTTGAAACTCCGTATTATATTATGAATGTATTAAGGACGTTGCCGTGTATGGATGAAGAGCGCTCTGATTTTGTGCGTAGTGCAATCGATAAAAGTCAAGTGCACCACATCAAGCGCCTGGTTCTGGATGAAGATCAGATTCCAGACGATGCTAATATTTTTCGCTTGGGACAAGAACGAGATTTAATCCTTGTGCGATCCGATCTGGCCGAGGCGATTAAGAGGGAGGGCATGACCGGCATTTACTTTATGGCGATAGAAGATTACGGAAAGCAATACCGCAAGAGTAATCGCGAGGAAATGATTAAGCGTCTATTGGCGGAGAAGGGTAGGTTGGGGAAAGAATAGGGTTTCCGTATCCCTAACAAATCTCGCCTAGAACTGTATCGAGTAAAAATTAACCGTTAGTGTTCAGATTGAGTATGGAATTTAAAATATCCGCATTTTCAGAGCAGGCCAATATAGAGTTACAAGACTTAACATCAACGAACTAATGTCGAATTTTCATTATCTCCCTTTGGCGGTAAAAAACACCAGTATTTCGCTTGAAGATATTCTGTATGAGTTAAAAAATACTAATTCTTGGGAGTACAAGTATATCTACTTTGAGCGTATATCTAGCCTGTTTAGGCAAATGGGCATAGGCGAGTTCTTGTTAACCGATGACAGTACCAAACTGCACTTTAAGAACACAAACGTCAAATAGTAGGGTTGTGCCTTCTAGTTATTTTACCTTTAGCAAGCAAAAATGAGCAATCACTACTACAATATAAGCCATTAAAATCATCACCCCTCTCTCTACATGTTCCATTTGATAAACTATCGTCGATGAACCCCAAAAAGGATCCAACCAATAAAAGGCGAACCGTTAACCCTCTATAAAATACAATTTTCATATTTTTTAGTGTAATGTTAATATAGTTTAGCAAATCACACCACACCTGCCCCGGTCAACAGTATACCTTAACTTTTTTGTGTACTTTTTTTGTCAACAAAAAAAACAAAACCCCTGACGGTGAGTCCAAAAAACTTAAATTTTATATAACTAAATAAATAACCACATTACTTTTTATTGCCTTTTGTCTACGATCGTAAAGTGAAACCCATCGTTTATAAATTAGGTGTTGATTGCTTTTCAAATTGCATATTAATTGCTGCCTCACTAAAATTTTTTAAGATGAAAAAAATGTTCAAATTGAAACAAGTCATTTTTGGTGCTTTAATGGCAACCTCCATTAGTGCATTCGGACAAACACCTGCCACAGAGCTGATACGGAAGGATATCCTCGAGTTGGAAAGAGGGCA
Source organism: Cytophagaceae bacterium ABcell3 (assembly GCA_030913385.1). NCBI lineage: Bacteria > Pseudomonadati > Bacteroidota > Cytophagia > Cytophagales > Cytophagaceae > Natronocytophaga > Natronocytophaga cellulosiphila. The sequence continues at coordinate 3,367,999 of CP133159.1, forward strand.
GTCAATAGATATTCACGGCGAATATACTATCATTGGTAGCAAGTTTGGCAAAGCTGGGTCAAATGGAGCCGCTATGCTATTTCACAATGACAAGTATATACGTTCCTACAGAACTTCACCGATTTATTCCCATGATGGACTTGGTAATCCAAAAACCGTAGGTATAGGACAGCAAGCCATTGTTCTTGGAGCCCCTCTTTTTAAGGTCAATGACCAGGAAGTAGGAAAAGTAAGCATCATCAACAAAACATGGGATGGGACGCATTATAATTTTTATGTGGACTATAATTTTTATGGAAGTCCTGATTCAAAGTTTGGCGAGGCTGTAGCTACTAGCAGCGACTGGGTTGCTGTCGGTGCACCGGAAAAAGATGTTGAAGGTGGCGTAGCCATGTACAAAAGAAACTCTCAAGGTGTTTGGTCGGAAAAGTGCTGGTTGCCTTTACCTGACTTCGAAAATGCCCCATTCCGGTACCCCTCTTTTGGAGGAAATCCTTCACCATTCCCTAGCCCTGCGAACTTTGGAAGTTCTGTTGCTATGGACAACAATCATTTAATAGTGGGTGCTCCAGGCAATGGTACATTCTATATTTATGAGCTACAGGGCGATTGCTGGGTTTTTAAAAGTGAATACACTGGCAATAACCATATGGGGCATAGGGTGGATATCTCAGGCCAACACGCAGTTTCCTGTTCTGGCGGTTTTGTGGAAATATATGTAAAACATTGGGACAACACTTGGATACCTTACCAGACAATTGAAACAGACGACCATATAACAGACGTAGCTGTGGAAGCACAACGTTTGGTACTCGGAAAATCTAATGGAGGTAGTGATGGGCAAGGGGAAGTAAGCTATTATCAGCAAGAAACCTATTTTAATGGTTCGACATGGGTATTTAATTTCCGAGAAGTCGGCAAAATGCACGTAGATATTAACGCCAGTCCTAATGATTTACAAGAACACACTTTACTTGGCTATTCTGTGGCCATGCACAATGCAATTGTAGTATCGGGGGCGCCAAATGCGTATTATGAGACTGTTGCAGACGGGGCAGGTTTCAGAGCTCCTTTCTATGGCATGGCACCTCTTTCCAAAGCCCACAGTGAAGTTTTGGCTACGGAAGATATTTTCGAAGAATCCTCTTTGTCTCTTTATCCTAACCCAGCAGTAGATGTGGTAAAGCTTTCATCAAATAGCAAAATTGTCTCTGCTATGGCAATAAGTACTGTGGGAGTAACAAGTAAACTCTCCTCCCGGGGCAATGAGATTGATGTTTCTTCTTTAAAATCCGGTTTGTACGTTATTACCGTAACTACGGAAGAAGGAATGGTTAAAGAAACTATATTGGTCCAATAACCTTTACCCACTTTTAGCCGGGCAATCTTTTAAGCAGACAGGCTATCCAGATCCGGATAGCCTGTTTCTTTAATATTGAAACGAAAAGTTATCAGGTCAAATATAATATACCATACTTCAGATTAGGATAACATTTTTTTAATCTAGATTATGCATTAGATTTCGTAATGATGAGCAAAATAAAATTAAACCACTACTTTTGGGTCGAAAAGCTTAGCAGCGCTATGGTTAAGACACAAATGTTAAATAGTAGGGTTATGCATTCCAGTTATTTTACTTTTTGCAAGTAAAAATGAGCAACCGCTACTACAAAATAAGCCAATAAAATAATCCCCCCTCTCTCCACCTGTTCCACTGATAAACTATTGTCGATGAACCTAAAAAAGGATCCAGCTATCAAAAAGATAACCGTTAACCCTCCATAATAAAAGAGTTTTTCAACTATTGCTTTCAACCATTTAGCATTATTCATTTTTCTATAGTTGATATAATATCCAATCACTATTTAGCATATTCGGAATGCCTTAATGTTGGTATATTCTAACCTAAAGATTAATTGTTTTCACACCTTAGCCTAACCACGTTCAAAATTACTTTTTGAAAATCATCTAGAATCCAATTAGCCCAGAATTTACAATAAAAATTAAAGAGAGATGAGATTTCATAATTAGTGTAAAGAATCAGCTTTGTTTTTGCAGACTTAACTTTTTCTATATTATACCCACCAGATACAATAATAAAGTGCTTTTAAGAAAACTCTTCCAGAGGAGGTTGTCCCCACCAGCTAAATTATAAGATTAACTATTAAAAGGAGAGTAAGACCATTCTCTGTATTTGGACTGATTTCAATTTCAAAGAATACAAGTATCGCTTATAAAGCCAAACCTGGACTTGGTAAAACAATTTCCGTCTTTCGTAAAACCAACCTTATCTTACCCATTAATTTCTGTTACTTTTATTCTTTATCCTGTATGTGCGACAGAGTGTTACATATCACGGACTTTATTTTTTCTACTGCAATAAATCAAGTGTAAACAATTTAAAATTAAAGTGTATGAACAGACAAACTTTACACATTTTTACAATTATCTGCTTTTTTCTTTTTTTGCAGGAAACAACTGCGCAGCAAAAACTTTTTCCGGGCCAATTGACAAAGGCTGTAAATTTCGCTGAGAAAACGCATTTCACTGACAACACGTTGTTTATTTCGGATTCTGAGTATAAAGCTCCGGATCCGAACTGTGGCCGGGGTTATGGGGCATTGTATACGTATAAACAACAGTCGGGCAACTGGTCCCAGCACCAACTTTTCTTGCCCGATGAAGGAAGTACGGAGAATAAATTTGCCCGGCACTTTTCTTATAAGCTCAATTTGCTGGTTTGTTCAGCGGAAAGAGAAAACCACTCAAGCAATACCCCAAGGGCAGGTGCTATATACGTATATAGAAGGTCAAGCTGGGGAGGAAACTTTACGCGTGTTGCCAAAGTATTTGCCCCCTCCCCTAGCTTTGGAGGTGAATATGCAATAGGTGGTGTAGCCACTAACGGTATTCAAATAGTAGTTTACGACCGTAACCAGTCTCAGCTTTACCTTTATACTGCCTCGGGATATTCCGTTAATCTGGTAGGTTCTATGAATATAGGAAACGATGCCGGAACCATACAAGGGATTACGGATCAAGGTATAGTAATAGTCCAGAATGAAAGCTCTGTACGCTTGTTCAAGGCACATGGAAATGGCTTTACTGAAATATCAGATGATCAGATTTTACCTTCCGGAAACTGGGTGCTTGGTGGCAGGGCATCTGTAGACGGGAATTCTGCGGTATTTGAAACTTACAATGTTTTTGGTTCTGGCTCCCGTTGGGGAGGTATAAGAGTTGTTAAGTTTGGATCAGATAACGTTCAGAATGTCTCTGACATAAACTTCTCTTTGGGACTGTCCTTCAACAACTACAATTCTGTTGACCCTCACATTAATAACAGGACAATTAAAGATGTATACATCAAAGAGAACAAGGGTATTGCGGTTTCCTTCTATAAGCGGAATGACTTTTCATATAGAAACCGTGTAGCTTTGCTTAATTATGTGGATGGACAATATAGAATGGCAGATGTAGTGAGCTCGCCAAGAAGTTACTTTTATGAGTATGAAACTGAGGAGTGGGGAGCCTCAGTTGCTTTGTCAGGAAATAACTTATTGTTTGTTGGAGACCCGGAAGATAAAACCAACGATAATCTTACCGGTAATCAATGTACCACGCAGAATCCATCTGGGGCTTTATATGTATATGACATTCAAACTCCGGAAAATGGCCCAAATAATTCCAAGGTATTTACCACGACGTTTCCTGAAAGGCATAATTACATAGGGCGCTCTCTTGCTATATCTGGAAATTACGCATTGCTGGGTCATGATCTTGCAAAAGATGTGGAAGAAAACGGGGGCGCTGTTTCAATATTGAAGAAAGTTAACGGAGAGTGGCAGTTTATAAAAAAAATCCACAGTATTAACGGGCAACAAGGCGAAGTGTTTGGCGTGGATGTAGATATCACAGATAAATTTGCCGCAATAGGTACCAGACTAGGAAATAACCGAGGCGCTGTCCAGCTTTACCATGTGTTGTCCTCTTCGGGCGAAAAGATAGAAGACGTTGATGCACACAGAACTATCGTATGTCCAGTTGCAAGAGACCATATGTATTTTGGAGGATCGGTAAGTATTGAAGGGGATTATCTGGCTGTTGGTGCTACCGGAGATGTTACCAAAGGACTCCGGGCAGGTGCTGTTTTTATATATCATTGGAATGGTAGTAACTGGAGTCTGGTCCAGAAGATAGTACCGGACAAGACGGCAGATAATCAGTATTTTGGATCTAATGTAAAGTTGAAGGGAGGCCTCCTTATAACTATGGGGGTTGATGATTCCAAAGGTGTTGTTTATAGTTATAGGTGGAATGGCAGTGCATATGTTAACCCGCAAAAAATATTTTCACCCATTAGTGGGGAAAATGGCGGTTTTGGTTCGAGTATTTCTGTTGGCGAAAACTACATGGCCGTAACTAATTCAAATTACTATAACAATAATAATAACAATAGGGGAATGGTTGCCCTTTACAGAAAAATCAACAACTTCTGGTATTATGAGCATACTATAATAGGGGAAAATTACCATTATATTGGTGCCGATTGTGCCCTGGAAGGTTCCAGACTTATAGTTTCATCTGGCATACACCCAAAGAAAGTATATCGATTTGAAAGGAACAATGGTGTGTGGCAGGAAGTAGGAGCGATTGAGATGGATTGGACTATATCTCCCATTAAGGTAGGCTTGAGTGGCAACGATGTCTTGATCGGGGATTCTTTCTATGATGACTATCATGGCCGGGCATTGATGATGAACTTCCACTCTATAAGTGGTGCGCGCTATGGCTATTTTGATGAAGACGATGCTGAGGATCTAAAAGTGCAATCTGGCTTTATCTATCCAAATCCTGCAAGTGGTGGAAAGGTAACAATTTCAGGCACTAAAGAAATTCAAAAAATTGAAGCTTATTCTTCCCATGGTGTCCTACAAGGGCAACTTAGCTTTGACAGAAACGAGGTTGATGTTTCAAGCCTTAAGCCAGGATTGTATGTTTTGTATATTTATGATAAGGAGGGACTAAAATCGGATAAATTAATGATTGAGTAAACCATATAACCACCGGACACTTTTTTGTCCGGTGGTTATGATTTTCAGCAACTTATACTTTATTCTCTTACGAGAAGGTTCCTTCTGCTAAAAATATATTAAAAAAATCAGCATGACTCCCATAGCTGAAGCTTTACTAACTTTCCATTTTCAATATACAACTGAACTTCGCCATCACAATATTTACACGGCTGCAACCTCACCAACCTCCCATTGTTTTCCTTAAGTGAGGCTTTTACTGCTCTAGGAAATACCTTCTCCAAATCATCAAAAGTAGTAGCACCTGTCAAAGTTATTTTTGGCGTTTTAAAGATAAAATCTCCGCTTTTAAAATCAATTATCTTTAATTTATACTTTTCATCATAAATAAAAAACTTGGTTTCCCCATATAAATAGTAACTTTGATAGTCAGCCCCCTCCTGTTCTTCAGTCATTCCACATTCATAATCAACAATTTCAGTACTCAGAGGCTCACCCAAGGCCTTTTTCATGACTGCAACGTGCCCAACAACAGGAACTTTTTCATTAATAGAACATTCCAAAGGGATTAGTATTTCTGAGTTGACTTGTCCTAAAGAAGTGAGAGAATTAAAAATTAGTATAGTACAAAGTTTAGCTAATTTCATCATGTAAGACTTATTTTTACAAAAAATGATTTTACTCTAAAAACAAAAAATCCGCGGGAAACTAATTTACACCCGCGGATAACTACATATTTTAACCTGAATTATATGATAGATTTCGTCATGAGGAGCAAATAACAATAAACCAGCTTCTTTTGGGTCGTAAAGCATAGCAGCGCTATGGTTAAGACACAAAATACGAGCGAAGCCACTGATTTGATTTATTTTGCTACTTAATAGAAAGTTCTACCGCATAATTCAGTTTTAATTACAGCAAGAACAGGTACAATCACACTCTGACCCGCATGATGTGCTACAGTTGCATGAGGTACAGGTACAATTGTTTTCTGCACATTTGCATTTTGACATTTTTTCAGGTGCTTTCATATGGATAGGTATTTGGTAACAAATTCTTATTTTTACATATATTATACGAAATCCTTATAGGGCAGGTTATCCCAAACACCTCAATGAACAAAGCTCGTCAACTAAAGTACAGCAATTATCCTTCTACTGATATCGGTCAGCACAGGCTTACCTTTTATTAAAAAAAAATCCTGAAATAGATACAATCTAACTAAAGCGCTATACTGTCAACCTCCGTTCACTTCCTTCATTATCTCCGAAAATATCCGATAAGAATTTACGCGATCTTCATGGTGATACATATGAGAAGCCACAATCAACTCGTTTACCCCTGTTTGTCTCAAAAAATCTTCGGTTTGCTGCTTTACAGTTTCCCTGCTACCAGTAAAGGTATATTTCAAAAACTGGTGCATCGCAGGATGTTGTGAGAGCTCTCTCAGTTCCGGAACCATTTCTGTGGGCGGTGGCATGTAATTTGGTTTATTGGTCAGCACCCCCAGCATCATCCTAAGCATAGATGTCGACAACCTTTCTGCTGTAGCATCAGTATCTGCAGCAATGACATTAATACCAGCCATGGCATAAGGCTCTTGCAAATACTCCGATGGCTGAAATTCATTATGATAAATATTCAGTGCATCAAACAGGTGTGTCGGGGCAAAGTGGCTGGCAAATGCATATGGCAAACCCATCTTGGCTGCAAGATGGGCACTGTCGGTACTGGACCCAAGGATATAAACAGGCACCTCCACCCCTTCTGCCACGGTAGCACGGACTTTGGCTCCTCCATCGTCACTGGAAAAATATTGCATAACCTCATTCACATCGTCTGGGAAATGATAAACCGCTTGCATGCGGTCTGCCCGTATAGCGCTGGCGGTTTCTTGATCCGTGCCTGGTGCCCTTCCAAGCCCCAGATCTATACGCCCTGGATATAAGGTTCCTAATGTACCAAACTGTTCCGCAACAATTAACGGTGAATGGTTGGGCAGCATAATTCCCCCGGATCCTACCCTGATCTTTTTCGTTCCTCCTGCAATATAACCTATGAGAACGACCGTTGCCGAACTGGCAATGCTCTTCATGTTATGGTGTTCAGCCAACCATACACGAAAGTAGCCCATAGTATCTGCTTTTTGGGCTAAATCCAGACAATTGTTAAAAGTTTGCTGATGACTTACCCCTTCTGAGACGCTTGCTAACTCTAATATGGAATATTTTACACTACTATGCTTGTTAATCATAACCGCTTATAAACTTAAATTCTTTTCGCTTACATGTTATCCAAACCCAAAGGTTGGTATTTGTTCTATATTAACTAATTTTGATTATTATGCGAAGCGAAAGTGGTACTTTCAGCTCAAGTTGGTGGTATAGCCCTACACGCATTTCGAAATCAAAAAAAGAAGAACCTATGGAAGTAAAAGGTAAAAAAATTATTGTTACGGGTGGCGGAAGTGGCATAGGCAGAGAGTTAGTGCTTGAGCTATTAAAGAAAGGTGCATCTGTTATAGCACTTGATTTAAACAAAACCGCTTTAGAAGAAACCACTGTTTTAGCACAAGAAAGTAAAGCTAGCCTTTCTGTATACGAACTTGACATCAGCAACCAACAAGCAAGTGAGGCTTTAGCAGAAAAACTAATTTCAGAAAGTAATATTGACGGAGTCATTAACAATGCAGGTATTATCCAGCCATTTGTGAAGTTTAATAACTTAGACTACCCAACCATTGAGCGTGTAATGAATGTTAATTTTTATGGAACCCTTTACCTGACAAAAGCATTACTACCTCACCTATTAAAACGCCCTGAAGCGCATATAGTGAACGTCTCCAGTATGGGCGGCTTTTTACCAGTTCCCGGACAGACCATTTATGGTTCGGCTAAAGCAGCAGTAAAGCTTTTTACAGAAGGTTTAAGGTCTGAACTAATGGACACCAAAGTTAACGTAAGCATTGTATTTCCAGGCGCCATCGGTACAGATATAGCTAAAAATTCAGGATTAGGCACTTTGCCAGGAGGAAACCAAAAGAATTCAATGAAAACCATGCCAGCCCCAAAAGCTGCTCAAGAAATCATTAAAGGAATGGAAGCAAACAGTTACCGCATCCTGGTAGGCTCTGATGCAAAGTTTATGGACTTTATATACAGACTCAATCCCAAATTTGCAGCAAAATTTATATACTCAAAGATGAAATCTCTATTGCCGGAGTAACTATTTAATAGGGTTACCCATTTATATATCTTATGTTTTATTAGCTTACCTAGGCTCGCTTAGTTACTTTTTGCCTCGCCGGCAGGGCCTTACTTTTTTTCTTAGACAAAAAAAGTAAGCAAAAAAGTCAAGGCCTGTGATGAAATTTGCTAAACTTTATAACCATTACGCTATCCCGATAGCTATCGGGATGAAACTCACCCTCCTTGCGTCGGGCTCAAACAGCAAATTTTTTGGCCGCTTCATGCTTATAAAGTTCTTAACGCAATTTCATCAATGGCCGCCTTATTTCCTAACAATGGCACTTATCGCCCAGGGCTGACGCATTTAAAATACATCTAAAATTTCTTCCCTGAAAGCATCATTGAATATTGCCTTATACCTTTTTTTGGGTTTTGTTTCCTTAGATTTATGTTTTTGTAACAAGATCAGGGACACTTTATTTAAGATGTGGAAGTTTTGTGCTGTATATCCCTTTCTTCTTCTGGAACTATCTTCCCCAAAAACCACATCCAGGCTCCAGTGCAGCTTGTTTTCAATTGCCCAGTGGTTGCGTATTGTACCGTTAAGCCATTCAGCGGTCTTGTCATGGCTGCTTATATAATACCTCACCTGTTGCTCCTGCTTTCCTGTAAGCTTGTTATAGCGCTCTGACTCTAACCTTGCCACTGACTTTATGCCGCACCATTGATGTGCTGCATCTATGAACCTCAGGTCATTTATCAGTTTGCAGGTGCGGCTCTCCAACCTGCCATGTCCCGTGTCTATCTGTTTGTGCACATCTGCAATTACCTGTTTTTTAAAAGCCCTGTCTATTTGCTGGAATAGCTCTTTCTGGTTGTTCTTTACAGCAATTACATAATCACCGTTTTTCCGGATTATTTTTTCCGTAATATCTTTTTGGCAGCCCATGGCATCTATTGTCACTGTTGTGTTTTCAACAGTTATCATATCCAAAAGCTTGGGAATGGCTGTGATCTCGTTGCTTTTGTCTGGCACGGCCAATTGACCGAGGGTAAGCTGGTTAGCGGTGGCATAAGCCGATACCATGTGCAATGCATTGGCGCCCTTTCTGTTGTCATACGATCCACGGATCCGCTTCCCGTCAATATTGATTGTCTCGTTTTCGACTGGTCTGAACATGGTTGATGCCCACTCTACAAAACACTCGCCAAATTCATCCGGTACTATCTTTGCAAATACCCTTTCCAGGGTATCGTGCGAAGGGACACCGTTACGGTAAGGAAAAAATTTACGTAGCCATTCAATTTTTTCTTTGCCGAATGTAACAATCTCATGCCAGTCCCCCGCATTGCTGACAACGGCACTTACGCACAGAAAAAGGATCTCCTGCAGCGGATATTTGAAATTGCCTTTGATGGTTCTTCTTGGTTCTGACACAGTGCCAAATATACGAACAAATGAATCGGAAACTGAATTTTTTAATTGAGTTCTCTATATAGAAAAAAGTCAAGCAAAAAATGTTAAAACACTGATTATCAATTAAAAATTATTATATTTGTATCATCAGTGCCCCGTAAGGCACCCATATATTAAATAAACCCAATAAAGGTTATGAGACTTGCGGAACGCCCTGTAAGGCAGTTCCTTACACCCTGAAACTTAAATGCGTCAGCCCTGACTTATCGCCATTAGAAAGTAGTTTAAAGCATTTTATCGTACAAAAAAACTTATTACTTCCTAGAGACTTAAATGGGTAATCCTAATATTTAATTTACAGAAACATACCAAGGCAACAGACTTTCCTTTTGTTACTCATGACGTAAGCTATACCGGCCATACCAATAAAATTAAAGGTATACCTACAATTACAATGAGTATTTCCAAAGGAAGTCCCAGCCGCCAATAGTCACCAAACTTATACCCACCAGGCCCCAGCACCAAAGTATTGGATTGGTGTCCTATTGGTGTCAAAAATGCACAGGAACTACCAACAGCCACTGTCATTAGAAAGGGGTCAATAGAATAATCAAGCTTATTTGCAGCACTAATAGCAATCGGCGACATCAAAACGGCAGTAGCGGCATTGTTTACAACATCTGAGAGAAACATGGTTATAGTGAGCAAAAGAACCAAAAGCACCCAAGTCGCTATCCCATCCGACAAATCTGCAATTACATTTCCCAGTATAGCTGCCCCGCCACTGGTTTCCAATGCCTGTCCCACAGGGATAAATGCCCCCAGTAAAACAATTACAGGCCAGTCAATAGAACGGTATACTTCCCTCCGAGGAAGAATTCCTACAAACAGTAAAGCGCCAGCCGCCATAGGAAATGCCACTTCAGTAGGAAAAATATCTGCAACGACCAGTATCAAGCCTGCTATAAAAATAGCCAATGTAATAGGTATTCTTGTTTTGTATCCAATCCTAAGATTTCGGGGCGCCAAAGGCAAACACCCCATTCTTACGATTGACTCCTCAATAATATGGATTGGCCCCTGCAGGAGCAATACATCGCCAGGTTGAAATTTTATGTGGTTTAGTCTGTGAAAAATGTTTTTTCCACTTCTGGAGACTGCAAGCAAATTAAGACGGAAACGCGTTCGTATTTTGGCACAAGAGGTAGTCTCCCCAACGAGTTCAGAACCGTGCACAACTACAGCTTCTCTGATTTCCAGTTTCACCTTTTTCTTGGCTTTCAGTTTCCTCGTTCCATTTAAGGCTACTTTAGTATCATCTAAAAAAGCTTTTAAGTGTTCGGCATCCGTTTTGACCATAATGACATCATCCTCTAGAAAAACTTCATGAGGTTCAGGTACAGGTATCTTTCTTCCCTTTCGGATTATACCCAACACAGAAATACCTACTCTTGAAACTTTGTCCAGATCATCTACTTTTAAATTATTTATTTTTGAATCTTTCAAGACCCTCACCTCCGTAATATAATCGTTGATACTAAACAATTCTGAGGCTGATTTTTTAGCCATTCTCTTTGGAACTAACCGCCATCCAAAAGATATAAAAGCCAACCCTACTATGGACAAACCTACCCCAACTGGCGCAAAGTCAAACAATCTAAACGGCTCCCCGACCGCACCTCCACGAAAATTAGCAATAATAATGTTAGGGGGGGTACCAATTAAGGTACTCATACCGCCAAAGTGGGCAGCAAAAGCGATGGGAAGTAAAATATAAGATGGGGAGTAACCAGTAGTTCTGGCCATATGTATGGCAATAGGCATAGTTACTGCCAGTGCTCCTACATTGTTAATAAAAGCTGACGCAACAATTACCAAAGCAGACAGTAACACAATCTGTGTAACCATATTATTGCTAACCTGCATAACCCACTTTCCTAAAAGGTCTATCAGCCCAGAATACTCCAACCCTTTACTTAACACCAATACAGCCGCTACGGTAATAACAGCGGGATGAGAAAACCCGACAAAAGCATCTTCAGGCTGTATGATACCTGCTATGATTAAAATAAATAGGGCAATTAATGCAATGAAGTCATGACGGACTTTGCCCCATATAAACATGACCAAAGAAAATATTAGGGTAGCAAACACTGTATAATATGCTGGCACCATACGCTTTCCTCTTTATTTCTACACCAGCATATTCAACAGAAAGTAACTCCATAGGTTTACTTTTAAAGCTATAATCTTACAAAAGATCAGGAAGGGTTAAAAAGTGCTTCCATAAAGGCTTTCTTTGATTATTAAGCATAAACTAAATTAGCAATTTTATGATATTATTTATAATTTATTTTTTATCAACTAATCTTACGAAAGAATATATATCATTTATTTATTTAAGGAAATGTCCTAATTTTAACATCCCTTATGTTTGAATATATTATTTAGTTTAAAACAACAGAAACAAACCAATACCAATGTCAGAGAATAAAGAAGACGAACTCATAGCCCGTGTCAGAAAAATTAATCCACATGAGAAAGAATTTCTTCAAGCGGTTGAGGAAGTAGTACATTCCGTTAGAAAAGTATTCGAAAGACACCCTGAGTACAAAAAGTTAAAAATACTTGAGCGAATAGTCGAACCTGAGCGGATAATTACCTTTCGTGTATGTTGGCAAGACGACCAGGGAGAAGTACAGGTAAACCGTGGGTATAGAGTACAAATGAACTCTGCTATTGGCCCATACAAAGGAGGCTTAAGGTTTCACCCGTCTGTAAACTACAGTATCCTAAAGTTTTTGGCATTTGAGCAAATTTTTAAAAACGCCTTGACCAGTTTGCCTATGGGTGGAGGAAAAGGGGGAGCAGACTTTGACCCAAAAGGAAAGTCGGATGCTGAAATTATGCGGTTTTGCCATGCATACATGCAGGAACTTTATCGTCATATTGGTGCATTTACTGATATTCCTGCAGGAGATATAGGTGTTGGCTCAAGAGAAATAGGTTACCTTTTCGGAATGTACAAAAAGATCCGAAATGAATTTACCGGGGTACTTACCGGCAAGGGCGAATATTGGGGAGGTAGCGTTATTAGGCCTGAAGCAACCGGGTATGGACTTATTTACTTTGCCTCAAACATGCTTAAAACTAAAAACGACTCCCTTAAAGGAAAAAGGTGTTTGGTTTCAGGATCAGGAAATGTAGCGCAATTTGCCATTGAAAAACTCATCCATGAAGGCGGAATACCTATCAGTGCTTCAGATTCTGACGGGTGCATCATAGACCACGAAGGGATTGATATGGAAAAGCTTGAATTTATAAAAAAGATAAAAAACCAAGAAAGAAGAAGAATAAAAGCCTATATCGAAAAATACCCTCACGCCGAATATCATCCATGTGATGGCAAAGGGTTCTGCAATCCGATTTGGACTAAAGAGGCCGACTGTGCATTTCCGTGTGCTGTACAAAATGAAATCAGTAAAAATGATGCGGAAAACCTTATAGCTAACGGGATTAAATTAATAGCCGAGGGCGCTAACATGCCATGTACCTCTGAAGCTATCGAGTTGATACAAAAGTCAAAAATCCTTTACGCTCCAGGCAAAGCAGCCAATGCAGGAGGCGTGGCAGTATCGGGACTTGAAATGACACAAAACCGTATGGGAGTGTATTGGAACAACGAAGATGTAGACGCGCAGCTTAAAGGTATTATGAAAAATATTCACGATGTGTGTCTTCAAGCAGCAGAAGAATATGATATGCCCGGAAACTATCTGGAAGGAGCTAATATATTTGGTTTCCTGAAAGTTGCAGAAGCAATGAAAGCCCAAGGAGTGGTTTAACCTGAAATATGCAATAGAACAGTAAAACATCAAACCATCAGAATCAACCTTCGGATGGTTTGATGTTTGTTAGCTAGGGCCTGCTGAAAAAGTCACAAGTGTGCAAGGTACGTATGGCCTTACATGAAGACGTATTGGAATACTTCAATTGTGAGGCCATAAAGAGATTGTGCGCTTGTGGCTAGCCCAAACAACCACTAATATTTTGGTCTTTGACAAATTCAAATACACGGGAATTGTTGAATTTAAGTAAGAAAAACTTTGCACCTGATCATCATAAACCAATTTCATAATACTTAACAGCAAATATTTGGGCGTTTTTCAGCGCGCCCTAGCTAAAAATATTTCATTTTAATATTGAGCTTTACCTCTTTAGCATCAAGATTAAACTTAGTTTCTTCATAAGAGGGCTTGCTCAGACCCAATTTAGGGTTGTTTGAAAACCCAACGCCTTCCTTAGGTATCTTCATGAAGTTGTAATCCATCTCCCCATTATCATTCTCGTCGTGAATAAGCACGATTGCATAATCTCCATAAGGCAATTCTTCACTTGTCAACACGCATTGCTTGTCCTTGACTTTTCCCACCACATAGGAAACAACTCCTTTTTCTTCCAGATAATCTTTGTTCTTGAATATACTGACCAAAACACTACCCTCTGAATTTCTTAATCCTTCCACTTCTATTACAATTCTTCCTTTCTCAGAAAATGTCGCTGAAGAAATTATAATGCTTAAAAATATAACTAAAAGTGACTTTATGATTACTTTCATGAACAAAACAAATTTGGTTTCATAAATTATTTAACGTAAAACTATCAGCCCATTAACACCTATCAACCAGTACATTATCAAAAAAACCTTACACTATAAACCCAAACATCAAATTTTACAACGGGATACGACTAACTGTATTAGTAAAGACAAAAGCTTTAACTACCAAGTTTAACAAATTTGTTAAAAACAATCAAATAAAAGGTGGTATTTTAAAAAAACCATAGCTGTAACTATGAATGTGGGTCAGGATAGAAAAATTCAGGTAGGATAAAATTGAGCACTTGCCACTAAACAAATAATAGGTTAGTGCGATAGGTATTTTGTCTTTAAAAATGATCTTAAACTAAATTCAAGTAAGTTAGCCTGTGCCTACTTAGGGGCTGCCAAAAAAATCATACGTGTACTTAGCCACAAAGCATTAGCTTATGGTTACGCATGGACCATACCGTTTGGCACATTTTTCAGCACGCCTACTTATCACGAATAATTTCCCTTAAGTCAACTTCCACGCTTTTCTTTACCCGTTCCACAATACGACCAACCTCTTCCCCATCTTTCATTAGGACTAAAGTGGGAATGTATTTTATTGCATAGTTCTCTTCCTCCCCTTCAGGGCTTGACTTATCAAAATCCAACAAATAAAGCGAAACATCATCTAAGGGGTAACCTGCATCATGAAGCACTTTGTAAAAATGAGGCAAAAGCTTTTGCGTATCAGGACACCAAGTGCCACCAAAAATCAGAACCTGAAACTGGTTAAGGTCATTCCCAAGGTCGTTTACTACTCTTTTTTTAGGCCTATAGTTTTCATAACCAAGTTCATACCATTCAAATGTTTGTAACTCTTTATATTCTGTTTTGCCCACAGGCACGTCTACACCTTGAGCATGGCCTACATACACCAGTAACAATAATATTATACTTAAGAAACTTTTCATTTCATTAAAACCCATTACCCATACATTTGTTGAATTTTCACGTCCAAACCTTACAGAAAAAACCACTTTCTCCAAACCGATAAAGGCTATATTAATTTAATATTAAATTTACTTAAAAAAACTACCAGACACCATCCCTAAAAAGATAGGAAAGCCACTTTTTTCCATTAAAAAACTTTAAAAATAAACCAATCTGTCTTAAATTCGTACACATATCCTTCCCAAAGTGGCAGTTACTACTGGTTTTAAACTAACATCAAATGAAAAAACTCTACTTAATAAATTTTATTTTCCTGTTTTTAATTAATGGACTTTCCGCCCAAGACTACCAGCTCTTGCGATCAGAAGGAAAAATCCCTAACGACTTTACCACACTCTCATCAGAAACCTATAAGCAAGAAACAGAGCAGATTGAAGATGGTATTAAACGCAGAGAAAAAAAAGCACAAAAAAACTTTTTCCTAGAAAACAGCTTTAGGCTACGTGAACTGTTAAATAGTGGGAAAGTGCTGTTTAACGACCCTGTAACTAACTACATCAATAAAGTAGCTGACGAGCTCTTAAAAGACAACCCACAACTTAGGAGCGAAATCAGAATTTATGCGGTCAAATCTCCCCACGTAAATGCATTTGCCACTAATTCAGGGATGATATTTGTTAACCTTGGATTATTGGCCCAGTTGACTACAGAAGCACAGCTTGCTTTTATACTCAGTCACGAAATGGTGCACTATACCCACAACCATGTCTTAGAAGGCTATATTGAAACACAAAAAATAAAGCAAAGCAAAGGCATGTACAAGAAACTTTCAGTAGAGGAAAAGCTTTTGGCCAAAAACAATTACTCTAAAGAAAGGGAAACTGAAGCGGATCTGGAAGGCCTTGAAATTTTCTTAAGGAGTAACTATAGCACCAACAAAATTATGGGCGTATTTGATGTGCTACAATATGCCTACCTTCCTTTTGATGATATTAAGTTTGAAAGATCTTTTTTTGAAACAGACCATCTCAAATTCCCTGAAGATTATTTTCTGGAAACAGCCAATGAGATAGTAGAGCCAGAGGAAGGAGATGAAAGCAAAAGCACCCACCCTAGCATTAACAAAAGACGGGAATACATATTCAATGAAATAGCGGATATTGACTCCAAAGGCAAAAAAGATTTCATTGTCTCAGAAGAAGATTTTCTGGATGTCAGAAAAAAGGCCAGATATGAAATTGCGCATTTATATCAGCAAAGCCTAAATTACGAAAAAGCAATTTATCAAGCATACATGCTATTAAAAGAAGATCCAGAAAGCCTCTTCCTTCAAAAAATAATTGCAAAATCATTGTACGCCTTAACCACTTATTACAATGAAGGCGACAAACAAAAAGTACATACGGCCGCAGATAGAATAGAAGGAGAAAGTTCTCAGCTTTTCCACCTTTTTGAATCTATGAGTGCCAAAGACATGAATACAGTGACCCTCAATTACCTCTGGGATTTAAATAAAAAACACCCTGACGACTTAGAAATTTCATTGCTCACAGATAAAGTTTTTGAATCTTTAGTAGAAAAACATTTTCAAAACCGTGATAAGTTATCGAGTGTCGAAAGAAATGAACTAGCCAAAACTGTACAGCAAGAAGAAGAAGAGGATGAGGTAGACATAGCAAAACTGACCAAGTATGAAAAAATAAAACATCAGCAAAAGAAGAAGAAGGAAGTAGAGGAAAACAAAGAGTTTACCTATTTCGCTTTTATAGACAAGTTACAAGATAAAGACTTTGTCAGAAAGTTTGATGAGATTGAAGAGTCAATTACAAAAAAGAACACCAAGAAGAAGGAAACCGCTAAAGAACGTAAGGCAAGGATAAAACGAGAAACACGTGAAAAACAGCTCATCAAAAGACGGGGCCACGCCCATGGAATTGACAAAATGGTGGTATTTAATCCTTTTTACATCAAGCTCGACCATAGAAAAGACCAACCAAGGAAGTTCTTAAAGTCCGAAAACGCTCAATTGGGGCTGAGCGAGCGCATTTTCAAAAATGCTAATCTTAATAACCTGGATTTAGAGGTTATTGATGACATAGTTTTCAAAGAAAACGATTTGGAGAAGTATAACGACCTCGCCTTTCTAAACAGTTGGTTCAAAGAGAGACTCTCACACTTGGACAACCAAGTTCCCATCACCAACCTTGACAGAGAGCTGGTAAACGAACTCATAAGCAAATACGACACAAAATACTTTTGCTGGATGGGTATTTTGGGACACACAAGCAGGAAAGGAGGAAAATTGGGTAACCTTCTTTTAGCAAGTAGCCTAGGTTACCTTTTTGTTCCTGCCATACCATATTACCTATTTAAAATGGTCACCCCTGAATATGCCACAAACTTTTATTGTCTGGTACTAGACATAAAAACCGGAGAAATTGTACATGCACAAGCCGAAAGTATAGGCTATATGGATTCATCCAGCCAAATTAATGCTACCCTTTATGACCTTTTTTATCAAATAAAAACCAACAGATAAAATGCAGTATATATATATAGTTCTAATTCTATTTATAAGCACCTTAACTTCCCAAGCACAGCCAGGATATCAAGGTAAAAAGTTTTCCATAAACTATGCAGTGGAATCAATATCTGTTCTTGACGGCCCTAACTACAAAGGAAACAACCTTACCTCTTTTCCATCCTTTAATTACTCCCACTTAGCAAGGCTGGAATATGTCCTTACCAGAAAGACATCTATTGGTTTAACCTACAGCTTTTTTCGTACAGCTATAAGTCAGAAAGAGATAGATATTGCTGAATATCCACCCAATTATGACCATGGGAGGGACGATTATATTGACCCAGAGTATATAGATGTTTTCCAAAGGATCTACGTACAAAGTTTGGGGCTCAACTATAGGGTGTATGGTGGTAGTTCAGGCAATTTAGCGCCCATGGGCAATTATGCTGATTTTGAAACACAACTATTGTTTTGGAGTGCTACCCAAGATAGCGTTAATACCCACAAAAAACTTCAGTCTGGCACTTCAATGCTTCTTGGGGTTGGTTTTGGTAGGCAAGTAGTGGCTTTTGATCGCTTGCTGATAGATTTTGGAATCAGGTTTAGAATAATTCCTGGTTTTTTCTTAGCACAAAGTAGGGAGACTAATAGATTTCTAGACGACGATTACGACCCTAATGAAATTGATTTTACCTACCCAGTTTTAGAAAGGCTGAGCAGGCACCAAGCAATAAATTTCAGAATAGGCATCGGCTTTTTAGCTTTTTAGACTTCCTTAACTTTAATAAAAAAACGCCTTTAATATTAATTATCAAAGGCGTTTTTTTGTCAATCAATGTTTTTCCGCCATTGCTTTTTTTCACTGGTTTTCTTCTTTATATCCAACCGCTTTTTAACTGCCGACTTAGGAGGTTTTGTAGCTTTTCTTGGTTTTCTCTTTGCAAATGCCTTAGCAAGCAACTTATCCAGCTTTTGAAGCGCAATATCTTTATTCTGCAACTGCGAGCGTTTTTCTGATGCCGAAATAACAAGCACACCTTCCTTGTTGATATAATTGGACAGCCTATTTTCCATTTTCGACTTATCCGCTTCGTCCAAAATGGAGGAATTGCGTACATCAAACAACAGTGTCACTTTGGTATTTACCTTATTGACATTCTGTCCTCCGGCCCCACCGCTTCTAGAAGCTGTAAATACAACTTCCTTTTCCAAATCCTGTACATTCACTCGTTCTGACATTTTGCTTTTCTCTCAAAGTTCATTTTAATCACCACTAACCTAACATACCTTTAATCTTTTCTAAGGCATCTTTTTCTGCAATAATACTTATTTTGTCGTTTTTCTCAAGCTTATGCCCTTCTTTTGGAACAAATTGCCTTCCATCTCTCTGTATAGTCATAATACGGCTGCCTTCAGGCAATCCAAGTTTACCTATATCTTTTCCTACCATAGAGGCTGTATGGGTTTCATCCCCAACCGTAAAGCTTATCGTACGGATATCTTGAATTAAAGCTTCTTTTATTTCTTCAGGCTTAGAAGCCTTGCGCCATTTATTTGAAAACTCAGGTTGACGTATAATGTCAGAAAGCGATGATAAATAGCTCCAAAATCTTTCAGGCGCCTCTTTGTCATCAACCATTACTATCAGTCCACTAAAGCTTTTGCCATTTAATACAATCTTTCCTTTTAAAATGATCATTTCAGGCTGCTCAATATCTTCTAAAAGTATTGATGAAACAGCAATGTCATCGGTTAATGGACTGCTCCATGATTCGGATTCCTGTCTAATGGACCTAGTGAGCTCTTCCACGCCTCCTCCTATCCTATCTTTCAAAACTTTAGCTATATGTTCAGTTACTTCAGTATACCCTTCGTCTTTCACATGACTTAAGACAATAGCTCTTTTTACCAACCCAGATAAATCATTAAATACCGGAACACTAGTAACATCCGCATGACTTTCCTGCGAAACATGCCGTGCAAGCCGGCCAAACAAGTTGTATATAGCACCAGATACACGAACCCGCTTTCGACCTTTTCCAAAATACCAGCCAACACTCAAAGCGACAACAAAAAAAATAAAAGCAAGAGCATCTACCCCACTAAGCCCAATCAAAGCCAAGTATATAAATATACCTAGTATCTGAATCCACGGGTATAAAGGAGATTTATAGCCAGGCCTATATTCTTTAAGTTTGCTCTCCCTAAAAACAATAACAGCTACAGACAATCCTGTAAATGCCAGAAGCAAAAACACGCTACCATATTTTGCTAAATTTTCAACATCAAAAGCAACAACTAGCAAAGTCAGAGCCAGTCCGGTAAAAATAACAGCTAAACGTGGTACTCCTTTTTTATCCAAGCGGCCAAATTCCGACCAGATCAGATTGTCCCTTGCCAAAGCTAAAGGATATCTAGCGGCAGAAAGTATGGCTGCATTTCCGGTAGAGGCAAAAGCAGCCAATGCTGCTATTACAACCCCAAGTATTGGCAAAGGTAACCGTCTGATCAATTCTGCAACCGTGGCCACTGGTGTATTGTCATCACGTAGCGCCTCTGGAGATATAAGTAAAACCATAATTGCCGTGCCCGTAACATAAAAAAAGGTAGAAATAACCAACCCCCAGATCATTCCCTTCGGAATGGCTTTTGAAGGTTCCTTAATTTCTTCCGATATACTTGCCACCTGCTGAAAACCTCCATACGATACTGATATCAAAGCAACAGCAGAGATAAACCCCATAAACCCAAAAGGGAAAATAGGCTCAACCTGCTCTTTAAAACTGATACCGGTAGTTAAGATTTCAGTAAAACCGGCCGTAACAAAGTAAACCAACAACAATAAAAGCACAGCAACCATTATTTTCTCAGTAGTAGCTGTTTGCTGCACGCCTATCAGGTTCAAGGCTGTAAAAAAAACGATCAACCCCACCGCCACAAATTCTATAGGTACATCGATAATCAACGATAGATAAACACCAACACCTACAAAGGCAAAAGCTCCTTTAAACAATAATTGAAGAAAAATACCTACAGCACCTATAGTACCGACCATTGGCCCAAGTCCACGTGTAAGGAATATATAAGGCCCTCCTGCACGCGGCATGGCCGAAGCCAATTCGCCAATACTAAAAATAGCAGGCAACATACACAAACCTGCCACCAAATAGACCAATGGCACAGAAGCTCCCGATTCATCGGCTGCAATACCTGGCAATAGAAAAAATCCAGAGCTGAACATGGCACCTGTCGCTATTGCAAATACAGAAGGCGTGCCCAGATGCCGTGTCATTTTTTTTCCTGATTTCTTTTCAGCCATACCTCCCCTACATAATAGTTATAAAGTAATTAGTGCGACAATGAGTACATTTCATGGCTGCTTATTTATCCATTCTGATGGGTATTGAAAAAATTCCTTTGGTAATTAACAAGCATAAAAAGACTTTGTTAAACCAAAATTCTGCATCAGGCATAGGTATAAAAAATAACCCTTTGGGAGAAATAAGCGAAAAACTCTATCACCTATATCTTATAAAATATCTTATAAATATTGCAGGCATTTACAGTACACTTTTATTGCGATAAGGCCTGTTGCCAATAGGCCTTATTATATATTTCAAGCCAATCATCAACATTATGAACCCATAGCAGTCATTTTAATAATAGGTAAAGTTAAAAAGCGCAAAAAAATACTACTATGGAATTTAGCCTAAGCCAATATAATATACATGTTAAAAAGCTATTAAGAAACATAAGTGCGCCTGACTTATACGAACACGCTATTTGTAAAGAAGAAGGAACAGCCCTGGCAGATAATGGTGCGCTGATGGTATATTCTGGAGAAAAAACTGGCAGGAGCCCTAAACAAAGGAAAATTTTAAAAAACAGTCCGTCTGAAAAAAATATTGACTGGGGAAAAATTAACATACCGACAGATCAGGAAAGTTACCATGCAAACAAAGCACAAGCTATAGGTTATATAAACCAACAAGACCAACTGTATATAGTAGACGCCTATGCAGGTTGGGAACCCAAGTACCAACTTAAAGTACGGATCATATGCACACGTCCATACCATGCTTTATTCATGGAAAACATGCTTGTTATGCCAGAAAAGATAGAGGACTTTGGGGAACCTGATTACGTCATTTTCAACGCTGGCCAATGCAAAGCAACAACAAGCATAGACATTAACCTAGAACAGAAAGAGGTGGTAATACTCGGCACAGAATACGCAGGGGAAATGAAAAAAGGTATTTTTTCTATCATGAATTATCTAATGCCTCTGAAAGACGTTTTTCCTATGCATTGCTCTGCCACTACAGGAAAAGACAATAATGTGTCAGTGCTGTTTGGACTGTCAGGAACTGGAAAAACAACATTAAGTGCAGATCCCAACAGAAAACTTATTGGAGATGACGAACACTGCTGGCATGACCAAGGGATATTTAATATAGAAGGTGGATGTTATGCAAAAGTTATAGGTTTATCTGCCGAGCGTGAACCTGATATTTATAAAGCTATACGCTACGGCACAGTACTGGAAAATGTTGTTTACGATAATAAAAGTAGGTCTGTAGATTACAGCGATAGCACCATAACAGAAAACACCCGGGCCTCCTACCCGATCCAATTTATCCAAAACGCACAAATACCATGTGTTTCCGGTCACCCTAACAACATAATATTCCTTACCTGCGATGCTTTTGGCGTCCTTCCGCCAGTAAGTTCACTTTCGCCAGAGCAAGCAGCTTACCATTTCATTTCTGGCTATTCTGCAAAAATTGCTGGTACAGAAGTTGGCATAAGTGAACCAAAGGCTACTTTTAGTGCCTGTTTTGGTGCGCCTTTTATGTTATGGCACCCCAACAAATATGCAGAACTGCTGTCAAGTAAAATAAAAAAGCATAATGCCAAGGTATGGCTGGTAAACACCGGATGGACAGGGGGGGATTATGGAACAGGTTCCAGGATCAAACTTAAGTATACCCGTGCCATTATAGATGGCATTCATAACAATTGCTTTGCAGGTTCAGATTCTGTTACCGATCCGGACTTTGGTTTGCAAATACCGTTGTCCTGCCCGAATATTCCTGCTGATATACTTATTCCAGAAAATACATGGAAGGACAAAAGCAGGTACTTTAAAACCAAAAAGAAATTGATAAACCTGTTCATTGAAAACTTCAAACAATATGAAGCGGGCGTGAGTAAAGAAATTGCCAACTCAGGGCCTAAACTTGCCGAACAGGGCATATTTCAAAAAGCTTAAGTCTGAATTATATGATAGATTTAGTCATGAAGAGCAAAAATAACAATAAGTAAGCACTTAAGGCCGCAAAAGCATAGCTACGGTTAAAGGATAAAAGTGAAAGAAACAACTGATCTGATTTATTTTGCTAATTAATAGAAAGTTCTATAGCATTATTCAGGTAAAAAGCACCAATATAACCGGAAAGTATAGCCAAAAAGTATTTTCCGGTTTTTTTCTTAACCTCATTTTTTTACCTTCATAAAATGAAGAACATCACTACAAAAGTGTAACATATCATTTTCTACTAAAGTGAATACTGTGTTATTAGCTAACACAAAGCATTCTTTAAAGATTAGAAAATAACATAGTTAGCAATAAATGATTTATTGGTAGAAAACAAATACGGCAATTAAGCTATTATAAATTAATGGCATTGTGTTTGTATTATATTTATAAGCATTTTAAGAACCATCTTTTTAATTATTATTTGAATTTTTAGACACCATGAAGGAAGTTCCAGATAAAGATTGGCACAATCTTAAAGTTGAGGATATCGAACAAAGCCTGGAGACCAGTTCGGGGAAAGGCATCAGTAACAGTAAAGCTGAAGAAAGGCTACAGCAGTACGGAAGAAACGAAATTAGCAAAAAGAAACAGGACAGTGCTTTAAAACGCTTCCTGATGCAGTTTCACCAGCCGCTCATTTATATTCTCTTAGGTGCTACCGCCGTCACAATTTTTCTAGGAGAATATTTAGACGCAGTTGTAATTTTTGCTGTTGTACTGCTCAATGCCATTATAGGTTTTGTACAAGAGTCGAAAGCCTTAAGTGCCATTGAATCATTGTCCAAGAGCATGACAACAAAAGCAGTTGTGCTTAGAAGTGGCAAAAAAACACATATTGATGCCTCTGAATTGGTGCCTGGAGACCTAGTATTTTTAGAGTCGGGCGACAGAGTTCCTGCTGACTTGAGGCTGACGAGAGTGAAAGACCTGAGATTGGATGAATCAGCGCTTACAGGAGAATCAGTTGCTGTAGATAAAAAAGAAGAAGTACTTGAAAAAGATACTGTACTGGGAGACCGCTTCAATATGGCCTATGCCTCTACTGTAGTTACATATGGCAGAGGTTCGGGTATTGTTATTGCCACGGGCGACAAAACAGAGATGGGTAAGATTTCCGGTCACATTATGTCTGCTCAGGACATTAAAACCCCACTTACTGTTAAGATTGAAAAGTTCAGCCATCAATTACTTCTGGTTATTATTGTTTTGACCCTTGCCACATTTGGCATAGGCCTTTTGAGAGGGCAGGAATTTACAGAAATATTTATGGCGTCTGTGGCTTTTGCGGTTTCTGTTATTCCTGAAGGACTTCCGGCAGCAGTTACCATCATGCTTGCCTTAGGTGTTTCGAAAATGGCCAAAAGAAGGGCGATAATAAGAAAATTGGTAGCCGTAGAGACACTTGGTAGCACAACAGTCATCTGTTCTGACAAAACAGGTACCCTTACCGAAAACCAGATGACGGTCAAGGAAATTTTCTCTGGTGGTGAATTTTTTACTGTATCAGGAACAGGTTACGCCCCTGAAGGAAAAATAACAAAAGAAGAAAAAGAAATCACCTTAAAAGAGCATCATGTATTGAGTGAATGCCTTAGGTGTGGCATACTTTGCAATGACAGTAAAATAACGAAAAAAAATAACAAGTGGGACATACAAGGCGACCCTACAGAAGGTGCCATTTATGTGGCTGCTATAAAGGGAGGCTTTGACGCTGACAAAGAAAACGAAAAGCACCCTCGAATTGATGAAATCCCGTTTGAGTCAGAACATCAATACATGGCCACGCTCCATGAAAAAGATGAACATGCCACCGCTTATATCAAAGGATCCCTTGAGGCCCTGCTGGAACGCTGTGACAAAATGTTACTGGCAAATGGCACCGAGGCTGAACTCGATAAAGATACCATAGAAGAGCAAGCTAAAAAAATGGCTTCGGATGGACTGCGTGTCTTGGCATTTGCCTTTCACAGGTTCAACAAAAACAAAAAACACCTTTCGCACAAAGACTTGGAAAAAGATATTGTCTTTTTAGGAATCCAAGGCATGATAGACCCTCCTAGAGAAGAGGCGAAACAGTCTGTTGATTTGTGTCAGCAGGCAGGTATCCAGGTAAAGATGATTACCGGTGACCATGCACTCACAGCATCAGCCATTGCTGGGATGATAGGCCTGAAAGGTGAAAAAGAAGGAGATAAACTTAAAGCCTACACAGGGAGAGAGCTCTCACAACTATCTGAATATGATTTTCCAGCCATTGCAGAAAAAACAGCTGTTTTTGCACGGGTAGCCCCAGAGCAAAAACTTTATCTGGTAAAAGCATTACAGTCCAAAGGACATGTGGTAGCAATGACCGGTGATGGGGTAAATGATGGCCCAGCGTTAAAACAGGCCAATATTGGGGTGGCTATGGGAATAACTGGTACCGAAGTGGCCAAAGATGCCTCTGATATGGTGCTAACAGATGATAATTTTGCATCTATAGAAAGTGCTGTTGAAGAAGGACGTGGAGTTTTTGACAACCTTACCAAGTTTATTGTTTGGATTTTACCTACCAACCTAGGACAAGGACTTGCCATTATGGCCTCTATTCTTCTTGGAGTATTATTGCCCATTTTACCAGTTCAAGCCTTGTGGGTAAATATGACTACGGCGGTTTTATTGGGCCTTCCTTTAGCTTTTGAACCGAACGAACCAGGCATTATGGAGCGCCCTCCGCGAAGCCCAGACCAACCCCTGATTACAAAACAATTGATCATGAGGACGCTTTTGGTAGGCTTCCTGATACTTTTATTCGCCTCAGGACTTTTCCATTACGAACTTGGACTTGGTGTATCACTTGATTACGCACGTACAACCACAACTACCACCATCATTGTGATTCAGGCCTTTTACCTGTTAAATTGCCGCTCTCTTATAAAGCCACTAAACCAAATAGGGATATTTTCAAACCCTTGGATATTTGGAGGTATAGGCGCTATGATGGTTTCCCAGTTGCTGTTCATATACGTACCAGTCATGAACACTTTCTTCCATACAATGCCTATTACTTTGGAGTCTTGGGCTAGAATTATTGGAGCAGGTTTGATTGTTTACCTAATAATATCAGCCGAAAAGTGGATAAGAAGAAAATATGAATAGAATGACCATAATAAGCATATAACTTAAAAAGGCTGTCTGTAAGGCAGCCTTTTTAAGTTATATGCGCAAGATCCTCAAACCGATATAACAGTTAACTTTTCACCCATTAGTTATTTGACACCAAAATCCAATAAACATAGGCTCAATTAATCAATAGTTTGAGCAAAGCTTAAAAAGTAGACTGGCTTATTTTCCTTGATAAATAATAAAACTTTCTTCATGGCCAATAAACCTAATACTAACATCATTGCTTCCAAAACATCCTGAATATAACCGATGTTGTAATGCTGTTCTAAAACCTATACCATTTTCTTGACGACTATAGAAAGTTTTGTCTTTATGTCTTTGCCTTTTACTAAACACTGGAATTAATTCTATTTCTACTTTGCATCCAGGTAGCGTATGGTTCGAAATAACTTTTTCTATGGCCTTAAACTTTTTGAAATAAATATTATCATCCTCATTGTTTAATAAAAGTGTACCTTCAATCTCAATCTGAATAAGCCCATTGTTTTTAAACAGATTTAACTGACCATCAACAATACTTACCTTAAATCTAGAAACATCAATATTACGACAAATATATCTTTCCTTAACTACGCTAACATTAGAAACTGGCCGCTCTGATTTTGTTTTAATTCCCAACAAAGAGGTACAGGAAGCATTAAGGAAAACCAAGAAAGCAAATACAATAATTACACTGATCTTTTTCATGGGAGGCATTACGACGACACCTAAACTAAAAATATAGAAGGAAAAAAAGGGCTGGGAGCGAAAAATCCGCTTTTTACAGGAATCAGCCGCTCCATATATGTCGACCTTCCGCTGTTAACCTGCTTTTTGGGCGAGGTCCGTTCGAAAACGGATGCGGCCTGCTCTTCATTATGGGTTAAGCCAGTTTTTGTTTATCTATTGATTTTTCGTTTGTAAACCCAACCCTTATCATAAAGTTAAGATTTTGACCAGACAACATCAAAATATTTCCCCTATTAAATTTTATGTACTTCAGAACATACTGAAAAGCAATAGCGTAATCAATTGATTTTGCTAAGGTAAATTAAAGGCAGAAATAAAACCTTATACTCTCTCTCCCCGCACCCGTTGCGGGGTCGGTTGGTAAGTAGCAGTACCCGTAAAATACGTTTATTAAAAAATCACTTTTCTGCTAACTCTCAACAGATGCCGGAACAGGTCCGGCAAGGGCTGTTATTTTATTTTTCAGGTATAGTCACCAAGATATTTTGCAATTTACGGTACGCTGTGAATACTGGTATTATCAAAATGTTATCTAGTGCCAGTGTCCTTTTTGTCAGAATCGGGATTCGCCCGATTAAAGGATTTAAGGATTACCTTTTAGTGTCGCAAAAGAGGCAATGTCTAACAGACCCTTCGTTCCTCAGGGTGACAGGTAATTTATAGGGGTAATTTTAATGATATCCAGAGCCCAAAAGGGGCGATATGATTATAGAATCAAAATTACATTATTATTTAAGCCCCGAAGGTGGCGACATAATTTAAAAACTAAGCATCTGCGAACCCTCAACAGATGCCGGAACGGGGCTGGCAAGGGCTGTTATTTTTTGTTTTTCAGGGGAAGTCACCCGGAATCTGTCAGAATCAGGATTCACAAGATTAATGGATTCAAGGATTGCTCTTCAGCTCGAAAAAATAACAGCACATACAAGTTCAGACCAATCCCGTTAATCCAAAATCACACCCTGTTGTTGGTGTTTTCACCAACAATCATGCGGAAAATAGATAAATTAATTTTGCACAAGGTAAAATAAAGCAGAAATAAACTTTGTTGTTCTCTCCCCGCACCTGTTGCGGGGTCTGTTAATAAGTAGCAGTGTCCGTAAAAACACGTCTTTTTGAAAACTACTTTTCGGAATATGGTTCGCTCCTTTATATGTTTCGCCCCGATTAGGGCTAACTGGGGCAAGGTCAAGGTTTCTACCGATATTTCGCCCTTAACAGGGCTTATTCCCAGTCAAGTCCCATTTGGGACGAGATATTGGTAGACTGAGGTTAACATATTAGTTATAGCCCCGTTAGGGGCGGAACATTTTTTTTCAGAATCTGGATTCACTGATTGTAAGTAAATACGTCTATTAAAAATCTGCTAGCTCTTAACAGACGCCGGAACGGGGCCGGCAAGGGCGGTTAATTTTATTTTCAGGGGAAGTCTCCCCAAATAGTTATGCATAAGGTGAAATTAAGCAGAAAAAATAAACCTTTTGCTCTCTCCCCGCACCTGTTGCGGGGTCTGTTGGCAAGTAGCATTATCCATAAATACATCTATTAAAAAACCACTTTTCTGCGAACTCCCAACAGATGCCGGAACGGGCCCGGCAAGGGCTGTTAATTTTGTTTTTCAGAAAAGGTCATTAATTCCATTCTAGCGAGGCTCTTTTATTCCAATAAACCTCAGGCGTTTCTTTCAAAGCTGCTAAGCTTTTTATATCCTCCTCACTAATATTTATTTCATTGGCTTGTAAATTCGAAAGCAGGTGTTGTTTTGTTGCAGCACCACTCAGCACGACAGAAACCCATGGCTGCTTTAGAACAAATGCCATACTCAATGCATCTATTCCTACTTGATATTTAGCGGACAGTTTATCTAAAACAGCTTTTTTATCAGCAAAAGAAGCCTCACTGTTACGTGCTGTAAGGCGACCATTTGCCAATGATTCTTTTACAATAATCCCAAAGCCTGCTGCCTGTGCTTTTTTGAGTATTTCAGTGGTTGACTGTTCTAAGATATTCCATGTTACCTGAACAGATTGAAACAGATATACTCCATCTCGCTGTATAGTCATGGCTTTTTCCAATGTTTCACCCTGGCTTGTCCCACTCAACGAAAGCCCTGGTATAATTCCCGACCTTTTTAGCTCCCACAGCCGTTCAATGACGGCCGGGTTCTCCAAAACTTTACTGTCCGGTGTGGCTGAGTGTATATGATAAATTTTAAGGTTTTCTCCTAAGTTCTTCTGAGATTGAGGATATTGTTTTTGTAAAACTTCAAGAGAATGCTCCTTCACCTCATGTTTGCTGGCCTGTACTTTCCAACCGGCAGTATAAGTGTAGCCCCATTTGGACCCTACTATAAGACTTCGCTTGTCAGGAAGGTTATTTATCCAATTAGCTAGAAACTCCTCTCCTTTTCCATAACTGCGGGCAACATCAAAATATCTTATCCCATGCTTATAAGCTAAATCCAATACTTCTGAAGCATGTTTTTCCATAACTAAAGGGTCATACACGCGCTTTAGGTCTTCGTTATGTCCAAGATTGATATACCCAGGACGGCCTAATGCTGCCATTCCTAGTCCGATTTTCGAAACTCGCAGGCCTGTATTGCCAAAATCAACTATATCCATACATGCAAATAAAAAAAAATTTCCAGTTTTAAGAGTAAAAACCGCACTTACTGTACCACTATTTTCACAATATCCGAATATCCGGCATTAAGAAACCTAAAAAGATATACCCCACTGCTTAAACTTGAAGTGTCAAAATAAAATCCAGCCATGCTCTCCTCTTCAGATATTTTATAAATGCCAAGGTTCCTTCCTGCAATATCAGAAACATGACACATAATAGGGCCATCGCTAATTTTATCAAACTTTATAAGCAAATTTTTGCCGATCTGCACCGGATTAGGGTAAGCAAATGCTTTGAACTCTACAGATTCTGGTTGAATAATTTTTACGGGAGAATAATCAAAGTCTCCATCCATATCATAAATCTTTAGTCTATAAAAAAGCTTTTTCCCTCTCAATGGCTGAAAACCTGATAAAACATCCGTAAAGTCATATGAGTTGACCTGACTGCTTTCTCCCAAAGCGGCCACCTCACCTATAGCTGTAAAACTCTCACCGTCAAAACTTTTCTCAACAACAAAACAACAGGTATTTTTTTGAGAAGCCGTTGACCATGTCAAATCAACCATGTTATCATGCTGTTGCGCCTTCAAGTAAAGCAAAGAAACAGAAAGCTTGTTTTTTACAACAACAAGTAAAGAGTCATAGCTAACACACCCACGATATAAAGACTCCACATTTACGAATCCCGAAAAGTCGCCCCAGTTGACCTTTATACTAGAAGTATTTTGGCCTGAAATAATTTCACAATCTTCCGGAACACGCCATGAGTAGCTAGTGTTCTGCTCCTTTCCTACATTATAAGCAATATCCATTTCTTCCTCATAAACATTAGTAGGTCCTTCTATACTCAGCTTTTGCTGCTCTGAAACATGCGCAACCACCTCTGAACGTTTAGACAGGCAAGCTTGCGGCTGTATTTCCCAATTATAAAAATAGTAGTAATATTCACTACCGGCTGAGCTACCATGTACAGAAATAAGGTTATTGACATTGTATGGGTAAGAAGTTCCACTGGAGTTACGATATAAATTCATATATGAGCCACCCAACCTATAATTTCTACCAGGTTCTATAGGCAGGTCGAACTTTACCCGATTGGTTCCTGATGGTATATGCACAGAAAAACTTTTCACCAATGCACCATTTTCATCCCATAAATGGATATTTCTTCTACCTGAAGCAGCTGAGTTGACCCACACAGATTTTAAAACTACTGGTTCATAACAGTCAAATATAAGAAACTGAGTCGATGAGTTATTGTGATAGCCACCTGTTCCAAATTGATGGTCTATAGGTTCAGAGAACACATTGCCTGGTTGGGTTTCCCTTTCTACATAAAATTTTGTATCCACATATATTTCAGGCGTATCAAAATAGTTGCCTGAGTATAAAGGACTGCCTCCTACAGCAGTATCATACCAATTAAACATACCCTCTTCCTCTACAGAGAGCTTTACAGAACCAGGGCCACATCGACCGTTTGACTCTGCCACAGGGCCTTCTTCCTGATTAATGTTGATAAAATTTTCTAGGGTCAGAGAATCTTCCAGCTCACGCCCACATACAGAGCCATTAACTTTTAACTTAACTGAGTAACTACCTTCTTTATAATAAGTATGGGATGGATGACTTTCGTTACTAGAATTCCCATCCCCAAAATCCCAATGGAAATCACCTCCGTTAAGACTCTCATTTTCAAAAGACACCGTAAAGGGCAAACGACAGGAGCTATTATTTAAAGCAGCAAAACCTGCCTTCAACCCTTCATAATATGGAGCACCCACACCAACAGCATGCCAAGCATTGGTTACTGATTTAACTTCATCTGAGCACTCTCCAAATAAATCTTCAGCAGCCAGTATAGAATACATCCTGGCATCTTGATAATCTGAAAAACGTGTCAGATAAACAGTCAGGTTCCGGTAAGCTACAGCAGCAGCTTTTTCAATACCTATTGGAGGAACCTGATATTCGTTACCCAAATCATTTACCCCACTTCCTCCTTCAGACAAAAGGTAAAACCAGTGATTTTGCACACCACTGTTGATATGTACCCCTCCATTATCGCCAGTACCTGTGTACCAAAATTCTCCACCATAGGTATTGGGATGCCTACGCCGTTTAGGGTTAGCCATATCTCTCAAAAAGCCTCCTCTGATAAAGATTTTCTCTCCAATAAGATAGTTGGCATCTATTCCTTTATAAAACTCTACTGCGGTTCCAAATATGTCACTAAAAGATTCATTGAGTGCCCCCGGTTCATTGGCATAGATTAAATTAGCAGAATAATTAGTTACCCCATGAGCAATTTCGTGACCGATAATATCTAAGGAGGTCAAAGGAGAAAGATTAACACCATCTCCGTCTCCATAGGTCATCCACCTACCATTCCAAAAGGCATTGTTGTAGTTCTTTGAATAATGAACAAATGAAGCAAGTATAGCACCTTCATTGTCATAACTTTTACGGTTATGCTTTTCTAAAAAATAATCATAGGTGCTTTCTGTCCCCCAATGTGCATCATAAGCAGCATTTTCATTTTCTCCATTATTCCACACATTCGACTCATTAACAAAATCGGAAGCTTCACGATAAGAAGTGCCATTATGCATGTTGAGCGTAACGACTCCATTTCCCCTCGCAGATTGCCTTAACCGATACCCTTCCGAAAATTGGTCCGTCATTATACGCTGCACTCCTGAATATCTGGTATGTGCAGTCCCTTCTGCATCTATGTGACATATCATATCCAAGGTTGATATAACCTCGCCAGTTTTCGCATCAATATATATCAACTTTCTGCCATGAGGCTCTTCGGAATAAATGTCAAACCTGTATGAAAGTATAAATGCTGCTTCTTTATCAATTGGGGTTATAACCAAATCTCCTTCAGGATAGTAAGTTTTGTTGTTATCACCGGTCATTTCTTTAAGAAGCTCTTCCTCTTCCGGTATCTCCCATTTGTATTTCTCTGCGCCTAAAAAGTTTAAAGCCAAAGATAGTGCTGCTTCTTTAGTCAAAGAAGGACTAACATCAAAGTTATATATATTTTGAATGGCACCATTAGCACTTTTCACATAACCATTTTGTGTGTGGAGAATATACTCCCCACCTTCTACTTCAACATCTTCATAATATTGCTGATACTTGATATGTACAAAACCAAGCGCATCCTTTTCCCTTTTTTTCTCCCGTAATTTATGTGCTGGTTTGTCTTTTAATAGTTCACGAACAAAATTAGCTACAGATAGCCGATCCCCTTCCTTTATTTCAATGTAGCCAGAAACACCTTTGCCTCGAGGGGTAGACTGAATGTCAAACTCTGTCAAAGGGTTCCCTCCATTTTCATTCCCTCGACCTAAATTTCCACTTCCTCTATCTAGATTTCCTGGCTGTCCCATAGCTACAAAATGTAGAGCAAGGAAAACAAAAACCACAGAGAACCTCAATAAATTTCTTCCCAATGAGACCATCTTTTAATTTAAATACCTAGAAACATCATTCTAATACTAAATAACTTAAACTATTTGTATTAAATAAAAGCTTAAAGAATCAATCTTGGCTATTTTCCTCCATTTGCACGGAGGTCGTTAATACATTCTTGATCCAATTCAGGTATTGCCCCACCGATTAAAAGGTTAGAAATAACATCTGTTGTTTCAACAGTATAATACATCAGGCAGGACCTGTTATCACAATGGTGTCCATGCTCATCATCCTGATGAAGATTTTGCATAGGACTTCCGAGATTAACCAACCCTAGGTTATGCCCTATCTCATGATTTAAGACAACAGTTTCTAATGTGCTTCGTGATGGCTTGTTTAGCCCATCGGAATAGTCCATTATTGTTTTTTCAAACAAAGCCATGGAGGTGTTCTGATAAGCTACCCCTAAAACCTTAGACCGGTCAGTATCTCGTACATAACCACCGTCAGCAAAAAAGAAGTAAACACCTATAGTATCTTTACGAGTATATACAGTTCGGTGTTGGTTTTCTATTTCCCTAAAATCAGCTACTGAATAATTTTGCTTATTGGGTGAATTAATGGAAGTGTACTTAAACGTAATACCGGATGGTTTATGAAGCCTTTTTTGTAAAAAGTCCCTTAGATTTTTTATGGCTTCTGAAGTGGGAGCAAAACCTCGCACATACTGTATTTCAACCTCCAGATGTTGATATCTAGACGACGAAAGCAAATCTCTTGCACTAGCTCCGACCTTCAACGAGTTACTCGCAGAAGGATCCTCTTTTTTACATGAAGAAATTGTAAGCACCAGAAACATGACAACACATGCATGTTTACTGATTTTAAACCAGTTAATCATTTAAATTTACAATTAAAATTAAAGTAGAGAGTGAATTAAAAACAGAAGTAAGGCAAGAAAAAATAACCTCACCTTAAAAGAACGGTACAAGTGGTACAATTATTGGTTCTCCTGATTTCACCCAAGCTGGCTCTGCTTAGTCTGTTAATCAAAGTAACTAAAAGCCAACTTGGTGCTGACAATACTTTTTCTTTAAAAATTTTCAAGAAATCAATAAATATTATAAAAAAGATATTCCTGAAAATAATAAGTTTGCAATATCTTCTTTATAGTAATACGCAAGATCAAACATGAAGTCATATATATACCTTTTCATAGCAGCATATAGTTTTTTTGCCTGTCAGTCCAGAAGCACACCAGACCAAAGGGCCTTAAGGGAAAGCACTGCCCTTAGCAAGGAAACAGTAGTCTTTAGTCCTGGCGATAGCAAAGCCACACAGCATATTACCTCTGTGCCTATTCCTGAAATAGTAACTTTTGCTGGTGAAAAAATACCTATAGAACGTACAGATGTTAGAGAAGGACTGGAGCAAGAGTTAATAATTAACACTTTCAGGCACTCTCATACCTTGCGCATTATAAAAACCATTGAACGGTGGCGCCCTTTTGTCACCAAAATATTGCGAGAAAATAATGTTCCAGAAGACTTTATTTATCTAGCTGTCGCAGAAAGTGAGTTTGACAACAATGCGCGCTCTTTTGCAGGCGCGGTGGGCATGTGGCAGTTTATGGAAAAAACAGCAAAAGAATACGACCTTAAAATCAACAATGATGTAGACATGAGAAGGGACCCTAAGCTTGCTACTGAAGCAGCTAGTAAGTTCCTGACAAAAGCTTATGGAAAGTTTAACGATTGGACACTTGCCGCTGCCGCTTACAATAGAGGTGTAAAAGGCATCAAAGATGTGCTGGAAGAGCAAAAAGCAGACAATTTCTTTGACCTCCACCTCAACCAGGAGACTGCAAGATATGTGTACAGGATTATAGCGCTAAAGCTCATCTTAGAATCCCCTGAAGCCTACGGATATTTTGTTCCTGAAAACGAAAAATACCAGCCTTACGAGTTTAAGACGGTAGTAGTAGATGATGACATCAACAACCTCGTAGATTTCGCTTTGGAACACAACACTACGTATAAAGAATTGCGACTGCTAAACCCATGGTTTAACAACACCTCCAATTTTAAATTAAGGGTAGGACGTAAAGAAAGCTATGAAATTAGAGTGCCTTTACAACAAAAGCCAGGGAACAGTTGAGTTTAGTTTCTTTATATAAATTTTATTAGTTTGGCAGTTTACCATCCTAGAAGGATAATTCAGAACCATGAACTTTAATACCCAACAATATCAAAACTATTTTTTTGTAGGAATCGCTGGCACAGGCATGAGTGCCATTGCCCAATACCTAAATGGCATAGGAAAATCAGTTGCTGGATCGGATCGACTGTTTACGCAAACTAACAAAATGCTGATACAAGAGCAGTTTGAGAAAGCTGGAATACATTGTTTCTATCAAGATGGTTCTGGTATAGATGCAAACACACAAGTAGTTGTAGTTTCTACAGCCATTGAAGAAAGCAATGTGGAATACCAAAAGGCTTTACAGTTAAACATCCCTATTGTTAAAAGGTCAGAACTTTTAGCCGCTATTTCGTCAGAGAAAAAAACAATTGCTGTAGGTGGAACTTCAGGAAAGTCGACCACTACGGCAATGATCTTTCATATCCTCAATGAAAACGGTCTCTCCCCTTCCTTGATTACAGGAGCAGGTTTGACAGCATTACAAAAACAGGGCTTACCTGGAAATGCCAAAGTTGGAGAAGGGCCTTGGCTGGTCATTGAATCTGACGAATCTGATGGATCTATCGTAAACTACTTGCCTGAAACAGGAGTTGTGCTCAATATAGACCGAGACCATAAAGAGTTTGATGAGCTTATTGCACTTTTTGAAACTTTCAAGCAGAATACAAAGGGAAAGTTCATAGTAAACAATGACCTGGAAATAACCCAAAAACTGTCGGTAAACCCTCAAGATAATTTTGGAACTATTCCTGAAGCTGGTTTTGCGGCTGAAAATTTTAACCAAGAAGGTTTTTCTATCAGCTTTACCATTCAAGAGGTATCATTCAGAATTCCTGTTATAGGTAGGCACAATATGGAGAATGCAGCCGCAGCAGTGGCCGCAGCACATACTGCTGGTGTTTCTGTTGAGCAATCTGCAAAAGCACTCCGTACTTATGAAGGTATTTACAGAAGAACACAACTGGTCGGAGAACACCGTGGAATTATAGTTATCGATGATTTTGCACACAACCCTGCAGAAGTAGCAGCCGCCATTAAAAGCTGTCAAATTATTGGTAAACGGGTATTTGCTTGGTTTCAACCACACGGCTTCGGTCCTCTAAGGTTTATGCACGAAGAGCTTTCTGAAAAGTCTGCCGAAACACTCCGCGCAAACGATACCCTGATTTTATCTGATGTATATTATGCAGGCGGTACCGTAAATAAAGATATTTCTTCTGAAATTGTTACAGAAGCTGTCAGTAAACAGGGGAAACATGCGCTTTTTATAAAAGACCGGGCGCAACTTCCAGCAAAGTTAGCCGATATGGCTGAGAAAGGTGATGTTATCCTACTTATGGGAGCCCGTGATCCATCGCTGAGCGATTTTGCCCACAGTGTTCTCAATGCCATTAAAAATAGCTAATAAGAAAGCCGGCAAAAATTACGCCGGCTATATACTTTTAAAATGAGATAGACCTCATGAGGAGCAAAATAACAATAAACCAGGGCTATTGTTAGACACAAATGAGAGCGTCAGCGACTGATTTGAAGCTATTTTGCTGCAGAAAGTTCTATTGCAAATTTCAGGTTTAACCCAAACTTACCTTGGTTAACCAGAAGAGGCATCTGCATCTTCTCCAGGTTTTAAATCTTTTTTTTCTCCTGGGGCAATACCAGTATTTGAAGTCTTTTTCCCTTTATATCCTTTTTCCTCTTTCTTAGATACCTTGTCAGTGGAATCAGCATGACCGTATCCGCCTGGAATGTTTTCAGGATTCCCTTCAACGCTAGTTTTTTCTTTATCTCCTCTATAAGCCATAAAAACCTCCTTTTAATAAAAACACGCCTTCCCCCTCCTATGTTCACCTGATAAGTGGCTAAAGCGCATAACTACATTTTAACCTGGACTATGCATTAGGTTTCATTATGAGGGGGCAAAAGAAAGTTCTAATGCATATTTCAAGTTTAACTAACCATAATACCAGCAGCAAACCTTCCGGCCTTACCAGCGGAATATCTGGCTGAAAAGTATTGTTTATTTTCTTTATAAGTACAAGTTTCCGCTAGCTCAATATGGCCAGGTAACACACCGATATCCAATAATTGGACCTTGTTCGCCTCCCAGAGGTCAAGGTGCCCTTTCCCTGTACCTGGGTTTACTGTTACAATACGTTCTTCTTTTCCAAAAACACGATGAAAGGCCGAAACTACTTCTGACCCTGTTTCATACACTTCCTTGCAAATAGAAGGCCCTATCCCGACGATCATATTTTGGGGCTCGCAATTGAAATTACGAATCATAGCTTTTACCGCCTTTTGAGCAATCAGAGATACTGTTCCCCTCCATCCTGCATGTACGGCTCCCACCACTTTTTCAACAGGGTCATAAATTAGCACGGGAACACAATCGGCGGACATAACAGCAATACACAGGCCTTTCATTTGGGTAACCAGCCCATCGGTATCTTTCAAATAGTCAAGATCTTTTTCTGAAAGAACAACCTTTACATGGTCACTATGCGTCTGCTCAGGAAACACTAATCGGTCAACTTTCAAAGCACTTGCAAGCCTTTTTCGGTTTTCTTTGACATTTTCTACATTGTCGTCCACATTATAGCTAAGATTGAGACCACCTAACTCTCCATTACTTACACCTCCTTCCCTACCGGACACAAAGTGCTTTAATTCAGGATATTTTGACAAGTGTTCAAACTGACGTATTACCAGGTTTCCTTTCAGTGTTTTTTTGATCATTTACAGTTATTGGTTTTTAAAATGCAATCGGAATTCGGCTCCTACCCCTTCTTGACCGTAAACATCAATAAATCCACCGGCATTTTCAACCATTTTTTTTACAGTATATAAACCCAAGCCACTACCTTCAATATGCTCATTTAAGTTTTTGAACATATTGAAATACCGGTTTTCTTCTTTAGGCTCTATGCCTATACCATGATCTTTGACACTTAGGACTGTATGTCCGTTTTCATTCCATGTACTGATTTTAACCACACACTTTTGGTCAGGTTTTCTAAACTTAATTGCGTTGGAAACCAAGTTATACAAAACACTCTTTGTATTTGCTGCTGTAAAGCAGATTTGAGGCTCTTTTAAATCAATATCAATTTTAGCCTTAGAAGCATTTAACTGCGCTTTTAAATCATCCATGACCTGATGGATTATACCTGGTAATTTTACATAAAAATAATGTCCGTTTAATTTCTTTTGTGCCTTGGTCATGTTAACAAGCTGGTTAATGTTTACATAAAGCTGGTTAACAGACTGCTTCATCAAGTCAGCAATTAGTTCACAGTCGTCATCAAAAGACTTATGGGAAACCATGTCATAAATATTGGCCACAAGCCCTTCTAAGTTAGACGCAGGAACTTTCAACTCATGAGAAGCA
The DNA here is from genome assembly GCA_030913385.1 of Cytophagaceae bacterium ABcell3. Classification (NCBI taxonomy): domain Bacteria; kingdom Pseudomonadati; phylum Bacteroidota; class Cytophagia; order Cytophagales; family Cytophagaceae; genus Natronocytophaga; species Natronocytophaga cellulosiphila. The sequence continues at coordinate 3,406,560 of CP133159.1, forward strand.
GTATAAACCAAGTTATCAAGGTCATTGTGCAGTTTTTCAAGTTCGTAGTTTACCTTTTCAAGTTCTATAGCCTGTTCCTTTTGCTTATGGATGCTGGTACAGGTGCCAAACCATTTAACAATGTCCCCATCTGGACCACGCATAGGAATAGCTCTTGCTATATACCACCTATAGTGACCTTGGTGGTCTTTAAGCCTATATTCCATTTCAAAATCTACTCCGTTTTCAAAAGAGTTTTTCCATCTTTTAACGGTTTCGCTTTTTTCATCTGGGTGAATAATACTTTGAATTCCTAAGTCCCGAGATTCATCAAAGCTCAGGCCTGTAAGCCGATACCAGCTTTTGTTAAAGTAATCAAGATTGCCGTCAGGGCGTGACGTCCAGACTATTTGCGGCAACGAATCGGCGAAGAACTTAAATTCTTGGGTTATCTCAAACATAGGTTATTTTTTAGCCCAAACCGGCTAAAAAAAATAATGTTTAAAACAAAGTTTATTTTGTGAGATAAGGGAGGAATTACGACCTTCACTAAACAATAATATTGTTTAAAAACTTTATTATTAATGACTTTTTGATCTTCAGATCAATTTGGGAAACATTCTTCTTGTCAAATTTTGAACAAAATAGAGGTTCAAAGATTATATTTTTTATTTAACTATAGATATGAGCACAATAGTATACCCTGGAGAATCCTATCCGCTTGGCGCAACCTGGGACGGAAAAGGTGTAAATTTTGCACTTTATGCAGATAATGCTGAGGGTGTGGATTTATGTTTGTTTAATTCAACCGAAGATAAAAAAGAATCTGTTAAAATCCCTTTGACCGAACGCTCTCACCAGATATGGCATGTTTACATACCTGGTATTAAGCCTGGTCAACTGTACGGGTATAGGGTACATGGCCCTTACGATCCCAAAAACGGACACCGGTTTAACCCGCACAAACTCCTTATAGATCCATATTCCAAAGCCATTTCGGGAACCATAAAATGGCACAAGTCTTTATTTGGCTATAAAATTGGGCATAAAGATGAGGATATAAGTTTTAATAAGGAGGACAGTGCTCCTTATATCCCTAAATCTGTTGTAATAGATCCTAATTTTGATTGGGAAGGCGATACGTCACCAAACTACCCGTACCATAAGTCTATCATTTATGAGGCACATGTAAAAGGCTTGACAAAACTACACCCTGAGATCCCAGAAGAAATTAGAGGATCCTATGCAGCAGTAGCCCATCCTGTAACAATTGAATACCTTAAAAAATTAGGCATTACCGCTATAGAACTTATGCCTGTGCATCATTTTATAACGGATTCTTTCCTCCACGAAAAAGGTCTTACGAATTACTGGGGCTACAACACCCTTAGCTATTTTGCACCTGATGTCCGCTACTCTTCTAGTGGCAACCGGGGAGAACAGGTCAAAGAGTTCAAAAACATGGTAAAGGAACTGCACAAAGCAGGTATTGAAGTAATTCTAGACGTGGTCTACAACCATACAGGCGAAGGAAACCACCTTGGGCCTACCCTATCTTTGCGAGGCATTGACAATTCCGCTTACTACCGCTTGATGAGTGACGACCAACGGTATTATATGGATTACACCGGCACTGGAAACACCCTCAATGTAAACCTTCCAAATGTTTTAAGGCTAATTATGGACAGCCTTAGGTATTGGATTTTGGAAATGCATGTGGACGGTTTCCGTTTCGACTTGGCCTCCACCCTTGCGCGTGAACTTCATGAAGTGAACCAGTTAAGTGCATTTTTTGATATCATTCACCAAGACCCTGTGATTTCACAAGTAAAATTGATTGCCGAACCATGGGATGTGGGCGAAGGCGGCTATCAAGTTGGGAACTTCCCTCCTGGATGGGTAGAATGGAATGGAAAATACAGAGACTGCATCAGGGACTTCTGGCGTGGCGCAGAAAGTATGCTGGCAGAGTTTGCAGAAAGGTTTACCGGAAGCTCAGACTTGTACCAAGATGACAACAGAAGACCTACGGCCAGTATTAATTTCATTACCGCCCATGACGGTTTCACATTAAACGACCTTGTTTCTTACAATGAGAAACACAACATGATGAACGGCGAAGATAACCGTGACGGGGAAAGCCACAACCGTTCCTGGAACTGTGGAATAGAAGGCATTACCGATGATCCGGAAATCAATACGTTGAGAGAAAAGCAGAAACGCAACTTCTTAACCACTCTATTTTTGTCTCAAGGTGTGCCTATGTTAGTATCTGGAGATGAAATTAGCCGGACACAACATGGCAACAACAACGCTTATTGCCAAGACAATGAGCTATCGTGGATCAACTGGCCTACAGCTGACAAAGATCTGCTAGACTTTACTAGAAAACTTATCAATTTCAGAAAAAAACATCCGGTGTTTTGCAGGCGCCGGTGGTTCCAAGGTCAACCTATTAAAGGGTTAGGACTGGAAGACATTGCTTGGTTCCTGCCCGATGGAACTGAAATGACAGAAGTGCATTGGCAGGATTACTTTGCTAAATCATTAGGAGTATACCTCAACGGACGCGGAATCCACTCAAGAGGCCCCAAAGGAGAAATTATCCTTGACGATAGTTTTTACTTGGTTTTCAACGCTTATCATTTGCCTTTGGACTATAAACTTCCACCTAAAAAATATGGTGCTCAGTGGACCAAAATCTTGGATACCTGCTTTAACTATTTTGACGAAGATTCGACAGAAACTTATGAACCTTGTCAAACCATACAGGTAGAAGGACGTTCGATCGCATTGTTTAAATACACATTTTTATGAGTTTTTCAGAAGTAAAGAAAAGTATTCCGGGAATACGCTTTGATAAAGAAGGGGTGGCCAATGTAACGCTATGGGCACCCCATGCTCAACAGGCAGAAGTTTACTTAACCCAAAAAGATGTAAAACTACCCCTAGAGCAGAAAGTCTATGGATATTGGCAACTTACCACAGAACAAATAAAATCAGGAGATTATTACCAATACATTTTAAATGGAGAAAAGAAATTACCGGATCCGGCTTCTATTTCTCAACCAGAGGGCGTGCATGGCCCTTCACAAGCCATTGACCTTACCTATAAATGGTCAGACCAGTCGTGGAACAATATTCCGCTAGAGGACTATATCCTATATGAGCTGCATACAGGCACTTTTTCTCCTGAAGGCAATTTTGAAGGCATAGAAAAAAAGCTTGACTATTTGAAGGAACTCGGCATCACAGCCATAGAAATTATGCCAGTCTCCCAGTTTCCAGGCCAGCGAAACTGGGGCTATGATGGGGTGTATCCATTTGCGGTACAGGAATCCTATGGTGGTGTATTAGGCTTACAACACCTGGTAGACACCTGTCATAAAAAAGGCATAGCGGTCATCCTTGATGTAGTTTATAACCACCTAGGTCCCGAAGGCAACTATTTGGCTGAATATGCACCTTATTTTACTGACAAATACAATACCCCCTGGGGAAAGGCCATAAATTTTGATGATGCCTGGTGCGATGGCGTCAGAAAGTATTTTATAGAAAATACCCTGATGTGGTTCAGGGATTTTCATATTGATGCCCTCCGTATGGATGCCGTACACGCTATTAAAGACTTTAGCCCAAAACATATTCTAAGGGAAATAAAAGAGCATGTCAATGAACTACAAAAAACAACAGGAAGGAACCACCACCTAATTGTAGAATTAGACCTAAACGACAATAAGTTCATAACCCCATTAGAAGATCATGGGTATGGCATGGACGCCCAATGGATAGATGAGTTTCACCATGCCCTTAGGGTTACAACAGGCGAAGAGAAAACCGGATATTATGCAGATTTTGACGGGCTGAAACACCTGGCCAAATCATATAAAGATGCCTATGTTTACGACGGTATTTATTCGCCGCACAGGCACAGAAACTTTGGCACAAAAACAGACAATAACCCAGGAAAGCAGTTTGTTGTATTTTCCCAAAACCACGACCAAACCGGCAACAGGATGCTTGGCGAACGTTCCAGTCAGCTTGTAAGCTACGAAATGCTTAAAGTTATGGCCGGAGCGGTTATCTCCAGCCCTTACCTGCCGATGCTGTTTATGGGTGAAGAATATAGTGAAACCCATCCTTTTTTGTACTTCGTAAGCCATGGTGACCCCAATTTAATAGAAGCTGTAAGGAAAGGAAGGAAAGCGGAATTTGCGGCTTTTCACGCAAAAGGAGAAGCACCAGACCCTCAGGATGAAAAAACCTTCGAAACATCTAAACTTCAATGGGAGCTGCTAGACAAGCACGCACACAAAACGCTCTTTAGGTACTATCAGACTCTTATAGCCTTGCGCAAAAAACAACCAGCCCTGAAAAACCTAAACAGAAAAAATGTAGAAGTGTACCCTGACGAAGAAAAGCAAAGCCTGATACTGCACAGGTGGCACGAAAATCAACATATTGTGTGTGTGATGAACTTTTCCAAACAGGCTCAAAATATCAACCTTCCATCGGTTAATATGGAATGGGTTAAACTACTAGACTCTGCCGCCCCAGAATGGAATGGCCCAGAAGCTGCTCCAGAAACATTGCCTAATGCAGCTTTTTTCAAATTACAACCTGAATCTTTTTTAATCTATACCAATAAGCATGATTAATCCAGTTTCTACTTATAGACTGCAACTTCACAAAGGTTTTACCTTAGCAGATTTAGACCATATAATTCCATATTTAAAATCACTGGGCGTAAAAACGGTTTATGCGTCCCCGATATTTCAAGCTACACCTGGAAGCACGCATGGGTATGATGGTGTAAACCCACATTTAATAAACCCTGAAATAGGGTCTGAAGAAATCCTCAAGCAAATAAGTCAAAAGCTTAAAGAAAATGACATTCTTTGGCTCCAGGATATTGTTCCAAACCACATGGCCTTCCACCCCGACAACATCTGGTTGTGGGATGTGCTGGAAAAAGGCAGGCGTTCCATATATGCTGAATATTTTGATATTGCTTGGAACAGCCATGTGTACAATGGAAAACTCATGGTTCCTTTTCTGGGTTCGCCCCTTGAAGACCTTCTGAGAAATGGAGAAATTAAATTAGATTATCATGACACAAGGCTTATCTTTCGCTATTATGATAACACTTACCCTTTACAACCTGCTTCTTACCTTAATGTCTTACGGGGAGAAAATACTCCTGAAGAAGTCAAAAACCTGTTAAACAAAATTCCATTACCTGATCAAAACGAAGACAAAACAGGATATCAGGGTCAATGGGACGAAATTAGACAGCAATTAAGTACTCTTTTAAACCAAGAACATATTAGAGATTGGTTTAACGATACCATTTATGCAATTAGCAGTTCGCCTGAGTACCTAAAAGAAATAGCGGACCAACAGATTTATCAGCTTTCCCATTGGCAGGAAACAGACCACCAAATAAACTACAGACGCTTCTTCACCATCAATGGCCTTATATGCTTAAACATCCATAAAAAAGAAGTTTTTGAAGATTACCACAAGCAGATTAAGAAACTTATAGACGAAGGTGTAATACAAGGGTTAAGAATTGACCATATAGACGGTCTATATGATCCTACAACTTACTTACAACAGCTACGGAAACTTTCTGGCGAGAACCTATACATTGTTGTAGAGAAAATTCTTGAACCCCGGGAAAACCTTCCTGAGCATTGGAAAATACAAGGCAATACAGGTTATGACTTCCTTACTCTGGTCAATAACCTGCTTACAAGGAGAAAAAGTAAAGAAAGGCTTACTGAATTCTATAGGAAGTTAACCGATGACGACACGCCTGTCCACTCACAAGTATTGGAGAAAAAAGCCAATATCCTTTACAACAATATGGCGGGAGAATTGGACAACTTAAGCAAACTCTTTTTTGACCTAGACCTTCAGAAAGACCATGACATACCGTATGAAGATCTAAAAAAAGCCATTGGAGCAGTGCTGATACACTGTCCGGTTTACCGCTATTATGGCCATGCAATGCCTTTGGACAAAGAAGAGCAAAATGCACTAAAGCAAGTTTTCAAAGAGATCAATAAAAAAGAAAACGATCTCTCTGAACCGGTAAATGCATTAGAAGGTGTGTTGATTAAAGCACCGGAACATGGAGATGCAGAATTTAACAGACGTGCTTTACAGTTTTACCAACGCCTGATGCAGTTTTCAGGCCCTCTAATGGCAAAAGGTGTAGAAGATACCCTCATGTACACCTACAACCGTTTTATAGGCTTAAATGAAGTGGGTGGATCTCCAGAGTTGTTCGGTATCTCACCTGAAGAGTTTCACCAACACATGCAAGAAAGGCTCCTAAAGATGCCTTTGTCCATGAATGCCACTGCTACCCACGATACAAAAAGAGGCGAAGATGTGAGCGCTAGGCTAAATGCCCTCTCCGATATTCCTGGACGATGGTTAAAAATGGTAAAGAAATGGCAGAAGCTTAACCAAGAGGCTAAGCAAAATGGACCTGATACAAATGACGAATACTTCATTTACCAAACACTGGTCGGCGCCTATCCAATGCCTGGACAAGACGAAGATAACTTCAAGCAAAGATTTAAGAAATACCTAGTAAAAGCACTGAGAGAAGGGAAATTAAACTCGAACTGGACTCAACCCAACGAAGCTTATGAGGCCGCAGTTACTTCTTTTGCAGAGAAACTGCTTGAGCCTGAAAATGCCTTTATGAAGAGCTTCAAAAAATTCCATGAGGAGCTTTCTGATTTTGGGATTGTAAATTCACTATCAAAGCTTGTACTTAAGTTTACTTGCCCCGGAACGCCTGACGTATATCAAGGATGTGAGTTTTGGGACTTAAGTATGGTAGACCCTGACAATAGAAGGCCAGTCGATTATAAATTAAGGCAAGATGCGCTCAAGACATTTGAAAACTCCAACGAGCTAGAACTGGAAAGCCTTTGGGGAAACAGGTACAATGCACAGATAAAGCAATGGCTGACCACAGCACTTTTAAAAGAGCGTAAACAAAATCCAGAATTGTTCAGCGAAGGGGAATATATTCCTCTTCAGGTAAAAGGAGCTTATGCATCGCATGTTTTAGCGTTTGCCCGTCGACATAAACAAGATTGGCTGGTAGTAGCCATACCTTTGCATATAGGTAGACTTTGCAAAGGACAAAAACAGAGCCTGGACGCACTAGACTGGAAAGACACCAGGGTTTCCTTGCCCCCAGAAGCACCAGACCATTACGAACAACTGACTGACGCGAAGGGTAAGAAGAAAGGAAATATAGCCATAAAAGATCTTTTCAATAAGGTTCCTATAGGAGTTGCTAAACTAAAAAAGTTAGAAAAAAACAGGGATGCTGGCATACTAATGCATATTTCTTCACTGCCGTCAGCCTTTGGAACAGGAGATTTTGGCCCAGAAGCACAAAAATTTGCAGACTTTTTGGCCAGAAGTCGGCAAAAGTACTGGCAAATACTCCCTTTAAACCCAACCGAAGAAGGAACAGGCTACTCCCCATACAGCTCTATTTCTAGTATGGCAGGAAATACCCTTTTGCTAAGCCCTGAGCTTATGGCAGAAGATGGTTTGATAAAAAAGGAGAAGCTGAAGCAGTTTAAGATCCCAACTTCTGAAACTGCCAATTTCCCAAAAGCCGAAAAAATTAGGAAAGTACTGTTCAAAAAAGCATGGAAAAATTTCCAGAAAGGTAAAGCACCGCACCTAAAACCGGAATTTGAAGCGTTTTGTGCCAAAGAAGCTTTCTGGCTTGACGATTTTGCACTATACCTTGCCATTAAAGATGCACACAAAGGAAAAGCATGGTTTCAATGGCCTGAAGCTTTGAAAAAAAGAGATAAACGAACACTGGAAGAATTTGCAGAAGAAAACCAAGAGGTATTGGAAAAGATCAAATGGTTCCAATATATGTTTATCAGGCAATGGAAACACCTAAAAGCCTACTGCAACAAGCAAGATATTCACCTATTTGGCGACCTCCCCTTCTATGTCAGCTACGACTCTGCTGATGTTTGGGCGCATCCAGGCATTTTCAGCCTTGACGAGGAAGGCAATATCAAAGGTGTTGCCGGAGTACCACCAGATTATTTCAACGCCAACGGGCAATTGTGGGGCATGCCTGTCTTTAAATGGGAAGTACTCAAGCAAAGAAACTATGACTGGTGGATACAGCGCCTAAGAAAAAACATGGAGCTGTATGACTTTCTGAGACTAGACCATTTTCGTGCTTTTGCCGACTACTGGGAAGTGCCTGCGGGCGAAGAAACAGCCATAAACGGTACTTGGAAAGATGGTCCGGGAAAAGATTTCTTTGAAGCTGTCAAAAAAGCGCTCGGAGACCTGCCATTTATTGCGGAGGACTTAGGTGATATCAATGAACTGGTGCACAACCTTAGGGACGACCTGAAATTGCCGGGCATGAAAGTACTACAGTTTGCTTTTGGCGATGACTTACCGGAATCCATATACATACCACACAACTATACCCCTCTGTATATAGCATACACCGGGACACATGACAACAATACTACCAAAGGATGGTTCAGGCAAGATGCAGGAAGCATTGAGCGTAAAAACATGGAGAAATATACTGGTATAAAAGTAACAGATGACAATGTACATGAAGTACTAGCCAGGTTGGCCTATTCGTCAGTAGCAAAAACCGCAATTTTACCCATTCAGGACGTGCTGGGGCTGGACGAACAAGCAAGGATGAACATTCCGGCATCTGTAGAGAAAAACTGGCTCTGGAGGCTTAAAAAAGGTGCCTTAAAACCTTCTATAGAAAAAAAGCTTAGAAATTGGACTAGAACCTTTAACAGATAGGCAAATACATCATTGATGATATGATGGCAACTGACCATCATATCATCAGCTTAACTATCAATGATCCCATAAATTATGCTCCTCTTCTAAAAGTTCATCCTGCGCCCATTCAGATGCCTCTACCCCCTTGCTTGGATCTCCCCCATACATATCTATCAAATAAGAGCCTGCAGGGTTTGAAACACTTAACAAATAAGAACTAAACAGCCTTAGTTCAAATGCTTCCGCCAAATTTTTATGCTGGCTATCATTCTGGGCATTAAACCATATCGCCTCAGGATTGTCCCTAAAAAGCTCCTCAACTAACTCTTTATAGCTAAAGGAAGCTACAGGTTGCAAAATCTGCTTCACGTTTGCCGGATGGTCAGCAGGCACGTAAATAGTGATAGCGATAATATGATAAGACTTTAGCGAATGCTCTTTATCAAATACAACCTCCTCTTTTAACTCCAACTGGTAAAGATCTGAAGGAAGATAATATTGTGTTTCTTCCATGTGCAAAAACGAAGAGTCGCCCATTTCCAGCATCATTTCCTTTTCCTCTTCGGTATACTCAGGTTCAGCTCCTGGAATGGTTAGATTTTCCTGAAACTCTTCTAAAGAAAGTTTTTTTGTCAGGGAGTCATTTTGATAAGCAGTGACCGTGCCTTCTTTTACTGCATTGATCAATAATTTGGTAATTTCCCTGTTTTTCCCAAACATGGGTCTGTTCTGTCTTTCACGCAGATCAATGCCTCTAACTACCGTTTTCCTATGCATGATATCAGATTCATGGACAGGCCTATAGGCCCATTTATTAACGCCATTTTCATACATAGAATCTACGACACTCTGGGCTTCAACACCAAATGCGCAAAATAAAAAAACAACAACCGAATATATAGACTTCATATCAATTCCCTCTTTTAAATATAAAAGATAAAGGAACCGATATGTTTACAGCAGGAAAATACAAAGGTACAGACATAATGCAACACCAATATTAAGTCACTATAAAACAATAAATTACAAACAAGCCTTAGAATAACCATATCCCTATGCGCAGAACCGTCACCACTTAAACTTTTGCCGTTCAAGACCAATAAAAAGAGAGGTTAAGCCTTAAGAACCTAACCTCTATATTCTTTTTGCTTTACACTGTTTTTATGGTGCAGGAATGGAAAACCGCTCGTGTACCCCTTCTATCTCTTCTAATACAGAATCGTCTAGTTTTACATGAATAGAGCCTATATTTTCTTTTAATTGCTGCATGGTAGTAGCACCAATAATATTTGAAGTGACAAAAGGCCTTTGGTTTACAAAAGCTAAGGCCATAGATGCAGGGCTTAACCCATGTTTTTCAGCAATTTCAACATAGGATTGGGCAGCCTTTTCAACCTGAGGCTTATTATACCTCTGCATTTTAGGGAAAAGGTTTAATCTAGACCTTTCATCTGCGGTATTTTTAAGGTATTTGCCTGATAAAACACCAAAAGCCATGGGCGAATAAGCCAACATAGCGATATTTTCTCTTGTAACAATCTCGGAAAGGCCTACTTCAAAACTTCTATTCAACAAATTATAAGGGTTTTGAATACTCACAACAGGAGGAAGCCCCTGTACTGCGGCCAAATGTAGACACCTCATGAGCCCCCATGGTGTTTCATTGGACAATCCCACATGCCTGATCTTGCCTTCTTTTTGAAACCTCTGTAAAACCGTCAATACTTCTTGAAAATTATCTTCCCATTCATCCTCTTTATGAACGAAGCCTAGTTTACCAAAACAGTTGGTTTTCCGCTCAGGCCAATGAAGCTGATAAAGGTCGATATAATCAGTCTGAAGCCTCTTGAGAGAACCCTCTAGGGCTTTAGTAAGGTGGTCAGGCGCAAAAGAAGGGACGTTCCTTATATAAGCAAGCCCTGGATTGGGACCTGTAGCCTTACTGGCCACAATAACTTTATCACGTATCCCCCTTTTTTTAAGCCATGTCCCAATGTATTTTTCAGTAAGGCCTTGGGTCTCTTTTTTTCCTGGCACAGGATACATTTCAGCAGTATCAATAAAATTGATTCCTTGAGAAACAGCATAATCAAGCTGCTCATGCGCATCCTCTTCCGAATTCTGCTCCCCAAAGGTCATCGTTCCCATACAAATACGGCTAACACTGATATCCGTATTTCCAAGTTTCCGGTATTCCATAAAAAATGATCAATTTAATATTATACATCATTCACTCAGCCAAAAAGTCAATAATAATGGCGGCTGCAAGTAGAAAATTAATCATAAATATGGAAAAAATAAGGATAATATGCCCAATTCTTTTCTTCATAAGCCTTTTTATGAAAAACCTAACGGTAACCAAGAATGTTAAGCAGCATATTCTGAAAAATACATACACAGTGAGAAAAGCTATAACCTTCTGAATATTTGCACTAAATCCCCTGTTTACAAAAGGAAACCCCATCGGCGGAAAAGAGACTTCCAGACTTTTACCTACCTACTTTTATGCCATTAGGAGAAAAAACGCCTAAATAACCTAAACCAACACCCCAAAAGCTACAAACAGAAAACTTACCCACCAAACACAACAAAACAATATTAATTTCCTTTTGTAAATTATCAAAACAGGAAGTTTACATTTTTAAACTAAAACACTTTAATACACTGCTACACAACAATTTAAACAATTTACAATTGTAATCATAATTGTAAATTGTTTAAATTGTTGGAAAAATGGTACTGGTAATAGCTCTTCGTTATATTCTGAAACATATTCAGTAAAATACATTAAAGGTAAATGATAGGCAATATGGCTGTTTTCTTGCTACTGCATCAAGTTAAACCATCACGAAAAGGCTGCAAAAGGAAGGCAAAATCACCTCAAAAGACACGCATCAACTTGTTTACACCTGTAATCACACATGTAAATAGTTTTATTCTAAAATAACTTACCCTAAACAGTAACTAACTATAATACAATGCTTTAGTCACTAAATATTGCTTTATTTGGGCTAATTTTACAGTTTACATTTGTAATTACATTTGTAAATCACGGTTTAACTTTGTATAATTGCGTTATAGTTACTCTTGATACATGGATTTATACATTTGTAAACACAAATGGACACTACAAAAAGGATAAAGAAAATAATAGAGCACTTTGAACTCAGTCCTTCTGTTTTCGCAGATGAAATTGAGGTTCAACGCTCTAGCATCTCCCATATACTGTCTGGGAGAAACAAGCCCAGTTTAGACCTTATTCAAAAGGTCATTAAAAGGTTTCCGGAGATCAATCCGGTATGGTTACTAACAGGAAAGGGTGAAATGAAACAATTAGACTTATTTGGCGATCAGGAAAACAAACCTAGCGAGGATCAAAAGATTACGAATGTAAACCACAACAAATCTACTCCTGAACCAGCTTCTGAGGACAAGTTTACAAATGTAACTAACACGCAGCCGTACCAGTCTGTGCCACCACCGGCTCCCCAAGCCGCTACACCTCCTCCGCCTCCCGAACCACCTAAAGCTCCTGAAGAACCTCCAAAAACGCAAAGAATTGAGCAGGATAACTCCATGCTGCCGTTTTTAGGGTCAAAAGGCAAAAAAATTGAAAAAATCGTAATTTTCTACGACGACAAAACCTTTTCCGTATACAATCCTGAATAACTGTATTTCAATTACTTATACCGAAAAATCAACTCCTTAAAAGCCCTGAGAATTAAATATTCATTTCCCTGCCGTATATAGGGACAGAATATTTAATTCTCGTGGCTTATTTTTTCTAAAGTTCACTTCTTTAAAAAATGAGACGGCTTTACTTTACTTCTCCTACCGACGACTGACCTTTCGTCATGTAAATTAATCTTGATTCAAAAGGCATAGCGGATTTGGCAATATGGCAATTTGTCGTTTAGCAGATCTGTGAAGGATTGGACAAGTTCAGTTTTTAAGCCTCGTTTATAACGGAGGTTCTTTCCTCCTGTTTGGGAAAATTTGGTTTCCTGAATATCGGGTTTCCACAATAGCTCTTCCCCTTTTGGGTGCCACTCCATATTTATATCATGCAGCTTGGTGTTGTGTGTTAGAAAAATTATTTCACATTTTAACTGTGCTTTTGTTTTAGCTGATGCCAAGTCATCAATTGCCTCCATAAGCTCATTATAGTCTTTTAACCACCCGTCATAAAACATGACAGGGGAAAAATTGAGGTGCACTTCATAACCAGCTTCTACAAAATCGTTCAAAGCTTCTATCCTATCGTTAGTGGGCGAGGTACGGACATCAACTATTTTTGCAATATTTGACGGCATCAAACTAAAGCGGATCCTGGTCTTTAATTGTGGATCATAATTGAGCATATCCCGGTTGACAAACTTTGTGGCAAAAGTACCTTTTGCTGTTGGCAGCTCTTTAAAAAGATTTACGATGTCCTTAATATTGTCAGATACGGCTGCGTCTACAGAGCAGTCGCTGTTTTCCCCAATTTCATAAACCCAATACTGTTCATCTATCTGATCAGGTTCTGTCTTTAACCCTTGTTTTCTGGAATGGTTGGTGATATACTTCAGTATTTGTTCTATATTGACAAACACAGTTATCGGATTGGCGTACCCTTTTCTTCTTGGCACATAGCAGTAAGAACATGCCATAGCACACCCATTGGCTAGCGAAGGTGCAACAAAATGAGAGCTCCGAGTATTAGGTCTTGCCGTAAGCCCTTTCTTTACCCCAAGAACCAAAATATTTTTTTTGTTTCTAAGCCACCGCTCTGCCATCCCTTCATTACCGTAAAGATCTGGTATCTTCCAATGAGAGGAAACCATAATACGTTCAGCATCTGAATACTTTTCAAGCAATTCTTTTCCTCTTGGATACAGGCCTATGTTCGGTTCGTGATATATTTGTTTGATATCAAGCACCTGAAGAATTTTTTCTTTTTCTGTGATTTTCAACATCACTTATATCTGTTTACCTTTCCCTTTCTTTCCCAATGGGATTTGGTTTCTCCTGAAGACATTTTACTGATCTGCCGGACATACCTATCACCTTTGATAGACCCATCCTCATTTCTTTTTCCTATGTAAAGTGTCACGGGCAAGCCCTGCTCATTGGTAACAATGGTAACATCGTTGTTCCTGAAAGTCTCATCGATCCGAACACAAGGAGCATATTTTCTCTCTAGCTTCTTCTCTAAGCGCTCACCAAACAACCTGCGCCTTTGCCGCTCTATAGGTTTTGGGGTTCTCATGACATTTCCTCCTTTATTCTTAAAACAAAAAAAGCACAGATTACTATCCATGCTTAGGTAAAGAAAAGCTTCACCTGAAATTTACAACAGAACACCCCTTAGGTAGCAAAACAATTCAAACTTGTTCTTTTCCCACATACCAAAATCTCGTCCAAAATTGACAAAAGCTCCCTTGTATATCATATTACTTCCGGATCTTATCGGCAAAAACCTTTCGGAATTTTTCGACTTTAGGTTGTATAACAAATGAACAATAGGGCTGCCCCTGGTTTTGTTTAAAATAGTTTTGATGGTATCCTTCTGCCGGATAAAATTTTTGTGCAGGAGCAATCTCCGTAACGATAGGGTCATCCCAGGCACCGGATTGGTCAAGTTCCTTAAGAACCTTGGTAGCAATTTCCTGCTGAGCTTGGTCATGATAGAAAATAGCAGAACGGTATTGCGTCCCGGTATCTGCCCCTTGCCTGTTAAGCGTGGTCGGGTCATGGGTTTTGAAGAAAATTTCGAGCAGCTCCTCATAGCTGATTGTATCAGGGTCATAGGTAACCTGCACAACTTCTGCATGCCCTGTATTGCCACCGCACACAGCTTCATAAGTAGGGTTTTCTGTTTCACCACCTGTATAGCCTGACACTACAGATTGCACGCCCTTTAAATCTTGGAAAATAGCCTCGACACACCAGAAACATCCAGCGCCAAATGTTGCTTGTTTCATACCTTCTGTTGGTTTATGGTTATATGTTCGTTCTTCTGACTCTTGTCCACAAGAACTCAATATGGCAAAGAAAACAATAAAATACATATTAAAATTTCTGTACAAGAAAGCCGTACTTTTATTATTCATTCCATCATAACACATGACATAGGTAAAAAGATGTAAAAAAGCATATTTTTTTAACCTGGATTATGCATTAAACTTCGTTATGAGGGGCAAAAGAACAAAAAGATCAGCGTGTTTGGTTTGCCAAGCATAGTGGTTCTATGGTAAAAAAAAACAAATGCGAGCGAAACGTCTGATTTGAAGTTATTTTGCCACGCAATAGAAAGTTCGAATGCATATTTCAGGTATAAAGCTCAGAAGGTCCCATGGCAGTTCACGCAAATAAGGTTCAAATAAAGCCATTTAAGGCATTCTTCAACAATTCCGCACAGGAAGATACAAAGCTTGCAAAAAACAGCTTTAAAAGGCCTTAAACTGAAAATAAAGAAGGTTGTAAAAATGATTGATAACGGGAGGCCGCATTGCACCAAGGGCGAGTGGGTAAAACTGGATCTCCATAAAGATAGCGAACAGGGACAAGCCCCATCCACTACCTATCTATAACAAATGAAGCAAAATCTTGGGCACTGCCCTCCTTCACATCAATATCAGAAACCCTTGCCAATACCGGGCCTTTTTTACACCACCGGACAAACTCCTCAAGCTTTTCTTCCGGCCCCTCTGCTTCAATATAAACCGACCCATCGGACATGTTTTTCACAAGTCCTTTCAGGCCAAGCTCAAGTGCCTTTTCTCTGGCCGAAGCCCGATAATATACACCCTGCACCTTTCCGGTAACGGTAATTGTTAAATGCTTCATACCTCAAATAAATTTACATAAACAAAAAAGCACATAAGTTTAAAATTGTTTTGTTTCTTTTACTCTTAAATAAAACCTGCCGTTTAAATACAAAAAGAATAACTAGAAATACCAATAGCTTATAAATTGGTAATGAATATTATAAATAAACTTAACCGAACTATTACTATAATACTAAAATACAATTTTAAAAAAACAGATATCACATCCTATTAGCACCATACAAGCAGCCTTATCAAGTTGCAAGCCTCTACTCTATTCTTTACTTTTGCACTTGCTATAACGAATTTCCACTCATGTCTTCTTTCAGGTACTTTAAAATATACAAGCCATACAGGATGCTTAGCCAGTTTACAGGCGGTCATGGACAACAACCTGTTCTTTCCGAACTAGGCAACTTCCCCAAAGATGTTTACCCTGTAGGAAGGTTGGATGCAGACAGCGAAGGCCTCCTCCTGCTTACCAATAACAAAAAAATAAATAGCCTGCTACTCAACCCTAAAAACAAACACGAAAGGACATACTATGCGCAGGTTGAAGGCATTGCCACAGAAAAGGCCATTGACATACTCGAAAACCGTGTAAGCATTAGGATTGAAGGTCAAGACTATTTGACCCGGCCAGCTAAAGCCAGCTTACTAGAAGAGCCGGAAAACCTGCCCCCAAGACATCCACCTGTCCGTTTCAGGCTTAACAAACCTACTTCTTGGCTTTCTCTAACATTAATTGAGGGAAAATACAGACAGGTCAGGAAAATGACCGCAGCAGCCGGGTTCCCTACACTCCGCCTCATTAGGATTAGTATAGAAAACATGTACCTTGGGAGCATGCAGCCAGGAGAAGTCCAAGAATTGTCTGAAAAAGAATTTCTTAAACAGCTAAATTTGACTAATAAAATCCACTCGGCCAGAAAAAGTAGATCGCATTAACAGTCACTCACACACGAACAATAAAGTTAGGTAAACTATCTGCCCCATGACCTGTTTTTCTGATATGGAAGAACAGATTATATTTTTTGATAGCTGGATGAGCCTTCTTAGGACTTTTCTGATAGGCATTTTTGCCTATGTAGCTATGATTGTCTTGCTTAGGGTTTCAGGCAAAAGAACTTTGTCAAAAATGAACGCCTTTGACTTCATTGTTACTGTTGCCTTGGGCTCTACGTTAGCCTCTGTAATAGTTACAAAAAACATAGCTTTAGCTGACGGGGTTTTGGCCTTTTCCATTTTAATCTTTCTTCAATTCATTATAACCAAAGCTGCTTGGAAGTCTAAAAAAGTAGTTAATCTTGTAAAATCAAACCCAACCCTTTTATTTTACCGCAATCGATTTTTACAAGAAAACATGAAAAAAGAACGGGTAACCAAAGAAGAAATATTAGCCTCCGTTAGACAAAACGGTTTTAAAGGGCTACAAAATGTTGAAGCTGTAATTATCGAAACAGATGGTTCTTTGAGCATCATTAGCAAAAGCGGTAATGAAGACACCTCTGCGCTAGACAAAATTACCTAAACGTATAACTCATGATGCAATTAATAGGTTAAAAGCAGGTAATAACATGTATTGCTATCCTACCAGCTTCTCCAAAAGTTAAAAAATGCATAAAAATCCAAGATTAAACTAATCCTCAAAGATCTTAGTTTTTTAAATAGGAGACAAAATTATTAGATTATGCAGATTGAGGCGGTGAGAACAACAAACCATGCAGAGATAAAGCGTTGGGTCAAAGACAGACATGGTGTTCCAGCAAGGATATTGGAAACAGATACACCAGGGTTAGGCCCATTAACAATATATTTTCCAGAGGCTCAGGAAAAACCAGACAACCTAGAAGTGTTGACCTGGGATGTTTTTCTGGAAGATTTTGAAAATCATGGATATCGCTTTGTGTATCAGGAGGCACTTCCTGACGGAACCATGAGTTACTTCTACAGAATAGAGAGAGGTTAAAAAAACCGGTATTCCCGGTTTTTTTAACCTCTTTTTTTAGCTACTCGGAACAAAAACAAAATCAATAACAATATGCCAGTCAAAGGCACAAGTAAGGGCTTCCATTTCATCTGAATATTTCTGCTTCCTTCAGGAAATGGATCTTCATCAGCGTTAAAGTATTTGCTCAGCATGTCCATATAATAAGTTTTCACCTTACCCCCGATCAGGCTTTTTAGTTCTTTATGAAGGTGTTGCATTTCATCACGTGCCGCACGGGCATGTCCTTCCAGTGATGTTTTTCCGTATTCTTTACGCGCAATCCACCCAATCAATGTGACCAAAACCGGCTCTGGTACATACTCAAAAAACCTCACTATACCAGGACTTGGCGGAACACCGGCCTTTCTAAGTCCACGAAGGGCTTCTTTTGTTGCCCTGACAGCCATAATTAACAGATCCTGTGTTTTCCCTAAACGCTTTAGGTTCACATCAGCAGCATAAATAGCTGGAGCAAACCCTGAAATCAAAATCCCTACATGATATTTAAGCCAGGCATCCATATCTTTACGAATGTCCACCTCATAACCCCGCATGGATTTAAGCAGTTTTGCCACTTCTACAGTCCTTTTCTTGACACTACCATCAACCTCTCCTATAGGGATTTTATAGGTATATTTTTCATTAACAGGCATAACACGTGCTACATGCCCCTCGATTTTACCACCAGGCAAGGGAAAACCCAACATAACCCGCTCCTTACCTAAGGCCTCTACCAGACTTGTAGGGCCAGCAGCATTGTTCCCCAGAAACAAAAAAGAAGGACCCCGTTTATTCTGACTTAAAACATCTAAAATTTCCTCAATCTGGTTCTTTCTCATAACAACAATGACTAAGTCATAATCATCATCAGGGTCAAAGGCTTCTACAAGTTTCACGGGAGCAACTTCCTCTTTGTCCGCACCATCTTCCTGAACGACCACACCGTGCTGCCTGATATCAAGCAAACGCTTGCCCCTTGCCATTAAGAAAATATTATGACCTGCTTCATAAAGCCTTGCCGCCAAAAGACTCCCCAAAGGGCCAGCCCCTATAATTAAAATTTTCTTCATTTCTAAGCTTTCTTTTTCTATTAAACCTGAATTATACGAAAGGTTTCGTCATAAGGAGCAATATAAGGATTCTTTCTCGTCTCCTTGCTGTAAATATCAAAATATAAGGCAATTGTACCAGACGCTCAATGATGTCATTATGAAAACCCTTTGAGGATCAATACGTACCCATTAAATTAGCTTTTATCAAGATTTTTTTTTATATTATTTAGGTTACTTTTCGTCTTTAGGATTGTATTAAATGTTGATAATTTCAAGAAGTACGTTATAATAACATATTTTTCAGATGATTAAGCCCTTTAGTGTTTTTGCTTTGCTATTACTGTTTTCCTACAGTGCCCTTGCACAATGTGGAGATGAAAACATTGAAGTTACCAACTGGTGCGAGAACCAGTTTGCGGAGTGGGAAATTACCAACCCTGACCCTAACGCCAGATATCGGTGGTATCAACTTATCGATACGGACGGAGATGGGATTCCAGATGACACCATCAACCGCCATTATGGAGCCAATGCCAATGGCACCCGCTTTATCTCGCCAACTAGGTATTCTACCCCCGATCCGGAACCTACAGAACCTGGCTGGGATGAGCGTACTTTTTATTATGTAAAAGAAAGTCCTGTCAATGATTTTATTCCATTCGGTGATTTAGACTTTGACAATGGACAACCTGCTGCCTTGGAAGACTTTACAATGAACTTATCACTTGAGCAAGATATTAGACTACATTCTGTAAATGTACCTGTGGTTTTATACAACACAGACAATACTTTTCACTTACAGATTCGCATTGGCGACCATTACTCTGATGTCTTTCATTTTTCAGGAAATAACGCAACGGAAATTGGCAACCAAACTTATGCAGTTACTGTCCCCGTAAACCTTAATATAGAAGCCGGCGACTATGAAGTAGAAGTCATTACAGCACCAGCCAACCCTAATGCCGGCACAAACCCCATAGATGGCTTCCGCTGGTGGGATAATTCTCCAGCAAACAGTCAAACTTTTGAAGAGCCGGGAATCATTAATGCTCAAGGGAACACCTCGAATTTCTGGGGGGCAGATAAAAGGTCTGTTCTGTTTGACTGGAACTTTACAGCCTACTGTGAATTTCAGGAAACCCCTCCTGCCACAAGAACAACAGAGGGCTGCTGTACACCAGTATTAGCAGAACTAAGTATTGACGTTTCCGGTCCTGTTATTGTATCGGGTACGGACGAAGCAGTTCTTACTGCTATTGGATATGAAAACAACAGCAATTACTTCCAATGGTATAAAGACGGAGACTTGCTTGCTGGAGTTTCTGGGCCAGGAGCCACAGAAATTACAGTTAGCGAAGCAGGTAACTACACTGTTAGGGAAGTTGTTGATCTTGACGATATAGACAACGTAAGTTGCTATGCAGAAGGTATTGGCAATGTACAAGAGCGTTCATTGTTTGTAAGAGTTAATGACCCACAAGCGGAATATTGTTTAGGAGATGAAATAGAGCTAGAGGCGTATGGAGAAGACATATCTGGCGTAACTTGGGCGCCTGCTAGTATAGTAAGCGACCCAAATTCACGTACCACCACCGCCATTTTGTCCCAAACCGGAAGCATAGAGTTTACGGCAGAGGCAAAAGTGTTTGTTGGTAATGTCATTGTCAATGGAGACTTTGAAGATGGCAGTGAAGGTTTTTATACGGACATGACAGAGTCTGCCGGAACCCCTGCTTCAAATCAATTCAGAATTGATGATCATGTGACCCCAGATCAACCATATTGGTCAAGAACCACCAACCAAGATCCTGCACAGCAATGTCAGGGAGACGGAAATTTCTTTTATGCAGATGGATTTGCCCCTAACCAAGAAGGGCAAACTGGCGTCGTATGGAGGCAAACTGTAAATGTTTCACCTAACAACGATTATGTGTTTTCAATGGACCATGCCAACATATCATGGGACAGTGATCCTCATGACAATAGCAGGGTCGCCGATACTGATGCCACCCTCCATGTTTTCATCAACGGTACATTATATGCTACTTTTACCACTGATGGAAACGGAGAGTATGAAGGTGTATGCCGATGGAAAACAGACACCTTTGAATGGAATTCAGAAAACAACACTAGTGCTACCATAGAGATCAGACAACCATACGAGCCTGCGCCGGGTCGGGATTTCGCCATGGACAACATCATGTTTGGAGGGCCTATGAACCAAACAGCCGCCATTGAAGTGGGACCTATAAACTCTTGCTTTGATCTTGAAGCTGAAGTGCTGGAAGAATGTAACGAGGATGAAGAAACGATAATTTCTGCCACTACCAACGGTATTTTTGTTGGCTGGGAGGAAGAAGGCGGAGGAACTGCTACCATTGCAAACCCCACCCTCAACCAAACAGCAGTAACCCCGACAGAGACCACCAATTATATTGCCACTGCAAGATTCCAAATCGGAAACAAAATAGAAAACGGTGATTTTGAGCTGGGAAATCAAGGGTTTACAACCGACTTGAATTATAATGAACATACCATTGGCCCAGGAAGTTACGGTGTTACCACAGACCCAAGTCTTCTAAATGAGAACTGGTTTGTATCCATGGGAGATGTTACCTCCGGCGAAGGTTACATGATGATACTAGACCCGAATGACGACGATGAAACCATGTACAGAACCCAGGTAAATGTTCAAGAAGGTGTGGAATATGCATTTTCCTCATGGATTGCTAACATCCATATAGAAGCCCTGAACCCTCCACAAATGAGATTTATCATTAACGGAGAGGAACTAGATGAAATTGACTTCCCTGAAAATACCAATGACTGGTTTCAGTTTAGTACCGTGTGGACCTCTGATGTTACAGGTACAATAGACATTGAACTTCACAACATCAACCCCTCTTCTCAGGGGAATGACTTTGCCTTGGACGAGTTGGTCTTCGCGCCGCTCTCTGATGTAACAGTAACCGACACTGTGACGGTTGAACCTTGCTGTGTACCTGTTGACATTGTTGTTCACCCAGAAGACACAAAAGTATGTGAAACCAACGACGCCAACTTTTCTGTAGAAGCAAGCGCTTCAGGCACTAGCTCATTCAGCTACCAATGGCAAGTAAGCTATGACGAAGGTATTTCTTGGCTTGACCTAGAAGATGAAACTGATAGTTTGTTGGTTATTTCCGAGGCATCAGCTTCCTTAAACGAGCATCTATACCGGGTAGTAGTAGCGTCTGGAGCCAATTGCCCTTCCACCATTTCGGACTCTGCACAATTAACCATCATCGACGAAGTAGATCCAGGAGAGATTTATATAGATGCAGATACCGCTATTTGCGCAAACACCACTCCCCCGCCGATCTTAAATGCTGTTGACCCAAGTGGTGGGGATGCGGATGAGACTTTCACTTTTTTATGGGAGTATTCCACAGATGAAGGGAACTCCTGGACATTGATAGACAATGAAATTAGTGATGAATATACGCCTAACGATCCTATTGACACAGAAACTTGGTACAGAAGGATTGCCATCAACGGCCCATGTGACTCTGTGCCGGGAAGCCCTGTCATCATTACCATTAAACCGCAGCTTTTAGGTGGTGAAATAAACTCCAGCCAAAGTACATGTTATAACGTAGCGCCAGACCCAGTTACAAGCGAATCGCTAGCCAGCGGAGGAGATGGCGAAGGCACATATACCTATACCTGGCAGTCTGCGCCTTTAAGTGACCCTGACAACTGGACAAGCGAAACTGGCCCAGAAAATGAGCTTTCTATAGGCCCTCTGACAGAAAGTCGTATGTACAGAAGAATGGTAGAATCAGGCGATGACCCAGCGTGCAACACCGCCTACTCTGACACTGTTACCATTACCGTATATGAAGAGCCAACACCAGGCATTATCGGAGACGACCAGGTAATCTGCTACGGTGATGTGCCTGCTGAACTCACAAACATTGAGCTGCCTACTGAAGGGGACTCTACAGAACCTTATGCTTACCGCTGGCTTTATTCTGAAGATGAAAACGGAACATTTGGTGCCACAGGAGGCACAGGTTCTACATTCCAACCTCAGGAACTTACAGCAACCGCTTGGTTTGTACGAGAAGTTAGCTCAGGAAACTGCCCTCCTCAGCTTACAGATGCCGTAGAGGTATATGTAAATGACCCATTAGAACCAGGCTCTATTCAGGTAGACGAAACCCAAATATGTGCAGGAGCTTCTCCAGGTACCATTACTGAAGACGATCCAGCTTCAGGTGGCGGAGGGGGTTATACTTATATATGGGAAAAGTCTGAAGAAAACGGTCCATGGGAAGAAATAACTGGAGAAAATGACCCTGAGTTTACCCCTGAAAACATAACTGTAGACACCCGTTACAGAAGGGTGGTTTCCACAGCAACATGTGATCCGGATATTTCCAATATCATTTCTATCACAGTACTTCCGGGACTTAACCCCGGCGTTATCGAAAGCGACCAAATCATATGCTACGGTGCTACACCAGCAGAGATCAATAGTGTTGCACCTGCCTCCGGCGGAGACGGGTCTTTTACCTATAGCTGGCAATCGGCCAGTGAAGATGACCCTAACGACTGGTCAGATATCAGTGGGGAAAACAGCTTGACCTTTTCCCCAGGTTCTCTAACAGAATCAATTTTTTATAGAAGAGTAGTAGTGTCAGGAACTGGCGAGTGTAATACTTCCGCTACTTCTCCTGTGCTTATCAGGGTCAATGAAGACTTAACGCCTGGCTCAATAGGAGGAGACCAAAAAATCTGTGAAAATGATATCCCAAGCGAAATTACTGAACTAACGCCGGCAACTGGCGGAACAGGGTTTTACACATATACCTGGGAAATGACCGAGGACAATGGTAATACATGGACAACAATAAGTGGCGGAACAGATTCCACCTACTCACCCCCTGCCCTGTCACAGTCTACGATATATAGAAGGCTCGTAACTTCTGACGACTGTGGTACCGTAACCTCAAATATGGTAGAAATTGATGTGACACCTCTAGTGCCTGTAAGTGTTGAAATCAATGAACCAGGCGAAATATGCTTAGGCGAGCCTGTGGTATTTACTGCAGATCCTGAAAACGAAGGTGCCAATCCAGTGTATAGGTGGGAAATCAATGGAAGTGAAGTTCCTGGCGAAACTAGCCCTTCTTTTACCACCTCTTCGCTGGACAGTGCTGATGTAGTACGTGTAATCTTAACATCAAACGCTGAATGTCCATCTGGAAACCCAGCAACATCGAACGAGGTTACCATGGTTGTCAATGATGCAATTACACCGTCTGTCGCTATAAATACTGCTCCTGAAATCTGTGAAGGCGAAGAAGTAAACTTTACGGCCACCCCTTCTGGCGGCGGCACTAACCCTACCTATGAGTGGTTTGTGAACAATGTTTCCCAAGGTCCGGAAGACGAAATTGCCACTTGGTCAAGCGACCAATTGCAAGATGGAGACCAAGTACACGTAATTATGACTTCTAACTCAAACTGCATAGATGCAAACGCCAGTGCTGAAGCGACCTCTAACACCCATACCATGGTGGTGAATGAAAATATGCCAGTAAGCGTATCTATTATAGCAAACCCAGACACAAGACAATGTGAGGGAACTGAAATTACCTTTGAGGCCACTCCTACCAATGGAGGTGCAACACCTACTTACCAGTGGCATGTCAATGGACAACCTAGAGGAATGAACAATCAAGAGTTTAAAGCAGATGATTTCGAGGATGGCGACCAAGTTTATGTAATATTGAACTCATCATTAAACTGTAAGACTGGCGACCCTGCTACATCCAATATACATGTCATGCAGATCGACCCTATAGAACCAGTGTCTGTGTCCCTTCAAGGCCCTACCAGCACAATATGTGAAAATGAATTAGCTGAGTTTGTCGCTATACCTGTCAATGGAGGAAGCGCACCTGAGTATCGTTGGTTCGTAAACGGTCAGTTGCACCAAGAAACGACACATGAGTTTGCAATTACCACACTTAAAGACCAAGAAGAAGTGCGGGTTGAACTTATATCCAGCATAGACTGTCCAGATAGAACAGCCCATGCACAACTAAATGCAGACATCTTTGAAATTCCAGAAATAGCAATTTCTCCAGATCTCAGGACTTTATGTGCAAGCCAAAGCCCTCAGTTACTCACACCAGTAGCTGTTGAGGGAGAAATTCCAGACCAAAGTTCATACACTTGGGCAATTAACGGTACGGATATCCCTAACGGATCCACGCCTTTTTATCCAGCTGATAGCTCAGGCACGTATACCGTGAGGGTAACTTTCCCTGCAGGATGTGATACCATCTCATCCGAGGCTATGATCAACATTATACCTGACCCATCCCCTCAGATCAATGAGGACAGCACCGCTATATGTGAAGGGGATTATGCCACTTTTACAGTCGAAAGCGATGGAGGCAGCCTACAATGGTATTTGAACGGGAACCCTGTTGCAGGAGAAACCGGACATACCATTCACGCTAATGAAGGAGGGTTATACAGCGTCATAGAAAACAATAATTATTGTGAGCAACAATCAATGTCGGTTCCTTTAACTGTTATCCCTAACCCAATTCCTTTTGCAGGAGAAGATATAACCACAGTAGAGGGCGCCCCAGTGCAACTTCATGCTTCCGGCGGGGAATCCTTCCAATGGCATCCAGAAGATGGCCTGAGCGACCCTTATATCCCAAATCCAACATTGATTGCAGAAGATAATATCACATATACTGTAGAAGTTTCAAATGGAGACTGTGTGGCAGAAGACCAAGTAAACATAATTGTTCAGAAGCCTGTCATTGTCCGCAATTCATTTACTCCAAATGGCGACAATATCAACGACACTTGGTATATAGAAAACTTAGAGCGCTTCCCTGATGCGAGAATAGAGATTTATAACAGATGGGGTAACTTGGTTTGGCTTTCAGAAGGTCCCGCCGAATGGGACGGCACCAACTTCAGGAACAATGAAATATTACCAGTAGCTACTTACTATTACGTAATTATCCTAAACTCGGAAGTATTTGATAAGCCACTTACAGGACATGTTACCATTGTTAGGTAAAGCATTTAAAATCCCCCTTAAAGTGGGCTATAACAGCTAGTTTCGGATCGGCCTCCGAAAACTGGCAAACAGAAACCTCGAAAAGCTTTTAATAGCAAATTCGGGGTTTTCTTTTTTATCCTAAACTATGCGCCGATAGATTTCGTCATGAGGAGCAAAATATTGAGAAAGTTTGCCCCATTACTCCAAAGTTTGTTTACTCTCCACTGTTATTTCAGAGCCTTCAGCAAACATAACAGAAGCCGGTTCAGCGGTATTTAAAAACTCGAATTCTTGGCCATAGACGAGCTTATAATCTACGGAGACATCATACCCGCTCACCTCATAGATCTTCCACTTAGGATGCGTTACTTCATACTCAATGCTTTTGCTTTCATTATACCTTGCATACCCCCAATAGTGTTCTGTGATAAACTCGGTTTCGCTATCGGGCTGCAAATTTTGGGCTGGCCTATCACCTTTCACTTG
The DNA here is from genome assembly GCA_030913385.1 of Cytophagaceae bacterium ABcell3. Taxonomy (NCBI): domain Bacteria; kingdom Pseudomonadati; phylum Bacteroidota; class Cytophagia; order Cytophagales; family Cytophagaceae; genus Natronocytophaga; species Natronocytophaga cellulosiphila. The sequence goes on from CP133159.1 coordinate 3,432,783, forward strand.
TACACTTTGCCATTTCCCTCCCTTTTTCCATTTATAAACAGCGCTTAAAGAGTCTTCCGTTTCTTCCCAAGTATGCTCCATGGGCATGGTTTCATAATTTTCATTGTAAAGGGTATTTGCTACTAAAGTAATTGCTGTTTTAGGCACAATTTCTTTAATAAACACCACTCCCCGACGCCACTCCCCATTGACAAACCTTTTGACATAAAACCTTAAGTTTACCTCTTCAAAATCTTTATGAAAAGGCACACCTATCCCCAATACTTTGGTATTTACAAACATAAAACCGACCAAACTTATATAACACCGCCCCTGCCACAAGTCTAGCTCCGTGCCAAAAGGAATGTGCTTTTCTAAAAGTGAAGGATCTACCTCATAGTTAAAAATTGCCAATTTTCGCCATTCGGCCTTTAAGAAACTCATACTCTATGTTTTTAAATATTAAACACATCTTTAACCTGAATTATGCAATAAGTTTTGTCATGAAGAGCAAAATATCAGCATTTAGAGACCGCAAAAAATAACAACGCTATGGATAACAAATTTGAGCAAAACGACTGATTTTAAGTTATTTTATTACATATTTCAGGTTTTAAGATTCTGGAATTAACAACACTTTTACCTATCCCCAAAGAGGTTTCTAATTTTTGCACTAACATATAAAATATTTACGCTGTCAAAAGCATCTCCAGACCTTTGCATAATTATTTGAAACATATAAGCTAGTTCAAAAGAAAGGTAATCCCCTGCGTCAAATTCTAGACCAAGATAGGTACGGTTTTGGTCAAAAACATTATACTGAATGCGGCTTCCGAAAGAGAGGAAAGCCTCGTTGTAAAACACCAAATCAGTGTTAGAAGATATAGGCCTTGTGAGCCTTAAGAGGTACCTAGCACGCCACTCACGCCAAAAATACCCTGGCCTTTCATCTGAAGATATCTGCCGGTGTTCAAGCCCATACCTATGGCTAACATTAAAGAAACGATGCTGATACTCTTTTTCCATCCTTAAAGAAAACCGAAATTCGTCCTGCTCTTCTACATCTTCAAACCAGGAGTCAACGGAAATTGGAACGTCATGCACATACATTAAAGGTGAGAAAGAGATGGTAAAATCATTGGTTGGGTTAAAGTGCAACCAAGCCCTATATCCCTGATACTGATAAAACCGAGCAAAGTTCCAATCATCCTCTCCAAAGTTTTGGCGTCTGTGTTGAATATCAAGCTCCACTTCCCATTGGTCACCCAAATCTTGATTAATATAAAATGCCGTCCAAAGCATTTTATGCCGGTTATAACTGCGCTCAAGCACATCGGGCTGTCCATAACTTATATGTTGAAAAAGCACAAAAAAAAATAGTGCAACAGAATATTTTAAAGCTTTTAAAACCATATCAAAAAAAATCATCCTCCATAAAACCGCTACCTCCTCATAAAGTTTAGGACCACAATCATATAGTCTGAAATTATCCAAGACAAAAAAGGCAAAATTACTATTATCTACATGTACATTTTATGGTTCTTTTGGCTCTTATTGTAAGCACTTAGAAAAACATTTCCTGAAAATTTGACTTAGATAGTTGTAACGCTTAAATTCACTTTAGCCTAGATCATGCATTAGATTTCGTTATGAAGGGCAAAAGAACAAGAAATCAGCGTATTTGGTTTGCAAAGCATAGTGGTTCTATGGTTAAAAACCAAATGCGACCGAAGCGTCTGATTTGAAGTTATTTTGCCACGTAATAGAAAGTTCTAATGCATATTTCAGGTTTAGCTAACAAAATAAGTTTTTTCACCCTAAAAAAATCTTTACAATGGGAAAAGGAGACAAAAAAACCAAAAGAGGAAAAATGATCATGGGGTCTTATGGAAATAGCAGACAACGTAAGAAACCTAATACCAACAAAGCAGAGCCTGTTCAAACAGCTGAGAAAAAAGTAAAAAAGAAGTAATAAAAGCCCCGTCATTTGGGGCTTTTTCATTGACAGCTACATTCATATAAAAGTTCATAAGAAGGACCTTCTACTTCATAATTTGGGAGAGTAACCTCTTTCATGTACACTACTTTTAAATTTGTAATTTTATCATCATTCCTACTGTTCCAGTAATTCATCAAATAATTGCAATAATATGGCCTAAAGTGTGAATTACTAATCAGTAATATGTTTTCCTGGTATTTCCTCCACCTATCTGTTGGAACAGTGCTATACACTTTTTTGGGCTTTTCCAAACTGACAGTCTTCCCTCCCCTATAAATATCCTTTTCCTCGTTTCCAATTAATACAAACCAACCATCGTCTTTAAAAACCCGTGGGGCAAACATGCCCCAATTTTGTTCAATTCGAAACAAGTTGGCTACTTTCATTGGGTATAGTTTCTCCGCAAGATCAAACTTTCTAAGACTAACCACATTCCCAAGCAAAACCACACAAATAAAAAAGCTTACACCCCATTGTTTAAACCTATGATCACTTAACAGTTGATCCTGAATTGTATTTTTACCTTTATCAAAAATACTTCCTGGTAATAAGCCTGCTAAAGTAACAGTGCCTATAATGGGAAAAAGTCCAACATTGAGCACTAGGCTTATCCCTAAATGAAGGCCTATGATCAGAATAATAAAACATAGCCTAAACCTGGAAACCGCAAAAGGAATAAGCAGCAGTAATGGTACCAAAAGCTCGGCAAACCAAACACTGGCAGTAAGCACGCGCAACAAGTCAGGGTAAGGATAAATTAGTTTTCCCACCGGGTATACCATTTGATCAAGGCTCAAGGCATAATAGACAGCGGTGAACTCGGAAGTCCATTCAGGCGAGTTTTTTAATAGCGCTGAAAAAAAATATACTGCACCCGTTTGCATCATATAACCGACTCCAGCCATAGAAAACACTCTATAATCAGTTATTCTTTGAGCTTTAATGGCATCTAGCGACCACACTCTTCCCCAGGGTAGGAACATGCCCCAAAAGAGGATCATGCGCAAAAGGTCATCACCTCCTTGCAAAACCAGAGGGTTCCTATTATGTAAAGAAACCATCATGAGCCAACATGCTATAGATACCCATCTGGTTCTATAACCAAACATCAGCACCAATGCAAAGACAAGGTTGAGCAGAAAGAGAAAAAGGGCAAATCCATAGCCAGAGGCCATAGTATAGAAAGAAAAATAGTAGTCGTTCCAAAGATACCGAAAGAGCACATTTAAAGGCATTACTCCCCCACTGGTATAATGCCCCTGAAAATCTCTCAGCCGAAGCAACAGGTCTAATACAACAATAAAAGCAGTGCCGACACGCAGCACTGCCAATGATCTAAGGTCAAAAATACACAGTTTTTTAATCTGTCTTTTTACATCCATCCTTTAAAGTATAAATCTTTCTCGCCAGTTTGGATCAGGAACCATACAGGCTTCCTTGTGGCCGAACCACTTATACCTATTTCGGGAAATAAACTCATAAACAACATCCCTGATTCTGGCCGGAACTATAATAAACACGTACATTAAAGGCCATAATCCTTTTAATTTTTTCATAATCCTCAAGCCAGCAGTTGAGCGCTTATATACTTTTCCGTTCTCTATAAGCACCACTGTTCGCAACCTATCCTCCACATTGAACTCGGCAAGTATAGGTGCTGCCTTTTCACATTGCTGACTTGAGAATTTGAAATACCCCTTAGGGTCCCTTTTCAGCACAAACTGTACAAAACCGTTGCACAGGTTACATTCGCCATCAAAAAGAATTATAGCTTTCCCTGACATACCTATTATAAGCTTTCTACAGCCATTTTGTTTGATTCTGTTTTTAAAATTGCTTGATAAATATTCTTCACGTTTTGGTCCCAAGTATGTGATGCGGCAAATTTTCTCCTGTTCATTCTTTTCTCCGGATCGTCCTCCAGCAAAGCTTTTTCAATTAACCCCACATATGCTTCTTTAGAATCCGCCAAATATACATGCTGACTAAAGAAGTCCATTGCTCGTGTCTTCGTTGCTATTACTGGTTTGCCCATCGCCAAATACTCGTCTAACTTTAGCGGATAGTTGCCAATGGTAATCTTATTTAGCTGCTGCGGGTTTAAGCATACATCAAAACCTGCAATCCAGTTAGGCAGATCTACTATATTCTGCTGGCCAGCAAAATGAACATTCTTCATGTCATGAAGCCTGCTTTTCCTGAAATCCTCGTCTTCCGTTCCAACCAATACCAAGTTCCAATCTGGTCTTTGCTCGGCAATGTGCTCTAAAATGTTTATATCGAGCCTAAGTGTTGTAAGAGCGCCTACATAGCCAATGATCGGCTGAGACATATTTTTAAGAGGTTCAGGAAGCTCTTTTACTTCGTCAGGCTTAAACAGGCTTAAATCGCACCCCTGCCCAACAAAATAAGAATTATTGTTATAGTTTGCTGCATAATCTGCGTAATAGGTAGAGTTAGCGACAACCACATCGGATTTTGCCAGCAGTTCAGGCTCTAGCCTTGAACCATGCCTATTCCAATAATCTACCCCTGTAATAAAGTCTCGGATATAAAATACAGAAAGCGCAGGGTTTAAGTACTCTTTTAAGTAAAAGCACCTAAACAGCTCATTATCATTTAAAAGAATAACATTATCAAAACCTAAAGCTTCTAACGCTTCATTAATTTTGGCTGCCAATAGTTTACTGTTCTTCCTATTGAACTTGTCAAAGATTTCGCCATTTTTTATCCAGTTTACAGACTGGCTTAATGTCTTAGGGTAAAACTTCCAAATGTTGGTGTCAACCTGTTGAATATCTTGTTCCTTTCCACGAAAAACGTTCAAACGCTTCGTGTTCACAGGATCAAACGGTTTACGGATGATATTGCTAACTTCAAGAGGAAGGTTTACAAATAGCACCCTGTTATCCTTCGCAATTTCTCTTGCTATATTAGAAGCATTCTTGCTCCCCACTTTATCATCCCAGTTCTCTAAACCAAGTATAACAAAATCTCTCCCTCTTAAAAGACCTTTCTTCATCGCTCCTGAAATTTTATTTAACTTTTTTTAATTTTTCGGAAACATTAATAGAGAACTGCTGATTATACTTATAAAGAAGCACCTCCCCAGGTTGCTTATAAAGTATCGGTTCAATATCAATGAATCCGAAGAGCCTTTTTTACTCAACACTCTGCTTTCTAAACATAAAAAATTAACTATACCGTTCAACCAAAAACAAAAGTCACTAAAAAACAAATACTTAATCAATTGTTTTTTTTCACTATAACAGCAGAAACAAAAAAGTAATACGAGACTAAAATAGCTTAAAAGGTTCATCAGTTCATAACTTTCCAAAGTATGTAGAAGTTACTTATTAAAGACAAAACCAGAAATCTTATGAACAAAGCTATAATAATATTAGGGTTAGCTGGCACGATCAGTTTAGTCTCCTGCGATGAAAGTGGCGAAGGAACAGAACGGCGTCCTGGAGCACCAGCAACAACAAGGGCAACACCTGGGCCAGAAGCAGGCGCTCCGACAACAGAAGACCGGCCAATGGCGCCAAGAACAGACCCAACAGATACGGCAGTACAAGGCACTACCCCAGGAACTACTGCAGGGCCAGGAGCCGCAGATCCTGAAATGCCAGAACCTCCTCCTCCTCGTGAGACAGATCCGAGAGATGGAGAAGCTGGTACCACAGCCGGTCCTGACCAAAACACTACAGGAGGCGCGGAAGCAAGGTAACAAAAGGGGAACGCCCCTTTTTTTTATTATATTTTTTTATCATTTATCCAACATCCTAGCGTTTTACCTTAAAAAAGTACATAACTATTGGACTTTACCAAAACTTGTCCTTACCTTTGCAGCATAAAAATATTTAAAAAAATGGATAGTACCCCCGGTCGAATACGGACCTTAATATTGTTCAACGCCCGTTGATCTGATTGCACCTTAGTAATCCCGATCAACTGGGATAACTTTGTGTAAACCATGGCTGTAAAAGCTTATATATACCCGAACGGTAAGTTTCATTTCATTTATATATCACCAAACAAAGCTAAAATTAATAGCTTTTGCCCTAGCTGTCATTTTTCTTTTACCATGTGGCTCCCCGCACTCCTCATCCCTATTTAGAGGAAACTTTCATTATTCACCCTCCAAACTCGACAAAAAGAGCTTGGAAACTTTACTATAAGCGAAATAAATGTTAGGAAAAGGGAAAAAGGCTAATTATGTCTCAGGAAACGAAAGATGTACTGGTAAAAGAAATAACAGAAGGAAAAGAAGCGCGCCAAATGGTACCGGAAATGAAAAAACTGGCGCTGGTTGAGCTGAGCGAAATCCTGTCTAGCTTAGATGATCAGGTAGTCATTGACCTTATGCCGGAGTTCTCCACTGAACAGCAAGGTCTGATCCTTTCAGAGTTCGACGTTAAAAAGCAGCTCTCTCTTTTCCAAAAAAGCGATGCCCGATGGTTTGCCGGAGGTTTTCAGCACATGTACTCCGAGAGTCGTGCGGACTTGTTCCAGCACATGACCCAGCAAGAGCAAGCTTCCCTTCTGCCATTTTTGCCCAAAAAGATACGCACAGACGTAATCCGATTAAGTGCTTACCCGCCAGAAACTGCTGGCGGTATTATGAGTACCGACTTTGCCACTGTTTGGGAAGATATGACTTGTCAACAAGCCATTGCCAAGGTACGAATGGATGCCCCTTCCAAAAAGATGATCTACTATGTTTATGTAGTAGATGAAAACATGTGCCTGGCAGGGTTTATAACTCTAAAAGATCTAATATTAATAGAACCCGACACGAAGGTAAAAGACGCCCTTCACAAAGAATACATATTCGCACACGTAGACGATGACCGGGAAAATGTCGCTGCCAAGATTGAAAAGTATGACCTGGTAGCCATACCTGTTTTGAACAACCAAGGGCAGTTGGTGGGTATTGTAACCCATGATGAGGCTATTGAAGTAATACGTGCTGAACATACAGAAGACTTCGAAAAGTTTATGGGGATTATGCCCGACAAAGAAGAGGTTTTCTATCTACAAACCTCTAGTTGGAGCCATTTTAAAAAACGGGTAATCTGGGTAGTTTCATTAGCTATTATAGGCATCATTTCCGGAATGATCATCCATAGTTTCGAATCCACCCTCGACAAATTATTGATTTTGGCCTTATACATGCCCATGGTAGCAGATACAGGAGGGAATGCAGGCAGTCAGGCCGCTACAGTGGTGGTAAGGGCACTAGCCTTGGGACAGGTGTCTGTACGAAACTGGTGGCGTATTATCTGGAAAGAAGCACAGATATCCTTGCTATTGGCTATCTGTCTGGGCGTATTGGCTTTTGGCAAGGTACTTTTTCTATCTTGGGAAGCAGATATACCAGAAGTTTACAACCTTTTCCAGATAGCATCGGTCATCTCACTTGCACTATCCCTACAAGTGATAACAGCCACCATCATAGGAGCAAGTTTGCCACTTATTGTCAGAAGGTTTAAAGGTGATCCGGCAGTAGCGGCAAGTCCGGCCATTACCACTGTCGTGGACATCACCGGCCTGCTCATTTATTTTGGAACAGCAGTAGCTTTTCTAAGTCTTTAAAGGAATATTTTCTTTCAATGAAAAGATGTAATCAAACACTTTCCAATTGAAGGTTAATGATTAAACACATAAAAATCACTTGACACAGGTAATTAACATAATAACAGGTTTTATTTACGGATTGTCACCTGTGCTAATAGCAACAATTATTGGAATAGCTATTTATAGTTCATTCCCAAACCTAACAGGAATAGTAATTTCTTGAGCAGTAGAAATTTCAGCAATATGGCTAGGGGTTAAAATTTTCAAGCGAGTTTCAAAGGTTGGGCCAACAGAATTTATGACAGCTCTTCATGCCACTCCAGATCTTGACCATCTTGAGCCAACATCTAATAGTGAAACAAAAAGAAGGCGTCCGTGCGAACTTGTGGAGCTAATAGAAGATAGTAAAAATCTTTGCAAAGGCGGTTCTTTAAGGCTTTATGGAAGTTGGTTTGGAAAACACTATGACAATTGTCATAAAATAGAAACCGCTCATTATTATAAAAGATTAAACATTGTAACTTTAAATTTTAAGGGAGGACTGAATTTAAAAGTATACAATCCAGAACACATTTTCGAAGCTTCAACATTTTTAAAAGTAGTACATGCTGACAGAGTTAAGCTATCTTGGATTAATGACAAAAAAAACATTAACCCAAGAAATTATTATATCGACTATACAAGGAAAAACAACAAAATCAGAACAGAAACTAACTTAAGTTGTCGCAAACCAACTTGCGACATTTCCCTAAATGCTCCTGCGTTAATTATTTATAATTAACGGTTGAAGTAACAAATAAGGACCAATGTCTTCATCGTTCTTCCATTTCAGACTCAATCTTTCTAATTTCTCCATTTAATGTCCTTGAAATCAGCCTTAGCACCTCCTCTGGATCCGGTTCCTGATAGTACACGGTTTCGTAAACACGGACAAACACTAACGGAAAAATAAAAGCCAGAAATCCACCTGCATAACTCCAAAAATCTTTGGAGTTTAATATAATTACGGTAAGAACCATCGCAAAAACAAGCGGGTAAAAAAGGGCATACATAACAGCCCGCAACTGACCTTTCAGAGACTCGGAGATAATAACCAAATCAATTCTGCTTCCAGATTCCTCCTGAACAATTTTTCCTTTTACACTCATAGGAGGTTTGTCAAAAGTTTTTAAGTCTAGCTCAAGACTGTTTATATTTCCCAACAAATATTTTTTTTCCGACAAGAAGTCCAGCCTAAACCCTTTTCTCTTCAAAATTTTTGAGGTCAAAAGCGCTTCAACTTCCTCTGCAGACTGTCGGCTTATAATCTGACAGGTTATTTTTCTCATGTATCAACACTTCTATAAGAATTGGCAGAACAAAAAATTAGCATTACTATTAAACCACCACAGACTAATGCTCCTTTGCCTGAAAAGCACCTATATCCCCTTAATAGGGTTTTTCCCCATCCAACCTTTAAAAACAACTAACACGAAAGCTGCCAAAAATTTAATTTTACCCATAACTCTTAAGAGCTCAGTTCAGAACTAACTTTGCAATTAACCTTTCACAAACTCCTCAAAAAAGCTTCCATCCCAGGTTTAAAGAAACGGAACTCACGAGACATGTTTCCCGGAAAGGAATTAACGGGAAACCACTGCATCTTCTCGAATTCATCTCTAATTTCAGGAAGCACATCTGAGTCTTGTTTTACCTCAACAAAGAATACAGTATTTTCTGATATGGAGGTTTTATATTGAAAGGCCTCAGGCTCTTTCCCTGAAGTGCTAAAACGGTCTACAGCAGCTTTAATTTCCACTGTAGGATACAACTCCTCTGATAGCTCACGTACAGCACCTTCAAAAACAGTCTCCCCTTCATCAGCTCCTCCACCAGGTAGCCACCAAAAATGTTCTCCTTTATTCTCTCTTTGCCCTAGAAGTACAAAAACCTTTCCAGCGTCTTTTCTGTAAAAAAACAATTTACCTTTCCTCTTCATGATAATAATGTTTATTCCCTAAGAGGACAAATATATTAATTTAATTAGTTAATTGATGATACAAAAATAACAGCCCTTGCCGGACCTGTTCCGGCATCTGTCAAAAGTTTGTAGAAAAGTGATTTTTTAATAAACGTATTTTACGGGTACTGCTACTTACCAACAGACCCCGCAACGGGTGCGGGGAGTGAGCATAAGGTTTTATTTTCGGCGTTAGTTTACCTTATGCACAACTATTAGGGGTGACTTCCCCTGAAAAACAAAATTAACAGCTCTTGCCGGACCCGTTCCGGCATCTGTTAAGAGTTGGCAGAAAAGTGGTTTTTAATAGACGTTCTTTATGGATAATGCTACTTACCAACAGCCCCCGCAACAGGTGCTGGGAGAGAGCATAAGGTTTTATTTTCTGCGTTAGTTTATCTTGGCGAATTCACTTTATCACTTTCCACAAGGTTGCCATTAATTTGGTGACTATACCTGAAAAACAAAAATATCAGCTCTTGCCGGACCCGTTCCGGCATCTGTTAAGAGTTGGCAGAAAAGTGGTTTTTAATAGACGTTCTTTATGGATAATGCTACTTACCAACAGCCCCCGCAACAGGTGCTGGGAGAGAGCATAAGGTTTTATTTTCTGCGTTAGTTTATCTTGGCGAATTCACTTTATCACTTACAAGGTTGTTGGTGAAAACACCAACCAACAGGGAGGGGAATAAGCCCTGTTAAGGGCGAAATATCGGTAGAACGTATCTTTAACTTCCTTATCAGCCCCATAGGGGCGAAACAAAAGAGTACAACGGAATGGAATCCTCCTACGTTACGATGACAGGTCTACAATCAACTTTCCTGTGGTTTTTCCATCTCTGAAAACCCTAAGTGCATCAGGGAGTTCTTCAAATGAAAACTTTTGACCAATGTAAGGCGGGTCAAGGTTCAACTCCATAATTTCTTGCAGGAGTGTATGCATCAGCTCTACCCTTTCGTATATCCAAATTAGGTTAAATCCCATTACGGCTTTGTTTTGGGTGATCATGGCATGAGGGTCTATCTTAGGCCTTGTTAGAAATTTCCACAATAGTTTAAGGTAGTTCGGCTTGTCACCAGACGGGGTATATCTCGCAGACCCATAGGCAATCAACCTTCCTGTTGGAGCGAGTAAGTCATAACTCATTTTCAGATACTTTCCTCCTGTAGTCTCTAGCACTAGGTTCAGTTCACGCCCGTCCAGTGCCGTTAGCACATCTTGCTTAAAATTATCTGACCTTACGACTCCGGCTCCATATTTTTCTTTTTGTAAAAGCGGTATTTTTTCATGGTTGCCCACCACCCCAATGGTATAAGCACCTAACTTACGGGCGATGCGGTTAGCCAATATACCCACCCCACCAGCACCGCTATGGATTAAGACTGCATGGCCTTTCTGCACATTTCCCAAAGGTTTTAAAGCGTAGTAAGCTGTTAAAGCCTGTACGAGAAAAGCAGCACCTTCTTCAAATGACCAGCCTTCAGGAAGCAGCTCTATGTATTGAGAACTGATATTAAGGTGGTCTGCATATGCGCCGAATTTGGTTACCCCCATCACTTTGTCACCTTTCTTAAACCTTTCCACACCGCTGCCTACCTCCTCCACTAGACCGGAAAACTCTAGGCCAGGAACAAAAGCTTCATTTTTAGGAGCTGCCTTATAGAGTCCCAATACTGTAAAAATATCCGCATAGTTTAACCCTATGGTCTTAACTGATATGGTAACTTCGTCTGGCGCGGGAGGGTCAAGCTGCTCTTCTACACATGCCAAATTTTTCAAAGACCCAGTCTTCCGAACTAAAAACACCTTTCTTTTCATAGCAGAAAGGTAAGGTACACAAGACAAAAAATCAAAATTGTTCCTTGGGATACTTTTTAAAAATTTACCAAAACTCCTACAGAAGCATAATTAATCCATGTAAAATTATAAACCTCATCAACATCAGCGCCGCCTTCTAACAATCTATAGCCGCCTTTAAATGTCAGATATTGATTAAAAGTATAGGTCAATCCCAAAAACACATCCTCTGCCCTACCTTGTGGCCCTACAAGTGCGTCGCCTTCAAACAAAAGACCAAAGCGGTCATAAAAACTCCACAGGGTATAAAAGTTAATAAGTGGCACGAACCCTAAATCAGTTTTTTCGCTAGTTGTTCCGTTTCCAGACAAACGTATGGCTGCGTCTCTGATTTTACCGGTTATACCAGCCCCAAGCACAAAGTTCTCTCGTACAATAAAATTATACCTATAGGTAAGACGGTAAGAATTAAACCTGTACCTTCCAGCTAATTCGCTTCCCGCTTCAAATACATCATTATTGAAGCGCACATCATCTGCAAATACTCCATCGGTATATTTAAGTGCCAAGGGAGCAAAAAGAGCTGATATAACATGCCTGTCGTTAAAGGTATACCCGACCCTTGCTCTGTAAAAAAACTGGGGATTGCTTTCAAAATTATCATCAAAGTCAAAAAAAGTACCCTCATTGCCAGGCACCCTTACCTCGTTATAGCGGGTGCCGGTAACTAGCCCTGTCTCAACATCGGCAAAAAACTGTCCTAATGCATGATGTGTAAACAAAACATAAAAAATTAGGCCAAACCAATACTTCATAAGTGTACAGTTTAGCCATATAAATACCTATATAGGCTAAATTGTTTTACAAGAATGAAAAAGTGATTTTAAACTGGGTCATGTATTAGATTTCGTTATGAGGGGCAAAAGAAAGTTCTAATGCATAATCCAAGTTTAAGGCAACGCTTTTTTCAAATCAAGGCTACTATCGTCCTTAACCTCTATTACTTTCACAGAATCTAAAGGCACAGGTGGTTCTATGACTATTTTTACTTTATCGCCTAAGAACTTGGGCTGGTGGTTAAAAAAGTAAAGGTCTGAAACAGCTTTACACCTAGCAAAAAACTCTCTGGCTTGCATAACACGGGTATAATTTGCTTTAACCCCCTCTGCTGAGAAAGCGATGGCATTCAAACCGTAAAAATCACTGATAAACAATGCCCTGTTGCAATGGAAACTCTGAGTAACAATGGTTAGCTTGCTCCTTCCAAAAACCTTTTTGCTCCTCACAATGGAGTCAAAAGTGCGAAAGCCGGCATAATCAAGGGTAATAGCAGAAACGGGGACATTTTTTGCCAATAAGGCTTTTTTCATATCCTGTGGCTCGTTGTAATACGAAAGGGAGTTATCCCCACTTACAATGATATGCTTTACCTTGCCTGAATGATATAATGCTGCTGCAGCCTCCATACGGCTTTTAAAAAATAGGTTTACCCTTCCACTCCTGTTGTACTTGCTGGTGCCCAATACCAAAGCCACATCATTTTCAGGTATCTCATTAATATTGGTATATACCCGACCCTCTGTTTTTGCCAACATCCAGATATTGATAGAAGCAGCCCCTAAAACAACGAGCAGCACCATTATGGTAAGCCCTTTAAGTAGTTTCTTTAAATTCTTTCTCAAGCTTTCTTTATTATACTGAAATATTGCTTTTCAAGCATATGAGGTTTCTTCACCGATTTTCTTACCCACCTTCTAATGATTTCCTCAGCCTCTTCTTCCTTTAAACGCCAATCTAGTGAAGAAGCGTCTAGTTTTTCCCTTAAATTCTGTATCATTATTGCAGCACATACGGAAATATTCAAACTTTCAGTAAAGCCATGCATAGGTATTTTAATAAAACCATCGGCCAGATCCATCGCTTTGGGAGATAATCCTGTATGCTCTGAGCCAAACATGATGGCAGTTTTAGTGTCAAGCTGGTAGTCTCCAATGCTAATATCATCTGTATGCGGGGTGGCGGCCAGTACTCGATACCCTTTGTCCTTTAACGAGTTAATACATTGTTCGGTAGCATGGACACCTTTATATTTTTTTATGTCTATCCACTTCCAAGCACCAGAGCCAACTTTTTTACTAATAGAAAACCTAGACTTATGTTCAATAATGTGTAAGTCCTGAATACCAAAACATTCACATGAACGTATTACGGCATTTCCATTGTGGGGTTGGTGAATATCTTCCATCACTACCGTCAAATGGCGGGTACGACGACCAAGTACATCTTTTAGCCGAGCCATACGCTCTTCTGTAAGAAAGCCTGAAAGATAAACTTTCAGGCCTTCTTCAATATCATCTGAATCAGAACAAGCCCAATTGGTCTTTTCCATCATCATCATCTTTTTTGTTCTTGGGCTTTATGTCAAGCTTTACACTCGACCCCGGTTTGTAACCACCATCGTCACCAGAGCCTTCTTTGTCCTCCTTTTTCTTAGCACCAGATTCAAGCAAGGTCACATTTTTTACTTTTGCATTAGAAACTTTATTCCCTAACGCTTTCCAACCTTTAATGTCAAACTCGGACAGTTTTAGTTCAGCATCAGGTTCTGTGACATATTTTCCTTTTACATAGCTTACCTTGACCAAAGGTTCTTCTGAAGTAGAAGCAAATAACAACTTCGTTCCCTTTGTTTCTGGAAGAAAACTAAATTTCTTTCCTACGGTAGCCGTTTCTAGCCTAAACCGCTTGATATAGTTTACGTTAGATTCTCCCTCTACATAGACCGCAGAAATTACCAGCTCGTCGGTTACTTTATCAATATCAACTACCGTTGGGGCATCATAGCGGTTGGTCAATTCATAAGAAGTCAATTCGTAAGTCCCATCGTTATACAACACAATGACCCGGTCTTCTCCTTCAAAATTGCCTATATACCGCCCTCTATTATCATAATTCAACCTTCCTACCACTTCATCGTACCAAATATCCACACCGCCGAGGGTAGAAGCCCCACCGGATTTGAACTGAATTTTTCGAACAGGATATTTGGTGAGGATATTACCTTGGGAACCTCTTCCTTTAATGGCAATAGAAGCAAAGTCAAACTCGAAAACTTTCATTCTGGCCTTGCAGCCTGGTGTCAGGGTCACTGTTACAATCTCCGCCTCTCCGTTAGGATTAGCTGTAAAATATAATACTTTAGAGCCTTTGGTTCCCTTAGTCAGGTCATACTCCTTGTCCCTGGTAACAGATAAAATCTGGAAACGCTTGACCATGGAAAAACCGCTTTTCCCATCTAGGTATATCATGTTATATACCATACGGTCGTCATTCCGTTTGAACACCCCGGCATAAATGATGTTCTTGCCCGCAAAGACTTTCTCCTCTATCCGCTTTACCACACAAACCCCATCTTTACGGAAAACGATAATGTCATCTATGTCTGAGCAGTCGCAGATATATTCGTCTTTCTTAAGGCCATAGCCAATAAAACCCTCACTTCTGTTAACATAAAGCTTCTGGTTTGCCGCAGCGACTATATTGGCAGATATGACATCAAAAGTCCTGATCTCAGTTTTTCTTTCCCTGCCCTCTCCATATTTCTTTAATAAGTTTTGGAAATATTTTACTGAGAACTCAATGATATGCTCAAGGTTATAGTTTACCTCGTCCAGGTCTTCTTGAAGTTTGCGCAACAGCTCATCTGCTTTGAAAGAGTCAAACTTCGAAATCCTTTTAATCTTAATTTCTGTAAGCTTAATGATATCATCTTGGGTAATTTCTCTGAAAAACTGGCTTTTATAAGGCTCCAAGCCTTTATCTATAGTAATGAGGACATCTTCCCAAGTTTCACATTCCTCAATATCCCTATAAATACGGTTTTCAATAAATATCTTTTCTAAAGAAGAGAACAGCAACTTTTCCATAAGGTTGCTGCGCTTGATTTCCAGTTCCCTGGTAAGCAAAGCAACCGTCTGGTCGGTACAAATCTTCAGAATTTCGTTTACGCTAATGAAGTGCGGTTTATCTTGAATAATTACACAAGCATTAGGAGAGATAGACACTTCACAATCTGTAAATGCATACAAAGCATCTATAGTAATGTCAGGGGATGTATTAGGCGCCAACTGCACCAGTATTTCAACATCCTTTGCGGTATTGTCTATAACCTTCTTGATCTTGATTTTTCCACTATCATTCGCTTTAATGATAGAATCAATTAGATTGGTAGTAGTTACACCATAAGGTATATCTTTAATGACCAAGGTTTTCTTGTCCAGCTCTTCAATCCTGGACCTAATCCTGACTTTTCCGCCTTTCTGCCCTTCGTTATAATTGGTAACATCAATCATTCCCCCTGTTTGGAAGTCAGGGTAAATGGTAACGGGTTTATTTTTAAGGATATTAATAGAAGCCTCCAATAGCTCGCAGAAGTTATGCGGCAGTATTTTTGTGGCAAGGCCTACAGCTATACCTTCCACACCTTGCGCCAACAACAGAGGAAATTTAACAGGAAGCGTAACAGGCTCCCTCTTCCTTCCATCGTACGACAGTTGCCAAGGTGTAGTATCAGGGTTAAAAAGTACATCCAGAGCAAACTTGGAAAGCCTGGCTTCTATATACCTAGATGCGGCCGCCCTATCGCCCGTACGAATATCACCCCAGTTTCCTTGAGTATCTATCAAAAGGTCTTTTTGCCCCAGGTTCACCATAGCGTCGCCAATAGAGGCGTCTCCATGGGGGTGGTACTGCATAGTCTGGCCAATAATGTTGGCCACCTTATTATACCGCCCGTCATCCATTTCGTACATGGCGTGCAAAATCCTGCGCTGCACCGGTTTCAACCCGTCCTCAATAGCAGGAACAGCCCGTTCTAGGATTACATAAGAGGCATACTCCAAAAACCAATTTTCGTACATTCCTGAAACAGGAATTACGTCGTGTGAAAACTCACCGTTGTTATCATCGCCCTGTTCAGGGCCATCCTCTATTTCATCTTCAGCCATAAATCTGGTCGGATAATATTTTGTGATCGTTCAAAATTAAGAACTAAAATAAAAAATCAAAAAGAGAGTTTATATACCATACATAGCCTCCAAATTCCCTGCACAATTAATTGGACAAGGAATTTTAACAGGTTAAATTTGGCAAAAAATTAAATGAAAAACACCATACTCCTTTTATTTTGCTCGATTATATTTTGCTCCTGTGGAAGTACGCCTGAAATAGAAGGCTTTAGTAAAGAGGCTTGGGCCAACGACATAAAAGGCTGTAACAACCACAGAGGAGACCTTGTAAAGCTTTTACTGGAAAATAAAGAAAGCTTAAAAGGGGTTTCAGATAAGAACCTTTTTAAGCTGCTTGGAAAGCCTGACATGCAACGCTATTATGAAAGGGGCAAAAAAAGCTACTTATACTTTTACGAACCAGGCGACCAATGTGATGACGCTTCAGGACAAAAAAACGGCAAAAGAATAGCTTTTGAGGTAAACTCTCTAGGAGTTGTTGTTTTAATAACCGAAGAAATCCGTTGAAAGTAAAACTATATCTTCTTTCATTTCTATTATTGACCGGTATAGGAGCAACGCAAGCACAACCGCTTGCAGGAAGGGAAAGTATGCTCCTCCCTTACTCCATCAATGATACCCACTCTCCCCTCCTTGCTGATGCTGCCAACCTAAAAGTAAACTCCTCCCGGTACGGCTTTCTATTGGGCATGCACCAAGGCCGGACGACCTTTTTCGAATTTGGTGTACAAAAACACTGGAAAAAAGTCAGTCTAAAAAATCCAAGAATGTATGCCGTATATGGAACAGCAGCTTATAGTTTTCAAGACCGGGTCTTAGGGTACCAGGCGGGTGTATGGACTAAAAAAGGTGTAGACTTGACTTATGGACTAAATACATGTTACTATACTGATTTTACAGGAAGCCGCTTTGGTGGTGGCCCAGTGGTCGGCTTTAGGCTCTTAGGTTTCCACCTTATGACGGGATACAACTTTTTACTGGGGAGCAAAGAAATGGAAGAGGCTAACAACCTGCACGTGACCATCAGATACTTTATCCCTACCGATATTAAATATAAAACAGACCAAAGTAAAGAACGCAAGCAAAAGCGAAAAGAAAAGGCTAAGGAAAAAGAGCGCAAAAAGAAGCAAAAAGAAAAAGCCAAAAAGAAAAAAGCCAAAGAAAAGGCTAAAAATAAAGGACAAGAACCGAGTGGGCTCAATAAACTTCTTATCAAAATGAAGCTCAAAAAAGCTCCTGAGCCCGAAAAGAAAAAGTGGTACAAAAAGTGACGAAGCAGTACACTATTGTTATAATTCCAATGGATCAAAAAGCGCATTGCTTTGACCTGCACAAGCAGGAATCGAAACAATGACAAATATCACCCAACCTGAAAAACCAACTAAAAAAACTAATAAACAACAAGTTAACCTACACACATAATTATTACCTAATTTTTATTTAGACTTTTTCTAAATAAAGTTTGCAAAAAAAACTTTCGGGTATAACTTTGCGACTGTAATTTAAAATCAATCTAAATAAAAATGATTTTCAATATAAACCGGAAGCAGGTAATTAAGATGGCGTGCCTGTTTTGCATGAGTGGTTCCTCCGCTTTGAGTCAATCAATTCCTGACTCAGTAACAGTAATTTCAGACACTGCCCTAAGCAAGCTCCCACAAGTAGAAATTATCGGAGAAAAAGGTAGCCTTTTGAAAAATATACCTGGCTCAGCAACTTATATTCCGGAGCAAGAAATAAGAAAAATAGCCCCTATTAGTGGCAATGAAGTATTTAGAAGAACTCCCGGTGTACACGTGGTAGATGAAGAAGGTGCGGGTTTAAGATTAAATCTGGGTATCAGAGGATTGAACCCTGACAGGAGCCGTAATGTGTTGGTCTTGGAAGATGGTATCCCCATTGCGCTTTCACCTTATGGCGAACCTGAGCTATATTACACGCCATCTATTGATAGAATGCAAGGTGTGGAAATATTGAAAGGTAGTGGACAAATTATGCATGGTCCCCAGACCATCGGAGGTGTCGTAAACTATATTACCCCTAACCCTCCCGACAGTACCGAAACAAGGTTAAGGTTACAAGGTGGACAAATGGGTTACTTTATGGGCAATGCCAGCTTTGGAACCACGGTAGGAAATACCGGTATATTGGTCAACTATTTACACAGAAGGGCTGACAATATGGGGCCTACTTGGTTTAGGGCAAATGACCTGAACATAAAAACCGTTACAAAGCTAGGCAACAAGCATACGGTAGGAATAAAAGCGGGTATTTATGACGAAGTTTCCAATGCTACCTATGTAGGCATGACGCAGCGTATGTTCGATATGGGAGGCATGGACTTTGACAGAATTGTCCCTGATGACATTCTGCCTATTAGAAGATATTCATTAAGCGTGAACCATGTCTATAAAATTACACCACGCCTAAAGCTGAAAAATTCGGCATTTGGATATACCACCACTAGAAACTGGCAAAGGCAAGACTATGCTTATAGTATTGTCGAAGAAGGAGCGCTAATCAGTCCAAACGATTGGACAGGTCAATACTTCGGAGACCCTTCTGTAACAGGCGGTGCTATATTGCTAAGAAACAGAAACCAACACAGAAACAGACAATTTGAAGTAGCTGGTGCTGAATCCAGGTTAAGCTATGACGTAGATTTTACCAATAACATAAGCAACCATACTGAAGCTGGTGTACGGTATATTTTTGAACGTGCTTTAGAACAACGTTTAATAGGCAGCAGCCCGAACTCAAGGTCTGGTGAGTTAAGAGACGATGAAATCAGGACTGGTCACGCACTAAGTGGTTTTATACATAACAGAACGGACTTCACCAAAAGATTTAGCCTCACATTTGGAGCAAGGGTGGAATCGTATAACTATGAAAGAGATATCCTTAGATTAGGTTTTGTTGACACAGCTTTAGTTAACAACAATAATGTTTTAGGTGTAATTCCCGGTGCAGGGGTCAACTATAACGTAAACGACAGAATTACAGTATTTACTGGTATACACAGAGGTTTTGCCCCTCCAAGAATTAAAGATGCCATCACCCCTGAAGGAGAAGCTCTGGAACTAGATGCTGAATTTAGCTGGAACTATGAACTAGGGACAAGAACCCGTCTCCACGAGGCTGTTTTTACTGAAATTACTTTATTCCACATGGCTTTTTCCAACCAAATTGTACCAGCAGCCCTTTCTATGGGAGGCGCAGGCGTTGGTTTTGTCAATGCAGGAGCTACAGAACACAGAGGTGCTGAAATAGCCTTAAATGTTGATTTTAGCAAACTATTCAACACCAGATATAAATTTTTCTATGATGCCAATATCACTTTAGTAGATTCAAGATATACAGAAATGGAGGTTCCTAGGGATGGCGTTGATGAAAATATTGCAGGAAACAGATTGCCATACGCACCTCGTTTATTGGTAAACAGCGCTGCCGGTTTTGAGCTGCCAGTTGGAGTGGGTGTAAGAGGTGTGCTCACTTATGTAGGCCGCCAATACACCGACCAAATTAATTCTGAAACCCCTGATGCCAATGGTAGAACTGGGGTTATGCCATCTTACTACTTATTGGACGCCACCGCTTATTATAGAATGAAAAACATTCCCTTGACCTTCACACTTGCTGGTAAAAACCTTACCAACGAAAGGTACATTGCCACAAGAAGACCTCAAGGTATTACGGTAGGCCTTCCAAGGATGATTACCGGAGGAATTGAGTTTATGTTTTAAAACTCAATTATGTAACAGAGTTGTCATGCAGAGCTCTACTGCATAACCTGAGTTTAATTAATTTTTATTTTTAAGGGCCACCTTCGGGGTGGCTCTTTTTTTTGCCTAAAAAAATAGTTTAGACATAAGGTAGTGCTAACGAAGTTTTTCTTATATAGAAAGGTTTTAGAAAGCCGTACTTTTCTGCAAACTTTTGACAGATGCCGGAACAGGTCCGGCAAGAGTTGTTAATTTTTACTTTTCGTGGGAAGTAACCCATGTCCAAACATCTTCTTTTTAAATAATCCGTATGATTTTTGTAGGAACCTTATAAAGGTTTTTTTAACAAAGCACTTAAATGGCTGGTTATATTTTAAAATTGGCTTATTATGAAAAAAGGAATATTTACATATATAACAAACATATGTTTTTTAATGTCATTTGCACTTTTAACCGCTTGTGATGAACCAGATGGATTTGTCAGGGACCCAGAGGTTGAAGAAGAAATGGAAATCGAATCGGAGGAGGAAAACAAGCCTGTCATGGTCAAGGACACGATCAAGCGAACAGATACTTTGAACAATACCTCTGATACGTTAGACACCAGTTCGCATTCAGAGGCCGCAGAACCTGACACAGTAAAAACTACAAAACCGGTTAAAAAGAAGAAGAAACCAACAAAGTACTACCTCTTAAGACATAAAGTATTTATCACTGATGCTGACTCTGAAAAAAATAACAACAAAAGAGGTATATTTTATGGAAGTTTTAATCTTGTTCCCAAGGAAATGACTTGGGAACATTATCACAAAAACAAGAAAAAAAGGAAAAAGCCATAAACTAGCATTATGTTCTAACAGTTAATGTAAAAATTGGCTAATCATATTCATTGCCAAATACTTTTTTCAGTATTTCTGACACCCTGTGGAGCGGATCATGACGGATCATGCGTTCCTCGTCGCCCACTTTAAAAAACAAACCAGTCAGTGCTTGACTGGTAACATGTGTACTTAAACTGTTTTCTGTAATTTGATCAAACAAAAAACCTCCTAAGGATGCTGTATTGTACGCATTGATAAGGTCTTTGTACAAAGACTCTGTAGATTGCCCAAAAACAATGGGGTTATTGAGGGAATTGTTGATCTTAGGAGTAAATGCCGTTAAAAGCTGGCTATAAGTCGCACCATGCAAATACCCAGTAGCAGCCGTATCTGGGCCGTTTAATATTCCTATCGCATCTTGTATAGTTAAATTTGTAATGGCTTCAACAAATATAGGTCTTGCTTCTGAAGCTGCATCTTCTGCCGCACGGTTCATACTTTCTATTACTTTATCTATTTGATCGTTGATAATTCCTCTTGTCGTGGCATCAGGTATACTGTTTACTGTATTCAAAATTTTCACCCCTTCTGGTGGGAGCAAAATTTTTACTGCCTCATCCTTTAAGTACCCATTGACCGAAGACAAACGGCCAACGGCGGTATCGGTACCTACTTGCAATGCCGCTTTTAAACCTTCGGCCATTTCTTCTTCAGAAAGACTAGTATTGACCTCTTTCAATAAATCTGTGCAAGCTATAGACACCAGCAGCAGCCCAGAAAGTAAAATGATGGTATAGTGTTTCATGATCGTTGAGCAATTACGCTCTCTTTTAAAAAATAGTATGGTAATTTCCTGATTTACGAAATATCAGGGTGATGGTTTAAAAACTGTACCTGGTTTCTATTATAAGAGAAAGAGATTTTCCCATTGTACTCAGGTTTACCAAACTCTTCTGTGATTGCCAACACCAGGCGACTTTTCCATTTTCTGCGTTCACGCGCGTTTACCAAATACCGAAGTGTGGTATCAGTCCAAGATTCGTTGAAGTTAAAAAATACTTGCGGATTTTCCGGAATGCCTTCATAGGCCAACCCAGCTTTCTGCAAAATAGTCCCATATTTTCGGGCTGGTCCCTTCATATGATCACCCAATAAGTCAGATGCCACTTTAAACAGCACTTCCATGGCCAAGCGTAAGTCTGATTCGTCAGACACCTGAACCGTTACCTCATCCCAAACAAAAGGAAAGTCTCTGGTAAGGTTAATAACAGAGCCGGCCAACACTTCATTATTGGGAAAGGTAACCAGCCTGCCGGTAGGTTGCTCTGCGTTGACAAAACCCATTCTTTCAGGTCCTCCGGTTTCCCAAACTGTTGTGGTAAGGAAGTCTATTTTATATACGTCGCCAAACACCTCTCCTACCACCACCCGGTCGCCTATCCGATAGTAACCTTGAAAAGAGTTAAGCAACCAACCTGTAAAGCTTTCTATAGGCGTTTGAAGCGCCCATGACAATGCCAATCCAAGCAGCCCCAAAGACCCGACCAATGCCCTTATATCCCCTGATAACACCCCAAAAATCATACTAATAGCAACCAGCCAAACTACAATGGTAGTCAGTGCAACTATCCCGCTGTTGCGTCTCTTGTTTTTTGAAATTTTTCTAAAAACATACTTTACCCCTTTGGTCACCATCCAAGCCACAAGCAATAGTACCAGAGCGATACCAAAACGTGGAAGGTTCCGATAAAGCGAAGCCACCATTTCACGTAGGGTTATCAGTGCCTCACTGACAGTTTCAGCAGGCGCCAACTCCTCCTCGTCCTCCTCTACTGTTTCAACTAATTCATCTACCGCTATTTCATCAATAATAGCTACAGTATCCGGCAAATCATTGTCTTGGCTTTCAGCATCGCCAGAAGGGAGTAACATCAACAATAAAGTAGTAAAAATAACAGCGAGCAAGGTGGCTTGTCTAAACTTTCTAAGACTCCCCTTAGCACTGGACACCCTCCGCCTGCCCGACCTCCTGCGATGGGTTCGCCGGTTTCTGGCCAAGTTTCTTTTATCCCGTGTATTCCTTCGTGACGAATTTGGTAAATTAGCTGCAGACATTGTAAACTAAACCCAAATCTGGCGATAGGGTTTAGCCTAAATAGAAAAAACACATTCGCCCGCTTCGGGGCTGGGTGGTGATGGTTGTTCTTTTTCTATAATCATATCGCCCCTTTCGGGGCTTTTAAGCTAAAATTTAGATTTCTAACAAAAAACGGGAAGATTTGAAAATAGCAAAACACTGGGAAATATTAGGGACTAAGGACAAAAGCTTAATCGCCCTCTCTTAACTTATAAAGTTTATTTAAAATAAAGCAGAAAATAATACTCAAACTGACTAAAAAAAGAGTAAAAAGCATCAACATTTGATGGAAATCCTGAAAAGGCCCCCAAAATACATGCCCACTAACTATAAAGCAATGTATATAAAGTATTGTCAAAAAGAATACCAGTGTATAAAATAAAGAGCTAATCAGTTTTTTATTAAACGTAATACTAAAAAAGCCAAGAAGAGTATAAACTATAGAGAAAAGAGATCTAATAATATAAAAGTTTTTTTCTTTAGGGTAACCAAACGTACCTAAACTTAAGCATCCATAAAACTCGTGATAGTTAAACAAACACCTGACATCTGACATAGTAAACCCACTCACTACCACTAAATGTATGACTACAAAAACTTTTAAAACTTTCTTTCTAAACCACCAATTTCCCATTTGCTATCCAGTAATGTTTTTTTCAGCTATTCAAAATAAGAAGCTAAATGCATGTTATATCTCCCCAAAATTATTTCCTTGACCTAATGAGAGATTATTATGTATTTTTCCAACAATTTCATGAATATGATGAAAAATAACTGTATTACAAATCCTATTTAACTAAACTCAACAGCACGTACTGAAAAGTAGGATTTTTCAACATGGCTGCTTCAACTTCCAAGGCAAATCTTAAACATCAGCGCCTATCGGTTAAGAAATTACCGTTTATTTCATCCTTTATAAATATGGCCCCTCTCATATGATTTACTAATAACCCAAACATAAAGACCTGCTTTCGAAATTGGATGGCTTATTCTTCTCTATTATCAAATTGTCCTTTTTAGAGCTTTCAAATCAATATTCACGCCCCCCAATGAACCCATAATCAAGAAAAGTCCATTAACCCTACCCGAGCACAAGTAAGTCCTTCATAAAATTCCTTACTTTTGTATTTAGCTATAACAAGAGGAATAATGGATTTCAAACAGGACATACTTCTTACAGTCGATGCCGTACTTTTTGGATATAACAGAGAAGAAGGTCTTAGCGTGCTTTTGATTAAGCGAAGACTTGAGCCTTTCATACATCACTGGGCGCTTCCCGGTGGCTTTGTAAGGGACAAAGAATCACTTGAAGACGCTGTTCTGAGGGAACTGAAAGAAGAAGCCGGTGTAGAAGTCAACTATCTGGAACAGCTTTTTACTTTTGGCACACCGGACAGAGATCCACGACAAAGGGTAGTTTCTGTTACCTACTATGGCTTGGTACGTCCTGAGGGTTTCCAAATAAAGGCCTCGTCAGATGCTGAGGACGCAGCCTGGTTTAACCTAAACAAGCTCCCTACCCTTGCTTTCGACCATGGGCATATTATCCAAACGGCACTGGAAAGGCTCAGGGGGAAAGTTACCTATGAACCTGTGGGCTTCGAACTGCTTGAACCAAAATTCCCCTTCTCAGATCTTGAAAAGCTCTATATGGCTATTCTTAACCGGGATTTAGACCGGAGGAACTTCAAAAGAAAAATAATGAAACTAGGCGTGGTTGTGGAATTGGATGAACTAGCGTCCTCTGAAGGTGCCGGAAGGCCTGGTCACTTGTATAAGTTTGATAAAGAAAAATTCCTAAACCTGAAAAAAGAGGGTTTTGTATTCGATATAGTCATTTAATTTTTAACACATTACATAACTTCGGCATATTTGCGTAAAAAAAACACAAGTTTAATTTGCAGATTAAAATTTTTACCACTTAATTTGTGTCATATAAACGCAAATAGAAAATGAAATCAACAGGCGTAATAATTGCAAGGTTCCAGACACCTTACCTACACGAAGGGCATTATGAATTAATCTCTCGGGTAAAAGAAAAGCATAATAAAGTAGTGATTGTCTTAGGGGTGAGCCCTGTAAAAGGATCTTTAAGAAACCCTTTGGATTTCTATACAAGGGAGAAAATGGTAAAAAAAGAATTTCCCGACGTAGTGGTTCTTCCTCTTGCTGATACCCGAAATGATGAACGTTGGTCTCTGAATTTGGACACATTATTATCCATAACTTTCCCAAGTGAAAAGTTTCTTTTATATGGTTCTAGAGACAGTTTCATCTCTTACTATTCAGGAAGGTTAGAGACAGAAGAAATACCACAGAAGGGGGCATTGACAGCAACAGCGCTCAGGGAGCAGATAAGCGATTGCGTAAGAGATTCAGAAGACTTTAGGTGCGGGATCATTTATGCTTATGCCAATATGTACCCCAAGGCCTACCCTACTGTAGATGTAGCGCTGTTCAGGGACAATTATTCATCAATCCTACTCGGTTTCAGGGAGGAAGAGGGAAAATGGAGGTTGCCGGGTGGTTTTACTGACCCTGAAGATGATGACTATGAATCTGCTGCTTTAAGGGAGCTGCAGGAAGAATGTGGCAACCTCGAAGTTTCTGACCTGAAGTATGAAAAAAGCTTCAAAGTAAATGACTGGAGGTACAGAAAAGAAAGTGATAAAATTATAACCTTACTGTTTAGTTGCTCCTATGCTTACGGTAATGCCAAGGCCGGAGATGACCTGGACAAGGTCCAGTGGTTTTCCCTGGAAGAAGTGGCCTCCATGATGGAAGCTGGAGAAGTGGCCACCGAGCATTTCCCACAACTGAATCTGCTGAACAGCAAATATGCAAAAATGACAACTTTAAACACCTAATGCTATGAACACTACTAAAAAAGAAAACCTCATTTTATTGGCTGACGCATATAAGTACTCTCACCACAAGTTGTACTATCCAGGAACCACTAAAATCTACTCTTATCTAGAAAGCCGCGGAGGCGTTTTTGATGAAACTGTTTTCTATGGACTCCAATATTATCTAAAAAAATACCTGGAAGGACAGGTAATAACCAAGGCAGATATAGATGAAGCCGAAGAAGTCCTGACGCAGGTGTTTGGCCGTGATGATGTTTTTGACAGGTCTATTTTTGACTACATAGTTGACAAATATGACGGAAAGCTTCCTGTCAGGATCAAGGCTGTTAAGGAAGGGGTTTCTGTACCTGTCTCAAATGTTATGCTAACCATTGAAAGCACAGACCCTAAGTGTTTCTGGCTTACTAATTTTCTTGAAACAGTTCTTATGCAGATATGGTATCCGATTACCGTTGCAACACTTTCTAGGGAAATCAAGAAAGTAATCAGCCTATATTACGCAGAAACTGCATCTGAAGGGGCCGAAGCTGGAATACCTTTTGTGCTCAACGATTTCGGTTTCCGCGGAGTGAGTTCGGTGGAAAGCGGAGGCCTTGGAGGGTCAGCCCACCTCATCAATTTTAAAGGGAGCGACACTATTTTAGGTTCTGTGTTTGCCAAAAGGTTTTATAAGGCCAAAGAGATAGCCGGAGTATCTGTACCTGCCACAGAGCACTCTATCTGCACGTTGCTCGGAGAAAAAGGGGAAAAAGATATTTTTAAGCACGTGCTGGACACTTTCCCATCCGGGATTGTAGCCTGTGTTTCTGATTCTTTCAACATTTTCAGGGCATGTGAAGAATATTGGGGCGAGGATTTGAAGGAAAAAGTCATGGAAAGAAACGGTACCTTGGTGATACGCCCTGACTCAGGCGATCCTGTACAGACGCTTTTGAAGGTTTTTGAAATCCTCTTCACGAAATTCGGTTTTAGCCTCAATGAAAAAGGATACAAAGTGCTTCCACCTCAAATCAGGGTCATACAGGGAGACGGGATAAACTATGACAGCATAAAAGAAATCTATGCCAGCTTAAAGGAAAACGGCATTTCTGCTGAAAACCTTGTGCTTGGTATGGGTGGCGCCTTGCTACAGAAGGTGGACAGGGATACGCAAAAATTTGCGATAAAGTGTTCTTATGCCGAAGTGAACGGAGAAGAAGTACAAGTGAGGAAGTCACCGGTTGAAATGGACGACAAGGGCAACATAGTTAAATCCTTCAAAAAATCTAAAGGCGGAAAACTAAAGCTCGTCTTGGAAAACGGTAGATATTCGACAGTGGCCGAAAATGAATTCCCTGAGCTGCCTGACCAACTAGAGGTGGTTTTTGAAAATGGCGAAATCAAAAAGGAACACACATTTGAAGAGATCAGGGATAGAGCCGCACTTGCTGAAAATAAAGCTGTGGCTGTTTAAGCCTGAAACAGGCAATAGAAATATTCAACCTTGTTATTCGTGAGGCAAATCTTTTTTAAAATAATGTAGAGGCGTTGCATGCTGCAATGCCTCTACATTATGTCTCAGATACCATACCAAAGGAAACAAATGTTGGCGTTCACCCTCCCTTATTTTAATTAAAACCTTGCCATTACCCTTAGATTAAAGAACCTTTGAGAAAGTGTATTGGGAATAGCATAGCTGTTAGACTCGAGGTCGTTGACCCATAAATAGGAAATAGTGTTGTTCGCCCCCGTAAGGTTTAATACTTCCAAACTGATCCAAAGAGATTCAAAAAAAGTAGAACGGTCTACCGAGCGGTCCACAAAGCTGATCAATTTAGAAAAGCCTATATCTACCCTATGGTAAAATGGCATATTAAAAGCCGCACGGTACTCTACCGAATTTGGCGGACCAAAAGGAAGTCCACTACCAAAGACCGTCTTCAAGTACATTTTCATAGAAGGGTTGTTAGGTATATGGTCTTGGAAAAACATGGAAAAAGTGACCCTTTGGTCAGTAGGCCTTCTAATGTAGCCACGTCCATCGCCTTCCACATTTTCACGGGTTGTCAAAAGACCAAGGCTGATCCATGATTCAGCACCCCGGATAAATTCCCCACTCACCCTGAAATCTGCACCCGCAGCATAGGCAGTCGCCACATTGTCCCCAAAATAACGTAAGCGGACATTGTCCATGTCATAGGGGATTACATTGGTCATATACTTAAAGTAGGCTTCGCTAATAAACTTAAAAGTCCTGCCCCAAGCGGTAAACAACAGGTCGCTCCCTACAATGGCATGGTAAGACGTTTGCGCACGGATATCGTGGTTGATCTGCCCTTCCCTATTTCTTAGTTCACGGTAAAATGGAGGCTGCTGGTAAACCCCGCCTGCAAACTTCAATATCAGGTCTTTTTTACTTTTGGGGGCTATACTGTACTGTATCCTTGGACTGACCAACAACTGGTTGTTAAAGCTCCAGTAGTTTAACCGCACCCCGTAGGTCAGCAATTGGTTTGTATCCGGCTTAATGGTATGCTGCGCAAACACCTGAGTCCTCTGAGAAGTCAGGTTTATTTCGTTGTTCATATAATAGGCCATTTCCACATAACCTGCAGAATCGACCCATCCATACTCCATAAGACGGTCATTAATGTCTTCAAAGGTTTGGGTAAAGCCTACTTCAATACTGTTCTTTTTATTAAGGACTATTTCATTCTGGCTGGTAATATTAAGGGCCTGGGCAGTCAACCGGTTTCTGGCGTGGTCCATTCCCCCACCAATCCCCCTGGTAAAGGCACAATTGTTAAAATCACCGTCCCTTACGATATCGCAAAACCTATAAGCGTATTCTACATCAAAAAACTCCCTTTCTTGAGACAAAAAACCAGATACAATAAGGTTGGTCCTGAATTTTTGGTCTTTGGTTCTATGCGAAAATTTTATCCCTCCCTGCCACGTATCATAGTCCAACACTTCTTGGCCGCCAAAAGCCACCTGCAGATTCATAGGTTCGAAAAAAGTACCAAACCGGGTTTCTCTTGTGGCTGGTATAACATTGTAACGGTTACGGGCATAAGAGCCCAATAGGCTAATGGTCGTTCTTTTCTCAAAATCAAGGGAGTCTTTTCGCTTGGTAAGGTCAAAAGTTATGAATGACTGCACATCATGAAACCGGGGAAAATACTCTCCTTCTACAGGCAATGAGTTTAAAAGATACTGGCTAGACTTTTGTCTGGCACCTATCACCCAACTGACCCGTCTATTTTTTGAAGAGTTCTCAAGATGGGCCGTTCCTCCCAACAGACCGGCGGAAACAGAACCCTTGAACCTAGTTGGGTCTTTATACTTAATGGCAAGCACAGAAGAAAGCTTGTCCCCATACCTTGGCTGCCATCCCCCAGCAGAGAAGCTCACATCTTCCACCAGATCGGGGTTTACAAAGCTCAACCCCTCCTGCTGTCCTGCACGCACCAAAAAAGGACGGTAAATTTCTATTTCATTAACATATACCAGGTTTTCGTCAAAGCTACCTCCACGTACTGCATATTGCGAAGAAAGCTCATTGTTGGACATTACCCCCGGAAGGGTGGCTAAAACACGGTTAAAGTCATTGAAAGCCGAAGGAACATACTTGGGGACTTTAGGGTCTAATTTAAAAGTACTGGCTTGCCGCCGTTCATCTTTATACCGTTGGCGCTGGCCTTCGATTTCCACATGATCCAGCTCATAGATATCCTCTTCAAGAGCTATGTCCATCTTGTACACTTTTTCTTCCAGGGCATCCAGAGTATAGCTTTTGAATTTGTACCCCGTGTAAAAGAAAGTAAAAGTATACGTTTTTCCGACAGGCACACTAAAGCTAAAACTTCCTTGCTCATCCGTAATAGCAGAGGCACCCGTCTCCTCAACAAATACGTTGACAAGTTCAAGCGCTTTGCCGTCCTCATCGGTTACTGCGCCCTCAAAGACAGCGTTTTGACCGTAGGATAATAAAGTTCCTGAAAGTAAAAAAAATAATATTATGAAAAGCTTTGAACTCATCTATGCGGTTGAACGTTCATCTGGCAGGCTTATTATACCTGTTGCTTGAGATCAACGATAACCTGAGCGGGATTTTCTGCATTAAATACAAAGCTACCCGCCACAAGAACCTCTGCCCCACAGCTAATCAATTCTTTGGCATTTTTATTATTTACACCACCATCTATTTCTATTAGCGTTGAAGCATTGTTCTCTTCGATCATTGACTTTAACTTTCTTACCTTATCATAGGTCTTTGGAATGAATTTTTGTCCTCCAAAACCAGGGTTTACCGACATAAGGCAAACCAAATCTATATCCGCAATGATATCTTCTAATACATGTACAGGCGTATGAGGATTAAGTGCAACACCAGCTTTGCAGCCCAAGTCTTTTATTTCCTGAAGGGTTCTGTGCAAATGTGGGCAAGCTTCGTAATGCACGGTAATATTTGCAGCTCCTGCTTTTTTAAACTGTTCCAGATACTTTTCAGGTTGTACGATCATAAGATGTACGTCCAAGGGCTTTTGGGCATATTTGTTAATGGCCTCTAAAACAGGAAAGCCAAATGAAATATTGGGAACAAAAACCCCGTCCATTATATCTATATGAAACCAGTCGGCCTGACTGTTGTTGATCATCTCTATGTCTGAATGAAGTCTGGCAAAGTCTGCTGCCAGTACTGAGGGAGCTATTATCGGATTCATGACAGCAAAAATAAAGAAAAGAAAGAAAACAATTCGCTCTTTTTAAAAAAATTGCTCCTAATAAAAAATTTCAGTTACCTTAAGTATTAAACCTGAAATATGCATTAGAGCTTTCTATTGCGTGGCAAAATAACTTCAGATCAGACGCTTCGTTTGCATTTGGTTTTTTAACCATAGAGCCACGCCACTATGCTTTGCAAACCCAATATGCTTTTTTTTGTTCTTTTGTCCTTCATAACGAATTCTAAAGCAACCCAGGTTAAATAAACTCCGACAGGTAAAAAAGCCAGTCAAGGTTTTACCTCTCCTTTAGAAGAAACAAAAAAAGGTAGCCGCTAAACTACCTTTTTTTATACTATTAATGATACTGAGGCTCTTCTACTTGACTTTTCTTCCTTCTTCCTCCACCACGTTTCTTCACATCAACATCAAGTTCTTTCAATAGGTTAAAAAGCTTTCCATTTTGGGCACTCAATGGATATTCTCCGAAAAGTTCGTTAAAAATTTCAGCTTTCAAATCTACAATCGTTCCGGTCAATCCTGTCTTGGGCTCTTCTAGACCATTTTCGGTTCTAACTAACATGGTCTTCCCCTCTTTGATCAGGTTTAAATATTTTACAATGTTTGACATAATTAAAGTTTATAGATTTTATTTATAAAGAGGTAAATTTATTTTAAAATTAAATGTATTTCAACCTTTACAAGAAAATAAATACGAGTTAAAAATATGTACAAAACACCCTGTAACAATGCCTCTTACACCAATGCAAGCTACATACTCATAAATAACAAATTTGCAAAGACAGACACACATTTAAACCACCGAACAACAAAATTGTTTATATAAAAAAACTGCCTCTATTTTCTTCTTTAAAAATGCATATTTGTCATTATTCACTATAAAACAATTTGCTCTTCTGTTACTTCAATTTTCTCATACAAATTGTTGTTCTAAATGAAAAGTCCTCATACTCGACATAGTTTACCTTTGCTCCAAAACTCGGTTTTAAATTAAACATAAACTCCCCTTAAACTGGTTATGCATATATGAATTAGCACAAGTATATGAAACTGGAAGTACTATCAAATGTTTTACTTATACCATTGATCATAATACTCATTTCTTGCAACAGTGAGAAATCAGAAAGAAATGATTATAGTACAAAGTCCATTTTATCAGAACCAAAGAATGCTGAAATACCAACAGAGTATATAGACACCCTGAGCATTGACACCTTACTTTTAAAGCACCAATATTATAGACCGTGGCAGGAGAATATACATGCCTATTATAGTAAAAGGGACTATCAATTAGCTTGGTCTAGAAATGGTCAGTTAATACCTCAGGTAAGCATGTTTTTAAATATCATTATCAACTTAGACAAGCATGGGTTAATCAGTGACCTGGAAGAAAGTAGCCGAATAAAAGATTTACACCATTTTGTCAGAGACCATCCCCACCCTGAATCGGATTTGGCGGTAACTGCAAGGAAGAGCTTAGACATATTTTTAACAGCCTCTTTTTTCAAACATGCCAGTCAAATGTGGGGCGGAGTAATCGATCCAGAAGAAGCTAAATTGGAATGGTACACAGACCCCAAAGAAATAACTTATGACGAGAAATTAGACTCTATAATTGACAATACAGAAAAATATAGAAATCCCTTTTTAGAATATGAACCCTTGCACCCAGAATATAAAAAACTAAAAATTGTACTGGACAAGTACAAAGAAATCAACAGAAATGGCGGCTGGCCTATGGTAGAACCGGTAAACAAGCAGTTAATTAAAGGCGATACCGGAGAAGTAATAGTTAAACTTAAAAAACGCTTGTTTGCAGGCGGAGATTTGCCTGTTATGTCTGAAAGTAACTTATTTGACGCCCATGTAAAAAAAGCTGTAAAATCTTTTCAGGAAAGACATGGGCTAAAACCTGATGGGATTGTTAAAGGCAAAACATTAAAAGAAATTAACAAACCGGTTTCCGAACGTATTACACAGATTATTATCAATATGGAAAGGTGGAGATGGGTGCCAGAGCGAATAAGTGATTCTTATATAATAGTCAACATTCCTGAATTTAAACTCCACGTATACGAACCTGGCAAGGACACTTGGCAAATGAACGTGATTGTCGGCAAAGCCGCTACCCATACGCCAGTTTTCAATGATGAAATTAACCATATAGTTTTCAGTCCATCTTGGACATTGCCAAAAACAATAGCGGTTGAAGAAATTTTACCTGCCTTAAAACGAAACCCAGACTTTCTCGAAAGCAGGAACATGGAACTCTTTGACGGCAATCTTGATAATCCTATACAAGCAGACACGATTAGATGGGACACCATCAATGAAGAGAACTTCAGGTTTACCATCAGACAAAAACCTGGCTTAAACAATGCCCTTGGGCGTGTAAAATTTATGTTCCCTAACAGATTTATGGTATACCTGCACGATACGCCATACGGCAAGCTTTTCAGTGAAGAAGAAAGAGATTTTAGCTACGGATGTATTCGGGTAGAAGAGCCTGTGCTCCTGGCCCAACATCTGTTAAAAGGCCAAGGGAACTGGACAAACGAAAGGATAACAGAAGCCATGAACTCCGAGGAAGAAATTTATGTAAAGTTGCAGAAAAAAATGCCTGTTTATATCGTTTACTTTACGACTTGGGTAGACGACAATGATCATGTGCACTTTCGAAACGACATTTACGGGCACGATGAAAAACTATCACAACTTTACTACAACAAACTTCATGATTAACAACAACTTAAATAAATAAAACAACACCTGACCAAAAACTGACAATCTGTCAGTTTTTTCTATTTTTTTCCCTATATTTGTATTCCAAAATTAATAACACCATGTCTGACATCATCAAAGATATACCGATCCTTACCGACAAGGACAAAACAGCTTGTGAATTGCCCAAAATCACACCGGACAACAATACTGGCAAAAAGCGTAAACTTTATATAGAAAGCTACGGCTGCCAGATGAATTTTTCAGATAGTGAAATTGTCATATCGATCATGAATGACAACGGTTTCGACACCACATCCGATGCAGAAAAGGCTGATGTGGTTTTTCTAAACACCTGCTCCATTCGGGAAAATGCTGAGCAAAAAGTAAGAAACCGTCTAAACCTTTTCAATCACCTGAAAAAGAAAAAACCGGAACTGTTGGTAGGGGTTTTGGGATGTATGGCAGAACGGTTAAAAGCCAAGCTTCTTGAAGAAGAAAAAATAGTAGACCTAGTAGCAGGGCCTGACGCCTACCGTGACCTACCCAAGCTGGTCGGCGATGTAGACGAAGGCAACAAGGCTGTAAACGTGTTCCTTTCCAGAGAAGAAACCTATGCAGACATTAGTCCGGTAAGGCACAACAGCAATGGTATCAGCGCATTCATCTCCATCATGAGGGGGTGCGACAATATGTGCTCTTTCTGTGTTGTCCCTTATACCCGTGGCCGCGAAAGGAGCCGTGACCCTTATTCGATCGTCAAAGAAGCGCAAGACTTGGTAAACAGAGGATATAAAGAGGTAACCCTGCTCGGGCAAAATGTAGATAGCTACAAGTGGAAACCTGAAGATGAAACAGAGCATGTAAACTTTGCACAGTTACTAGAAAAGGTAGCTTTGGTCAGTCCTGACCTAAGAGTTAGGTTCTCTACCTCCCACCCTAAAGACATAACAGATGAGGTGCTTTATACTATGAAAAAGTATGAAAACATCTGCAAATATATACATTTGCCTGCTCAGAGCGGAAACAGCAGGGTGCTTGAGGTAATGAACCGTACCTATGACAGGGCTTGGTACATGGAAAGGGTCGACCGTATAAGGGAGGTTTTGGGAGAAGAATGTGGATTGTCCACAGATATGATTGCTGGTTTTTGCGGGGAAACAGAAGAAGAACACCAGGATACTTTATCATTGATGGAGTATGTAAAATATGACTTTGCCTATATGTTTGCCTACTCAGAGCGACCTGGGACGCCAGCAGCTAAAAAATTCAAAGATGATGTTGCTGAAAATGTAAAGAAAAGACGCTTGAGCGAAATCATAGCGCTTCAGCAAGAACACAGTTTTTATAGAAACAAATTGGCCGTAGGCAAAACTTTCAAAGTACTTATAGAAGATTATTCCAAAAAACAAGAAGGTTACGTCAGAGGAAGAAATAGCCAAAACACCATGGTTATCTTCCCTCAGGGGAATTTCAAACCTGGAGACTATGCAACTGTTCTTGTTAAAGAATGCACATCAGGAACTTTATTTGGTGAAGTAGTAGAATAAAAGGAATAGTCTATGGACATTGCAGATCTGCAAAGTATAAAACAAAGGTTTGGCATTATAGGAAATGCGCCCGCTCTAAACCATGCCATAGAAGTGGCTGTACAGGTTGCGCCTACAGATATGACGGTTTTAATCACCGGTGAAAGTGGTAGCGGAAAGGAATCATTCTCCAAAATCATTCACCAACAAAGCCACCGAAAGCATGGTACATTTATAGCCATAAACTGTGGTGCGATTCCGGAAGGCACCATTGATTCAGAGCTTTTTGGTCATGAAAAAGGGTCATTTACGGGTGCACACGATGCCAGAAAAGGCTATTTTGAAGTGACCAACGGCGGCACAATCTTTCTTGACGAAATTGGAGAAATGCCCTTGAGCACCCAAGCAAGGTTATTGCGGGTACTTGAAAATAAAGAGTTTATCAAGGTAGGTTCTTCAAAGGTACAAAAGACAGATGTCCGGGTCATTGCCGCTACTAATGTGAACCTGATTGAGGCTGTCCATAAGAAAAAGTTCAGGGAAGACCTATATTATCGACTTAATACAGTTCCCATTTATGTACCACCGCTTAGAGAAAGAGGCAAAGATATAGAGCTGCTTTTTAGAAAGTTTGCTTCTGATTTTTCTGACAGGTACAAGGTGCAGCCAATCAGGCTTACCAATGAAGCCAAAGAAGAGTTGTTAAAATTTAGATTTCCTGGAAATATAAGGCAATTAAAAAACCTGGCAGAGCAAATTTCTGTTCTGGAAACAGAGCGGGAAATTGATAGGGACACATTAAAAAAATATCTTCCACAAGACTCGTCCTTACCTGCCTTACATCGTGAGTCAGGAACAAAAGATGACTTTTCGGAAAGGGAAATCCTGTACAAGATCCTTTTTGACATGAAAAAGGACATGAGCGAGCTGAAGAAACTGGTACTTGACTTGATGCAAAACCAAGATCCTGGGGTTATAAAAGAACACGAAGGCTTGTTTCACAATTTGCATGAAGAAGATTTTAGGAGCATGCCTTCATCTCTTCTGTTACCTCCAAAAGAAAAGCATGAGCCGGTCGTTATAAGAAATAAAGAAGTGGACCATGACAAGATTGAAGACATCATTCA
Source organism: Cytophagaceae bacterium ABcell3 (assembly GCA_030913385.1). Taxonomy (NCBI): domain Bacteria; kingdom Pseudomonadati; phylum Bacteroidota; class Cytophagia; order Cytophagales; family Cytophagaceae; genus Natronocytophaga; species Natronocytophaga cellulosiphila. The sequence goes on from CP133159.1 coordinate 3,468,816, forward strand.
TGAAACAGAAGACGAAGAAGAGTCCCTATCGCTCGAAGACAAAGAGAAAGAACTGATCATTAAAGCGCTAAGAAAGAACAAAAACAAGAGAAAATATGCTGCGCGTGATTTAGGAATTTCTGAGAGAACACTTTATAGAAAAATCAAAGAATACCAGATAGAAGAGATCTGATGATAAAGAACCTTTGTACCCTTTTGATCATTGCCCTGGTGTACTTGTCAGGATGTTCAGTAACCTACTCTTTTAGAGAAGGTTCGATACCGTCCGACATCCATAGTATAGCTATCAGGAACTTTAATAACGAATCAGGGAATGGACCTCCAAACCTGACACAGGTGTTTTCTGAAACACTTCGTAACTTTTACCAAAGCAACACAAGGCTTAACTTGGTAAACAACAATGCCGACTGGGAACTAGAAGGCTCTATTGTAGGCTATTCCGTTACACCTGTAGCACCGCAAGCTGGTGAATTAACAGGTTTGAACAGGCTTACTGTAACCGTAAACGCCCGTTTTACGAATAACAAAGACGAGGAGCAAAGTTTTGAGCAGCCCTTTAACTTCTATTTTGATTTTGAGCAAAACCAAACTTTGACTCAAGTAGAAAATGAAGCATTAAATGTGATCTTTAACCAAATTGTCCTAGACATTTTCAACAGATCCACATCAACCTGGTAAACGTTATAACAAGTGAACAAGCAAACTTTTACAACACTTATTAGAAACCCGGAAAACATTTCTGCTAACCTTCTTAAAGAGCTGGAAGAAGTGGCATCTACGTTTCCTTACAGCCAGGCAGCTCATATCCTTATCGCAAGGGCAGCACACGAAAACCATAGCATGTTGGCTGAGAAAAAACTGAAAAAAGCTGCTGCATGCACTGCCGACAGAAAGAACTTAAAGAACATCATTCAAAAAAAAACTAACAACCTTAAAGTAAAAGAACCAACAGGCCTTAACAGGCCAAGAGAAAACTCCAAGCCTCAAAACCGGATCAAAAACCTGCAGGAAGAACCTTTTAAAGAAGAGGTTTTTAGGGAAATAGAGGAAAACTTAAAGAAATTGCACCGGCTCAGAAAACTTGCGGACCTACACGTCCCAGGCCCAGTAATCATAGTAGAAGAAGCCCCTCCGCCACCTACTCCTGAGACTTCTTACGAACTACCAGTGAGCAACGACGACACCTTGCCTTCACTGGAAGAACTGCTGCCTGTTACACCCAAAAAAGCTCCCAAGCCAGCAAAAGAAAAAAAAGAGCAAAAAGCGAAAGAGAAACATGAACCTGACGCTAGCAAAAAACATTATATAACTTCCAGTCGATTAGATGATGAGTTAACGCTGGAAGAAAAAAACAAGCTATCAGATGATGCTGGGCTTATTTCTGACTACCTCAAGTTTATCAATACGGAAAGGGTCAAAAAGAAAAAAGACAAAAATGTCCAAAACGCTATTATAGATAAGTTTATCAAAGAAGACCCGACCATTCCGCCACTATCTTCTTTTAAGGTAAACCCTAACGCTCCACAGGAAGATTTGGCGGGAAAAACCATGAAAGCAAAACTCCCTGTGTCGGAAACTTTTGCCAAATTAATGATAAAACAAGGCAAAACAGATAAGGCTATAAATATTTACGAAGAATTAATTTTGAAATTTCCAGAAAAAAAAGCTTATTTTGCAAGCCAAATTGAAAATCTGAAAAACACATAAAGAAAACAAAAGAATGATTACTGCATTAATTGTCCTAATAATAATAGTAGCTGTTCTCCTTGTTCTTATAGTTCTTGCACAGAACTCTAAAGGAGGAGGCCTTTCAAGCACATTTGGAGGCGGAGCCAATCAGCTTATAGGCGTTAAAAAAACTGGCGATGCGCTTGAAAAAATAACCTGGGGTTTAGCCATAGGTGTTTTAGGGCTAAGCTTTATTTTTAATGTAATGGCTGACCCAGGTCCTACAGTAGATGAGGCTGAACTTACGCCAGCTGAAAGAAGATTGCAAGAGCGTCGTGGCCTTGGAGAAGGACAGCAACGTGAGCCTGCCGATGAGGACGCTGCTGAGTTTGAAGACGGAATTCCTCTTGAAGAGTTTGAAGAAGAAGGAGCTGAACAAGAACTTCCTGACCTAGACCAAGAATAAGAAAAGAACCTTTATAAACAAAAAAAGCCGCAAAATGCGGCTTTTTTTGTTTATAACATCTGGTCACTCTAAGAAAATACAATATAGCACGAAGCGTCTCCCCCTTCCCTCCTTATAACTCTTCTTTTCACATTTGTGTCTTAATTATAGCGCTGCTAAGCTTTGCGTCCCAAAAGTGCAGACTTATTGCTATTTTTCCACGCAATAAAAAGTTCTAAAGCATATTTCAGGTTTAAGCACTATAAATATGCTTTACCAACATTCTCTTGGCAATCGGGAGCAGTGTTTCCTGAAACGGGCACCTTACATTACTTTCTATCAGAAATGTTGCCGGGTTGGGCAGCTTCTTATATTTTCTAACCAATTCAATTTTTAAGGACTCGAATGTATTTCCAATACCTTTAGATATAGACTCTAGAAAGTTCATATGTATGCCACGATATTTTTCATCAGAACTTTCAAAAATCGTAACCTGATACTCAAAAACCTTGGCGTGACGCTCATCGGGTTGAGTCAAAAAAACATAGCCTTCATCTGGGTATAATGGAGAGATGCCAATAGGTGATATCTTAATTTTATCCGCAATATCTTCATAGATATCCTTTCCTTCTGAAAGAGACTCCCGGAATTTTGGTATAGAAAAACTGAGGATATCCTCTATCTCTTTCATTACCCCCTCATCGTCTACCAGCTTTTTGTAAATAATCTGTAGCTTTTCAAAGTCTGCCCTGGAAATTTCTTTAGGGAAATTTTCGTAAATAATCTTTTTATTATCCTTAATATCCAGTAAGTTTTTGTAATGGAAAACCAGATCAGAGAGTAAAGGATAAAGCTTTTTTTCCCCGAAATTTTTCTTTACATACTTAAAGTACGCTAAGAGTATATACTTTTTATATTCAAAATCAATAAGGCCTTCGGTCAGCCAACCTTCATTAAGTTTTTTCATAGCTCATTGGTTTAAACAATACGGCTGATTTTACTATTAATGAATTCAAACCTGGCTTTTACAATAGTTTTAACTATGGAGCAAAAACTATGTTTCGACTGCTTTAAAGCAAATTAACACTCGTTAAGAAACTATTGCGCTTCGTGCAGGTCTAACTTCTATCTTAAAAGATAAGCAAAAAACAAGAAAAAGTCAAGTGCTAATATGGCAGAGCGCGGACGCCGAATAGACAGGAGTGGCAACATTTTGTCAGGGAAAACATGCCATTTTTACAGGTTCTAAGATTGGCACAAGAAATGCAATAAGGGCGGGTAAGGAATTTAAATAAAAACTTAACCTTTAAATAAAAACGTAAAAATGTCAAACGTAAATCTGAAACCATTAGCGGACAGGGTTCTGGTTGAACCTGCCGCAGCAGAAGAAAAAACAGCATCCGGCATCATCATTCCTGATACTGCCAAAGAAAAGCCACAAAAAGGATCTGTGGTTGCTGTTGGAGAAGGCAAAAAAGACGAGCCTATGACAGTTAAGGTTGGTGATACTGTACTTTATGGCAAATACGCTGGTACAGAGCTTACCGTTGATGGTAAGGATTACCTAATCATGCGTGAATCTGACATTTTCGCAGTACTTTAATTAAAACTCAAACTAAACCTGAAACTTAAAAACATTTTTAACAAATGGCAAAAAACATATTTTTCGATACAAGCGCCCGCGAAAAACTAAAAAAGGGTGTAGACTCTTTGGCAGACGCCGTTAAAGTAACCCTTGGCCCAAAAGGAAGAAATGTCATCCTTGACAAAAAATTTGGTGCACCTGCCATTACTAAAGATGGTGTTACTGTAGCCAAAGACATAGAGCTAAAGGACGCTATTGAAAACATGGGAGCTCAGTTAGTAAAAGAAGTTGCTTCTAAAACTGCTGACCAAGCTGGTGACGGTACTACTACTGCAACTGTATTGACTCAAGCTATTTTTGCTGCAGGTCTTAAAAACGTAGCTGCCGGTGCTAACCCAATGGACCTTAAAAGAGGTATAGACAAAGCTGTTTCTGCAGTTGTTGAAAACCTTAAAAACCAGTCAAAAAACATTGACAGCTCTAACGAAATTGCTCAGGTAGCAACTATTTCTGCTAACAACGACCACGAAATCGGCAAAATGATTGCTGATGCAATGGACAAAGTTGGTAAAGATGGTGTAATCACTGTAGAGGAAGCTAAAGGTACTGAAACAGAGGTTAAGACTGTTGAAGGTATGCAGTTTGACAGAGGATACCTTTCTCCATACTTTGCTACCAACACTGAGAAAATGGAAGTAGAGTTGGAAAACCCATACATCCTGATCTATGACAAGAAGATCTCTGCTATGAAAGAGCTTCTTCCTATACTAGAGCAGGCTGTACAAAGTGGAAGACCTATCTTAATTATCGCTGAGGATGTTGACGGTGAAGCGCTTGCTACACTTGTTGTTAACAAAATCAGAGGTGCTCTGAAAATTGCTGCTGTTAAAGCTCCTGGCTTCGGTGACAGAAGAAAAGCAATGCTTGAAGACATCGCTATCCTTACAGGCGGTACTGTAATTTCTGAAGAAAGAGGTTACAAACTAGAAAACGCTACGCTTGACTATCTTGGTACTGCTGAGAAAGTTAACATCGACAAAGACAACACTATTATTGTCAATGGAAACGGAAGCAAAGAAGATATCCAAGGTAGAATCCAGCAAATAAAAGCTCAGATGGAGTCTACTACATCTGACTATGACAAAGAAAAACTTCAGGAAAGACTTGCTAAGCTTTCTGGTGGTGTTGCTATCCTTTACATAGGTGCAGCTACTGAAGTTGAAATGAAAGAGAAAAAAGACAGAGTTGATGATGCCCTACATGCAACCAGAGCTGCCGTTGAAGAAGGTATCGTTCCTGGTGGTGGTGTAGCACTTATCAGAGCTTCTGCTGTGCTTGAGAGCCTACAAGGAGCCAATGAAGATGAAAATACTGGTATTGCCATTATTAAAACTGCCATTGAAGCTCCATTAAGAACTATCGTTTATAACGCTGGTCTTGAAGGTTCTGTAATTGTTCAGAAAGTAAAAGAAGGAAAAGACGACTACGGGTACAATGCTCGTGAAGACAAGTATGAGAACATGATCTCTGTAGGTATTATCGACCCTACTAAGGTTACAAGACTTGCGCTTGAAAACTCTGCTTCTATTGCTTCTCTGCTTCTTACTACTGAGTGTGTAGTTGCAGATGAGCCAGAGGAGAACGGCGGTGCTGCAGCTCCTGCTATGCCTCCTATGGGCGGCGGCATGGGCGGAATGATGTAATATCATCGTCTTGTATAAAGCTTATAAAAGCCCTGAATTCACTTTCAGGGCTTTTTCTGTATTCCCCTACAGTTTTATCAGTAAGCCAGTAGCGACCGTTAATTTGGGCTTAAAAGCAAATAACGATTCACGAAGCAATGCAGTCTTGCCCTCCAACTATCGGGGAAAAATTGCCTGTTACGGATACGGGTATTAAAATTAGCTAGTGGAACACCAGTTAAAGGACAAAAACTATTATGAGCTTTCAGAAACAACCATCATCTAAAAGGCTTCTTCAAACTTGTATCTTAACCTATACAATGCTAGTTTTGCCCTTCTGAAACGCAGACATGATGTGTTTGACCTCTAATACAATTCTGATAGACTGGCTTAAACATTTTAAAGAATTAACTCTTAAATATATTTCTGACAAAATTCAGGCGTTTACCTTGAAAATTGCTATATGATTCATTTTGACATCACGTCCGAATGGGTATATGAACACTACTACATATACCTACATTTAAGTATAGCTGATTCTGAAAATATTATTTCAGATAGTGACTTAGAAGCCATCAGGGCCAAAATATTCAGCTACATGGATGATGAACGCGGAGAAAACTTGATAAAAGAGGTGCTCAAAGAGTTTCGCTCACACTCAGAGACAGAGAGACGAGATTTTATAAAAGACAATGCATCTCGCTTTCTAAGAACAGACACCATCAGGCAAAAGGTTATCTGTGACCTGGAAAAAATAGCATCCGGAGATGAAGACGGGGAAGAACAAGTAATGTTCAGATATATAAGGAAGGTTATCAACAATATATAAGCCCCCCAAAACAATCCCCCCTAAGTAATTCTTTATCTATAGAGACCTCTAATAATTTAAAATGAAAAAGCTTATCCCGGTAGCCGCATCTTTCCTTCTTTCTTTTGGGTGTGCAGAAAAACCAGCACAAGACAAGCCTTTTTCCGAAGTCCCTTCTATCCCAAAAGACATAGACAATAGAGCGCTTTATCAACAAATGTATGCCAACCTACAAGAAGAAATGCCCACAAGGTCGCAAGTTAACGTCCCTGCTTACCCTAATGCGGTAGTTTTTTCAATAACCGATAAAGATGATGAAAAAGGTGTATTGCCCGGAGTAACGATAATGACAACAGATGCCCCTGAAAAGGTTCGAAAATTCTATCAGGACAAGCTTGATGACTGGAATTTTGATGAAAAATATAATGTCTTTTACCAAGACGAAGCTAAAAAGTTTCCTTTCGAAAAGTTAAACTCTATCCCCAATATAACTATCC